>DAOOJE010000001.1:0-274451 GCA_035384965.1 Thermoanaerobaculaceae bacterium
GCACGGCGCTCCGCATCCACGGCAACTTCCGTGATGGGGCCCCAATTCCACGTGGTAGCGGATCGCCCCGGCCACCTACTCCGTCCGACGGTGTCGGTGGCCCTTGAGTCCCAAAGCGTGGTACAAGAAACTCGTCGTTGCCGTCGCAGCCTCCTTTCGTTTGGGCCTGCCCCGTTTCGGTGGACAGTAGGATAGGTTTGTCGCCGTAGGGTCTGTGGGGGCTGTGGGAAACGGGGAAGGGACCGCGTTTTCCACAACTCCACAGGCCACGGCGCAGGACATAGCGAGGTGAGGAGATGCCACGGACACGACCAGCGTACCCGCCGGAGTATCGGCGGCAGATGATCGAGCTTGTGCGCGCCGGGCGGACGCCTGAGGAGCTGGTCAAGTCCGGTCCTTGCTGCAAAAAGGTGGTGGGGCTGAGCCCGAGTTCTCGTTCTTGGCCTTCTTGGTCGCCTCCCTGCGCTTCTCGATCAGTTGCACGCGCAGCCGTTCGAGCTGCGCGAGCTCGAGCTCGTCGATCCGGATACCCCTCAGCTGAAAGCACCGTACCGCCGTCGGGTAGGCCTTTTGGTAGCGCTGGACCAGGTCGTCCCGCAGGAGCCGCGCCATGGCGGGCGAGGGCGCCTGGGAGGCGGCCCGAGCCGCCTGGGTGACCTCCGCTCGCGCCGAATCCGGCAGCGTGGCCGCGATGTTCCGCATCTTGTGGGCCAGACACCGCTGCCGCAAAAAGGCCGGGAAACACGTCTCGACGGCGCGGATCAGCCCCGCCGCTCCGTCGGTGACCACCAGCACCGGACTCGAAAGTCCTCGCCGCGTGCAGTCCTCGAGGAACTCCACGGCACACTCGGTCGCCTCCTTGCTCCCCGGTGCCAGGTGGATCAGGACCTTCTTCCCCTCCCAGGTGATGCACCAGGCGGCAAGGACCGCCTCCCGCTTGGCCCCCGGCTAGAGCTGCTCGGCAATACCATCGAGCAAGAGAAACAACGGCTTGACGTCCGAGAGCTCGCGCGTGGCGAACGCCTCGTCCTCTTCCCACAGGGCCTCGGTGACCTCGCTGACCGCCGTCCGGGAGAGGAGGCTGCGTCCCTTTTCATCGGCGAAAATCGCCTCGATGTCGCGGGTGGAGCACCCTCGGGCGTACATCTCGATCGCCAGCTTCTCCACCGCTTCCGTGCGGCCCGACATCCGCTCCCGCAGCTCCGAAATGGGAGTGACGTCGGCGTCCCGTACCTGCGGCACCGCGTAGCGGACCTCACCCTCGCCGGTGAGAAGTCGCCCCTTCCGGTAGCCGTTGCGGTAGCCTCTTCTCTCCCCTCGCCGGGCGTCATACTCCCGTCCGAGAAGCTCCCGGACGACGCCCTCTCGGGCCTCCTCGACGATCCGCTTGACCGCCAGACGGACCACCAGGGTGACTGGCGAGGGCGCAGCCGAGGTGCCGTGGCGGGCCGGCGGGTCGAGCGGCACGGTGAAGCTGCGAGGGATTCAAGCGAAGTGAGGCCGCCCGGGACCCAGTCCCGGATCCCAAGCTCGGTTTCGACCTCGTCGGAGGCGTCGGTCGTCGGGTTGCAGGGGGGTTCCACTCGAGCTGAAGGCTGCCTTCCGTGACGCCCGGGATGGTGCGAACCGTGTGCTCGACGGCGGCGACGATCTCCGGCCCCTCCGTGCGGTCGCGGCTTGTGGCCTTGGGGCACGGACATCGGCGATGGGGCCACTGGATGGTGCACGAGGTCCCTCGGCGAGAGGTCGACGGTGTCGAGGTTCGGTGCCTCCACCCGGGCCGCCCCGATGCAGAACGCCTTCGCGGAGAGTTGCATCGGCTGCAGGCGCGAGGAGTGCCTGAACGAGCAGTGGTGCCGTGGCGTGGACGACGCCAGGATGACGGTCAAGAAGTGAAGGCAAGAGTATTGTCAGGCACGGCCCACCCCAAGCCTGGGTCGACACACACTCGACGAAGCCGTTCACCGAACTGGGCGCCGCGCTTCCCCCTACGCTCCGCCGAGCTCGTCCTACAACTCCATTCTCTCCATCCAGGAAGTCTTTCATCATGGGTGGACCAGACAACAGGGACGAGTAACCGGGAGGCTGGCTTTCGGGGCAGGGGCGCGGTAGAGTGTGGAGGGAGTCTACAACGAGGTTCTGTATGCTCGCCTCTCTGTCCATGCCAGCACCGCCGCGACGCTGTCTTTCGCACGATCCGCCAAGAGACGGCGAGACTGCGCGCTGCCGCACGCGAAGGGCCCGCCAATGAGTCCGGAGGCGCTCGTCCAGCCCTCGGACGTGTGGCACCTCGTCGCGGTCGCCGCGCTGTTCCTGGTCGTCCTCGCCTGGCTGCTGTGGTCACACCGACGCCTCGCCGCGCGGCTCGCGGAGCTGCGGCGGGCCGAGCTGTCTCTGCGCGAAAGCGAACAGCACTTCCGCGCTCTCGCCGAGACGGCTCCCCTGGCGATCGTCATCCTCCAGGAGGGTCGCCTCACCTACGCCAACGCCGCCGCCGAGAGGCTGACTGGCTACACACGGCAGGATCTCCCAGGTCTCGACCCGACGGGGCTGTTCCACCCCGACGATGTCCCGGGGCTCCCCCTGTGGCCGCCACCCGATGGCACGGGCGAAACCGGCCTCCCGACCCACCACGAGGCGCGCCTCGTGACGCGCCAGGGCGAGGTTCGTTGGTGCGACCTCGGCGTGATCCGGACGACGCTCAGCGACAGGCCGGTTGTCGTCGCGGCGATCACCGACGTGACCGAAAGGCGCCGGGCGGCAGAGCTGCAGGCGGCGTTGTTCGAGATCGACGAGGCGGCCCACGCCGCGGAGGACCTCGACTCGCTGTATCCCCGCCTTCATCGCATCCTCATGCGGCTGGCACCCGCGGCCAACCTCTACATTGCCCTCCAGGACGAGGCGACCGGCCTCATCTCCTTCCCGTACTTCGTGGACGAGGTCGATGACCCGCCGGCCAACAGCTTGCCGGTGGGCCGAGGGCTCACGGCGTATGTCCTGCGCACCGGGCAGCCGTTGCTGGCGACTCCCGAGGTGTTTGACCGGCTGCTGGCGGCGGGGGAGGTCGACTCGGTCGGCGCCCCCAGCGTCGACTGGCTCGGGGTGCCGCTGCGGGTGCGCGATCGCACGATCGGCGTGCTGGCCATCCAGACCTACTCGCACGAGGTGCGCTACGGTGAGGCCGAGCGGGACCTGCTGGTCTACGTCTCCAACCAGGTCGCCCAGGCGATCGAGCGCAAGCGCACCGAGCAGGCGGTGCGCGAAAGCCAGCGCCAGCTCACCACGCTCATGTCCAACCTGCCGGGCATGGCGTACCGCTGCCGGAACGACCAGTCCTGGACGATGGAGCTGGTGAGCGAGGGCTGCCAGGAGCTCACCGGCTACACCCCGGCGGAGCTGCTGGGCAATGCGGTCGTCTCCTACGACGAGGTGGTCCACCCCGAGGACCGGAAGCGGCTGCACCGCGAGGTCGAGGAGGCGCTCTCGCTCGGCAGGCCCTATGAGTTCACCTATCGCATCGTCACCGCGGCAGGCGGGGTGAAGTGGGTCTGGGAGCGCGGGCGCGGCGTCTACGGGCCCGACGGCGAGCTTCTCGCGCTCGAGGGGTTCATCTCCGACGTCACGGCGGAACGCGCAATGAACGAGGCGCTGCGCCGGAGCGAGGAGCGCTACCGCCTGGCGCTGCAGGCCACGCAGGAGATCATGTACGACTGGGACATCGTCACCGGCCGCATCGTCTGGAGCCCGGCCGTGGTCCGCGTGCTGGGATGGTCGCTGGAGGAGTTTGGCGATTCGATCGAGGCGTGGGAACGCCTCATCCACCCCGACGACGCGCCCCGGGTCGGAACCGAGCTCGGCGCCGCCGTGGCGACCGGCGAGGTGTTCTCCTCGGAGTACCGGATCCGCCGGAAGTCGGGAGAATGGGCGGTGGTGCTCGATCGCGGCCTCATCGTGCGCGACTCGGAGGGGCACGCGGCGCGGATGGTGGGGACGATGACCGACCTCACCGCCCGCCAGTCGCTCGAGCGCCAGCTCCAGCAGGCCCAGAAGCTCGAGGCCGTGGGCCAGCTCGCCGGCGGAATCGCGCACGATTTCAACAATCTGCTCACCGCGATCCTGGGCTCGACCGAGCTGGCGCAGCGGGCGCTGCCGCCCAGCCACCCGGCGCAGGACGAGCTGTCCACGATCCAACGCACGGCGGAGCGCGCCGCCGAGCTGACGCGGGGGCTGCTCGCGTACGCCCGCAAGCAGGTCCTGGAAAGTGTGGACCTCGACCTCAACGAGGTGGTCCGCGGGGCGCTACCGATGCTGCGCCGCATGATCCCCGAGCACATCGACATCGACTTCGCGGCCGACACGGCGATCGGGCCGGTGCGAGGCGACCGCGGCCAGCTCACGCAAATCCTCGTCAACCTCTGCGTCAACGCTCGGGACGCCATGCCGGAGGGAGGGTCGATCTCGATCCGCACTGAAGACGTGTGGATCGACCCCGGTGCCGTTCCGCCCGTGGCGGGGCTCGGGCCCGGCCGGTACGTCCTGCTCACCGTCTCCGACACCGGTACCGGCATCCCTTCCCACGACCTGCCGCATGTGTTCGAGCCGTTCTTCACCACCAAGGCGGTCGGTGAGGGCACCGGTCTCGGCCTCGCCGTCGCCTACGGGGTGGTCCGGCAGCACAACGGTACGGTCGAGGTCGACAGCGCCCCCGGCAAGGGCACGACGTTCAGGATCTACCTGCCGGCGACGCCGGCAGCGGCGCGACACCCGGCGGAGCCTCGAGGCCTTCCGGCCGAAGGCGGGCGCGAGACCATCCTGGTGGTGGAGGACGAGCCCGAGGTGCGTTCGACCCTGCTGCAGATCCTCGGCGGCCTCGGCTACCTGGTCCTCTCCGCCGCCAACGGGCAGGAGGCCCTGCAAGTGCTGGAGCACGGCGACACGAGGGTCGATCTCGTGCTGACCGACGTGGTGATGCCGCGCATGGGCGGGCGCGAGCTGTTCGAGGCAGTGCAGGCGCGGCCCGACGCCCCGCTCTTCCTCTTCTCTTCGGGGTACGCCGAGGCGTTCGTCACCGCCCAGCTTCCCCCCGACCGTCGCGTCGCGTTCATCGCCAAGCCCTACGGCATCGAGGAGCTGGCCCGCAAGGTGCGCGATGTGCTGGCGCGCCGCGGGTGATCACGGCCGCGCGCGCCGCCGGTACCCCGCCGGGGTGAGCCCGACGCAGGCGTGGAACTGACGGGTGAACGCGCTCTGGTCGCAGTAGCCGCAGGCCAGCGCGACTTCCGCGAGTGGGGTTTCGGTCTCGGCGAGCAACTGCCGCGCCATGTCGATGCGCGTCTTGATGATGAGCTGGGCCGGGGTGAGCCCGAACACGGCTCGCACCCGCCGCGTGAGCTGGTAGGCCGAGAGGTTCGCCGCCGCGGCCAGGTCCTCGACCCGCAGCGGCCCGGCGCAGCGCTGCCGGATCGTGTCCACGGCCGCCGCCACGCCGGCCAGCGACGCTTTGCCAGAGGCGGGAGCGTGCAAATCACGGGAGGTGCCCACGAGACCGGTCACGGCCCCGGACGGGTCGAAAAGCGGCGTTTTTTCCGTGATGCACCAGCCCTCGGTGCCGTCCGGGTAGAGGTGCAGCTCGAGCAGCCCCGCGATTGCCCGCCCGCTGCGGCAGACCGCGAGGTCCTGGGCAAGGTAGCGCTCGCCCAGCGGCGGCGAGAAGAGTTCCACGGTGGTCCTGCCCAGCAGCTCGCTCTTGGCTCGTCGCCCGAGCCGCCGCACCAGCGTGAGGTTGACCGCCGTGTACCGGCCCGCCGTGTCCTTGGCGAAGAACACCACGTCGGGCAGGCGGTCGAAGAGGCCTTCCACCACCTCGGAAGACCATGCCGTCGTACCGGTGTGCCGGTTCCCCATTGCCGTCTTCCCAATCGTACAAGACGCCCGGCGCGCGACGGCGTACGCTGCCAGCGGAGGTCTCGGTGTCGGCTTCGCTCGGCACGGTCTTCAACGTCCAGAGGGGCTCGTTCCACGACGGCCCCGGCGTGCGCACGACCGTGTTCTTCAAGGGGTGCCCGCTGCGCTGTTCGTGGTGCCACAACCCGGAAGGCCTGGCGTTCGAGCCGGAAGTGCTGGTGCGGCCCGAGCGCTGCCTGGGCTGCGGCGCGTGCGTCGAGGTGTGCCCGCGCGCGGGCGGCCCGCTGCCCGCCGGAAGCGTGCTCGGGACGGGCGGCTGCGAGGGGTGCCGGCGCTGCGCCGGGGCCTGCCCGTCGGGGGCCCGCGAGATCGCCGGGCGCACGATGAGCGTGGCAGAGGTGCTCGACGAGGTCCGGCGCGACGGCCTGGTTTACGACGAGTCCGGCGGTGGGGTGACGTTTTCCGGCGGCGAGCCTCTGGCGCAGCCCGCCTTCCTGCTCGCCTGTCTGGACGCCTGCCGGCGGGCCGGCCTGCGCACGGCGGTGGACACCTGCGGCCTGGCGCCGCGCGAGGTCGTCGAGGCGGTGGCAGGACGCGCCGACTTGCTGCTGTGGGACCTCAAACACCTCGACCCGCGGCGACACGAGGAGCTGACCGGCGCACCGCTGGCGCCGATTCTCGACAACCTCGCTGCCGCTGCCTCGCTCGGGGTGCAGGTGTGGCTGCGCCTGCCGATCGTGCCCGGCCACACCGACGACGAGGGCTCGCTCCGCGATGCCGCTCGCCTCGCCGCTTCCCTGCCCGCAGTCCGGCGGGTGAGCCTGCTGCCCTACCACCCGACCGGCACCGGCAAGCTGGGCCGCCTCGGGCGCCCGGCCTGCCACTCCGCACTGGCCGCGCCCTCTCCCGAGCGCATGGCCGCACTCGCTGCACTCTTCCACCCGTCCGGGGTCACCGTCACGATCGGAGGATGACGATGAACGACCGTACCGCCCGCCTGCGCCAGGCCAGCCTCGATGCCGTGCCGACGATTTCGGCCGAGCGCGCGCTGCTGTTGACAGAGTTTTACCGCGACCACCTCGGCCGGCACTCGACGCCGGTGCTGCGCGCCCTCGCGTACGCCCACCTGTGCGAGCACAAGACGATCTGGATCGGCGACGAGGAGCTCATCGTCGGCGAGCGCGGCCCGGCGCCCAAGCAGGTGCCCACCTACCCTGAGCTGACCTGCCACTCGCTCGACGACCTGCGCATCCTGGACGCGCGGCCGCTCACCTCCTACCGCGTGCCCGCAGAGTGCCTCGAGGCGTACGAGCGCACGGTCATCCCGTTCTGGCAGGGGCGTTCGCTGCGCGACCGGATGTTCGAGCGGCTGCCGGAGGACTGGAAGCAGGCCTACGCCGTCGGGGCGTTCACCGAGTTCATGGAGCAACGCGCGCCGGGCCACACCGTGCTCGACGACAAGATTTACCGGCGAGGGCTGCTCGACTTCAAGGCCGACATCGCCCGCAGCCTGGCCGCCCTCGACTTTGTCGCCGACCCCGAGGCGGCCGACAAGCGCGAGCAGCTTTTGGCGATGGACATCGCGTGCGGCGCCACGATCCGCTTCGCCGAGCGCCACGCCGAGCTGGCGGACAGCCTCGCCGCGGCGTGCCGCGAGCCGCAGCGGCGCGCGGAGCTGCAGCGCATCGCCCGCGTCTGCCGCCACGTCCCCGCGCGCGCCCCGCGCGACTTCCACGAGGCGCTGCAGGCGTACTGGTTCTGCCACCTCGGGGTGATCACCGAGCTCAACGGCTGGGACTCGTTCAGCCCGGGGCACCTCGACCAGCACCTGCTGCCGTTCTACCGCCAGGGTCTCGCTGACGGCACCCTCACCGAGGCAGGGGCGCGCGAACTCCTCGAGTGCTTCTTCGTCAAGTTCAACAACCACCCGGCCCCGCCCAAGGTGGGGGTCACCGCGGCCGAGAGCGGGACGTACACCGACTTTGCCAACATCGACCTGGGCGGGTTGCTGCCCGACGGTGGCGACGGATCCAGCGAGCTCACGCACCTGCTGCTCGAGGTCGTCGATGAGATGCACCTGCTGCAACCGTCCTCCAACCTGCAGGTGTCGCGCCGCACCCCCGACACCGTGCTCGCGCACGCCCTGCGCGTCGTCGCCAAGGGGTACGGGTTTCCTTCCCTGTTCAACGCCGATGCCGTGGTCGCCGAGCAGCTCCGCCAGGGCAAGACGGTCGAGGACGCCCGGGCCGGCGGGTGCTCGGGGTGCGTGGAGGTGGGGGCGTTCGGCAAAGAGGCGTACATCCTCACTGGCTACTTCAACCTCCCCAAGGTGCTCGAGCTGGCGCTGCACGACGGCGTGGACCCGCGGACCGGCGTACGCCTCGGACCGCCGACCGGCGGCCCGGCGAGCTTCGAGTCGTTCGAGGCGCTGTTCGCCGCCTTCGAGACGCAGTTGCGACATCTCGTGGACGTCAAGATCCGCGGCAACCAGGTCATCTCGCGCCTGTACGCGACCGAGATGCCGGCGCCGTTTCTGTCGGTGCTCATCGACGACTGCATCGCCCGCGGCCGCGACTACAACGCCGGCGGCGCCCGCTACACCAACACCTACATCCAGGCGGTGGGGATCGGCACCATTGCCGACTCGCTGGCGGCCGTGCAGCGGCTCGTCTTCACCGAGCGCGCGCTGACGCTGCCCGAACTCGTGGCGGCGCTCGACAGCGACTTTGCGGGGCAGGAGCCGCTGCGGCAGCGCCTGTGGCACCGCATGCCCAAGTACGGCAACGACGACGACGCGGCCGACGCCTGCATGGCGCGGGTGTTCGACGCGGCGTTCCGCGCCATCGACGGGCGCCCCTCGGCGCGCGGCGGCGTGCACCGGCTCGAGATGCTCCCCACCACCTGCCACGTCTACTTCGGCTCGGTGTGCGGCGCCACGCCCGACGGCCGGCGTGCGGGTGCGCCGTTGTCGGAAGGGATCTCGCCGGTGCAGGGCGCGGACCGGCGCGGCCCCACGGCCGTGTTGCGCTCCGCCGCCAAGATGGACCACATCAAGACCGGCGGCACCCTGCTCAACATGAAGTTCACACCGGCGGTGCTACAGGGCGAGGAAGGGATCGCCCGCGTGGCCCAGCTCGTGCGCTCGTACTTCCGCGCCGACGGCCACCACATCCAGCTCAACGTCGTGAGCGCCGAGACGCTGCGCCGCGCTCAGGCCGACCCCGACGCCCACCGCGGGCTCATCGTGCGGGTCGCGGGCTACTCCGACTACTTCTGCGACCTCTCCCCGGCGCTGCAGGAGGAGATCATCGCCCGCACCGAGCACCGGGAGGTGTGAGCCGCCGCCCGCCCTCCGCCTCCCGCCCGGATGAAAGTCGAAGGTCGAAGGCCTGGCCGGATGGGGACGGGCGCCTGGGTGGGAGGGGGAACCAGCCACCAGTCACCAGCCACTACATGGGAGGAGCGGGAGTGGGGATGGCATCCGGGACGAACTCGGCTTCGATGACGATGCGGAAGCGGCCGTCGACCGGTTCGCTCGATCCCAGCGTCGCATTGCGAAAGAGTGGCGAGTTTTCGAGCACGGCCAGATAGCCCTTGACCCGGTCCATCGAATCGGTTGTTGCCACGAGGCGGAAGCGGTTGTCCTGGATCGTCTGTTCCTCCCGCTTGAGCTCGGGGGAGCGCAGTGCGACGAGAACCGGGAAGACGGCTTTCAGGATCGCCCGTGTTCGCTCCATTGACAGGGGCTCGTTCTGGGAATAGAGGATGGACAGCTCTCCCGGGGACCCCGGCGGGTCCTCGCGCAGCGAGAACTGGACCGTGACGGTGAGGTAGACCGGCACCGGGCGGCCGTCGCGCTTTGCGGGTTCGTACCGCCACTGCTCGACCGCCTCCACCGCTGCTTCCGTAAGACCCATCGGCAAGCCGCGCAGCACCTCGACATCCCTCACGACACCGGCCGTGTCGATGACCGTCTTGAGGATGACGACGCCCTGGACCCTGGCCTTGCGAGCCTCCTCCGTGTACACCGGGGGCCCCTGGAGGGTCGGGACCGGAGGCGTTATCGACTCGTCGATCACGACAACGGGCTCGCCGTCGATTTCTTTCGGCAACTGCGAAACCTTGGGAGGGGCCGGCGAGGGTTCGACCGCGGCGGTGGGGGACGGCGCGGGGGTCGGATCCGCGTTGACGGCTCGACCCATCGGCAGAAGGAACGCTCCCACCCCGACGGCACAGACGAGCAGCACGGCCAGATGAGGTCTCCGCGCCGGTTCACCGAGAATCGCAAACAGTCGCATCCTGATCGTCTCCTTTCCTGAGGCGAGTCCAAGCAAGGCTCGTTCCGAAACCGGCCCGAGCACGGGAAGGCGCAGCACCGAAAGCAGGCTTTCGGCATAGCTGGAAGCGGAAAACGCGCGCAGTTGCAGGACCCGCTCGTCGCACGCCTGCTCGCGGGCGACGGCGAGCCGGCGCAGCGCGATCCAGACCAGCGGATTGAAGAAGTGGAGCGAGGCCACGAGACCGGCCAGCAGGATGCGCAGCTCGTCCCAGCGGGCCAGGTGGGCCATCTCGTGGGCGATCACCGGCTCCACTCGCGCGGTGGGCCAGGCCGCCACGGCCTCGGGCAGGAAGACCCGGGGGCGAGCCAGCCCGGCCGCGAAGGGAGAAAGGCAGGCGTCGGAGGCGGTGATCACCACCGGGCGGCGCACTCCCAGCCTCAGCCGCCATCGCTCGCCTGCTGCCACGAGGTCGGGATCGGCGACCGGGACGGCCGAGGCGGCGATCCGCCTGTGCCGCCAGAGCTGCCAGGCGATCGAGGTCGCGGTCAGCGCCGCGCCAATTGCCCACAGCCCGCAGATCGCCACCGTCCAGGTGAGGCCGGTGGTTGAGGCCGGGGCTGTGGCCGGTGAGAACGCCACGGAAACCTCGACCGGCGCAGCCAGGGGAGGCTCGGCTGCCCCGGGCTCGAGCCACGCCCAGGCGCCGGCGAGGAGAGCGCGCGCCGAAAAGGGGCTGGACAGCGACGGGGGCAGCACGAGCCGCAGCAGCACCAGCCACCACACGGCCTCCCAGGCTGCTGGCCAGCGCACGCGAGCGAGCTTGAGCGCGCTCGCGAGCACCGCCGCCGCGAGCGCGGCGTACACCGAGTTCCAGGCGACCGCGTGCAGCAGCACGTCGAACGCCGAGGCGTGTGGGTCAGGCACGGTCAGCGCTCCCTTCCGCGGACGCCTCCCGAAGGAGCTCCGCAAGCTCTTCGAGCTCGGCCGGGGACAGGCGGGACTGCCTCGCGAACAGCGCGACCACCGCGGCCGGCTCCACTTCGGCGACGCGCGTGGCGAAATCCCGTATCAGGCGGGCCAGTCCCTGCAGGCGCGTCATGAGGGGGGTGTAGACGTTGATCCCGTGGACGCTCTCCCGTCGCACGACGCCCTTGGTGACGAGGCGATCCAGCACCGTGCGGGTCGTGGTGTATGCCCAGCCCAGCTCGGCGGGGATCCGCTCGTGGATTTCGCGCGCCGAAAGGCTCCCGCCCGCCCAGAGGATCTTCATCAGGTCCAGCTCGGCCCGCGACAGCTCGGGGTATTGATGTGATCCCATCCTCACCTCCGCAATGCACGTAGCATAGTTACGACGTTTGTAGTATTGCCTCTCGCAGCCGGGTTGTCAAGGGCTCACTCTGGCTTCCATATGCGTGCCGCTGCCGGCCCGCACGCAAGCATGTCTTCGGGGTCGGGCCGCCGGTGGGCCAGCTACTGCCCGTACAGCCGCACGCGTTCCGGGCGCCGCACGAGCAGGTAGGCGAGCGCTCCCACGACGTGCGTGAAGGCGATGACCAGCGCCCAGGCGATCCGGTTGTCGCTGCCGTTTGGCTCCTTCGTCACGCAGTCGATGAGCATCCACACCCAGAAGACGGTTCCTGCGAGCCCCAGACCCAGTACGCCGCCGAGGATCGACACAGCCGGAAAGCCAAAGAGGTCGATCATCGCACCCTCCCGCCGGTGCCCCTCCTTCACCCTGCAGTACGTTCGAGCTCGAGCCGGGGTTCCGGCCAGCATTGATTCCGATCAAGGCGCGGCCGTGCCCGAATGCCGATACTGTCGGCATGGGGGCGAGCGGGCGGCTCGATCGGGAGCGGCGGACGGTGCTGGCGATGATCCGGCTGTACTGCCGGGCTCGCCACGGCGGGCCGGAGCCGTGCGGCGAGTGCCGCGCGCTCGGCGAGTACGCCGCCGGCCGCCTCGCTCGCTGCCCGTTCAGCGAGGACAAGCCAACGTGCGCCGACTGCCCGGTCCACTGCTACGCCCCGGCGATGCGCGAGCGCATTCGCGAAGTCATGCGCTGGGCCGGCCCGCGCATGCTCTGGCGGCACCCGATCCTGGCGGTGCGCCACCTTCTCGACGGGCGCCGGCGGCCCCGGCCCGCCCGCCCAGCGACCTCGAGGTGAACCCCCCCAACAACGCCGCGGCCCCGGAGGCTTGCGCCGCCGGGGCCGCACCCCCGCAGGGCCACGCCGCGCTTACGGCTCGACCCCCAGCCGCTTCCACACCGACTCGCCCTCGTCGATCCCCTCCGCCTTCAGCTTCGGGTACGTCCGGAGCAGGAAGATCGCCAGCGGGACGACGCCGAGCAGGATGATCGCCAGGTCGGGCAGCGCTCGCACGCTGCCGATGAGCTGCACGAGGCCGCGCTCGAAGAACGAGGCGTCGCGCGCCGCCCACAGGCCGTCCTTGTAGGCCGTCCAGGTCTGGACGATCCCGACCGGGAACAGCGTCCCGAGCGTCATCATGAACAGCCCGGCGTTGAGTCCCCAAAACGAGAGCTTGAGCAGCCCGTCGTTCCATGCCTCGCGCTTGACCAGCCCGCGCCAGGAGAACAGCAGCAACGCGATCGAGAGCATCCCGTAGGTGCCGAACAGCGCCGCGTGGCCGTGGTTCATCGTGAGGTAGGTGCCGTGCTCGAAGTAGTTCACGATCGGGAGGTTGATCAGGAACCCGAAGACCCCGGCGCCGAGGAAGTTCCAGAACGAGGCGGCGACCAGGAAGTACAGCGGCCAGCGGTACGGGAAATCGGCGCCTTCCTTGCGCACCGACCGGTACTCCATCATCCCCCGCACCACGAGCCCGAACAGCGGCACCGGCTCCATCGACGAAAACACCGAGCCGACCGCCAGCCAAAACGAGGGGCCGCCGTACCAGAAGTAGTGGTGGGCGGTTCCGAGGATGCCGGACAGGAACGTGATCGCCGCCGTAAAGTACGCGACGCGCAGCGCCGCCTTGGCCGACACCAACCCCATGGCCACCATCACGAGCGCAATCACGGCAACGCCGAAGAACTCGAAGATCGACTCCACCCAGATGTGGACTACGAACCAGCGCCAGTAGTCGGCCACGGTGAGGTGCGAGCCGCGCCCGTAGAACAGCCCGAAACCGTAGAACGCCACGACGAGGATCGCCGAGAATACATAGAAGACGACGAGCGCCCGGTAGTCGGGCGAGGTGGTCGAGCTGCCGGGGCGGAGCAGGTGCCCCACGGCGCGGTAGACGATCCCCAACCAGGCGATCAGCCCGACAAACAGGAGGATCTGCCACAGGCGTCCCAGCTCGAGGTACTCCCACCCCTGGTGGCCGAGCCAGAACCACCACTCGCCGAGCTTGCCCTTGATGCCGAGGACCTGGCCTGCCAGCGACCCCACCGCCACGAGCAGGATGGCGCCGAACAGCAACTGCACGAGCAGCCCCTGTTTGGCTGGCTCGCGCCCCCCGATGACCGGGGCCAGGTAGATCGCCGAGGCCACCCAGGTGGTGGCGATCCAGAAGATGGCGAGCTGCAGGTGCCAGCTCTTCGCCCACGAGTACGGGATGAAGCCGGCGATTTCCTCGACGTAGAAGCTGCCAGGATGCACGGTGTAGTGTGCGAGCAGGCCGCCGAACGCGGTCTGCAGCAGGAACAGCAGGATCACGACGAGGAAGAACTTGGCGGCGCGGAGCTGGCTGGGCGTGAGCGGCGCGTCGATAAGTTTCTGGGCCAGCGGCACGCCCTTGGCCGGTCCGTACCACAGCTCGTAGCTGTGCACGAAGTAAATGAACAGGCCCAGCACGACAAACAGCGACAGCACGCCACCGATCGACCAGATGTACGTCTCGGCGCTCGGGACGTTGCCGACCAGCTTGTCGGGTGGCCAGTTGGACGTGTACGAGTAGTCCTCCCCGGGGCGGTTGACCACCGCGGCCCATGCCGTCCAGGCGAAAAAGCGCGCGATTTGCGTCCGCTCCTCGGGCGTCGGCACCGTGTTGGGAAGAAAACCGTAGCGCGGGTCGCCTTCCCCCAGCGCACGCTCCCACAACGCCGCCACTCGCTCCAGCCCCTTCACCTGCGCCGCGGTGAGCTGCAGCGTGTCGGTGGCCTCGTCGTAGCGGTTGGCCTTCATTTCAGCTGCCACCAGAGCGTCCAGCGCCTGCCGCTCGGCAGGTCCCAGGGCTTCGGGCGCGGTACCGTGCCGGGCCGCCGCCAGCTCGGCCTGCACCGCCCGACCCCACTCGTGCAGGCTCACGGCCGAGAACTCGGTGCCGCGCTGCGAGCCGTGCCCCCAGACGCTGCCGTGGTCCATGAGACCGTACCGCTGGTACACGTCCTGCCCGGCCAGGATGTCGGCCCTGGTGAACAGCACGGCGCCGTCAGGCCCCACCACCTTGTCGGGATACGGCGCCAGCTTCTCCCGGATCGCCCACCCGCCTCCCAGCAGCCCGGCCATGGCCACCACGAAGCAGACGACGGCGATCCACTTCAGTCGACCCGTGGTCATCCTCCACCTCCTCGGGGCGCCGATACCAGCTGCCCCGTCTCGAGGTTCGAACGACGTCTCTCGGTTGTCCTTGACTTCCGTCAACTGCCGGCTACCCGGCGAGCGGCACGACGTAAAGGAGCACGGCGAAGAAGTGCAGGATGCTGCCGGCGAGCACGAACGCGTGCCAGATGGCGTGGTGATAGCGCAGCTTCTGGGCGGCGTAGAACGCCACGCCGGCGGTGTAGGCGACGCCGCCGCCGAACAGCAGTGCGAGCCCTCCCGGCGCCAGCGCCTGCGCGAGCGGGCGGGCGGCGACGATGACGAGCCACCCGAGCACCACGTAGAACGCCACGGAAAGCACGCGCAGTCGGCCGATGAGCACCGCCTTGAAGACGATCCCCGCCACCGCCAGCCCCCACACCACGCCGAACAGCGACCACCCCCACGGCCCGCGCAGGTTGACGAGGCAAAACGGCGTGTAGGTGCCGGCGATGAGCAGATAGATCGAGGAGTGGTCGAGCACCCGGAGCACCAGCTTGGCGCGCTCGAAGCTGGCCGGGATCGCGTGGTACACGGTGGAAGCGGTGTAAGCGAGCACGAGTGTCGCCCCGAACACGGCGCACCCCACGACGTGCCACGCGGTCCCCTTGAGCGCCGCGAACGCGACGAGCGTCGCCAGCCCGCCGATGGCCAGCACGATCCCCACCCCGTGGATCACGGAGTGGGCGACCTCCTCACCCAGCGAATAGCGCGGCAGCGTGCGGACGCGGCCCATCTCTCCTCCGAACGCACATCGTAGCAAGGACCGTGGCGACCGGCTGGACAAACCGGTCGTGGTCTGCCCGTCACTCCGTCTCAACGCGCGATCCCGCGACGGCCGGGAGGGCGCGGGCGAGCCAGACCTGGAAACGGTCCATCCACACGTACACCACCGGCGTGACGAACAGCGTCAGCGACTGCGAGACGAGCAGCCCACCCACCACGGCGAGCCCGAGCGGCCGGCGCGCCTCGGCACCGGCGCCGAACCCGAGGGCGATCGGCAAGGTCCCGAAGAACGCCGCCATCGAGGTCATCATGATCGGGCGGAAGCGGATCACGCAAGCGTCGTAAATGGCCTGCTCGACCGGCTTGCCGGCCCGCTGCGCCTCGACCGCGAAATCGACCATCATGATCCCGTTCTTCTTGACCAGTCCGACCAGCATGATAATGCCCACGAACGCGTAAATGTTGAGGTCGGAGCCGAAGACCAGCAGCGTCAGCAGCGCTCCGAGCCCGGCGAGGGGCAGCGCCGAGAGGATCGTCAGGGGGTGGATGAAGCTCTCGTAGAGGATCCCCAGCACCAGGTAAATGACGAGGATGGCCACCAGCAGCAGCAGGCCGAGCCCCTGCTGGGAGGCCTTGAACGCCTGAGCGGTGCCCTGGAAGGCGGCGGTGACCGTGGCGGGCAGCGTCTCGCGGGCGAGGCGCTCGACCTCGGCCGTGGCCTGCGAGAGTGCCACGCCGGGGGGAAGGTTGAACGACAACGTGACGGCCGGAAGCTGCCCCGAGTGGTTGACCGAGAGAGGGCCCACGCCGGTGGACAGCCGGGTCAACGCGTCGAGCGGCACGAGCCGCCCCTGCGCGGAGCGCACGTGCAGCAGTCGGAGATCCTGGGGGTCGGACTGGAACTCCGCCAGCGTCTCCATGACAACGCGGTACTGGTTGGTAGGTGAAAAGATGGTCGAGATCTGGCGCTGCCCGTACGCCGAGTACAGCGCATCTTCGATCTGCTGGGCCGTGACGCCCAGCGCCGCCGCCTGGTCGCGGTCGATCTCGACCCTGATTTGCGGGTTCTTGAGAAGGAGGTCGGTGGAGACGTCCTGCAGCAGCCGCGAGGCGCGCATCTTCGCCTCGAGTTCCGGGGCCGCGGCGTACAGCTCCCGCGTGTCGGGGCAGGCGAGGGTGAGCTGGTACTGGGATCTCGTCATCCGCCCACCCACCTGGAGCGCCGGAGGGCTCTGGATGAAGGCGCGCAGTCCTGGAATCGCGGCCAGCTTCGGGCGCAGCCGCTCGACCACCTGCTCGGCGGTGAGGTCGCGCTCGGAGCGGGGCTTGAGCCGCACGAAGAAGAACCCGGTGTTGGCGGCGCCCATGCCGCCCCGCCCGCCGGCCGAAGACATGAACGCCTCCACCGCAGGGTCCGCCGCCACGACCGCCGCCGCCGCCCGCTGGTGCTCGACCATGGCGCGGAACGAGATGCCTTCCGCGGCCTCCGTCTGGCCGAACAGCATCCCGATATCCTGTGCCGGCACGAACCCCTTGGGGATGACCCGGAACAGGACCAGCAACGCGACGGTCATGGCAGCGGTGTAAGCGAGCGTGATCCGGCGGTGCCGCAGCGACCAGGCGAGGCCTTTCTCGTACACCGCCAGCAGGCCGGCGAAGAAGCGCTCGAACAGGTTGTACAGCCGCGAGTGACCCTCGTGCCGGGGCGGCGCCAGAAAGCGGCTCCCGAGCATGGGCGTCAGCGACAGCGAGACGAAGCCGGAAATAAGCACCGCCAGGCCGATGACAACCGCGAACTCGGAAAACAGGCGACCGACAATGCCGCCCATGAACAGCACCGGAATGAACACGGCAGCGAGCGAGATCGTCATCGACACGATGGTGAAGCCGATCTCCTTCGAGCCGTCCAGCGCCGCCTGCCAGCGGGACTTCCCCATTTCCATATGGCGCACGATGTTCTCGAGCATGACGATGGCGTCGTCGACGACGAACCCCACCGAAAGCGTGAGCGCCATCAGCGACAGGTTGTCGAGCGAGAAGTCGAGCAGGTACATCACCGCGAATGTCCCGACGATCGACATCGGCATCGCCAGGGAGGGGATGACCGTCGCCCCGAGGTTGCGCAGGAACAGGAAGATCACCAGCACCACGAGGATCAGCGTGATGACCAGCGTGAGCTTGACGTCGTTGACCGACTCGTGGATCGAGTCCGAGCGGTCGAACAGGATCCGCAGGTCCACCGAGGCCGGGAGCTGTTGCCGGAACGAGGGCAGCAGCTCCTTGACCCGGCGCGCCACCTCCACCGTGTTGGTGCCCGGCTGGCGCTGGATCGCCAGCACGATCGCCCGCTGGTCGACGAACCACGCCGCGGTCTTGTCGTTCTCGACGCTGTCCCACACCCGCCCCAGCTCCTCGAGGCGCACCGGCTTGCCCTGGCGATAGGCAACGATGATCGGGCGATAGGCGGCAGCGGTCTCGAGCTGGCCGTTGGTCTCCACCGTGAACGCCCGCTCGGGGCCCCACAGCACGCCTGTGGGGAGGTTCGAGTTGCTGGCCCGCACCGCCCGCGTCACGTCGTCGACCGCGATCCCCGCCGCCGCCA
This sequence comes from Thermoanaerobaculaceae bacterium, assembly GCA_035384965.1. Lineage (GTDB taxonomy): Bacteria > Acidobacteriota > Thermoanaerobaculia > Thermoanaerobaculales > Thermoanaerobaculaceae > JAAYVZ01. The sequence goes on from DAOOJE010000001.1 coordinate 18,057, forward strand.
GCTTGCGGGGGTCGAGCTGGATGCGCACGGCGTACTTCTGCGACCCGTACACCTGCACCTGCGCCACCCCCGAGACCGTCGAGATGCGCTGGGCGATGATCGTCTGGCCGTACTCGTCGAGCTGGTACATCGGCAGCGCCGGCGAGGTGAGGGCGAGAAAGAGGATCGGCTGGTCGGCCGGGTTCACCTTCTGGTACGTCGGCGGAAACGGCATGTCCTGCGGGAGCTGACGGCTGGCGCGGGCGATGGCGGCCTGCACGTCCTGCGCCGCGGCGTCGATGTCGCGGTCGAGCGTGAACTGCAACGTTATTTGCGTGCTCCCCAGCGCGTTGGTCGAGGACATCGAGTCGATGCCGGCAATGGTGGAGAACTCCTTTTCGAGCGGGGTCGCCACCGAGGCGGCCATGGTCTCGGGGCTGGCCCCGGGCAGCGAGGCCGACACCGCGATGGTCGGGAAGTCCACGTTGGGCAGGTCGGAGACGGGCAGCAGCGTGTACGCCATCCCCCCGAAGAAGAGGATGCCGAGCATGACCAGCGTGGTCATGACCGGCCGGCGGATGAACAGCGCCGAGAGGTTCATGGTCGGCTCCCGGGCGCGCCACCGAGGCCTTCCTTGACCTCCACCCTGGCGCCCGGCACCAGCCGGAGCTGGCCGTCCGTGACAACCGTCTCGCCCACCCTCACACCTTCTTCCAGCACCGCGTCGCGTTCGTCCTGGCGCGCCAGCCTCACCGGCCTCAGCTCGGCCTTGCCGTCGCCGTCGACGACCCAGACGTACGTGCCCTTCTGCCCGGTCTGCACTGCCGCCGCCGGCACGACCAGGCGCCCTTCCTGTTCCTCCAGCACCACTTCCACGCCCACGAACTGCCCGGGCCACAACCGCTCACCGTCGTTCGGGAACACGGCTTTCAGGAGGACCGTGTTGGTCGCCGGGTCGACCGCGTTGTCGACCATGGCCAGCGTCCCGACCTCGGGGGCGCCGGCGCTGCCCGGGAGGTGGGCGTACACCTTCAGGCCGTCGCCCGCCTTGCCGCGCACGGCTCCGAGCTGCTCCCCCGGCACCGCGAACGCGGCGTGGATCGGCCTCGTCTGGTTGACGGTCACCAGCACCTTGTCGTCGTTGGCCTTGACAAGATTGCCCGGCTTCACGCCGAGGGCCCCGGTGCGCCCGCTCACCGGCGAGGTGACCGTGCAGTAAGCGAGCTGCAGCCGGGCGCTGTCGATCGTCGCGGCATCGGCCGCCACGGCCGCCCGCAGGCTCTCGGCGCTCGCCTTGAGCTGGTCGAACTGCTCGCGCGTCACGAAGTCGCGCCTGACGAGGTCCTCGTAGCGGGCGACGTCGGTCTCGGCCTTGTACAGCAGCGCCTGGTCGCGGGCCAGGCGCGCCTCGGCTTCGCGCAGCGCCGCTTCGTAGGGGCGCGGGTCGATCGTGAACAGCACCTGGCCCGCCGCCACCGGCTGCCCCTCGTCGAAGTGGACCCTGAGCAGCTCGCCGCCCACCCGCGGGCGGATCGCCACCGACGCGATCGCCTCCACGTGGCCCACCGCGCGCACGGCGAGCGGCATGGTGCGCACCTCCGCCCGGGCCACCGTGACCGGGACCGGAGGCTGGCTCCGCGGCGCGGTGGAGCCCTTGCCCCCGCACCCCCAGAAGGCGGCCAGGCACGGCACGGCGAGCAGTACGGCACGGCGAACGGTGAGCGGCTTCATGGTTGCCTCTTTTCGGTCACGAGAGCGGTGTCGGCGACAGTGGCGGCGCCGACAGCATGGGCGAGCCGGGCGGCGGCGACGAAAAAGTCGGCCCGGGCCTGGATCTCCTGGGCCCGGGCGCGGGCCAGCGCGGTCTCCGCCGTGAGCAGGTCGAGGATGGTGCCGACGCCCTCCTTGTACCGTCCGAGGGCGACCTGATCGGACCGCTCGGCCGAGAGCACGAGATCGCGCGCGGCGCGCACCTGCTCCGCGGCCGTGCGCAAGCGGTAGTAAGCGCTCCAGACCTGGAAGACGACCTGCTGCTCGAGCCCTTCGCTGCCGGCCCGGGCCGCCGCTGCCTCCTCGCTCGCCTTTTGCAGGTTGCAGGCGTTTTCGTACCCCGAGAACAGCGGGTAGCTGACCAGCAGGCGGGCGCTCCAGTTGTCGCGGTCGCGGGCAAACGGCGCGGGGTCGTAGAAGGCGCGGCCGGCAGTCGCCGCCACCGAGACGGTCGGCAGCCCCTCCGAGCGCACGGCGCGCCGCCTGGCCTCGGCCTTGGCCGCCAGCTCGCGGCTGGCGTTGAGGTCGGGCCGGCGCCGCAGCGCCTCGAGAATGAGCGGCTCGACCTCGTTCGCCACCGCATCGAGCGGCGGCTCGCCCGAGAGATCGCCGATGTCGAACGGCAGATCGGCCGGCAGCCCCATGGCGGTGGCGAGCGCGCCCCGCAGCGTCAGCACGCTCCCCTCGGCCCCGGCCAGGTTGAAGCGCGCCTGGGAAAGCGCGGTGCGCGCCTGCAGCACGTCGGCAATCGTCGCGACGCCGGCGTCGTGCCGGCCGGTCGCCACCTCGAGCGCCGTCTCGGCTTGCCTCACGGCCACCCGCGCAGCCTCGCTCTGCGCCTTGGCGTTCTGATACGCGAAGTAGGTTTCCTGCACGGCCAGCACGAGGTTCTGGATCGCCGCCTCGTGGCTCCAGTCGGCGGCGAGAAGGCCGTGCCGTGCCTCGGAAGCGCCCGCCGCCCGTCCCCCGAAGTCCAGCAGCAGGTACGACAGCGTCACGGCCGGGCCCCAGCTCGACGCGGGCGAGACCTCGCGGCCGTCGGGCGATTGCTGGCCGCGAACTCCGCTGGCAGACAGCTCGACCCGCGGCAGGAACGCCGCCCGCTTCGCCCCTGCCTGCGCGGCCGCGGCGCGCGCCTGCAGCCACGCCTGCCGGGTCGCGGGCGACGTCGACAGCGCGATGTCGACCACCTCGCCGAGCGTGAACGTCGCGCCCGGCTCCAGCTCCAGCCCGGGCACCGCAGGCCGGACCCGCGGCGGCAGCTCCGGCGACGCCAGGGAGGCCGCGGTTTGGGGGGCCGGCGGCACCGGGCGGGGCGCCGTCGCCTCGCGCAGGCCGAGCGCGGCGCAGCCGCTCAGGACGGCCGCGAGCACGGCCGCCATGGCCACGGAAGGACCGCTCCATCTCATGACTGACCTCGTCCTTTCACCTCTGCTTCGACCGCTCGTCGCGAGGCTCTCGAGGCACGTCGTCGACAAAGGCGCGCACTCCGGCCGCGGAAAACCGCACGATGTGGTCGACCACCACGGTGAGCGGAGGACCTGCCATCGGCGCCGCCGACTGCCGGCGAAAGCGCTGGGCCGTCTGCACGAGCTGCCCCGTGATCGACTGCACGCACAACCGCGCGGCCTCCACCGACAACCCCGGCGTGGTGCGGCACAGCGCCTCGGTGAACGCCTGCTGCACCGGGCCAGCAATCTCGCCGCGGAACATTTCCGGCGGCAGATGCGGGTCGAGCATTTCGCGTCCCATGAGTTCGGTCAGCGTCCGGCCGTGGCTTTCGCCCACCAGCGGCTCGATGAACGAGGACGCGAAGATGTGCAGCACCTCCTCGAGCGCGTTCGGGCCGGGCTCGATCGTGGCCGCCCGCCGGATCGCCGCCAGGCGCTGATCCCGCACCGCTTCCAGCCGCCGGCGGAACACCGCCTCGTACAGCCCGAGCTTGCTGCCGAAGTGGTAGTTCACGGCCGCCAGGTTGCAGGCCGCCTCGCGCGTGATCCGCCTGACCGAGGTGGCGGCGAACCCGCGCGCGGCGAACAGGCGCTCCGCGACATCCAACAGCCGCTCCCGCGTCTCGGAGCTGCCCTCGCGACCGGACCCATCTCGTTGCTGCTCGGTGGCGCGCATGTGCATCCCCCCTTTCGGCATCATCTCAAACGATCGTATGACACGTCAACACGACAGCAGCTCTGCTATCCTGCGCGCCGGCCGGCCGGCGCGCCCGCGCGAAAGGGACCGGCCAGGCCACGGGAGAAAACATGCGAGCCTTCACCCTCATGACCGCCGTTTTCGTGCTCGTCGCCGCCATCGGGCCGGCTGCCGCGGAGCAGATGCCGGCGCCTGGCGAGACCTCGTCCGAGGTCCCCGCCTTGTACGCGATGCACGAGGTCATCCACCCGCTCTGGCACGAGGCGTGGCCGAACAAGGACCTCGCCTCGATGCGCGAGCTGCTCCCGCAGGTCGAGCAGCACGTGGCTGCGGTCCAGAAGGCCGTGCTGCCCGGCATCCTGCGCGACAAGCAGGAAAGCTGGACGAAGGGCGTCGAGGCGCTGGCGGCGGCAGCGGCCGCCATGAAGACCGCACTCGCGGCCAGCGACGAGAAGGGCTCGCTCGACGCCGTGGAGGAGCTGCACGCCCGCTTCGAGGGGCTCGTGCGCCTCATCCGCCCCGCCATGAAGGAACTCGACGCCTACCACGTGGTGCTTTACGAGCTGTACCACAAGGCACTGCCGGGCAAGGACGCGGCGAGGATCGACACGCTCGCCGACGGCCTCGCGGCCCGCTGCGCCGAGCTGCGAGCCGCCGAGCTGCCGAAGCGGCACGCCGCCAAGGAGGCGGCGCTCAGGCCGGCGTTCGCCTCGCTGTGCGCGGCCACCGCGGAGCTGCAGGCGCTGACGGCCGAGACCCCCTTGGCCGCGCTCGAGAAGGCGGTCGAGAAGGTTCACACCCAGTACCAGGCGGTCGAGGCGCTGTTCGAGTGAACCGGGGCGGCTCGCGCCACCGCTCGGGCGGCGGGGGTTACTCCCCGATGACCTTGACCAGCACCCGCTTCGGGCGCCGCCCGTCGAACTCGCCGTAGAAGATTTGCTCCCAGGGACCGAAGTCGAGCCGGCCGCCGGTGATCGCCACAACCACCTCGCGCCCCATGATCTGGCGCTTGTGGTGGGCATCGCCGTTGTCCTCGCCAGTGCGGTTGTGGCGGTAGCGCTGTGGGCTCGGATCGTACGGCGCGAGCTGCTCGAGCCACCGCTTGTAGTCCTCGTGCAGGCCCGGCTCGTCGTCGTTGATGAACACCGAGGCGGTGATGTGCATGGCGTTGACGAGGCAGAGCCCTTCCTGCACGCCGGACTCGCGCACCGCCTCCTCGACGTGGCGCGTGATGTTGACGAACGCCATACGCTCCGGCACGTTGAACGTCAGGTGACGGGTGAGTGACTTCATGCTCCCTCCGGGCGGGATCCTACCTTCCCTCCGGCCGTGTTGACTCCCCTCGGCCGGGTGGCCTACCCTCGTGGTTCAGCAGGAGGCGAGCATGAAGGGCAACGACAGGATCCTCGAAACCCTCAACGCGCTGCTGTCGGACGAGCTGACGGCGATCAATCAGTACATGGTGCACTCGGAAATGTGCGACAACTGGGGGTATGCCAGGCTCCACAAGGCCATCGAAAAGCGCGCCATCGACGAGATGAAGCACGCCGAGAAGCTCATCGGGCGCATCCTCTACCTGGAGGGGAAGCCGATCGTCTCGAACCTCGGGCCGATCCACATCGGAGCCGAGGTGGAGACCCAGCTCCGCAACGACTACGAGTCCGAAAAGGGCGCGGTCTCGGCTTACAACACGGCCATCGCACTGGCCGTCGAGGTGGCGGACAACGGCACGCGCGAGCTGCTCGAGAGCATCCTCAAGGACGAGGAGACCCACATCGACTGGCTGGAGGCCCAGCTCGACCAGATCGGCCAGATGGGGCTCGGGGTGTACCTCTCGCAGCAGGTCACGAGCTGAAGAGCGCTGCCTCGAGGTCCTCGGCCGAGGCCATCGCGAAACCCCGGGCGCGGGCCAGCGCCCGCTCCCGCTCGCCGTTGTAGCCCCAGGCTGCGAGCACGCCCCGCACGCCGAGCGCCGCTACCGCTTCGAGGTGGTTGAGCTTGTCGTCGACGAACGTCAGCTCCTCAAACCTGCACGCGAGCCGGTCCCGGATCGCGTGCAGGTGGGCGATCTTCGACACCCCCGTTTCCTTGTCCGCCACGAGGTCGGCGCAAAACAGCGCCGCGAGTCCGAACGCCTCGAGCAGCGCCCACACCGAGGCACGGTCCTTGGCCGTGGCGAGCCCGAACGCCACCTCGCCGAGGTGTCGGCCGAGCACCTCCGCCACGTGATCGTACGGGCGGTGCAGCGCCAGCCACTCGTCCCGCCGGCGCGCCACCCAGGCGTGCCGGCGCTCGTAGAACCGCGCGTGGAACGCCTGCCGCCACCCCGGGTCGGTGCCGGCGTAGAAGGCGTCGTAGTCGGCTTGCCCCTCGACGCGCGCGCCGTGCTCGAGGATTGCCCACGCCACCCCGTAGTCCTCGGCCCGGTTGCCGAGCGGCATCAGCGCCATGAAGGCGGCCAGTCGCGGGTGCGCGTGGAGGCCGGTGCGAGGGTCGAGCAGCACCGCTTCCAGTTCGGGCGCCTCCGTTGCGAGCGGCGAGCCCGGATCGAGGTCGAGGTAGGTGCGCAGCGAGACCAGCAGCCCTTCCCTCGCCGAGTCGATCACCACGCCGTCGAAGTCCAGCACCAGAGCGCGCATCGCCGGATTCTACCGCCCGCGTCCGGGGTGGGCAGGGTCCGGCGAACGAAAGGCATGGACAGGGGGCGCTGGCGGCTCCCGGCCTCCGCCCGCATCACGCCCCGGGGGTTGAGAGCGGGGGCCGACAGTGCTATCGTCTCGCGGGCCATGTGAATCCCTTCACGCAGTGGCCCCGGAAGGACACCCCATGAAGATCCTGGTTCTCAACTCCGGCAGCTCCTCGATCAAGTTCCAGCTTCTCGACACGGCCGAGCGCAAGGTCATGTGCAAGGGTCTGGTGGAACGGGTCGGCCTCGCCGACGCCATCTTCAACTACCAGCCGGCCGGTGGGGACAAGTCGAAGGAGGTGTTGCCGATCCCCGATCATCTCGCCGGCATCAAGCTGATCCTCGACACGCTCACGAGCCCCGGGCGCGGGGTCATCGCCTCGCTCGCCGAGCTGGCCGCGGTCGGGCACCGGATCGTCCACGGCGGCGAGAAGATCCAGCATTCGGTGCTGCTGTGCGAGGAGTCGCTGCGGCTCATCGACGAGTGCACGCCCCTGGCGCCGCTCCACAACCCCGCCAACCTCATGGGCGTGCACGCGATCCAAAAGCTGCTGCCGGACGTCCCGAACGTCGGGGTGTTCGACACCGCCTTCCACGCCACGATGCCGAAGCCGGCCTATGTCTACGCCCTCGACTACTCGTACTACGAGAAGCACGGCATCCGGCGTTTCGGCTTCCACGGCACGTCCCACCAGTACGTCGCGATGCGTGCCGCCGAGATCCTCGGCGTCCGGCTCGACGACTTCAATTGCATCACCTGTCACCTGGGCAACGGGGTGTCGCTCACGGCCGTCCGCGGCGGCAAGTCGGTCGACACGACGCTGGGGTTCGGCACCTGCTGCGGCGTGCCGATGGGCACCCGCTGCGGTGACGTCGATCCGGCCGTGCTCATGCACCTCATCGACGAGCTGGGGATGACTTCCCGGCAGGTCTGCGACCTCATGTACAAGGGCTCCGGCCTCAAGGGGATTTCCGGGGTGTCGCACGACATGCGTGACGTCGAGGAGGCGGCCGCCAAGGGGCATGAGCGCGCCGAGCTGGCGCTCGAGATCTTCGCCCACGCCGCCCGCAAGCACATCGCGGCCCTCGCCACCAACCTCGGCGACCGCATCGACGCGGTGATCTTCACTGCCGGCATCGGCGAAAACGGGGTCGAGATCCGCGAGCGAATCTGTCAAGGGCTCGGCTTCATGGGCGTGCGGATCGACCCCGAGCGCAACAAGGTGCGCGGCAAGGAAGCCGTGGTTTCTCCCGAGGGCGCTCCGGTGAAGGTCATGGTCGTGCCAACCAACGAGGAACTCATGATCGCGCTCGACACCGAGGCGATCGTCAAGGCCTCGCGCGCCTGACCCCTCCACCCTGCCCGCGCCGGGCCCAAAGGCGCTGACGCAAGAGGTTGCTCGTCCCGCGCGGGCTACTTTGCCTTGCCTTGCGCGGCGACAGCGGCCATCCGGGCGGCCACCGCCTCCGGGTCGCCGAGGTACCGGTGGCTGACCGGCCGCAGCTCGGCATCCAGTTCGTAGACGAGCGGCACGCCGGTCGGGATGTTGAGCCCCACGATGTCGTCCTCGGAAATGTCGTCCAGGTACTTGACGAGGGCGCGCAGCGAGTTGCCGTGGGCGGCGATGAGGAGGCGCTGGCCCGAGCGGATGACCGGCGCCAGTGCCTCGTGCCACAGCGGGAGCACGCGTGCGACCGTGCTGGCGAGCGACTCGGTGAGCGGCAGCTCCTCCGGCGCCAGCGCGGCGTAGCGGCGGTCGAACCCCGGGAAGCGCGGGTCGTCGCGCTCGAGCGCCGGGGGCGGCGTGGCGTACGAGCGGCGCCAGACGCGCACCTGCTCCTCGCCGAACTTCGCCGCCATCTCGGCCTTGTTGAGCCCTTGCAGCGCTCCGTAGTGACGCTCGTTGAGCCGCCAGTGGCGGACCACCGGCAGCCACATCCGGTCCATCTCGTCGAGGACGATCCACAAGGTGCGGATGGCCCGCTTGAGCACCGAGGTGTAGGCGATGTCGAAATCGAACCCCTCCGCGGCCAGCAACCGGCCGGCCTCGTGGGCTTCCTCGATCCCCCGCTCGGAGAGGTCCACATCGGTCCAGCCGGTGAACCGGTTCTCCTTGTTCCAGGTGCTCTCCCCGTGCCTCAGCAAGACCAGCGTGAACATCACGACCCCCCTCCGGCCGGCCCCGACGGAGCGCTACCGGCAAGCGAACAATAGCCGTTCCCGCTTGCGCTGCACAACCGGGCGCTGCGCCCGCGACCGGCCGCGGCCAAATCACGCGTGGGAAGGCGCCGCGAACCGCGGCGCGCGAGCGGGTGGCAGGGCGGAGGGAGTACCATGGCGAGGTCGACCCAGGCGGGAGGAGCGCGAATGACGAGCAGGCGGCAAACCGGCGGGCGGGCGCAGGCGGTGGATCTCGAGGCGCGGGTGCAGCGCCTCGAGGCGGTCGTGGAGGCGTCCGCGCTCGTCAACTCGACCCTCGACCTGCGCACCATCGGCGAGACCATCGTCGGCATCGCCACCCGGCTCATCGGCGCCGAGCGCGGCAGCCTCTTCCTGCTCGACGCGCGGCAGGGCGTGCTCCGCTCGCTCGTCGCGCACGGCGTCGATGGTCTGCTGGTCAGGGTCGGCGAGGGGATCGTTGGCACCGTGGCAGCCGAAGGCCAGCCCCTGGTCCTCGACGACCCCTACGGCGACCCCCGCTTCGACCGCCGCTTCGACACCGCGACGGGGTTCGTCACCCGCTCGCTCCTCACCGTGCCGGTGAGGGATCGGAACGGGCAGCTCGTGGCGGTGCTCCAGCTCCTCAACCATCGTGGCGGCCGGTTCCGCCGCGGGGATGTCGAGTTCCTGGCCGAACTGGGGGTGCCGTTCGCGGTCGCTCTCGCCACCGCTCGCCTGCACGAGGAAATCGTCCTCCGCGAGAAGCTGGCCGAGGAAGTCCGGGTCGCCAGCACGATCCAGCAGGGCCTCCACCCCCGGAACCTGGCGGCGCCCGGCCTCGAGCTGGCCGCCCACTTCCAGCCGTGCCGCGGCGTGGGCGGCGACTACTACGACCTCATCCCGGCGCGGTACGGGCGCACCTGGCTGGTGCTGGCCGACGTCTCGGGAAAGGGCATTCCGGCCGCGCTCATCGCCTCGCACGTGCAGTCGTTCCTGTGGAGCCGGCGGCTGGACCGCCGCCCCCTCGAGCGCATCGCGGCCGAAGGCAACGAGCTGCTGCACCGCTTCACGCAGGGCAAGAAGTACGCCACGGTCGTGCTGGCCGAGTGGAACCCCCGGCGCCGCACGCTCACCTACGTCAACGCCGGCCACCCGCCGGTGCTCGTGCGGCGCGGCGGCACGGTCGAGCAGCTGGGCTCCACCGGCGCCCCCCTCGGGCTGATGCCTGGCCTGCCGCTGCGCAGCGCCACCACCGCGCTCGCCCCCGGCGACCTCGTGCTGCTGTACACCGACGGCGTCAACGAGGCCGGCGCCGAGCTCGACATCGAGGAGTTCGGCGTCGAGCGGATCGCTGCCGTACTGCACGACGCCGCCTCGCCCCGGGAGCTGCTCTGTGTCGTTTCCGCGACGCTGGCATCCTACCTCGGGGAGCACGCGCCGCACGACGACGTCACCATGCTGGCCGCGCGCTGCCTGGCGGGCGCGGCCGCAAGCTGAAGACGAGGACCACGCGAGGCGGGGTGGGTTGGCGGCCCTGACGGGAGTCGAACCCGTGCTGCCGGCTTGAAAGACCGGTGTCCTGACCGTTAGACGACAGGGCCGACCTGCGGCAGGGGAAGTTTAGCACTGGTGGGTCGTGTGGGGATCGAACCCACGACCTTCGGGTTAAAAGCCCGCTGCTCTGCCGGCTGAGCTAACGACCCGGAGGGAGGGTAGCGAAGGGCCAGGGGAGCGTCAAGGCGGCGCTCCCCTCCGCCGTCCGCAACCCGATCGCAGCCAACACTTCCCCGGGCGGTTGTAGACAAGCCGAAGAAAGGGCTACACTTCGCAGTTGCCGGAGGCGATGTGACCACGGTCATTTATTGCAACGTCACCCCCTACGAAACCCGCGTCGCAGTGCGCGAGGAAGGCGCGCTCGTGGAGCTGCTGGTCGAGCGCAGCCGCGAGCGGTCGGTGGTCGGCAGCCTTTTCAAGGGGCGCATCTCGCGGGTGCTGCCCGGGATGCAGGCGGCGTTCGTCAACATCGGCCTCGAGCGTGACGCCTTTCTCTACGTCGACGACGTGGCGGAGGCGCTCGAGGAGGACATCGAGCCCGGCGAGCTGGTCGAAGGCGTGCCGATCCAGGACCTGCTGCGCGAGGGCCAGGAAATCCTGGTCCAGATCACCCGCGAGCTGGGTTCGTCCAAGGGGCCGCGCGCCACCTCCCACATCACGATCCCCGGCCGCTACCTCGTGCTGCTGCCCGGCAGCAACCACATCGGCGTGTCGCGGCGGATCACCGACCAGGCCGAACGCGAGCGACTGCGGGCGCTGCTGGCCGACATCCCCCACTCGGGCGGCGTCATCGTACGCACCGCCGGCGAGGGGTGCGAACGGGCCGACTTCCAGGCCGACCTTGCCGTGCTGGAGTCGATGTGGCGGCACATCCTCAAGCGCTCGAACGAGGTCGGGGCGCCGTGCCTGGTCCATCGCGACCTCGACCTCGTGCTGCGGGCCGCCCGCGACCTGGCGGGGCCCAAGTTGGCCGAGTTCTGGGTCGACGACCCGGAAGCCTACCAGCGGGTGGTCGAGTTCCTCGACCGGCTCCAGCCGGAACTCACCTCCCGCGTCAAGCTGTACCGCCGGCAAGTCGACATCTTCGACGCGTTTGGGGTCGAGGCCGAGCTGCAACAAGTCCTGCAGCCCAAGGTCTGGCTGCGCTCGGGCGGCTCGCTGGTCATCAACCAGACCGAGGCGCTGGTCGCCATCGACGTCAACACCGGCCGCTACGTGGGGGGCGCCGACCTCGAGGACACCGTCTTCCAGATCAACCTCGAAGCCGCCAGGGAGGTCGCGCGCCAGCTCCGGCTGCGCAACCTCGGGGGGATCATCGTCGTCGACTTCATCGACATGGAAAAAGAGGAGCACCGCGAGCAGTTGCTCGAGGTGCTCCGCGCCGAACTGGCCCGCGACCGGGCGCGGTCGCTCGTCGGGCCGGTGGGGCCGTTCGGCCTCGTGCAGCTCACCCGCAAGCGCACCGAGCGATCGCTCGAGCGGGTCATGACCAGGGCCTGCCCGACGTGCGAGGGCCTGGGGCGGGTGAAGGCGCCGGAAACGGTCTGCCTGGAGCTGCGGCGCGCCCTGCTCGCCGAGGCGGCGCGCATGGAAGGGAGCGAGCTTACGGTCCGGGCCCACCCCGACATCGTCAAGGTGCTGACCGGCGAGCTGCGAGGGATCCTCGACGAGCTGCGCGAGCGGCACGGGCTTTCGGTGCGGGTCCTCGAGGCACCAGCCTTCCACCCCACCCGCTTCGAGCTGGGACCCTGAAAAGCTCTGCCGGCTCCTTCTGCGAGAGCGGAGTCTGGCCGGGCAGCGGTCAGCGGCTCGCCGGCAGACGCGCCAGGACGTTGTCTTGCATCCAGTGCGCGTCGAGCCACTCGATCGGGTCCACCGACAGCCCTTGCACGAACACCTCGAAGTGCAGGTGATCACCACCGGCCAGCCCGGTCATGCCGGTCCGGCCGATCGTCTGGCCCCTGGCAACCGACTGCCCGGCAGTGACGGCCACCTCGGACAAATGGCCGTACAGGCTCGCCAGCCCGCAGCCGTGGTCGAGCAGCACGGCGCGACCGTAAATGCCGAACCAGCCGGCGGCAACGACCCGGCCCGCGTTGGCCGCCGGCACCTCGGCGCGGGCGGTGGAGGCGAGATCCAGCCCGAGGTGCGTCTGCGTGTCCACTTCCCTGCCTTCGAAACGATACGTGCGGGTTTCCGCAAACCCCGCCATGCGCTTGCTGTCGGGAAGCTGCAGGAACGACCCCTGCCACAGCGGCCGCTCCTCGCTCGCCCCTGTCAGCTCGGCGACGCGCTGCAGGTCGGCGCGGCGCATGTCCCGGTTGATGCGCAGGTACTGCTCGAGCAGCGAGCCGGAGGCGTCGAAGCCGGGTGTCTCGGCGGCAATTGCCGTGACCACCCGTTCGAGGAAAGCGGGGCCGAGCTCGATCGTTTCCTTGCGACGCGCCACTGGCTTGAGCCCGTTCACGAACGCCTGCTCGGCGCGGTTGCCGGCGGCGTCCTCGGCAAAGGCGCGGACTTCCGCCGCCGCGACACCCTGCCACGGCACCCCGAACAGCACCAGGCGCTGGCGGCTCGAGCCGCCCGGCAGCGGGTACGAGCGGAACTCGCGGTCACCGGCCCGCACACCGGAACGTGCGGCCGCCTCGTCGATCTCGATCACCACCACACCGGCTCCACCCTGGCGGAGGTAGTGCCCACTGGAGACGACCTGCAGCCTCGGCGGCCGCAGCCGTACCGGCACCCGGCGCTCCACCGTCACGGGCGCCGGGGAGCGGAGGAAGCCGGCGGCCCGATCGGCCACCGCCCGGATCGTCAGCTCACCTTCGGCCAGCCATGCCTGATGCCGGCTGCCGAGCGCGGCGTCGAGCACGTGCTCGGCGGTTCGCGGCCCGCCCCCAAGCCCCGGCCGCGCGAAGCTCGCTGCCGCCACCTGCTCGACGCGCTCGCCTTGCTGTAGCTCGAGCCTGATGTTCCCGAGCCCGCCCCGCGGCTCGGCAAAGCTGGCTGTGACGCGAGTCGACACGCCCACCGCCGGACGCTCGAGCTCGATCACGACCGACGCCGGCGGCTCTTCGCGCAGCCCCCACCACACGAGCACCCCACCTGCCGCCAGCCCCCCCAAGGCGAGCACTGCCAGCGCCAACCCCCACCGTCCCTGCCGCCGAGATGCGAGAGCCACCACCGACCTCCAGCGCGGCGCGACGTCCTGCCGGCCGCAGCGAGGGAGAAGTCTACCCCGTCTGCGGCAACAGCTCGGCCAGCCACCGGGCGGCGGCCAGCGCGTCCCTTTCCGCGCACGGCACCCGCACCACCCCGGCCGGAGTCATGCTCCCGCCGGGGACCCCGGTCAGCAACGCCAGAGCCGCCTGGTGAGCGGCCGGGTGGTCGGGCAGGAACACGACTTCGAACGCCATCCCGGTGCGGCGCACCCGCACGATCCCGGCGGCCTCGGCCCGGCGGCGCAGCCGCTGGTGGATGAGGAGGTTCACGAGCGGCGGCGGCGGCGGCCCGAAGCGGTCGGCGAGCTCCTCGGCGACGCGGTCGATTTCCGCCTCGTCGCGCGCCCCCGCCACCCGGCGATACACGGACAACCGCACGCTTTCCTCGGCAATGAAGGCGTCCGGCAGCCGGTAGTCGAGGCCGAGCGCCAGCTCCGTTCCGCTCGGGGGCGGCGGCGGCGCCTGGCCGCGCAGCTCGGCTACCGCCTCCTCCAGCAGGTGGCAGTACGTCTCGTACCCGACCGCGCGCAGATGCCCGTGCTGCTCGGCACCGAGCAGGTTGCCGGCGCCCCGGATCTCGAGGTCGCGGGCGGCGATGCGGAAACCGGCTCCCAGCTCGGCAAACTCGACGATGGCCGCCAGGCGCTGTCGAGCCTCGGTCGAGAGCGCCTGCTCGGGCGGCACGAACAGGTAGGCGAAGGCAAGACGGTCCGACCGCCCCACCCGGCCCCGGAGCTGGTAGAGCTGCGCCAGGCCGAAGCGGTCGGCGCGGTTGACGATGAGGGTGTTGGCGTTGGGGATGTCGAGGCCGTTCTCGATGATGGCGGTGGCGAGCAGGACATCGGCCCGGCCCTCGAGGAAGGCGTTCATCGCCTTTTCGAGCTGCCGCTCCCCCATCTGGCCGTGGGCCACCACGACGCTCGCCTCGGGGACCGTCTCCCGCACGAACGCCGCCATGGCGCCGATGGAGGCCACGCGGTTGTGCACAAAGAACACCTGTCCGCCGCGCCCGAGCTCGGTGAGAATCGCTTCCCGCAGCACCTCGCGCCGGAACGGCAAGACGTGCGTCTGCACCGCCAGGCGGTCCCGCGGCGGCGTCTCGATGACCGACACGTCACGCAGACCCAACAGCCCGAGGTTGAGGGTGCGAGGAATCGGCGTCGCCGACATCGCCAGCACGTCGACCGAGGCCTTGAGCGCTTTGAGCCTTTCCTTTTGCGCCACCCCGAAGCGCTGCTCCTCGTCGATGATGACGAGCCCCAGGTCGCGGAAGCGCACGTCGGCCGCCAGCACGCGGTGGGTACCGATGACGATGTCCACCGTGCCGGCGGCGAGGCCGGCGACCACCTGCCGCTGCTCGGCCGGCGGCAAGAAACGCGACAGCCAGCGGATCTCCACCGGAAACCCCGCGAAGCGGCGGGTGAAGGTGCGCAGGTGCTGCTCGGCCAGGATCGTGGTGGGGGCCAGCACCGCCACCTGCTTGCCGTCGAGCACCGCCTTGAAGGCGGCCCGCATCGCCACCTCGGTCTTGCCGTACCCGACGTCGCCGACGAGCAGTCGGTCCATGGGGCGCTCGGACTCCATGTCGCGCTTGGTCTCGGCGATGGCCTGGAGCTGGTCCTCCGTCGGCTCGTACTCGAACGCCGCCTCGAAGTCCCGCTGCCACGGGGAGTCCTTGGAGAAGGCAAAGCCAGCCGCCAGCTCCCGCTGGGCGCCGACCTTGAGCAGATCTTCGGCGAGATCCCGCAGCGCCCGCTTGACGCGGCTTTTCGTGCGGCTCCAGCTCGACCCGCCCAGGCGGTCGAGCCGGGGTGGCGAGGCTTCGGCCGCCGCGTATTTTCCGAGCACGTCGGCCCGCTCGAGCGGGACCAGCAGCTTGCCGCCGCCAGCGTACTCGAGCTCCACGCACTCGTGTGCCGTGCCGTCCAGCGAAAGGGAGCGAAACCCCAGAAAGCGGCCAATTCCATGGTCGGCGTGGACCACGAAGTCGCCGGGGCGCAAATCCCGCACGTCGGCCAGCACTCGCGCCAGCGTGCGGCGCTGGCGGGCCGGCGGCGGTAGCGTCGTGAGGTCGGCCCGGCCGAAGACCGCCAGCTTTTCCTCGGCCCACACGAAGCCGCGCTCGAGCCTGCCCTGCACGATGCCGCACACCCGCGGCCCGGGCCACCCCGGACACACCGGCAGCTCGCCCTCGGTCAGCAGGTGCTGCAGCCGCTGCGCCTCTCCCGGTGAGGCCGCCACCAGTACCTGCCGCCGCTCTTCCCACGCCCCGGCCCGCAGCTCCTCGAGCAAGACAGCCGGGCGCGACGCCAGGTTCGGCGAGGGTGCCGTGCGCACCCGCACCCAGGGCGTGCCGTCCTCGAGCCCCAGCTCGGCCACGACGTCGGCCTGCGCGAGCGCGTCCCGGCAAATCTCGGCCCCCGCCAGCCACGCTTCTACCGGTGGCGTGCACACGCCGTCCCGCTGCAAGGTGAGGCGGGCGTGGCGGAGCGCCTCGAGGTGCCCGCCGATTTGGGCAGCCACCGCATCCGGCTCGCACACCACGAGAGCGTCGGTCAGCTCCCAGACCCTGCGGTGCGGCAGCACCCACCCCGCGAACCCCTCCCACAGTCCCGGGTCGCGGCCCTCCATTGCAGCGGCCGCGGCAACGGTGCACCCGCACGCTTCCAGCCTTGCCGCCAGCGTGAGCCGCTGGTTGTCGCTCGCGGCGAACAGCCGGAGCGGGGGCACGCCGATGCCGTCCAGCGCACGCACGGAGCGCTGCGAGACGGGGTCCAGCTCAGCGATGCTCTCGACGACGTCGATGTCGAGTACCAGCCGCACCGCGGCTGCGGGCGTGGCGAGATCGACGACCTGCCCACGGAGAGCTAAGTCGCCGGCCTCCTCCACAAGTTCAGTGCGCCTGTACCCCGCCGCCACCAGCTCGCTGGCCATCTGTCGCACGTCGAGCTGCTGCCCGACCTCGATGCGGAACGTTCGCGCCGCGAGCGCCGCCGGGTCGGGGAGCGGGAACACCAGCAGGCGGGCCGGGACGACGAGGCAGCTCAGCCGGCCGGCAGCGAGGTCCGCCAGGGCGAGGCTTGCCGCCGCGGTCGCCCCGAGCGGCGGGGTGCGCCCGTGATACGCCTCGACGGCCTCCGCCGGCAGCACCGCGGCAGCCAGGCCCGGTGCCAGCAGCTCGAGGCCGGCTGCCAGCTCCTCGGCGTCCCGGGGGGAAGGGACCACGACCACCGCGGGGTTTTTGCCGGCCAGCGCCGCCACCGCCACGGCGCGCGCCCCCGGCACTACGCCGCAAATGGCTCGCCGCCCGGGCCCGAGCCGGCGTCTGAGGCGCTCTGTCGCGTCGCGCAGGAACTCGGTCTCGGGTCCCATCGCCGGAGCAGAGTCTACGCCGGCCGCCAGCGCGACTGGCTCCGCAAAGCGCCGACGACACGCACCACGCTCGCCGCCGCACGCTCCACATCCTCGGCCGTGGTGCCGCGGCCGAGCGAGAACCGCAACGAGGCGGCCGCCAGGCTCCGGCTGCGCCCGATAGCCAGCAGCACGTGCGAGGGCTCGGCGCGGGCCGAGCTGCAGGCCGAGCCGGAGGACACCGCGAGGTCGGAAAGCCCCAACAGCAACGCGCCGCCGTCCACCCCTTCGAACGAGAGGTTGAGGGTGTTGGGGAGTCGTTCGGTCGGGTGCCCGTTCTCCAGCACTCCCTCGAGCCGGGCCAGGATGCGATCGCGCAGCCGGTCGCGCAGCGCCGCTTGCCGAGCGGCCTCGGCCTGCTGGCCGTCGAGGCACAGCTCGAGGGCACGCGCCATTCCCACGATTCCCGGCACGTTGAGGGTTCCGGCCCGCAGCCCGTCTTCGTGCCCGCCCCCGTCCAAAAGTGGGGCGAGGCGAAGCCTGGGCTTGCGGCGCCGCACCACGAGCGCGCCGACCCCTTTCGGACCGTACAGCTTGTGGGCGGAAAGCGAGAGCAGGTCGACGCCCAGAGCGCGGACGTCGACGGGGATCTTCCCCACGGCCTGGGTGGCGTCGCAGTGGAGAAGCACGCCGCGCGCGCGGCACCGCTCGGCAATTGCAGCGATCGGCTGCAAGGTGCCGATCTCGTTGTTGGCCAGCATGACGCTCACCAGCACGGTACCCGGCCCGATGGCCGCCTCGACGGCCTCGGGTGCGACCCTTCCCCAGCCGTCCACCGGCAGCACCGTGACCTCCCAGCCCTCGCGGCCGAGGCGGCGGTGGGGGTCGAGCACCGCCTGGTGCTCGGTGGCGCAGGTCACGAGGTGCCGCCCCCGCCCGGCGAGCGCCCACGCCACCCCCTTGATTGCCGTGTTGCACGACTCGGTGGCGCCCGAGGTGAACACGACCTCGTCCGGTCCCGCCCCGAGCCCCGCTGCGACGCTCTGGCGCGCCCGATCCACCGCCCGGGCGGCGGCCCAGCCGAACGGATGCGTGCGCGAGGCGGCGTTGCCGAAGTGCTCGGTCAGGTACGGCAGCATGGCCTCGAGCACACGCGGATCGAGCGGCGTCGTCGCGTTATGGTCGAGGTAGATCGGCGAGACCGGGTGCACGGCTCCCCCCCTCGCCGCACTGTAAGGCGGCGGGACGGGGCGCGCAACCACGCTGGCGCGCGCCCCGCCGGGGGGCCGTGCCCGGATGCGGGGTCGAGAACCGCTCAGAAGAGCAGGAGCTGTGCCTGCATCACGACCTGCAGCCGGTCGGGGGCGTTGTCCCGCTCGATCCGGCCCACGCCCAGCTTGAACGTCAGCCGGTGGCCGTCCTGCCAGTACGCCACGCCGAGCTGGGTGGTCTGCTCGTCGGCCGCCCCGCGCGCCTTGAAGTGGCGCCGCGAGTACTGCAGGTACGGCGTGAGCTGCAGCGACTTGACGAGGAAGCCGGCCTCGGCGAAGAGCGTGTCCTGCTCGGCCAGGGTGGGGAGCAGCTTGCCGCCGTCCAGGCGCGCGAAATCGACCTGCGCGGTCACGGCGTTGGCGCCGACCGGCACGTCGAGGTAGACATCGGCTCCGGCGGTGCTGAAGTCTTTCTGGCGGTCGTACGACACGCCGACACCCAGCACTCGCTTCTTGCCCAGGCTGGTGCCGGGGTAGAAGAAGTCGGACTGGGCGTCCCACGGGTACCAGACGACACGGGCGGCCGTCCGCAGCGGATTGCGCGCCCCGGTGCCCCGCACCCCCTGGTACACGCCAGCCCGCACCTCGAGGTGGTTGCCGGCCAGGTAGCCGCGGCCGGCAACGCCGTAGTCGCGGCCGGCCTGCATGCCGATCGGCGCCGAGGTGACGAAGGTGTAGGGCCCGTAGTCCACGCCCAGCAGCGACCCGGCGCTCTGCCCGGAGTGGTACGAGTGGGCCACGAGCAGCTTGCCGACGTCCAGCTTCCACTCCTTGCTGACCTGGTAGGTGAGGATGAGGTCCTGGATGTACATCGTGGCCTCGGTGCGCTGCCCGGCAGCGCTGGCCTTGCCGAGGTTGGGGCTGTCGGTGTCGAGGAAGAGGGTGAAGCGGTCGCCGATCTTGCCGCCCATCATCAGGCGGATGCGGCGGATGAACAGGTTCTGCGCCGTGGTCTCCCCGTCGGCGTTTTCCAGCCACTCGCCCTGGGCCTGAGCGAGAACACCCAGCCTGAGGCTCGCCTTGCCGTCGGGAGAAGCGATGCTGAACTGCGCCGGAGCCGGCGCTGCCGCGAGCGCGAGGCAGGCGGCGATCACGATCACGATCAGGACGTTGCGGTTCACGAAAACCTCCATTCGCGTCGGCGCCGGCGGGGCGCACGCGGTAGTGGCCGGGATTTTACCAGCCACGGCTTGCCCTGGCACTCCACCTGCCCGGGCGCAAACAGGCTCCGGACCGGCAGCGGCACGCCGGCACCACGCGAGGTCGCCAGCAACCGTTTCAGGGCCGGATGCGCCGCGGTCCCTTCCCCGCCGATCCAGCCACTCCCAAGCCCAGCAGCTGCCCTCACAGCAGGAAGGAGCTGGGTTTTCGGGTTGAGCCCGGCCGACGGGATGCTCACCCTGCTGGCGCGAGGGATCGGACGGCGTCAGCCGCCCCAGGGCATCCCCGAGTACTCCGCAAAGACGCGGTCGTGAATGGTCTTGAA
This sequence comes from Thermoanaerobaculaceae bacterium, assembly GCA_035384965.1. Lineage (GTDB taxonomy): Bacteria > Acidobacteriota > Thermoanaerobaculia > Thermoanaerobaculales > Thermoanaerobaculaceae > JAAYVZ01. The sequence goes on from DAOOJE010000001.1 coordinate 37,684, forward strand.
CAGCCGCTCGTGCTCGCGCTCCCACCCGGCCAGCCGCTGCAGGGCCTGTCTGGTCTCCCCCTCGGCCCGCTCCGCAGTCGAGTCGTAGAACTCGGCAAGGTCGCGCTCGATGAGGAACGCCATGCGCAGCACCGGCAGGTCTGGAACCATCGCTTCCGCGGTCGTCTGCTCGATCATCTCCGAGACGGCCCGTTCGGAGAAGAAGCTCGCATCGTGACCGGTGGCCATCGGCTCGGCGCCCGAGGGCGACTGGCCGCCGTGGGTTGCGATGAGGTGCTCGACGTAGCGGATGTGCCCCTGCTCCTCCTCCGCAAGCCGCCTAAACACGCCTACCACCGCCGCGTGCTTCGCCTTCTCGGCGTGCCCGGAAAAGAAGGCGAACCCCTCGCGCTCGCGCTCGAGCGCGTAGCTCAGGACCTTCGAAACGTCGATCGTGCTCATGTGCTCCACCGTCCTTTCACGCACCGCCGGCACCGTGGACCGCCCCCGGCGACTGCAAGGCGCGCGCCCCGGCCGCTATTCCACCTTCGCCCGCCGCGCCAGCAGGCGCTGCACCTTGGCGAGCAGCTCGTCCGGGGCGATCGGCTTGTTGACCAGATCGGCGACCCCCAGGGAACTGGTGTCGAACAGGGAGTCCGCCGCATCGGCGATCGAAGACAACATCAGCACAGGCAGCCCCGGGTACTCGCGCGCGAACCACTGGGCCGTCTCGAACCCGGCATCGGCCTGCTCCATCATGACGTCGAGGATGACCAGATCGGGCCGGACCGCAGCCATGGCCGCCCGCCCCTCTGCCGCCGTGGCCGCGGTCGAAACCGCGTACCCGGCATTCTCGAGCACCAACGAGCAAAAGGCGTGGATGTCCGGGTCGTCGTCGATGACCAGGATCCTGGTTTTCTCGCTCATGATCACGCCCCCCTCAATCCACAAGAGCTTCGAACTCGGCCCGGAACTTGGTGACCATGGCCTCGATCGGGATCGCGAAGGCGTCTCCGGTCGGGCACAGCGTGGTCCCCTTGATGGCAGCGCACAGCCGCAGGACCCGGTCGATGTCCGCCCGGCTGCCGCGGCCGGCCACGATGCGCTCCAGCAGCGCTTCGACCGTGTGGGAACCCTGCCGGCACGGAGTGCACTGCCCGCACGACTCGTGGGCATAGAAGCGGATGGCGCGCAGCGCCACCGCCGGGATGCTCGTGGTCGTGTTCATGACCATGACCCCGCCCGAGCCCAGCATCGTGCCGTGCTTGAGACACGAATCGTAGTCCATCCGCAGGCCGTTGGCCTCCTCGGCGGTGAGGATCGGCACCGACAGTCCGCCCACGATGACCGCCTTGAGCTGGCCGTCCACCCCCCCGGCCGCCTCCAGCAAGGTCGAAAGCGGCGTTCCGAGAGGGAACTCGTAGGCGCCCGGGCGCCTGACGTGCCCGGAAATGCCGAAAATCTTGGGACCGAAGTTGTTGGCGGTGCCGATCTTCATGAACTCGGCGGCGCCGTGCTCGACGATGAACGGCACCGAGGCCAGCGTCTCGACGTTGTTGACCACGGTCGGGCAGCCGTACAGCCCGACCACGGCCGGGAACGGCGGCTTCAGGCGCGGGTTGCCGCGCTTGCCCTCGAGCGACTCGATGAGCGCCGTCTCCTCGCCGCACACGTACGCGCCGGCGCCGAGGTGCACGATGATGTCGAAGTCGAACCCCTTGCCCTTGATGTTGGTGCCGAGCAGCCCGCGCGAGCGCGCCTGTTCGATCGCCCGCTCCAGGATGTCGGCAATCCAGGCGAACTCGCCCCGGATGTAGATGAAACCGAGCGCGGCGCCGACCGCATACCCGGAAATGATCATCCCCTCGATGAGGAGATGCGGATCGTACTGCATGATCTGGCGGTCCTTGAACGTCCCCGGTTCGCCTTCGTCGGCGTTGCACACGAGATAGATGGGCTTGCCGGTGTCGCGGGCGAGGAACCCCCACTTGACCCCGGCCGGGAACCCAGCCCCGCCACGGCCACGCAGGTTCGAGGCCTTCACCTCGGCGGCGACCTTGGCCGGCTCCATCTCGAGCGCCCGGTCGAGGGCCTTGTAGCCGCCCGTCGCCGTGTACACGTCGATGTCGGTGGCGTCGGGCATCCCCCGCCGCGCCATGAGCACCTTGCACTCCGAGTGGAAGTGCGCCTCGACCGGCAGGTCGGGCATCACGCCCTGCCGCAGGCTCGACAGCAGGGCGTCGGTGCGCTCGGGCGTCATGCACTCGTAGTAGCGGTCGTTGACCTGGATGACCGGACAGGTGCCGCAGGACGCCAGGCACTCCACCGTGGAGAGGGTGAACAGCCCGTCCGGGGTGGTCTCGCCAACCTTGATCCCGAGTGTCTTTTCGAGGTGCTGGACAATTGCCTCGGCGCCGGCCAGCATGGCCGGGATGTTGGTGTCGACCTGCAGGTGGTACTTGCCCAGCGGCTTGCGCTGGAACATGGTGTAGTAGGTCTGGACGCCGTACGCCTCCGACACCGGCACGCCGATGACCTCGGCTACGGCGGCCAGGTCCTCCGCGCCCACGAACCCCCCGTTGTGCCGCTGCACCAGGTGCAGCGCCGGCAGCAGCGCCGAGCGGCGCTGTGGGTAGCGGGCGGCGATCCGCTCGATGGACTTGATCAGTTCTTCTCGCATGCTGTCAACGCTCCTCTCAGCCGCAGCAGACGCGCTCGAGCCGGGCCGCGCACACCTTGTACTCAGGAATCTTGGCCACGGGGTCGAGCACGTCGTTCGTGAGGGCGTTGGCGGCCGCCTCGGCAAAGTGGAACGGCACGAAGATCGACCCCCTGGCGACGCGCTCGGTGACCAGCGCCGTCGTCTCGATGCGCCCGCGCCGGGTCGCCACGACCACGCGGTCGCCGTCGGCGATGCCAAGCTCGCGCGCCTGCTCGGGGTGAATCTCGACGTGGCCCGTCTTGACGACGGCGTCCAGAATGCTCGACCGCCGCGTCATGCTGCCGGTGTGGAAGTGCTCGTAGATGCGACCGGTGCTCAGCACGAGGTCGAACTCGGCATCGGGCTCCTCGGCCGGCGGCCGGTACTCGATCGGCGTCAGCAGCGCCAGCCCGCGGGCGAACTTGCCGGCGTGCAGGAACCGGGTGCCCGGGTGCTCCTCCGTGGGGCAAGGCCACTGGATACCCACCTCACGAATCCGATCGTAGGTCAGACCCGCATACGACGGCGTGAGGTCGCGGATTTCCTGGAACAGCCCTTCCGGCGTGCGCGGGAAGGTGTGCCCGAAGCGCGCCGCGAGATCGGCGATGATCTCGTAGTCCTGCCGCACGTTCCCCCACGGCTTGATGGCCGGGTTGGAAAGCTGGACGCGGCGCTCGGTGTTGGTGACCGTTCCCAGCTTTTCGGCGAACGAGACGCCGGGCAGCACCACGTCCGCGAGACGTGCGGTCTCGGTGAGGAAGATGTCCTGCACGACCAGGAAGTCGAGCTTGCGGAGGCTTTCCTCGACGTGGTGGAGGTTGGGATCCGAGACCATCGGGTTTTCGCCCAGGATGTAGATGGCGCGGATTTGCTCGCCGCAGGCCGGGATCATCTGGGTGAGCGTCATCCCCACCTTGTCGGACAGCGGCGCGTTCCAGTACTTCGAGAACTTCTCCACCGCCGTGGGGTTGGTGACCGGCTGGTAGCCGGTGAAAACGTTGGGCAGCCCGCCCATGTCGCACGCACCCTGGACGTTGTTCTGGCCGCGCAAGGGGTTGACGCCCCCGCCCTCGACCCCGATGTTGCCGGTGATCAGCGCCAGGTTGACGCACGCCTTGACGTTGTCGACGCCGTGGCTGTGCTGGGTGATCCCCATGCAGTAGTAGATCGACCCGACCCCTGACGTCGCGTACAGCCGCGCCGCCTCCACGAGGTCCGCGGCCTTGACCCCGGTGAGTTCCTCGACCTTTTCCGGGGTGAAGAACTCGATGGCCTTGCGGTACTCCTCGAACCCCTCGCAGCGCTCCTGGATGTACTGACTGGCTTCCCACCCCTCGCGCAGGATGACGTGCTGCAGCCCCGACAGCAGCGCCACGTCCGAGCCGTTGCGCTGTTGCAACCAGATGTCGGCAAAGTCCACGAGATCGATGCGCCGTGGATCGCAGACGATGAGCTTCGCCCCGTTGAGCTTGACCGCCCGCTTGAGGAGCGAGCCGAACACGGGGTGGTTCCAGGTGGTGTTGGAGCCGATGACGAGGATGACCTTCGAGCGGAGGACCTCCTCCATCGAGTTCGTCATCGCACCGGAACCGAGCGTCGCGGCCAGACCGGCCACGGTGGAGCTATGTCAAAGTCTGGCACAGTGATCGATGTTGTTTGTCCCGATCACTGCGCGGGCGAACCTCCCGAGCGCGTAGTTCTCCTCGTTCGAGACCTTGGCCGAGGCGAAGAAGCCGATGGCGTCGGCCCCGTGCTGCTCCTTCGTGGCCTTCAGCCGCTCGGCCACGAGGTCGAGCGCCTCGTCCCAGCTCGCCTCGACGAGCTCGCCGTCCTTGCGGATCAAGGGCGTGCGCAGGCGCTCGGGCGAGTCCACGAAGTCGAGCCCGAAGCGCCCCTTGATGCACAGCATCCCCTTGTTGGGCTGGCGCTCCCACTGCCCCTCGTGAGCCATGGCGAAGACGTACCGGTTGTCGCGGGTGTGGAGATCGATCTGGCACCCCACGCCGCAGTACGGACACGTGACCTTCGTCGCGGTCGTCTCGTGCGGCCGGATCCTCCACTCGCGCGGCTGCTTGAGCACGAGCGCGCCAACCGGGCAGACCTGCACGCACTCGCCGCACTGCACACAGCTCGACTCGCCCATCGGCAGGTCGTCGTCGCATACAACCATGGCGTGGCTGCCGCGGTAAGCGAACGCCAGCACCTCGTTGACGACGCCGTTCTGACAGGCCGCCACGCAGCGGCCGCAGTGGATGCACTTGTCGGCCTCGCGCACGATCCCCGGGGAGGAGAGGTCGAGCGGCGTCGGCTCCGACTCGATGAGGAACGACGGCCGCTCGATCCCGAGGTGATACACCATGTCCTGAAGCTCGCAGCTCGCGTTGGCCTGGCACGAGATGCAATTGTGATGGCCTTCCGCGAGCAGGAGATCGACGATCATGCGCCGCGCCTCCATCACCTTGGGCGTGGCGGTGTGCACGATCATCCCGTCCTTGACGGGCAGGGCGCACGATTCCTTCAGTCCCCGCAGCCCCTCGACCTCGACCACGCAGGCGCGGCACCGCCCGGCCTTTCCGGTCTTGGGGTGGTAGCACAGGGCTGGAATGTAGATTCCCGCCGCCCGGGCCGCGTCCAGCACGGTCTGCCCGGGGACAGCCTCCACGACACGTCCATCTATGGTCAGGTGCACGATCGACCTCCTCGCTCTCGCAGGCTCCGGTCAGCGGCCTCGCCCCCGCCCGCCGCCCGTGGCGTTGCCGCACACCTTCGAACGATAGAGGAGCGGCGTGGCTTGTGTCAATTCTCACAAGGCTCCGGCCGCCGGGGGGCGAGCCGCCGCGGCGAGGGTACCGCGATGCGTCCGGCGCTGCGCCCGGACCTGGTTCTGAAATGGCATAAACGCGTTATCGCGCCGTTCCTGACGTTTTATCGTCACTCGCGACGAATTTCTCGTAATCGCTCATGGTATTGAGGTTACGATACCACTCCAGGCTCTCGACCGGCTCGAAGCGCACCTTGAGGTGGTCGAACAGCTCGACGACGCGCCGGCGGCCCCTGGCCACCAGCTCGCGGCCCACCGGCACGACCGACTTTCGGTACACCGCCAGCAGCGGCTCCACCCGCCCGCCTGGAAGCCGCGCGATCACGATGTCGTTGCCCGGCGCGCCGTCGAGCAGGCGGAGGATGAACGACCGGTCGAGAACCGGCACGTCGCAGCCGGTGACGAAGCACAGCTCGTGCGAGGCACGAGCCACGCAGGAGACGATCCCCATGAGCGGCCCGACCCCGCGCACCTCGTCCGGCACCACCGGCAGCCCCAGGAAGGCGTACTTTTCGGCGTCGTCGGCGCCGATCAGGCGTTCCGGGAAGAAGGCGAGCTGGTCCGCGATGTGGGCAATCATCGGCCGGGAGCCGACGAGGAGCATGCTCTTGTCCACGCCCATGCGCCGGCTCCCGCCGCCGGCCAGGATCACCGCCGTCGCGTCCACTCGCCGATCATAGCCGCGGCGGCCACCCCCGGCGCCCTCCCGGCCTTCCGGGAGGGCGCCCCACCACCGCCTACTCCCTCGTCCAGACCGGGAGCCGCCCCGGCGTGTACGGGGCTCCGGCCTTTTCCATGGCCGCCTCCAGCCCCCGAAGCTCCACTTCCACGAGCTGCCGCAGCGCCGCCAGGTTGCGCTCGAACAGCTCGCCGGCGATCGCCAGGTTCTGCCGCTGCGTGCCGGTGATCCCGGCAGTCGAGGCCCAATGGGTGTACACGACGTTCTGGACGCGCCCCACGATCGAGGGCGGCACCGGCTCGTTGCGGGCCGCGAGCACGCGATCGCCACGCAGCTCGCGGTCTAGCAGGCGCAGCCGGCTCTCGATTTCTCGCGCTCGCACCTCGAGTGCCGCGGGCGCGGCCGGCGTGTCGCGCAGAGCGATCTTGACGAGCTTGAGCCGCGCCTGGACATCCTTCACGACCTCGGCGGCACCCAGGACGGCGCGCTGCAGCCGGGCGGCCTGGCGCTGGAACGTGAGCACGGCAGGACGATCCGCGGCCGGCAGCGTGGCGTGACCCAGCGGCTCGACCTCGAACGACTGCGAGCCCGGCACCGGCGTGAGGACGCCGCCGACCCGCGTGGCCATGCTCACCGTGTAGGTGCCGGGCACCACGAGCGGGCCGACATCCGGCCAGTCCCAGGGATCCCTCTCCTCCGCCTCCTCCCTGGCCGGCACCGCGGCCGGGAAGCGCAGATCCCAGGCGATGCGCGAGAAACCCTTCGTGGCCGGTCCCTCGAGGCGGCGCACCACGTTGCCGTCCGCATCGGTGACGGTCAGCACCACCGCCGGCTTCTCCTCGGCCGCCTCGGCGCGCAGCTCCTCGGGGGTCGGGTAGGGCATCACCGCGCCGGTTTTCACGGCCTCCTTCTCGCGGTCGTGGCGTCGCTCGACCAGGGTCTTGAGGCCGTCCCCGAGGTAGTACGTGAAGACAGCGCCGAACGGCGGGTTGTCGGCGGTGAAGAAGCTGTCCCCGAGCGACGCCTTGCCGCGCCCGCCGAGCTGCTGCTTTTCGACGTACGCCCACGCCTTCTTGACCGGGAACAGCACCGCCGGCCGCTCGAGCGTGGCGCGGTCGAGCCCGCGCAGCGGCGTGTAGTCGTCGAGCACGAAGAAGCCGCGCCCGAACGTCCCGAGCACGAGGTCGTTCTCGCGGGCCTGGATGGCGAGGTCGCGCACCGCGATGGTGGGCAGGCCGCCCTTGAGCTGGATCCAGCGGCTGCCGCCGTCGAGGGTGAAGAAGACACCGAACTCGCAGCCGGCGAACAGCAACCTCGGCTCCTCGGGGTCCTCGGCGAGGGCGTACACCACCTGCCCGACCGGCAGGTCGCCGGCAATCGAGGTCCAGGTGCGCCCACGGTCCGTGGAGCGCAGGAGGTACGGCTTGAAGTCGCCCATCTTGTGGTTGTCGAACGCCGCGTACACCGTGTCGGCGGCGTGCAGCGAGGCCTCGAGCCGGCTGACGTAGGTGCGCTCCGGCACACCGGGGAAGCGCTCGATCCGGCGCCACGTCGCGCCGCCGTCCTCGCTCACCTGCACAAGGCCGTCGTCAGTGCCGACGTACAGCAAGCCCTCCACCTTCGGCGACTCGGAAAGCGACACGATGTTGCCGTAAAACGAGGTCGAGGCGTTCTTCGCCACGGCGTCGGCCGGCCACACCTTGTCCATGACCGGCAGTCGGTTGCGATCGATTTGACGGGTGAGGTCCCCCGAAACCGCGACCCAGTGATCGCCGCGATCGTCGGAGCGGTACAGGCGCTGCGAGGCGAAGTACAGCCTCGTAGGGGCGTGCGGCGAGATGATGAGCGGCGAGTCCCAGTTCCAGCGGTTGGGTGCCTCGTTGGCGCCTTCCTGGGGCTGAATGTCGATCACCTCGCCGGAGGCCCGGTCGTAGCGCACGAGTCCGCCGTACTGTGACTCGGCGTACACGATGTTGGGGTCGGTCGGGTCGATGCGGCTCACGAAACCGTCGCCGCCGTTGGTGAAGAACCAGTCGGTGTTGACGATCCCCGAGGCCGATGTGGTGCGCGACGGGCCGCCCATCGAGTTGTTGTCCTGCGTCCCGCCGTAGATGTAGTAGAACGGCAGCGAAGTGTCAACGGCAACGCGGTAGAACTGGGTGACCGGAAGGTTAGCCTTGAAGTCCCAGGTGGCACCGGCGTCGTGCGTCTCGTAGATGCCTCCGTCGCACCCCACGAGCCAGTGCGCGGTGCGGGCGGGGTCGATCCACATCGCATGGTTGTCGACGTGCTTGGTCTTCTCGCCGACCCTGGCCCAGGTCTTGCCGCCGTCCTTCGAGGCGTGCAGCCAGGTGTCCATCGCGTACACGAGGTCGGGGTCGCGGGGATCGGCGAAGAGTTCGTTGTAGTACTGCCCCGAGGTCGTCATGTACCGCGAGCGCCGCTCCCAGCTCTCGCCGCGGTTGGTGGAGCGGAACACACCGCTTTCCTTTTCCGCCGCCTCGACGATGGCGAAGAGGATGTCGGGGTTGGCCGGCGAGATCGCCAGGCCGATGCGCCCCTTGTCGACCTTGGGGAGGCCGCTGTCCACCTTGCGCCAGCTCGCGCCGGCGTCGGTCGACTTGTAGATCGTCGACTCGGGGCCGCCGTTGATGAGCGTCCACACGTGCCGGCGTCGCTGGTACGTGGTGGCGTACAGCACGTCGGGGTTGCGCGGGTCGAGGTGCACCTCGGAGACCCCGGTGTTGGGGCTCACGGTCAGGATGGCGTTCCAGGTCTGGCCGCCGTCGGTGGTCTTGTACAGCCCGCGGTCGCCGCCCGGCGCCCACAACGGGCCCTGCGCCGCCACGTACACGACGTTGGAGTCCCGCGGGTCGACGCGGATCATGCCGATGTGCTCGGAGCGGGCGAGCCCCATGTGCTTCCAGCTCTTGCCGCCGTCGAGCGAGCGGTACACGCCGTCACCCCAGGAGACCGAGCGCTGCGAGTTGTTCTCGCCGGTGCCGACCCACACGACGTGAGGGTTGTTGGGGTCGAGGGTGACGCAGCCGATCGAGTACGAGCCCTGATCGTCGAAAATCGGGGTGAACGTGGTCCCCCAGTTGGAGGTCTTCCACACCCCGCCCGACGAGACGGCCACGTAGTACTCGGCCGGGTTTTGCGGGTTGACGGCCAGATCGCCGATGCGGCCCGAGGCGATCGCCGGGCCGAGGCTGCGGAACGCGAGCCCCCTGAACGTTTCGGCGGCCAGCAACTCGTCCTTCTTCGGTTCGCTGGTGGCGGCCGGCTTCTCGGCCCAGGCCGCCGCGGCCAGCAGGGTTGCAACGGACAGCAGGACAGACCAGGTGCGCATCCTTTCCTCCTCCAGTGCGTGTACGTTGTGCCGGCCCCCGGGGTTGACGCCGGTCACGCCGCGTCAGTCCTTCGCGGGCGCGGCCGGGGCGGCATCCAGGTGCGGCAGCCACGGAATCAGGGCCATCGCCGGCAGCGTCGCGAGGAAGGTGATGAAGAAGAACGCCTTGAATCCCAGCGCGTCGGCGATGAACCCCGAGAACACCCCGGCGAACGTCGCCGCCACGGTCATGAGGCCCGTGGCCACCGCCATGTTCGCCGCCTTGTACGCCGGCTTCGTGGTGCGCATGATGAACACCATGAACGCCGAAGTTCCCAGTCCGGCGCCGAGCTGCTCCAGCACGATGAGCGCCGTGACGATCCGGAGGTCCGACGCCCCCAGCGTCGTCCCGGCCGCCACGGCGGGGTACGACATGGCCATCAGCACGTACAACAGGTTCGGCCCGTTCTGGGCCACGGCGAGCGGCCAGATGCAGCGCCTGAGCCCCAGCCTGCCGATCAGGAACCCTCCCAGGAGCCCCCCCGCGATCGAGGCCGAAACCCCGAACGTGCCATAGGCGATCCCGTAGGCGGCCCGGCTCACCCCGATTCCGGACAGGAACGGGTACGCCATGTTGAGCAGGAACGACTCGCCGACGCGGTACAGCAGGATGAACGCCAGGATCACGCCGATGCGCGGCTGGTCGAGGTAGTCCACGAACGCCAAGGCATACGTGGAACGGGAGGAATACAGCCGCCGCCTGAGCGCACCGGCCCGGGCCGCGAGCCCGGCCAGCACAACGCCGAGCCCGAGGACGATCCAGCTCTCGATCGAGACTCTCTGCAGCCGCGCCGCCAGCCGCGGAGCGGAGGCCGCCAGTTCCGGCAGCAGCACGTGCACTGCGAGCCAGCGAGCGCCCACCACCGCCGCCACCGCTGCGGCGAGCGTGCCCAGCACGCGAGGCCGGGCCACGAAGCGCCCGAGCTCCCCGGCCGGGCGGCGCGGTGTCTCGATGACGGGCAGCAACCACCCGTGCACCGCGCACAGCGCCCCCAGCCCGGTTGCCGCCACGCCCAGGCCGACCGGCCAGGAACTCCACCCCGACAGCGCGATGACCCCCCCGCCGCCGGAAATGAGTGCGATGCGATACGACATGGCCTGCACACCCACGAAACGGGCCTGGGCGTCGCGGTCGAGCGCCTCGAGGTAATAGCCGTCGATCGCGATGTCGTGGGTCGCGGACGCGATGGCGACGGCGAAGAACACGCCCGCTGCGACGGCCAGAGCGGCGTGCGAGGCGCTGGCCAGGGCCAGCAGCGCGACCAGCACCGTGAGCGCCGCCTCGGCCGTGACCAGCCACCGCCGCTTGGTGGCGTACGTGTCCACGAGCGGCGCCCACAGCAGCTTGAGGGTCCACGGGAGGCCGTACAGGGAGGTGAGCCCCACCGCCTGGAGGCTCGCCCCTGCGTCCTTGAAAAAGACGGTCGAAAGCTGCCTCACGAGTGCATAGGGGAAGCCCTCGGCGAAGTAGAGGCTGAACACCCACCACCGCCGCACGGCAAATGACGCGCGAGGCGTCTCGGCACTCACGTCCGTCATCGTACACGCGCGGGTGCGGCCCCGCGCCTACGGGGCGCGCTGCCGCCGCAGCACCGTCGCCTGCGCCTCCAGGCGCGGGTCGAGCTCGACGGCCTTGGCGAGAGCGCGTTCCGCCTCGGCAGCGTCCGCCTGCCGGTTGGCGCGCCGCCCCCAGGCGCGCAGCAGCAGCAGACCGCCGCGCACCAGATGGGCGCGGCCCAGACCCGGGTTGATCGCCAGTGCCGCCTCCGCCGCAGCGAGCCCGGAGGCGAGGTGCGCCGCTCCGTCGCCGCCCCTGGCCCGCTCGGCCAGCGCGCGGCGGCGGTGCAGCTCGGCGAGTTCGGCCGAAGCCTCGGCGTACCCGGGATTGGCCGCCAGCGCCCGGCGCAGCGAGCGTTCGGCCGAGCGCAGCGCCACGGCGGGCGAGACACCCGGCGCCCCCCTGCCGGCGGCCTCGAGCCACGCCTGCGCGTCCACCAGCCAGGCCTCGGCGTCCTGCGGGTTGAGCGCCGTGGCGCGAGCAAGCGCCCGGTGCGCCTCGTCGAGGGCGCGCGCGGCGGCGGTCGGCTCCTTCGCGGCCAGGGCCCTGAGCCTCCACGCCGCGCCAAGGTTGGTGAAGGTACTGCTGCTGTCCGGCTTGAGGACGAGCGAGCGCTCGAGGTCGGCAAACGCTCGCTCGAGCACCGGGTTCGCGTCCTCCCCCGCGGCAATCTGCCACTGCGCCTCCTCGAGACCCGCCAGCCCCAGGTTGTTGAGTGCCGACCAGTCCTGCGGGTTGAGGGCGAGCGCCTTGCCGAGCGCCTCGCGCGCACGCGCCAGATGCCGGCGCGGGTCCCTCCCGCGCCCGGCCTCGAAGCGGCCGATCGCCCACCATGTCACCCCCAGGTTGCCCAGCACCGAAAAGCTCGGGGTGATCGCGGCGGCGCGTTCGAGACTCGCTGCCGCCGCCTCGAGGGAGGGGCGTGGGTCCTCGCCCCGCTCCATCTCGTACAGCCCCCGCTCCAGCATCGCGAGCCCCAGGTTGTTGGCAGCCACCTCGTGATCCGGGTACAGCCGCAGCGCGTCGCGCAGGCAGTCCACCGCCTCGGCGAGAAGGCCGCGCGGGTCCCGTCCGCCCCACACGGCGAGCTGGGCGAGGCGCCGCAGGGCGATACCGCGGCAGGTCAGCGCCCCCACCTCGTCCGGGCTCGCCCGCGGCACCTTCCGCGCCAGCTCCACGACTGCCTGCAGGACCTCGGCGGGATCCTCGCCGCGCTCGAGCTGCACCTCGCTCCACTGCAGCATCGCCCGCGCCTTGCGGACCAGGATCGCCGAGGCGTCGGGGTCGGCGACCAGCGCCTGCTCGCAGGTCTCGACGGCGTGCCGGTAGGCCTCGGCCGGCGAGGCTCCGAGGTCGGCCAGCACCTCCATGCTCCGGCTCCAGGCGAGACAGAGGCCGCCGTACCCCCCGGGCTCGCTGGGGGCCATGCGCACCACCTCGCCGTACGCGGCGCGCGCCTGCTCGAACCACGCCAGCGCCTGCTCGCGCTGGCCCCTCTCCCAGGCCGCGCGCCCGAGCGCCACGAGCACCTCGCCCTCGAGTTCCCGCGCCTGGTACAGCCAGGGGATGCGAGCCACGGCGGCTCTCGCCTTCTCGAGCGCCAGCTCGTGCCGGTCCTCGAGCAGGGCAATGAGCGCCTCCACCTGTTCCGGCGCCTGCACTGCCGTCGACCTCCCCTGCGCGAGGTAGGCCAGGGCGGGATCACGAAGGGTGCGCTCGAGCACCAGCCGCCGCTGCGCCCGCGCCGCCGGGCTGGGGAGCCGCTGCGCAGCCTCCAGCTCGCGCCGGTAGATTTCCGCCAGGGCCAGGCCGAGCGCGTGCGCCACCTCGGGTGGCCGGTAGCCGCTTTCCCACGCTTCCATGAGGTGGGCGCGGGCCGCCACCGGGTCGCCCAGCGCCAGAAAGCCCCGCGCCAGGGCGTGATGGCCGGGCCCGAAGCCGCTGCTGCCGGCGGCAGCCGCCTCCGCCTCGATCCGCTGCAGCCGCCGGGCGATGTCCGCCCGCTCGGCCCGCACGTCGTGGAGCGGCTTGGCCGCAATGAGCCGGATCTGCTCCTCGAGGGTGGCGGTGGCCTCCCCGAACAGCCGGCTCAGCATATCCTGGCGGTGCGAGCGCCACGCCGAACGGGCCGCCACGCCCACCGCCAGCGACCCCAGGACGATCGCCACGGCCACGGCCGCGGCCGCCGCCCGGTTGCGAGTGGCCCGCCGCCACCAGCGCCTGACCCGCGAGACCGGCACCGCCTGGATCGGCTCGCCGGCGAGGAAGCGGCCGAGGTCGTCGGCCAGCTCGCGGGCGCTTTGGTAGCGCGCCCGGGCATCCTTCTGCAGGCACTTGGCGACGATCGTCTCGAGGTCGCGCGACAGGTCGGGACGCAGCCGCCGGAGCGGCTCGGCGTCCCGGTTGAGCACCGCCATCAACACCTCCACCGTCCCGCCCTCGAACGGGGGGCGCCCGGCGAGCAGCTCGAACAGCGTCGCGCCCAGGCTGTACACGTCCGACCGGCAGTCCGCCTCGTGCACGGCGCCCCGCGCCTGCTCCGGCGCCATGTAAGCCGGCGTGCCCATAAGGATCCCCGTGGTGGTGAGGCCCGGAGCCGCCAGCTCGCGCGCCAGCCCGAAGTCCATGACGTAGGGCTTGAGCGCGCCGGACGCGCTGCGTTCGACCATGATGTTGGCTGGCTTGAGGTCCCGGTGCACGAGCCCGAGGGCGTGCGCGGCCGCGACGGCCTCGGCGACGGTGCGCACGAGCTGCACCTTCTCGACCAGATCGAGCCGCGGGCCGAGCGTGGCGAGGCTCTCCCCGTCGATGTACTGCATGGCGATGTACGGCCGGCCGGCGACCTCCCCCACCTCGTGGATGCGGCACACGTTGTCGTGCTCGACCCGCGCCTGGGCGCGCGCCTCCTGGAGAAAGCGCGCCACCAGCTCCGGGTCGTCGCCGAGCAGGAACTTCACCGCCACACGGCGGCGCAGGCGGGGGTCGTGCGCCTCCCACACCCTCCCCATCCCGCCCTCGCCCAGAAGTCTCGTCAGCGTGTACCGCTCCCAGTCGGGCGGAGCGTCGTGCTGCTCGAGCGGCGATCCGCCCGCGCGTCCCGCCACCACCGTCGCGGTGAATTCCTGGCGGAGCTTGACTGGCTGGTCGGTGCGGTACGCGGGGCTTTCGAGCGCCGAGGCGCGGGGCTGCGGCGCGGCCGGGATCGTCCGCTCGGCGTCCGCGACCCCGAGTTCGCGCGCCAGCACCTCGACCTCGCTCGGATCGAGCACGCCGCGCTCGAGCAGACGCTCGACGCGACACCCCCAGCGGCCCGGGGCACGCGTCACCTGGCTGCCGTCCTCCAGCTCCCGCTCGACCGCCGCGAGCTGCTCGGGCGAAAGGCGGCCGCGCACCAGCGCCAGCCGCAGCAGCCGTTCCTCCCAGCGCTGCTCCATGCTCGTACCAGCCTCCCGGCCATTGTAGAGGCGCCGCAGAGCTGCCAGCAGTGGCAGGACCGCACCTCGCATACCTGGGATGGCCCCGGTGCGGCGTAGAATGCAGAAGCCCGTGGCGGCCGTGCCGCGCCGTGGCGCCACGACGATGACGAAGGAGGATCAGGCCATGCGAACCGTTGCCCTCTGGTGTCGACCCCTTGGCGCCGTCGCTCTCGTGCTCGCGACCGGTGCCGCCGCCGCGCCCCCGCCGACCCCGGCCCCGGCCGATCGGGCCGTCTACGAGCCGCGCCACAAGGACCCCGTGCTCGAGGAGATGGAAAAGGCCAACGAGGCTCGCGACAAGGCGGCGAGCGAGGCCACCGACGCGATCCGCGCCGCCCAGAAGGCGCGCCGCGACAAGGAACGCGGCAGCGAAAAGACGCTGCGCTTCGACATGTCGAGGATCGTCAAGCCGGCCTCGCCGGCGGCCTTCAAGCAGGCCTTCCACTTCCCGCCCCAGGCGCAGTACCTCACCGGCACCTGCTGGAGCTTTTCCACCACCAGCTTCCTGGAGTCGGAGGTGTTCCGCCTGACGGGCCAGAAGATCAAGCTCTCCGAGATGTACCCCGTTTACTGGGAGTACGTCGAGAAGATGCGGCGCTTCGTGCGCGAGCGCGGCGACTCCCCGATCGCCGAGGGCTCAGAGTCGAACGCTTTCACTCGGCTCCTTCCCGACATCGGCATGGTGCCGGCCGAGGCCTACCCCGGCGTGCTCGCGGCGGACGGCCGGCACGACCACTCGCGGCTGATCGCCCGCCTGCAGAACCTCGCCTCCTGGGTCAACGCGAACGACGAGTGGGACGAGGAGCTGGTGCTGGCGATGACGCGCGTCATCCTCGACCGCGAGCTCGGGCCGCCCCCGGCCCGCTTCGAGTACAACGGCGTCACCTACACCCCCAGGGAGTTTCTCAGCAGGGTCCTGAAGCTCGAGCCAGCCGACTACGTGGACGTGATGTCCACGCTCTCGGCTCCGTTCTGGCAGCGCGCCGAGTACAAGGTGCCGGACAACTGGTGGCACGACGCGAGCTACGTCAACGTGCCGCTCGACGACTGGTACGCCGCCATTCGCGGGGCTGTCCAGCAGGGGTACACGCTCGTCATCGGCGGGGACGTCTCCGAGCCCGGGATCAACGGCTTCGAAGACATCGCGATCATCCCCGATTTCGACATCCCGGCGGCCTACATCAACCAGTCCAGCCGCGAGCTGCGGTTCGACAACCACACGAGCGAGGACGACCACGGGATCCACCTCGTTGGCATGACGCAGACAGGCGGGCACGACTGGTTCCTCATCAAGGACTCCGGGCGTTCCTCGCGGTGGGGCAAGTTCGCCGGGTACTACTTCTACCGGGACGACTTCGTGAAGCTCAAGATGCTCACCTTCACGGTCCACAAGGACGCGGTGGCCCACCTGCTGGCGAAGGTCGGTTCGAGAGTCGAGTAGACTGGAGGCGTGCTCCGTGCTGCGCTGAGTCCCCGGCCCTTCGCGACGGTCTGCGGTCTGGTGGCCCTGTGCAGCGTCGTGTGGCTGGGTGCTGCGGCGCTCCCCGGCGAGCCGGTGCCGCTCGGCACCCGCTCGGTGCGCGTCTACTCCGACGCCGCGGGCCTGCCGCAAAACACCGTCCACACGATCACGCTCGACCAGCGCGGCTACCTGTGGGTGGGCACCCAGGACGGGGCGGCCTACTACGACGGCCAGCACTGGCACACCGTGGACATGCCGGAGCGCACCCGCTCCAACTTCGTGCGCTGCATCCTGCCGACACCCGACGGCAGCCTCTGGTTCGGCACCCAGCACGGGGCGCTCTACCGACTCAAGGACGGGGTGTGGAGCAGCGAGACCATGGGCCTCGCCGGCGGTGACCGCGTTCGGGTCAACACGCTGCTGGCCACGCGAGGGGCGGACGGCGGCACCGTCCTGTGGGCCGGAACGTACACCCACGGCCTGGTGCGGCTGGACCGCACCGGGTGGACCACGTTCGACACCCGCTCCGGCCTGCCGCACAACCGGGTGTGGGGGCTGCTCGAGACTTCCGGACCGGGCGGCGCGACGCTGTGGGTGGGCACTCAGGCCGGGCTCGCGTGCCTGCGCCCGGGGGCGAGCCGCTTCACAGTCGTGCCCTCTTTCCCCACCGACTCCGTGAACAGCCTTTGCCTGCTTCGCGATGCGGCCGGGGTCGAGACCCTGTGGGCCGGCACCTACGGCGGCGGCCTCGCGCGCTTTTCGGAGGGCGCGTGGTCCCGCTTCACGACCCGCCAGGGGCTGCCGTCGGACTTCGTGACCAGCCTCGTCGAGGACCGGCTGAGCGCCGACGGCCCGGCGCTCTGGGTCGGCACCGACGGCGGGGGCGCCGCCCGCATCCACGACGGCTCCGTGGAGGTCCTCGGGCACGCCCAGGGGCTGCCATCGAACGCGGTCTACAGCCTGCTGCAAACCCGCGCTTCCGAGGGCGCCCGCGCGCTCTGGGTCGGAATGCGCCACGGCGGCCTGGCCCGGATCATGGAAGGGCAGTGGCAGAGCGTGCAGCCGATCCCGGGCCGCGGCGCGCTTCCCGTCACCGGGATCACCGAGCTCGTCCGCGGCGACGGCGTGCGCGAGCTGTGGTTCGGCACCGACGGCGGCGGGGTCGTGCGCGCCCGTGAGGGCCGGTGGACCGTGTTCGACCGGGCGAGCGGCGTCCTTCCCAACGACAACGTGGTCTGCCTGTACGGCTCCCGCCACCCCGACGGCACGGCGGTGCTGTGGGTGGGGCTGCGCAACGGCGGGCTGGCTCGCTTCGACGGCCGAAAGTGGTCGACCCTCGACCGGGCCGGCGGCGCGCTGCCCAACAACCTCGTGCAGGCGGTCCTCGAGACCGTCGACGACACCGGAGCCCGCACCCTGTGGGTGGGCACGCGCGGCGGCCTCTCCCGCCTCCACGGTGGGACGTGGAGCACGCTCACGACTGCCGACGGTCTCCCCCATGACTCGGTCCTCGCCCTGCTCGAGACGCGGTGGGCAGGGGGGCGCCGGGTGCTCTGGGTGGGCACCGCGGCCGGTGTCGCCAGGCTCGAGGCGGGCCGGCTCCGCACCTACGACGCCACAGCCGGTCTGCTCAACACCACGAGCCAGTGCCTGCACGCCTCCGAGACCCCCGACGGCCAGCCGGAGCTGTGGATCGGGACCGACGGCGGCGGCCTCTACCGCCTCACCGAGGGCCTTGGCGGGGAGCGCTGGGAGACGTTTTCCGACCGCACCACCCCGGCCCTCCCGAACAACGTCGTCTACCAGGTCGTCCAGGACAGGCAGGGCCGCTTCTACGTCCTCACCAACCGCGGCGTCACCCGCCTGGCCCGCGCCGCGCCCGGCGGAGGCGGGCGCCCCGCCTGGGAGGTGCACCCTTACACCGTGGAGGATGGCCTGCCTCTCAACCAGTGCAACCGCGGGGCCGCGTTCGTCGACTCGCTGGGGCGGGTGTGGGTCGGCACCGCCGGCGGGGCCGGGGTGCTCGACCCGCTCGGCGAGATCCCGGACCGCGAGCCCAAGCGCGTGGTCGTGCGCGCCTTCGCGTACGGCGGCCCGGGACAGCCGCGCGCCCTGGTTTCCGGGCAGGTCCTGCCGTGGTACGCCCGGCGCCTGCGCTTCGAGCTCGACCTGCTGAGCTACTTCCGGGAACAGGACACCCGTTACCGCACGCAACTCGTCGGTCTCGACGCCGAGGCGTCGGAGTGGACCGAGTTCAGGGTGCGGGAGCTGGCCCGCGTGCCGGCCGGTCGCTACACGCTCCGGGTGTGGGGCCGCGACTACGCCGGCAACGTCGCTGGCCCGTTCGAGCTCGCGTTCGTCATCCGTCCCGCTCCCTGGGTGGCGTGGTGGGCATGGGTCGGGTACGGCGTGCTCGCAGTCCTGGCCGTGCTCGGCGTTCTGCACCTGCGCACGCGCGCCCACCGCCGCCGGGAGGAGGAGCTGCGGGCGATCATGGACGCGCGCACCCGCGAGCTGCGCCAGGCCAACGAGCTGCTCGTCGAGCTCTCGTATCTCGACTCCCTCACCGGCATCGGCAACCGGCGCCGGTTCGAGGAACGCCTGGTCACCGAGTGGAAGCGGGCCGTGCGGTCGCAGAGCTACCTATCGCTGGTCATGATCGACATCGACCACTTCAAGCCCTACAACGACGCGTTCGGGCACCAGAAGGGCGACGAGTGCCTGCGGGCGGTGGCCACCGCCCTCGTGGACGGCCTGCCGCGGGCCGGCGACTCCGTGGCCCGCTACGGCGGAGAGGAGTTCGCGGTCATCCTGCCGCTCACCAATCGGGCTGGCGCGGTCAAGGTGGCCGAGTCGCTACGGCTGCGGGTGGAGGCGCTGGCGCTGCCCCACCCCGCCTCCTCGGTGGCTCCGGTGGTCACCATTTCCTGCGGCGTGGCGACGTTCGTGCCCACCATCGACATTCACACCGAGGAACTCATTCGCCTCGCCGACGAGGCGCTCTACCACGCCAAGCAGGGGGGCCGCAACCAGACCCGTGCCGAGCACGGCCCGCCGCGCAGTTCCTCGTCCTGGCCGGCGATTGTCCCTCCCTCGTAGCCCTGCTGCCGCCAGGCAGGCTCCTGCCTTCAGGTTCGACCCTCGACCTGGGGGGCGAGCAGTCAGTCCACCGTGAGAGTCTTCGAGAGGTTGCGCGGGAAGTCCGGGTCGTAGCCCTTGGCGACGCTGACGTGGTACGCCAAAAGCTGCAGCGGCAGGATGCCGAGGATCGGCGAGAACAGCGGTCCGGACCTCGGGAGCACCAGCATGTCGTGGCCGTTGGCGCGCAGGCGCGGGTCCTCCTCGCCGACGATGATCGTGCGGCCGCCCCGGCACGCCACCTCGTTGATCCCCGAGACGATGAGCGGCACGTTCTCGGGCCCGGCCACGAAGATCACCGGATAGCCCTCCGACACCGCCGACAGCGGCCCGTGCTTGAACTCGGTGGAGAGCATCCCCTCGCAGTGGATGTACGTCACTTCCTTGAGCTTGAGCGCGCCCTCGAGGGCGATCGGGTAGGTCGCCCCGTACCCCAGGCAGTACGTGTCGTGCCACGGCAGCAGCGCCTGCCCGAGCGGCGGGACCTGCGGCTCCACCTGTGCGAGGGTGCGCTCGATGAGCCCCGGAAGGTCGTGCAGGATCGCCGTGGGGTGCCCGCCCAGACGCATCGCCAGGTAGAGGAACGCCAGCACCTGGTTGAGGAACGTCTTTGTGGCCGGCACCGAGATCTCGTACCCGCACGCCAGCGGCAGGCAGCGGTCAGAAGTGACCATGAGGGTGGAGCCGATGACGTTGACCAGCGCCAGCACCTCGACCCCGCGCTCGCGGGCGACGTTGAGGGCGTTGAGCACGTCCTTGGTTTCGCCCGACTGGCTCACGAACACCCCGACGTCCTCGGGCCCGAGCGCCGGTCCGTACTGGGCAATGAACTGCGGCGCCAGTACCGGCACCGCCGCGCGCCCTGCCAGCCGCGCCAGGTACACGGCTCCGAGCACGCAAGCGTGATGCGAGGTGCCGCACGCCACGAGGTAGAGGTGGCGGGCACGCCGCATCTTCTCGACGTAGCCAGCGACGTCGGGGGAGGCGTCCAAAAGGTGCAGCAGCTCGCGCGCCACCTGCGGCTGCTCGTGGATTTCCTTGAGCATGAAGTGGGGGAAGCCGCCCTTCTGCGCCGCCTCCATGCTGTCCACGATCTCCTCCGGCTCGCGCTCGATGCGGGTCCCGTCCGCGACCTTGAGCAGCTCGACCCGGTCGGCGTGCAGGACCACGATCTCGCCATCGAACACCCGCACGATCTTGCGGGTGAGCGGCAGGATCGACGGCAGGTCCGAGGAGACGCAGGTGAAGCCGTCGGCCAGCCCGACCACCAGCCCCGAGCCCTTCTTGATCGCGTAAAGCGTGTCTTCCTCGACGTGTCCGATGACGAACGCGTAGTCCCCCTGCAGGTCGCCGAAGGCGCGGCGGATCGCCTCCACCATGTCGCAGCCGCGGTCGAACCAGCGCTCCACCGCGTGCACGCACGACTCGCCGTCGTTTTCCGAACGCACCGTCATGCCCTCGGCGGCGAACTGCTCCCGCAGCTCCACGTTGTTGACCACGTTGCCGTTGTGCGCGCCGACGAGGTCGCCGTCAGAGTCGAAGTGGGGCTGAGCGTTGACCATCGACGGCGTCCCGAACGTCGCCCAGCGGAGCTGCGTGATCCCCCGCACACCCGTCATCTCGGCGAAGCCGAGCCGGCTCGCGACCTCGTCCACCTTCCCCTTGTCCTTGCGCAAATCGACGCTCCGGTCGGCGCGAAACGTCGCCGCTCCCACCGAGTCGTAGCCGCGGTACGACAGCCTCCGCGCCGCGTCCACGAGGACCGGCCCCAGCGCCTGCTCACGGTCGGTGACGATGCCGAAGATCCCGCACATGCTCCCCTCCCCGCCCGGGGACGATAGCATCCCCGCTGCGCCGCTGCGTCGCGTCGTTCACCCGGACAGGCCCTCTCGAGGTGCCGGAGCACTCCGAGTTTCTTGACGGAACCGGAGGATCGCGAGCGGCGCCCGGGGTCCTTTCGCGCCTGAGCCTGCGCAGGCCGACTTCGCGTTCGCTCGGCCCGGGCTGTCAGGAGTCGCAGCATCCCTCGTTCGGGGGATTGAAGAGAAAGGTGGGGGGGGGTAGACTCACGATCACTATTCTCCTGAGGAGGTGCAAGAATGACACGGGTGTTCTTAGCCCTGGCTCTAATCGTGGCCCTCCCACCGTCGATGCTACGTGCCAACGACGACCCACCGGCGCCGATCATCGACCACCAAGACGACCTCTGCTCCCTCGATCCGCTATGCATGGGCGGGGGTGGGGGAGGGGGGACCCAGGGGTGCATGAACTGCGCCACGAAGGACATTCCCTTCAATGGCAAAGTTGCGTACTGCTGCAACGACAACAACGGGGGGTGCAACTGGCTTCGCGACCAAGGGTACCAGGTCACGACCAGTCGACTCCGGAATTGTTGGGTGAGGGTGGACGGGAACTCGCAGCAATGCATGGGGCAGAACAATTGCAACTGACCCTCGTGCTGCTCGCCGGCCTCGCGGCAGGCATCGCTCATCCGTCCGAACCCCCTCCACCGAAGGGGCCGGCCCTGCTCGTGGAGGCAGCCGCCGGCACTCGACTGTCGGGTCCCGTGCAGGCGTGGCTCTGGACGAACGAAAGCCCCCGGCTCCTGACGGTCGAGCGTGATCCCGGTGCCCCGTCGGTTCCCTTTCGAGTCGCAGAGGGTTGCGCCGTCTCCGGCACCGTCGTGCTCCTGGGGGCCGGCGTCATGAGCGAACCCATCGAGATTGCGCCCGAAGCCTGTGGCGAGGCCGTCGTGACGGTCCGATTCCTGCCCGCCGGGATGCTCACCGGCACCACCCGATCGGCCGGAGGCGACGCCCTGCCCTCCTGGGGGTGGATCGACGCCACCCCCTGTGGCGATCCACCGCAACCCGCGCGGCGCTTCCCGTTCGTGCTCGGGGACGACGGATCGTTCGCCCTCTCGTTACCTGCTGGCTGCGTCGATGCCGTGCTCCGGGCGCCGGGCTTCGCGCCGGTGCGTGTGTCCGCGGTCGAGATCACGCCATCGACCAGCACGCCACTCGGCGGAATCGAGCTTCGCGCAGGCGCGTGGATCGAGGCCCGCGCGATCTCGGCCGAGGACGGGAAGCCTTTGCCCCGCACCGTGGTGCGGGCGGTGCCCGAGAGCGAGTGGGGGAAGGCATTCTGCGCCCAGACCGAGGGCTCGTTCGCGCCCCTGGGCGCGGGCTTTCAAACCGGACCGGGTGGATGGGTCACCCTCACCGGCCTGTCGTCCGGCCTCCACCTGCTCGCCGCCGAAAGCCCTGATCATGCCCCCGCGCTCTTCGGGCCGATCGACGCGGATTCGCGGGGTACGCGCGTCGACCCGCTCGAGCTGGGTCGCCCCGGACGCATCACCGTTTCGGCCCCTGCCCTCGCGGAGCTCGTCCTGGCCGGCGTGCCGGTGCGGCTGCGTGCATACCCGGCGCTGCTTCCCGAAGAGGCCAAGAGCTGCTTCGTCCTCGCGCCAGTGGGCGCGGACGGGAAGGGCACACTCGAGGGTCTCGCTCCGAGCACGTGGCAGGTCGGCATCGTCGTGGTCGGGCCGGCAGGCCTCGAGTTCGTGGGCAAGCAGGAGGTCGTCCTGCGCTCCGGCGAGGACCTGGAAACGACGATGGACCTCTCCGGTCGCGTCGTGTTCGGGAAGATCGAGCGGCGCGGCAAGCCTGCCCGATGCAACATCGCGCTGCGCCGGACGCGAGGCTTCTTCAGCTCGGTGGCCCACTCCGGTCGCTCCGGCGACGACGGCGTGTTCGCGATGCTCGTCGCGGAGCCCGACGTGTATACCCTGGAGCTCGATTGTGCGCAGCCTCGCCTGCGCAGTACGGTGCCCGAGGTCAAGGTGGCTCTCGACGGCAAGGAGCTGCGCATTGCGATCCCCGATGCGGAGATCGGCGGCACCGTGGTCGACCGTGCGGGCCGGCCGCTGGCGGGCTACGACGTCCAGGCGCGACTACAGGTCACGCTCGAGGCCGGCACGTCGCGACAGCGCAGCACCGAGGTCATGGCGCTGGCCGGACCGACCGACGAGACGGGGGCGTTCGTGGTGCCTGCGCTCGCCCGCGGCCGCTGGGCGCTCAACGCTGCTCGCGAGGGTCGCCGATGCGGCGCCGTGCGCGAGGTCGACCTTGGCGACGACGATACCCTTGCCGGCGTGGTGCTCCGCGTCGAGCAGGGGCCGAGGCTTGCCGGCCGTGTCACTGCCAGTGGCGGCGCCGGGGTCGCACGGGCGAGTCTGCGGCTCACCGTCGCACTGCCGAATACGGTGGAGGCGGCCGAGATGCTTGCCGTCGCGACGGATGATCGGGGTGCCTTCGCGTACGACCTCGGCCCCGGCGCGGCGGATGTCGTGAATATCGGGGCGAGCGCACGGGGCTTTCCCGCCGCCGCCTTCCGCGTGGCAGTCGGGGAAGGTCTGGTCTTGCCCCTGCCGTCGCAGGGCGGCATGCTCGAGATCGAGGGACCTCGTGGCGAGTCGTTCGCGTGGGCCCGCCCCCTCGTGCTCGTCAACGAGGTGGGAGGCTTCCTGCTGCTCGGCGACCTCGAGGCGTCGCCGACACGGGCTCCTCTCACCGGCGCCAACCTCCTCACGGTCGGTCCCCTCGCACCGGGGCTGTGGCGGCTGGCGCGGATGGACGACCGTGCTTCGGCGCTGGTCGCCCTGTCAGGAGCCGGGTTTGGCCTTCCGGGTCCAGTCGCCCGCGTCAGCGCCGGGGGCGTCTCGAGGATCGCGTTCGCGACGCCTGCGGCGCCGTGAGCGGTGCGCTGCTGGCCGTGCCGGCTGGCCCGGTGAGGCGGTAGTGGGCGACGTACCACTCGTCGCCGCCGGCCCACCCGAACAGCTCGGCGCACGCGAGGTAGAACAGCCGCCAGCGGCCGAACCAGCGCCGCGCCTCGCTCTCGCCGTACGTGCGGGCGAGAATCGGCAGGATGCGCTCGCGCGCCGCGTCGTGGTTGGCAAGCCAGGCCAGCAGCGTGCGAGCGTAGTGGCGGCCGTCCACGGCCCAGCGCCGCTCGAGCCGCAGCGCGCCGCAGGTCTGCAGCAGCAGGTCGTCGGAGGGCATCAGCCCGCCGGTGAAGAAGTGCCGCCCCATCCAGTTCCCCACCCCTTCCGTCCCGAACAGGTACGGCCAGGCGCGGTGGCAGAAAATGTGCACGAACAGCTTGCCGCCGGCCGCGAGCCAGCCGGCGATGCGGCCGCACAGCGCCTCCCAGTTGCGCATGTGCTCGAACATCTCGACCGACACGATGCGATCGAACACACCTTCCGGCGCGAAGCCGTTCATGTCGGCGGTCACCACCTCGAGGTTCGACACCCCCCTGGCGTCGCGGCGCGCCTCGATGAACGCCCGCTGCGGCGCCGAGTTGGAGACCGCGAGGATGCGGGCGTTCGGGTAGCGCTCGGCCATCCACAGCGACAGCGACCCCCAGCCGCACCCGAGCTCCAGGATGCGCTGGCCGTCGGCGAGCTCCGCCCGTTCACAGGTGAGGGCGAGCGCCGCCTCCTCGGCCGCGGCCAGCGCCGACACCCCCGCCGGCCAGAGGCAGGCGGAGTACTTCAGGCGCGGGCCCAGCACCAGCTCGAACAGGTCGGGCGGCACCTCGTAGTGCTGCTCGTTGGCCGCAGCGGTCGCGAGCGCGATCGGGCTCTGCCGCATGTGCTCGAGCAGCGCCGCCGCCCGCTCGCGCTGGGCCTCGATCCCGCCGCGCCCCTCGTCCCGCAGGCGCGCCGCCAGCAACCGCCGGATGCCGAGCCGGATCAGCCAGTCCGGCAGCCGTCCCAGCTCGGCCTGCCGCATCCCCCACGCAAGGACGCCGCTCATCGTTGCGCCTCCCTCAAGTCGAACTTCAAGAGTCGAAGGTCGAAGGCTCGTCGCTCGATCCCCGCCGGCCCGCTCGAGAATCCTCCCCCGCGCCACCTTCACAGCCGGGGCGTGCCAGCACGAGCTGAAGGTCGTCGAGCACACCTGCCTCGAAGCCGCCCTCGCAGTAGCCGAGGTAAAACTCCCACATCCGGCAAAAGCGGTCGTCGAAGCCGAGCGCGAAGACCCGCTCGCGGTTGGCGACGAAGCGCTCGCGCCAGCGGCGCAGCGTGCGGGCGTAGTGCGGCCCCAGGCTCTCGACGTCGCGGACCACGAGGCGGGTGCGGCGGGCGAGCACTCCCGTGATCACCGACAGCGAGGGCAAGTGCCCGCCAGGGAAGATGTACCGGCGGATGAAGTCAGTGCCCCGGCGGTACGCGTCATAGCGCTGGTCGGCAATGGTGATGGTCTGCACCACGGCAATGCCGCCGGGGGCCAGCAGCCGGTCGACGGCGGCGAAGAACGCCCCCAGGTACTCGTGGCCGACCGCCTCCAGCATCTCGATCGAGACGATGCGGTCGTAGCTCCCGGCCGCATCCCGCCAGTCCTCGATCCGGACCTCCGCGCGGTCCGCGACGCCGGCGCGTTGGAACCGCGCCCGGGCGTAGCCGGCCTGCGCCTCCGACAGCGTGAGACCCGTGACGTGACATCCGTACAGCCTCGCCGCCAGCTCGGCGAAGCTGCCCCACCCGCAGCCGATTTCGAGCACGCGCAGGCCCGGCCGGAGCCTCGCCTTGGCGGCGATGGCCTGTAGCTTGGCGTGCTGCGCCGCCTCGAGACCCTGCCCCGGGTGCTCGAACAGCGCCGCCGAGTAGGTCATGCCGGGGTCCAGAAAAAGCCTGTAGAACTCGTTCGAGAGATCGTAGTGAGCGGCGACGTTGCGCCGGCTGCCGAGGCGCGTGTTGCGCCGGCGCGCCTGCTGAAGACGGCCCCACAGCCCGCCGAGCCGGGAGAACAGCGACGGGGTGTCGAGGACCGCGGCGTTGGCCGAAAACAGCCGCACCAGCCCCGGCAGGTCCGGGGAATCCCACTCGCGCGCCATGAACGACTCGCCCGCCCCGACGTCGCTGGCCGCCAGCAAACGCCAGAAAAAGCGCGGGTGGTGCACGACGAGCCGAGCTTCCGGCGCCCCCCCCGGCCCGAACGTGAGGCGCCCGCCGTCCGGCATGATCATTTCGAGCCGCCCCACCCCCAGCCGTGCGAGCCGCGCCAGCACCGCCTTTTGCGCGAGCCTCTCCCGCCACCCGGCCTTTTCGGCACCCGGCCTGTGATCCTCGACTCTCGCCCGGGCGGCGGTGGAACTGCTCACTCCGCGTCCTCCAGCAGCCGGGGCGGCGGCGCCGGCTTGCGAAAGAACCGCGCCCGCTTGCGCCACAGCCGCAGCGCCTCGAAGTGGATGAGGGCGATGACCTGCACCGGCATGAGGGGGTAGCGCAGCAGCGCCCGGCCGAGCTCGCGCGAGGTGAACGGGCGGCGGCGCAGCGCCAGCGTGGCGTCGAGCAGCTTGCCGTCGGGCCCTTCGTCGTCGATGTGCACGACGAGGGTGTCGGCGGGCAGCCCGAGGGTGAAGCGGTAGCGCGCCTGCATGCCGAGGAACGGCGAGACGTGGAGCACCTTGTCGGCCTCGGCGCGCACGGCCCGGCCGACGGGCTCGAGACGGTCGAGCACGTAGCAGTGGGTCTCGCCGAAGGTGTTGTTGACCTCTGCCACGACGAGGGCGAGCCGCCCTTCGGGGTCGTGGCAGTAAAAGAAGCTCACCGGGTTGAACAGGTACCCGAGCGTGCGGAGGTTGGTGAGCAGGCGCACCGGCCCGTCGGGCAGGCGGGCGCCGTGGCGCTCCACCACGCGCTGGAGCTTGTCGCGCACGGGGCGATCGGCGGTCCCGAGATGGTCGCGGTCGCAAAAGCTCGCCAGACCGAACCGGTTGTGGGAAAACCATTTCACCGTCCGGGCCAGGAGAGGGATTTCGTCGAGGTCCAGCCACGCCTGGAACACCGGGTAGGTGAAGGCGTGCGCCGGCGCAGCGAGCCGGCGGTGCCGCACGGTGCCCGCGTAAAGCGCGGAGGCGAGAGCTTCCCCGCTCACCGGAACGTCACCCCCAGCCGCTCGGCGACGTTCACCGCCGAGGTCAGCCCGTCCTCGTGGAACCCCCAGCCGAAGTAGGCACCGCAAAAGTAGGTTCGCCGCACGCCCTGCAGCCCATCGAGCCGCCCCTGCGTGTCGAGGCTCTCGCGCGAGTACAGCGGGTGCGTGAACGTCACCTCGTGGAGGACCTTCTCGGGGGCCGGCGGGCGATGCGGGTTGAGCGTCACCAGGTAGTCGGTGGAGGACTGGAGGCGCTGCAGGCGATTGAGGTAGTACGTGACCGAGACGCGCTCGGTCGGCTCCGCGCAGTCGGGCAGCGTGTACGACCACGAGGCGCGGGCGGCGTGCCGTGTCGGCAGCAGCCGTGCGTCGGTGTGCAGCACGGCCCTGTTCGAGGAGTACCGCCAGACACCGAGCAGCTCGCGCTCCTCCGGGGTGGGCTCGGCGAGCAGGGCGAGCGCCTCGTCGGCGTGGGTGGCGACCACGACCGCCTCGCACGAGAACCCGCTTCCGTCGGAAAGCCGCAGCAGGACTGCGTCCTCGCCCCGCTCGACGCGCGTCGCCCCGACGCCTGCGTGCACCCGCTCGCCGAGGACACCGGTGGCGGCCCGCACGTAGGTCTGGCTGCCCCCCACCACGTTGCGCCACGGCAAGTGCGAGGCGACCCCCAGCAGGCCGTGGTTGGAGAAGAAACGCAGCAGCGAAAAGATCGGGAAACGGTGGATGTCGCCGGTGCCGGAGGACCAGATGGCGGCCGCCATCGGCGCCAGGTAGTGGCGCAGGAACGCCTCCGAGTACCCCTCGGCGAGAGCGAATTCCCCGAGCGTCTGCCCGGGGTCGCGCCCCTCGGCGACGATCCGCCGGCCACGGGCGTTGAAGCGGACGATGTCAACCAGCATGCGCAGGAACGACGGCCGCACGGCGTTGAGCGGCTGGGCCAGCAGGCCGGCGAGGCTCGAACCCGAGTACTCGAGGCCGCAGCGGTCGCAGCGCAGGCCGAACGACATGTCCGAAAGCTGCGAGCGCACCCCGAGCGCGTCGAAGAAGCGCACGAGCAACGGGTAGGTGACCTCGTTGTAGACGAGGAACCCGAGGTCGAGCGCGAGCGACCGCTCCCCCTCCGCGACCTCGACCGTGTACGCATGCCCGCCGAGGCGGGCCTCGCGCTCGAAGAGGTGCACCTCGTGGGCGCGGGCGAGCAGCCACGCCGCGCCCAGCCCCGATATCCCCGACCCGACGACCGCGATGCGCATTCCGCCACGCTCCCGAACTCCCGCAGCAACTCCCCGCGCCGGGCCACCATTCCAGCGCGGCGCTCCTGCCTGGTTCCATCCCAGCATAGCGCGCCCGCCGCGGCGTCCGGGCGCCGCGGAACGGCGGGACCGGTTCCCGGCGGCAGGCGTATACTCGCGAGATCGTCGCGGGGTGGGAGGAGGTCGACGTGCGGATCATCAGCGTTCTTCAGGTTGTCGCTGCCGGGCGTTGACCCGTCGTCCCAGCCAGCGCCGCCGGAACCGTCTCGACCGATGAAAGGCATCTCGGACGACGAATGCTCGTCGGCATCATGACGCTGCTGCGGGAGGCGCTGGCGGGCGCCGAGCGCGACTACACCACGGTTCCGGTGGGGCGAGCGGTGATCTTTCTCGCCGTGCCGATGGTGCTCGAAATGACGATGGAAGCGACGTTCGCCATCACCGATGTCTTCTGGGTGTCGCGGCTGGGCGTCGACGCGGTCGCCACCGTGGGGCTCACCGAGGCTGTCCTGACGCTGCTGTACGCACTGGCGGGAGGGCTGGGGATCGCCACCACGGCCGTCGTGTCGCGGCGGATCGGCGAAGGGCAGCCGGCCCGTGCCGTCACCGCCGCGGTGCAGGCCATCATTCTCGGGCTCGCGATCTCGGCCGTGATCGGGGTGCCGGGGGCGTTGCTCGGCGGCGACATTTTGCGCCTCATGGGCGGCTCGGAGTCGGTGGCCGCCACGGGTGCCGGGTACGCCTCGGTGGTGTTCGGCAGCTCCGTCACGGTGGTGCTGATCTTCCTCGTCAACGCCGCCTTCCGCGGTGCCGGGGACGCAGCGCTGGCGATGCGGGTGCTGTGGCTCGCCAACGGGATCAACCTGGTGCTCGACCCGTGCCTCATCTTCGGCTGGGGCCCGTTCCCCGAGATGGGCGTCACGGGTGCCGCCGTGGCCACCGCGCTGGGCCGGGGGATCGGTGTCGCGTACCAGTTCCGGGTGCTGGCTCGCGGCGCCGGACGGATCCGCGTCCGGCGCGCGGATATCGCGGTCCGCCTGCGCGAGATCGGGCTGATCCTGCGGCTGGCAGTGGGCGGGACGCTGCAGAACCTCATCGCCACCGCGAGCTGGATCGCGCTCGTGCGCATCGTGGGCGCCTTCGGCAGCGCCGCGGTGGCCGGCTACACGATCGCCATCCGCATCATCGTCTTCGCGCTGCTGCCGTCGTGGGGGCTTTCCGGGTCGGCGGCCACGATGATGGGGCAGAACCTCGGAGCGGGGCGCCCCGACAGGGCGGAGCGGGCGGTGTGGATCGCGGGCTCGTACAACGTGGTCTTTCTGCTCGCGGTGGCAGTCGTTTTCGTGGCCGGGGCGCGGCCGCTCGTGGGGTTCTTCTCGCACGACCCCGAGGTGCTGGCCTACGGCATCGAGAGCCTGCGCTGGGTCGCCTACGGATACGGCTTCTATGGCCTCGGAATGGTGCTCGTGCAGGCGTTCAACGGCGCCGGTGACACCACCACGCCCACGGTCATGAACTTCGGCTGCTACTGGCTGTTCCAGATCCCGCTCGCGTACGTGCTCGCCTTCACCCTGGAGTGGGGCGCGCGGGGGGTCTTCGTGGCCGTGCCGGTGGCCGAGTCGCTGCTCACCGTCGTGGCCGTACTGACGTTCCGCCAGGGACGGTGGAAGACACGCCAGGTGTGAGGAGGTCGGGTGGTGCGATCGGGGGATGGCGGCAGACACCGGCCTCGCCGCGACGTTCACGGCTCGAACGGCGCTTCCTCCACGAAACGGCCGGTCGCGGCATCGAGCGCGCGCACTCGCCCGCTGGCAATGTCGAAGACCCAGCCGTGCAGGCGCACAGACCCCGCCCGCTCCGCGTCCGCCACCAGGGGATGGCTGCGCAGGTGCTCGAGCTGCAGCACCACGTTCGCCTCGATCAGGGCGTCCAGCCGGGCCGCGCCCGTGGCCTTGGCGGGAACGCGCGCCTGCGCGTCCTGCGCGTACTGCAGCCAGCGCCGCAGTGTCGGCTCGAGCATCTCGACGTGGGCCAGGGCCTGCATGCCGCCGCAGCAGCTGTGCCCGCACACCACGATGTCCGAAACGTGCAGGTGCGCCAAGGCGTACTCGAGCACGGCGGCGAGCGAGGTCTCGCCCTGCTCGGCGGCCGAGTGGGGCGGCACGATGTTGGCGATGTTGCGGGTCACGAAGACCGCGCCGGGGGTCGGGTCGAGAATGCGCGACGGCATGACGCGGGAGTCGGCGCAACCGATGTACAGCACCGCCGGCCGCTGACCCTTGGGAAGCTCCGCCATCAGCGCCGCGTCTCGCGCCAGGCAGGCCGCCCTCACCTTCCGCGTCCGAATGACCAGCTCGTCCATCGAGGTCTCCTCCTCTTTCGGCTGTCCACGCCCTCCGGCGCCGTGCGACGGACTGCCGGGGCGCCCGGGTTCACGCCGTCTGGGTCCTGCCGGCGAGGATGGTGTCGAGCCGGTACTCGACCACGTCCTCCATCGAGAAGTCCGTGATCTGCAGGTAGTGCGTCGCCGACTCGAACAGCGCCGCCTGGGGGACGAGGCCGGCCATTTGCACCCGGCTGATGCCGGTCCCGAAGCGGTGCAGCTCGGCCTTGATGACCTCGAGAATGCGGTACAGCGGCGTGGCCCGGAAGCTGCCGACCGTGATGTTGAGCACCGCCACGTTCTGGGTGCGGTCGAGAGCCGGGTAAATGTGAACCCCCGGCATGCCGGAGGTCGGGCCGGCGATGGTCCGGGCGATCCACGTGGCAGCCTCTTCGTTGGCCGTCGAGAGGTAGACCTTGAAGTTCACGATCGGCAGCCGGGCGCCGATGATGGTCGCCCCCTTGTCGGGCGGGAAGACGTCCGGCCCGAAGTCCGGCTTCCACGCCGGGTCGTTCATCTTGGCGGCGAACCCCTCGTACTCGCCTTCGCGGATGTTCTCGATGTCGCGCCGGATCGGGGTGCGGGCCGCCTCGGCGAAGAGATAGGTCGGCACTGCGAAGCGGTTGGCCACCTGCTCGGCGAACTCCACCGACCACGCCACCGCGGTCTCGATCGAGGCATCGCGCAAGGCCACGAACGGGAAGACATCCACCGCCCCCACCCGCGGGTACTCGCCGTGGTGCGTGCGCATGTCGATCTTCTGGTAGGCCTCGTGGTAGAGCAGGAGGCCGCCCTCGAAGATCGCCGCCTTGTCGCCGGTGAACGAGAAGATCGTGCGGTTGCGGAGCTGGTCCATCGAGACGTCGAGGACGATGAGGTTGGGGACGGCTTCCAGCTTGTGCCGCACCGACTCGATGAACGCCTCGTCGCGGCCTTCACAGATGTTGGGAACGACCGAGATGATCTGCCACATGCTCTGCTCCTAGAAGAGGCCCAGGAAGATACCCGCTGCAATGGCGGACCCGATGACCCCCGCCACGTTGGGTCCCATCGCGTGCTGGAGGAGGAAGTTGCCGGGGTCCTCGGCCTGGCCGACCTGATGGGCGACACGAGCCGAGTCCGGCACGGCCGAGACGCCGGCGGCGCCGATGAGAGGGTTCACCTTTTCCTTGCTGAAGAGGTTCATGAGCTTGGCGAACAGCACCCCGCCCGCGGTCGCACAGCCGAACGCCAGACAACCGAGGACGAAGATGAGCACCGAACGGGTGTTGAGAAACACTTGCGCCGAGGTGGAGGCCCCGACCGCCACACCAAGCAGGATCGTGCAGATGTCGAGCAAGGCGCTCGAGGCCGTCTTGGCGAGCCGCCCGGTCACACCCGATTCCTTGAGCAGGTTCCCGAAGAACAGCATCCCCAGCAGCGGCAGGCCGCCCGGTGCGATGAGGCAGGTGACCAGCAGCCCCATGACCGGGAACGCGATCTTCTCGAGCTGCGAGACCTTGCGGCCGGGCTTCATACGGATGAGGCGCTCCTCGCGGGTGGTGAGGAGCTTCATGATCGGGGGCTGGATGATCGGCACCATGGCCATGTACGAGTACGCCGCAATGGCGATGGGACCGATGAGCGAAGGCGCCAGCCGGCTCGAGGTGAAGATCGCGGTGGGGCCGTCGGCGCCGCCGATGATCCCGATGGCGGCCGCGCTTTGCGGCGAGAACCCGAGCCAGAGGGCGCCGATGAACGTCGCGAAGATGCCGATTTGCGCCGCCGCCCCGAGGAGCAGGCTCTTGGGCCGGGAGAGCAGCGCCGAGAAGTCGGTGAGCGCGCCGATCCCCAGGAAGATGAGGGGCGGAAACAGACCCGTGCGGACGCCGAAGTAGATCATGCCAAGCACGCTGTTGCCGCCGGTGTTGAACGTGTACTCGTGCGTCACGGGGTCGATCATGTACAGCGAGACGCTGTTGAAGATCGACAGCGGCAGCGGGATGTTGCCGATGAGGATGCCGAAGCCGATGGGGACGAGCAGCAGCGGCTCGTAGTCCTTGGCGATCGCCAGGTAGATGAAGAGCAGGCCGATCAGCACCATGACCAGGTTGGCCGGGGTCAGGTTGGCGATGCCGCTGCTCTGCAGCATCTGGTCGAAGTAACCGGTGATGTCGCCCTTTTCGATGTCCTGGGCAAAGAAACCCTGCTCGAACTGGGTCACGACCCCGAGGCTTTCTCGCGCCCCGACGGCGACCACCCTGTAGATGGCGGCCACCTTCCCCTTCGAATCGAAAAGTCGTCCCTTCGCGGCGCGCTTGAGGACGTCGGACGGAAGATCGTCGCTCCCCTTGTCGATGCGGAAGTAGGCCCGGGAGTCTTCGCGGGAAAACTTGAGGCATTCGATCGACAGGGAAGGAATCGCGACGTGTTCGATGTCGGCGATCGAGCGTCCCTCGGCCAGCGAGACGATGCGGACGATGGCCTCGAAGTCGTCGGCGTGGACGGTGACGAACTCGCCCACCAGCAAGTCGTTGGCATCGCGGAGCTCGCCGCGGGTCGCCTCCGGCCCCAGGTAGTCGTTGCGCAGCCCGTGCCTGGTGCCGCGTTTGATGCGGAGGTACTCGGCGGTGGCGTCGAAGGTGGCCCGAAACGCGGGCCGGCCGCTTTCCGCCGGGGCAGCGGCGAGAGCCGGGCCGACGGCGCCGAGCAGCGCGAGCAGGCAGGCGAGGCAGCAAAGCGTCCGGGGTGACATCACGGCCTCACAGCGCGGCCATCTTGGGCCGGGCGACGTCGACCAGGAGATCGCCCTCGCCGACGGAGTCCCCCTCGCGCACGTAAATCTTGGCGACGGTGCCGCTGTAGGCCGCGGTGATCGCGTTCTCCATTTTCATCGCTTCCATGACGACGAGGGTCTGCCCGGCCTGCACGGCGTCCCCTTCCTTGACCTTGATCGACAGCACGAGCCCCGGCATTGGCGCAGCGATCCCACCCCCCCCCGCCGCCGACGCCGCCCGCGGCGCGGCAGGCGCGGGTACCGGAACCGGCGCCACAGGAGCCGGCGCCGCCGCCATCGCCCGCACCGCCTCGGCCGTGACCTTGCGGCGGCCCACCTGCACGAGGTCGACGGTGAAGCTGGCGCCATCCACCTCGACCACGGCCCGCTCCGGCGTCAGCTCCTTGACCTCGGCTCGATACTCGCGACCCTCGATACGCAGTACGTGCTGGCTCATACGTCCTCTCTCGCTCACGCGCCGGCCGCCGACCGGCGGATGGTGAGGCGCGCCGCCGGGCGGGTGGGGTAAAGGCGGCGCTCGACCTCGATCACCGTGGCGATGACGGCCAGGACCTCGGCCGCCACCGGCTCGCCCACGACGGCAGGCGCGGCCCCCGGTTCCTCCGTCGTCACGGCCTCGGGAGCCGGCGCCGGTGCGCTCCCGTGGCCGTGCCCTTCCCACCGGATACGCCCGGTGATCCGATTGAAAAGCTGGATGAACACGATGCAGAACACGAGACCGATGAAGACGGCTCCCATGCCCAGGACCGTGACCGTGAGAGCATCGAGAGTCGACATGCTCGCCTCTCAGAGGGGGATGTTGGTGTGCCGGCGAGCCGGGTTGTGGTCCTTCTTGTCGGCCAGCATCTCCAGCGCCTTGATGATCCGGAAGCGCGTGGACGCCGGCTCGATGACATCGTCGATGTACCCCTTGCGGGCAGCCACGTACGGCGTGGCGAAGAGGCTGGCGTATCGCTCCTTCAGCTCTGCGGCCTTGGCGGCGACGTCTTCGGCGGCGTCCAGCTCCTTCTTGTAGATGATCTCGACCGCACCGTCCGGCCCCATGACCGCGATCTCGGCGCTCGGCCAGGCGTAGTTGATGTCGCCCCGCAGGTGCTTGGAACTCATCACGCAGTAGGCGCCGCCGTACGCCTTGCGCAGGATCACCGTGACCTTGGGCACGGTGGCCTCGGCAAAGGCGAACAGCAGCTTGGCGCCGTTGCGGATGATCCCGCCGTATTCCTGCGTGGTGCCGGGCATGAACCCGGGCACGTCCTCGAGGGTGACCAGCGGGACGTTGAAGGCGTCGCAGCAGCGCACGAAGCGGGCGCCCTTGATCGAGGCGGCGTTGTCCAGCACCCCGGCCAGCACCTTGGGCTGGTTGGCCACGATCCCCACGGCGCGGCCGTTGAAGCGCGCGAACCCCACCACGAGGTTGGGGGCGTAGGACGAGTGGACCTCCAGGAAATCGCCGTCGTCGACGAGCGCAGTGATGACGTCCTTGACGTCGTACGGCTGGCTCGGGTTCTCGGGCAGCACGGCGTTGAGCTCGGGCGTGGGTCGGTCGACCGGATCCTGACACGCAAGGATCGGGGGCTTTTCCTGGTAGTTCTGGGGCAAGAAGCCGAGCAGCCGCCGCACCAGCGCCAGCGCCTCGTCCTCGCTGCCGGCCGCGAAATGGGCGACACCGCTGCGCGAGGCGTGGATGTCGGCGCCTCCCAGCTGCTCCGTGGTGACCTCCTCGCGGGTGACCTGCTTGACCACCTTGGGCCCGGTCAGAAACATGTAGCTCGTGCCCCGGGTCATGGCGACGAAATCGGTGATGGCCGGGCTGTAGACCGCGCCGCCGGCACACGGGCCGAGGATCAGGCTGATCTGCGGCACGACGCCGGAGTAGAGCACGTTGCGGAGGAAGATGTCGGAGTACCCGGCGAGAGCGTCGACGCCTTCCTGGATGCGTGCCCCGCCCGAGTCGTTGAGCCCGATCACGGGCGCCCCCACCTTGGCCGCCAGGTCCATGATCTTGCAGATCTTTTCCGCGAACGCCTTGGACAGGCTGCCACCGAAGATGGTGAAGTCCTGGCTGAACACGAACACCAGGCGGCCGTTGATCGTGCCGTACCCGGTGATGACACCGTCGGTCAGGGGCCGGTCCTTCTCCATCCCGAAATCCGTGCAGCGATGCGTGACGAAGACATCGAACTCCTCGAAGCTGCCCTCGTCGAGCAGCTTCTCGATCCGCTCCCGGGCCGTGTACTTGCCCTGCGCGTGTTGCTTCGCAATCCGGCGCTCACCGCCGGCCTGGAACGCCTGGTCGCGAAGGTGGGACAGCTCGAGGATCTTGCGCTCAATGCTCATGACGACTCCCGACGAAGGCCCAGCATCGCGCACTCGAGTACGCGGCGTCCGCCGCGCGTCGTGGGTGCCCGGGCTCGCCAGCACGGCCGCACGATCCTACCACGTGCCCGGCGGCCGGGGAGAGGCCGGACCGGGCCGCAGCCGCGCAGGCAGCGGCGCGGGCGCCGGACCCGTCAGCTCAGTAGCAACCAGGCAGCGCCCGCCGCCGCGACGCCGGCGAACAGCCCCATGGCAAACCACAGCCCCCGCTCGATCCATGCCGTCGCCGACGGCCGCGGCAGCTCGGGCGCCAGCGACACCTCACCGAGCGCCAGCATGACGTCGAGCACGGTCGGCGGCCGCCTGTCCGGGTCCTTGGCCAGGCAGGCGTGGACGAGCTGCACGAGGGGAGCGGGGAGGACCTTGCCGAACGACCCGAGCGGCCGGGGGTCCTCGCGCAAGATCGCCGCCATCGTTTCGCTCACCGACAGGTACGGGAACGGGTGCGAGCCGGCGAGCATCTCGTACAGCAGCATTCCGACTGCGAAGATGTCGGTGCGGGAGTCCACCGGGCGCCGGCAGATCTGCTCCGGCGCCATGTAGAGCTTCGAGCCCACGAAGCCGTCCTGGCCGAGACGGCGCGGGCCGGGCTCGAGCGCCTCCACCTCGAGGTGTGCCAGCCCGAAGTCGAGGATCTTGACCTGCCCGTCGAGCTGCACGAACACGTTTTCGGGCTTGAGGTCGCGGTGCACCACCCCCTTGGCGTGAGCGGCCGCGAGTCCCCTGCACACCCCCATCGCCACCGCCACCGCGGTGCGCCACGGCAGCGCCCTGCCGTCCATCCGCTGCCGGAGGTTCGAGCCTTCGAGCAGCTCCATGACCGCGTAGGTGTGCCCGCCGGAGGCCCCGAAGTCGAAGATCGACATGATGTTGGGGTGCGAGAGTGCGGCCAGCGTGCGGGCTTCGCGTTCAAACAGGGCGAGCGCCTCGGTGTCGGAAGCGGCGCGGGTGTGGATGACCTTGACGGCCACCTCGCGTCCCAGCCGCTCGTCGCGAGCGCGAAACACCTCCCCCATGCCGCCGCTGCCGATCGACGCGATGATCGTGTACCCGCCGAGCCTCGAGCCTGATCCGATCTGCATATCTTCGACAACGCTCCCCATGTGGCGTCCATTCTACCGGCTCGCCAGAACCTGCCCCGCGGGCCGCACGTACACGTGCGAGGGGAAAGGGGGCGTCGAATGGTCAAGTTCCTCCTGTGGCTCATCCTGTTCGTGCTGTGCTGGCCGCTGGCACTGCTCGCGCTCGTGCTCTACCCGCTCGTGTGGCTGCTCCTGCTCCCGTTCCGCCTCGTGGGCATCGCCGTGGACGGTGTCCTGCAGCTCTTCAAGGCGATCGTGCTGCTGCCCGCCCGGCTGCTCGGCGCGCGGCCGGCGTGAAGGCCGGGCTCGCCTTCAGCCCTCGAAACCCTCGCGGGCAGCGATGAACGAGTTTTCTTGCCGGGCCCAAGCACCGCCTCGGAAGGCGGGTTGACCGTGCGCTCCCACCGTCGTTCCCGCGCGTGCTCCACCGCGATGAGCGACGCACCGTGCCTCGTCTCGTAGCGGGCCGCGATCTCACCGAACGCACACCCCACCAACCCTGCCGCCGCCGCGAGCACGAGCTTTCGAGACCCGGGTCCTCCCCCGCCACGACGGTCCGACCCTTGACAGCCATCACCGCCGCTCACCGGGGTCTTGACTGCACGCCGATCGAGCACCACCTTGAATGCAGGCAGAAAGAGGCTATCCAGCTCGCGGTGGCCAGGCGCGCCTGAGCGGCGCAAGAGGCAGGATCCGGAGGTCACCATGGAAGACTCCCGAGGGTGCATCACGCGTGCGGAGTTCCTGAGGATGGCGGCGGCGGCGGCCGGCGCGGCTGCGCTGTCCCCCTCCCGGTTGCTGTCCGACGTCGGCGAGGCGGAATCGCTCGTCAACTACGCCGACACCGTGCTGCTGGGCGGGCAGGTGGTGACCATGGAGGCCGACCGCCCGGTAGCGGAGGCTCTCGCCATTCGAGGCGGCCTCGTGCAGGCCGTCGCAAACAATGCGGCGATCCAGGCGCTGATCGGCCCGGAAACGGCGCAAATCGACCTGCGAGGCCGGACCGTCACCCCTGGCTTCGTGGATTCCCACCTGCACATGCAGGTGGTGCCGATGTACGGAACGTACTACGCGCCGCTCATGCCGCCGGCCGTCACCAGCCTCGCCACGCTGCAGCCGAGCTGGCGAGGTACGCCGCCGGACTCGAGCCCGATGCCTGGGTGATTACCGTGTTTCTCACCGCCGGCGCCGACGGCATACCGGACCGTTGGGACCTCGACGCGGCGTGCGCCGACAAACCTGTCTTTTTGCTGCAGCAAGCCGGTCACATGGGCTCGGTGAACAGCCGGGCGCTCGAGGTCGCTGGAATCTCGGCGTCCACTCCCGATCCCCCGGGAGGCATCATCGCGCGCGGCGCCGGCGGCGAACCGACAGGGGTCCTGTACAACCACCGGGCGCTCGACCTGGTGCGCCGGCACATGCCGCAGTACAGCGACGAGGACATCCGGGCCGGCATCCCGGCGGCGCTCTCGCTCTTCGCCTCGTTCGGAGTGACGACCTTCCATGACAATAATATTCGCGGTACCGATGCGATGGCCGACTACCAGCAGGTGGCCAGGGAAGCCAAGCTCTCGCTGCGGGCCGCCCTTTACTTCACCTGCGAGTACCCTGCCGACGTCGGCAAGGCACTCAACTCCCTGCCCCAGTACGAGGACGCGTTCTGCCATTTTGCCGGCTCCAAATTCTTGATCGACGGCCAGATGCCAACGGCGTTCTGCCACGAGCCACACAACGGCATTTCCTGGCAAACGACGACCTGGGACCCCGCCGCTTTCAAGGCGGCGGTGCGGGCGCTCCACGCGGCGGGACACCAGATCTCCGTCCACTGCATCGGCGACGCCGCCACCGACCTCACCCTCGAGGCGTACGAGGAGGCCATGAACGCCTATCCGCGGCCGAACCCTCGCCACCGTCTCGAGCACTGCATCGTGACGAAGCGCGACAGCACGCAACGGATGAAGGATCTCGGGGTGGTCGTCAGCACCCAGCCGGCGTTCTTGCGGGTCAGCGGCGATATCTGGCGATCCATCCTCGGGGAAGAGCGCATGAACCGGATCGTCATGCTCCGCGAATGGATGGACGCCGGCGTCGCGGTGGCCTTGAGCTCGGATGCGCCAACCATCCCGTGGTATAGCCCGCAGGTGTCCATGGCCGCATCTTTGGATCGCAAAACCTACAGCGGCAAGACCATCGGCCCCGACCAGGCGCTCACGATCCACGAGGCGTTGCGCGCCTACACCCTGGGCGGCGCCTTTGCCGCCCATCAGGAGGACACACGGGGGACGCTGGTGCCGGGCAAACTCGCCGATCTCATCGTGTGGGCCGCCGACCCGTACCGCATGACTCCCGAAGAGCTGCAGCTGGCGCGCGTCGACTATACCTTCGTGGGAGGCCGGGTGGTGAACCCTTTCGCTCACCGGCCGCGCCGGCGGCTGTCGCACGGGTGATTCCCCCCAGGGAGCCTCGGCACGTCGTTCGCGCCAGCGTCAGCACGAGTCGCCGGCACCGGCGGCCCTCCTCGGCCGTGTTCCGAGGCTACGGTCGGTCGTGGGGCGGGGAGGCCGGAGACGGCCGGTCGGTGAGCAGGCGGAAACCCCGGCGCACGAGCGCCGCCAGGTCGTCGCCGGGAGGCTGCCGCGCCTGCCAGGCTTCGAGGCGCCCGGCCCACTGCGCACCCGAAAGGCGAGGAGCCAGCGAGCCGACCACGATGCGGCTGCCGTCGGCCAGCACGGCGAGGCCGCCGCCGAGCCCCACAGCCGCCGCGTCGGAGGCGGGCTCGGCCAGCTCGTACACCTCGGGAAACACCTCCTGCACGGCGCGCAGCTGAGCGAAGTACTCGCGGTTGACCCCCGGCGCCCAGATGTTGGCGGCCACCGCGCCGCCGGGTTCGAGTCGGCTGCGGACGAGCTGGAAGAACTCGACGGTCGTCAGGTGGCGGGGCGCGCTGTCGGGCCCGAACGCATCCACCCAGATGAGGTCGTAGCGCCCCTCCTCGCGAGCCAGATGCGCCCGCCCGTCCATGGTGACGATCCGGAGCCGCGGCCCGGGACGCACCCCGAACCACTCCGCGGCCACCTCGACAACGACCGGATCGATCTCGACCACCTGCTGTTCGATCTCCGGCCGCACGCGCTGCAGCCAGCGCGCCAGCGAACCGCCGCCGAGACCGATCATGAGCACACGCCTGACCTCTTTCGGCACCGCCACGGTGGCGGCGAGGGCCTGTGTGTACGGCAGCACGAGCCGGGCCGGGTCATCGATGCGCATGCAGCTCTGCAGCGCCTGCCCGGGCGGGAACTGGAGGCAGCGCAGCCCGGCGCTGCCGTGGTCGCTGACCCGCACGCGCCCGAACGGCGAGGCGCGGTCGACACACACCACTACCCCCGGCCGGCTGTCCTGGGCCGCGGCCGCGCCGCACAGCAGCGCGGCCACCGCGGCCACCCGGCCGAAGGCTCGCGACCCTCGCCATCCCGTTTGCATCGCCGGCACGCTAGCACCGGTGCCGGCCGCCGCCAAGTCGCTCTGGTATCGTCGCCGCCGGAGGCAAGGCATGGACGAGCGTCTCGAGCGGCAAATCGGGTTTCTGCGGGAGATCGACCGGCTCAAGGGCGTGGTGCGCCGCTCGTACGTGCTGGCTGGCGAGCGGCGGGAAAACTCGGCCGAGCACTGCTGGCACGTTGCCGTGGCCGCTGTGCTGCTGGCAGAGCACGCCGCCCAACCCGTGGACGTTGGTCGCGTCGTGGCCATGCTGCTCGTCCACGACCTCGTGGAAATCGACGCCGGCGACACCTTCGTCTACGACCGCGCCGGAGCCGCGGACAAGGCCGAACGCGAGCGCGCCGCCGCCCGCCGCATCTTCGGGCTCCTCCCGCCGGATCAGGGCGGCGAGCTGCAGGCTCTCTGGGAGGAGTTCGAGGCTCGCCGCACCCCCGACGCCCGCTTCGCCGCCGCCCTCGACCGCCTCCTGCCCATGCTCCACAACCTCTGGTGTCGGGGGAAGTCGTGGCAGGAGCATGGGGTCCGCCTCGGGCAGGTGCTCGACGTCAACCGTCACATGGCCGAAGGCGCCCCGGCGCTGTGGGCGCTCGCCAGGGCGGCGGTGGAGCAGGCCGCCCAGGAAGGGCTGCTCGCTGCCGGCTGAAGGTGCAGCGTGCGCCCGTGCCGAGGGTGGCCGTCACGGGCGCTGCGGGGCGACCTGCAGGCGATCCTCCGCCATCGGCACGAACTGCAGCGCCTCGGAGTTGATGCAGTAGCGCAGCCCGGTCGGGCGCGGGCCGTCCTCGAAGACGTGGCCGAGGTGGGCGCCGCAGCGGGCACAGCGGACCTCCGTGCGGACCATCCCCCACGAGCGGTCGGTTTGCGTCGTGAGGTTTTCCCGCGCCACCGGGGCGAAGAACGACGGCCACCCGGTGCCCGAGTCGAACTTGGCCGTGGAGACGAAAAGATCCGTCCCGCACCCCACGCAGCGGTACAGCCCGCTTTCCTTGTGGTCGTGGAAAAGACCACAAAACGCCCGCTCGGTGCCGTGCTGGCGCGTGATGCGGTACTGCTCGGGCGTCAGCAGCGCCTTCCACTCCTCGTCGGTGCGGACGACGCGCTCGACCTCGACGTACCCTCCTTGCTCGACCGAGTACAGGCGCACCGGACCCGCCGGCTCGCTGCCACGGCCCCCGGGCGCGACCGCCCACAGCACCAGGGGCACGATCACGATAGCCAAGGACAACGTCGCGTTCATGCACTCCCCCCGCTCTCGTCAAGCCGGATCGTGCCAGCCGCCATTCCCGGCCCAGTAGCTGCCGCAGTCCTCGGAGGGGTGACCGCTTGACAGCGGTGGCGACCGTCTCTAGGATGACCCTCCCCGGGCGGTTTCCGTCCGTGGGAGGTTAGCTCAGCGGCAGAGCACCTGCCTTACACGCAGGGGGTCGCGGGTTCAAATCCCACACCTCCCACCATCTGCCAGAGCGAGCCTGACCCGAGCGGGGTCGTAGTTCAGTTGGTTAGAACGCCGGCCTGTCACGCCGGAGGTCGCGAGTTCGAGTCTCGTCGGCCCCGCCACTCCACACCCCCTGTCGCCTCTCCGCCGTCGCATCTCCGCTCCTCGCCCTCCGAGCGGCGGGGTCACCGCCCCCGCACAGGCGTCAGCCCTGCTCACCCCCCTTCCCCTCCCCCTCTGTGAGCCTCCACCGCCCTCCAGCCCGCGCATCGCCCCCTCCCCACCCCCGCGATGTCTCGTCGGCCCCGCCACTCCACACCCCCTGTCGCCTCTCCGCCGTCGCATCTCCGCTCCTCGCCCTCCGAGCGGCGGGGTCACCGCCCCCGCACAGGCGTCAGCCCTGCTCACCCCCCTTCCCCTCCCCCTCTGTGAGCCTCCACCGCCCTCCAGCCCGAGCGAGGTTACTTCCCCGGCCGGGCGAGTGCCTCGCGCGCCGGGGCACAGTCGGGGTTGGCGTCGAGCGCCGTCTGCCAGTCGCGCCGGGCGACCTCGTGCTGGCCCTGCGCGTCGAGAGCGAAGGCGCGCAGCAGCCGCGCTGCCTCGAGGGCGGGGTCGAGGGCGAGGGCGCGGGTCAACATCTCGACGGCTTTCGGGAGGTCCCGGCCATGCTGCACCGGCGCGAACACCAGCGGCTTGGCGGAGGCGAGCACGGCGCGGGCGTTGCGCGGATCGAGCTCGAGGGCCTTCGCGACGGCCGTCGCGAAACGCGTCTCGTACTTCTTGGCGCGAAAGTCGGAACGGATCATGGTCGCCACCAAGTCCGCCTCGATGCGGTATCGCTCCGAGCCGGTCGGCACTCGGTCGAGCAGCGCGAGCCCCTCCTCGGCGGCGGCGTCGATGCGCTGGCCGAGCACCGCACGGGCCTGCACGTCATCTCTCGCCGTCTGCTCGAAGCGCACGCGCAAGAGCTCCGCGACCGCCAAGGCGGCGCGCACCCGCAGCAGGACGGTGGCGGGAGCCGGAGCGGCGCGGTCCAGCTCGCGGGCGCGCCCGAGCACCGCCACGGCCGCTTCGGCGTCGTAGCGCCGGATGGCGGCCGCCAGGTCCGCCTCGATTGCCGCAACCGGCAGCGGCCCGCCGGCCAGGAGCACAGCCAGTAGCACACAACTCAT
Source organism: Thermoanaerobaculaceae bacterium (assembly GCA_035384965.1). GTDB lineage: Bacteria > Acidobacteriota > Thermoanaerobaculia > Thermoanaerobaculales > Thermoanaerobaculaceae > JAAYVZ01. The sequence goes on from DAOOJE010000001.1 coordinate 80,810, forward strand.
GCCGTTCCTCCGGAGTCGCCAGCGCGGCCTCCCTGCAGGGCGAGCAGCGCCGGGGTGAGGCGCAGGTGGCAGGCCAGCGCGACACTCATCATGACGAGAGCGAGCAGCCCGAAGTAGCGGATCGGCACGAAAGACGACACGCAAAGGGCGCCAAACCCGGTGCAGGCGGCGAGCGTCGCGTCGGAAACCGCCGGCCCCACCTGTCCGAGCGCCGCCGCCGCGGCGTCGGGCGCCGCGAGGCCGGCGGCGCGCTGGCGGCGGTACGCGAGCAGGATGTGAATGGTGTTGTCGACGGCGATCCCCAGCGAGACGCTGGCCACCATGACCGTCGCCGCATCGAGCGGGATGCGCAGCCACGCCATGGCGCCGAACGTGGTCGCCACCGGCACGAGGTTGGGGGGGACCGCGACCAGCGTCAGGCGCCACGAACGCAGGCCCGCCCAGACCGCGAGGAAAACCGCGAGCGTCGCGAGGGCGAGGCTGCGCAGCTGGGTGGCCACGAGGTCCTGCTGGGCGTCGACGAGGCGCAGGACCTGGCCGGTCACGACCCCCGTGAAGGGAGCCGGCAGCGCCTCGAGGCGCCTCCTGGCCTCGGCGACGAGCGCGAGGAACTTCCCCTCGTCCATGTCGCGCACGACGACCGAAAGCCGCACCTCGCGCCCGTCGGCGCTCACCAGGGTGTGCAGCACGGCGCGGCCAACCGGATCGAGCCCACCAACCAGCCGGTCGGCGTCCTCCCGTCGTGCCGGCAGGCGGTAGGCGGCCGGATCGAGCCCCTGATCCCACTGGTTGAGCTTGCGCAGCAGGTCGAGAGGGGTGACGACGCGAGCCACGATCGGCGAGTTGGCGAGGCCAGCCGCGAGCTCGTCGAGCACCGGCCAGGCCGCGGGCTCGGTCCACCCTGCCGGGGTGCGCACCACCACCTCGGCGGTGTAGAACCCGGTCAACTCACGTCCGACCCAGGCGTAGTCCCGTGCCACGGCGTGGTGTGCGGGCAGGAACGACAGGGGGTTCGACTCCAGCCGGATGGCCGGGAGGCTGGCCACAGCGAGCGCCGCGAGGCCGCCGGCCGCAGCGAGGACAGTCCACGGGCGGCCGATGGCGCCGAGCACGCCCCGCCGGTGGGGGCGCGCCGCCGCGTCGTGGCGCGGCGGCAGCACGACCAGGCGTGCCAGCAGAGGTGTCACGGTGAGGCTCACGAGCAGCGCCACCGCAATCCCGGCGGCGCCGATCACGCCCAGCTCGCGCACCGGCCGCAGCGAGGCGACCCCGAGCGAGGCGAAGCCCCCCGCCGTGGTGAGCGCCGAGAACGCCACACCGCGCGCTGCTTCCTCGAGCCCCCGCTCCACGGCCTCGGCTACCGGCAGCGTCCTCCGATGCAGCATGCTGCGGTGGAGGATGTGCACGGAGTACGACAGCCCGAGCACCCACAGCAGCGCCGGGAGCACGGCGGTGAGCATCGAGAGGGTGCCGCCGAGCCCCGCCACGAGTCCGAGCGTGAGGACCACGGCCAGCCCCGAGGCGGCGGCCGCCACCGCCATGGCGCGCACGGAACGCAGCAACACCGCCAGCACCGCCAGCGACCCGAGCACGGCGAGGGGGAACGAGCGCCGCGCCTCCCGCTCCGAGAGCTCGTCGAGAGCGGCGATCAGCACGGTGGACCCCACGAGCCCCACCCGGAAGCCCGCCTTCTCGAGCGGTGCAACGGCCCGCCTCACGGCCGCCACGAGGGCGCGCCGCGCCTGGGGGGCCGTGTCCGGGTTCACCTCCACGAGCAGGCCGGCCACCCGGACGTCGCGCGACAGGAGGAAATCGAAATAAAACGGCGTCGAGGTCATTTCGCGCCGCAGCTCCTCGGGATCTTCCCCGCCGAAGCGGTCGCGATACACCGCCGGCAGCCCCTGGACTCGGACCACGCCCGGGATCGCCTCGAGCGAGCCGAGACAGCGAACCGCGAGGTCGAGGGCGGCCGGCTCGAACAGCGGGCCGGAGATCGCCACGAGCACGAATTCATCCGAGCCGAACGTGCGGCGGAACGCCTCGTGGTGCTGCGCCTCGGCCCCATCCCGTCCGACCCAGCGCTCAAGGCGGTTGTCCACCACAACTCGGCCTGCGAGCCAGGCCGCGATCGGCGCGACCGCCACGAGCACCCACGCCACCGTCCGGCGCAGCGTCTCAGCCGGCATGGCGCAGCGCCCGCGCGTGGCGAAGGGTGCGGAGCAGCAGCAACACGGAACCGGCGCCGAGCGAACGAGCCGGCAGTTGCCCGGCGTTGAGGCCGACGAGCCGCCCGAAGATCCCGGGGTCTGCCTCCAGCGCCCGGATGGCGCCGCGCCGTAACCGGTGATGGCGGGTGAGCAGCAGCAGCAGGCACGCCAGCACCCGGCTCGGGCGCATGATCCGGCGGTGGGCAGCAACGTATGCTCGCGGTCGGCCGGCGACCAGCGCCGCCACAAGGGCCCGAGCCTGCCGCAGCGCCAGCGTCACCCCGACACCGGTGATCGGGTCGACGCTCCCCGCGGCGTCGCCCACCAGCGCCACCCGGTGGGTGGCGACCGTTCGCGGCACGGCTCCGAACCCCGCCCCGCCCATGTCGCGCGAGGCGACCGGCGCTCCCGAAAGCCGCGCCTGGAGCCCGGGAAAGCGCGGCAGCAGGGCGTCGAACGTGCTGGCGCCGCCGCTCCAGAGAATCGCCACTCCGACTTGCTGCGGGCCCACGGGCGTGACGTAGGCCTCCGCGCCTGCCGCCCAGTACACCTCGACGAACTCGCTCCACGGCTCGATCGTGTAGTGCCTTCGCACTCCGGCGCGGCCCCTGGCTCCCGGACGATGCTCGAGGCCGGCCCAGCGTCGCACGGCCGAGGCACGGCCGTCGGCCCCCACCACGTACGCCGCCCGCACCACGCCCCTTTCGGTCTCCACCCCGCGCTCGCTCAGCCCCCGCGCGCCGACTCCCCAGCGCACGTCGACCCCGAGCGCCTCGGCCCGGGCGGCGAGCGCGGCGTGGAGCGCGGTGCGGCGCACGCCGAGCCCGCAGCCGCACGGGAACCGCCCGTCCGCGGCGTCGTCCTCCTCGCAGTAGCGGATGCCGGCGAACGGTGCCGTCCACACCGGGTCGAGCTTCACCCCGAGCCCATCCAGCTCGTCGCGGCCGGCCGGCATGAGTCCCTCTCCGCAGGCGCGGTCGATCACCGGTCCCTGGCCATCGAGCACGGTGACCCGCATGCCGGCGAGGCGGGCGTGCACGGCGGTCGCGAGCCCGGCCGGCCCGCCGCCGACGACGACCAGGTCGGATTCAGCCATCGTCTCTCCGGGGACGCAGCTTGAGGTCGAGGTACGCCAAGGTCGAGCGCACGACCGCCCCGGCCAGCAGCGCCGGCGTCACCTTGCGGGGCGCGGTGAGCTCGCCGGCCAGATGCTGGCGCAGCGTCTCCTGGCGGCGCAGCTTGCCCGAAGATGTCCGCGGCAGCGTGCCCGGCGCCAGCACCACCACGGCGGCCAGCGCGAGACCGGTGGCGGCCAGCACTGCCGCGGCGGCCCGCTCCGGCAGCAACGCGGCGTCGTCCTCGGAGGCCCCGGGGGCCAGCTCGACGAGAACCAGCACTTCCTCGCTCGCGGCACCGTCGGCGGCGGCGCTCACGGCCACGGTGCAGTGTTCCCGCGTCCCCGGCACGCTCTCGACCGCCCGCTCCACCTCCTCGGGGGCGTAGTTGCGTCCGTTGACGATGAGCACGTCCTTGTCCCGGCCGACGAGGTAGAGCTCCCCGTCGTGAAGAAACCCGCGGTCGCCGGTATCGAGCCAGCCGCCGGCGAGGACACGCGCGGTGGCTTCTGGCTGGTCGAGGTACTCGCGCATCAGCGAGGGTCCTCGCACCAGCACCCGGCCGATGAGGTCCTCGGCCAGCGGCGTCCTGTCGGCGTCCACGACCGCCACATCGAACCCCGGCAGCGCCCGGCCCACCGAGGCGACCTCGCGGCCGCACGCGGCCGGTTCGGCGCACCCCTCGACAAGCGCCGTGCGGTCCAAAACGAGCGTCGCGAGCGGCCGCCCGATGGTGCAGCAAGTGACGGCGAGCGCCGCCTCGGCCAGGCCGTAGGCCGGCGTCATGGCCTCGGCCTCGAACCCCCAGCGGGCAAAGCGGGCCGCGAACGCCCGCACGACGTCGGGGACCACCGCCTCGGCGCCGTTGATCGCCACCCGCCACGAGCCCAGGTCGACGCCTTCCATCTCCTCGTCGCGGATGTGCTGGGTGCACAGCGCGTAGGCGAAGCTGGGAGCCGCCGAAATCGTCGCTTGGTAGCGCGAGATGGCCCGCAGCCACAGTGCCGGGCGGGCAATGAAGTCGAGCGGCTGCAACAGTGTGAGGGTGCCGGGGTGCTCGAGCGCGGCCAGCACGCAGCCGACCAGCCCCATGTCGTGGTACAGCGGCAGCCAGCTCACGCCGGAGGGCTCGACGGTTTCCCGGTCCGGCCACAGCGCGTTGAGAGTCTGCACCTGGGCGACGAGGGCGCGGTGGGAGAGCGCCACGGGCTTCGGCTCGACCGTGGTGCCGGACGAGTACTGCACGAGCCCGAGGTCGTCGGGGTGCACCGCCACCGGGTGCGCGGCGGCAGCGGGCAGCTCGTCGAGGCGGCAGCAGCCGAGCGGCGGCCGGGCGCCGAGAACGCTCGGCCCGAGCAAGCGCTTGACGCGCCCGTCGGCGAGCACCAGCCGGGCACCGGCCGCCCGCAGCATCGCCACGGTGCGGCGGTGGTATTCGTCGAGACGCCCGAGGCGGGCCGGGGGGTACAGCGGCACCGGGACGGCCCCGGCGAGCGTGACTCCGAAGTAGGCGAAGAGGAACTCGGCCGAGGTCGGGAACACGAGCGCCACCCTCTGGCCCGGTGCGACGCCGCGTGCCTGCAGGCCGCCTGCCACCTCGGCGGCGCGCGCGGCGATCTCGGGCCAGGCGAGCCAGGTTGCGCGTTCCTCGCGGTCGAGCAGACGGATGCCGGCGTCGGGGCGCCTGGCGGCCCGGGCGAGCAGGTCGACGAGCGTCGGCGGATCAGGGAGCATGCCGGCTCCGGATGGCGGCGAGCAGGTCTGCCACCGTTTCGAGCTGGCTTTCCACGTCGTCGAGGCGGATCCGGAAGCGGTCCTCGATGGCCACCGCGAGCGTCAGCAGCTTGAGAGAGTCGAGGCGCAGGTCCTCGACGAGGCGCATGTCAGGGGTCAGCTCGCCATCCCAGCGCAGGTGCTCCCTGGCGATCGCGAGGACGGCCTCGAGGATCTCGGCGTCGGTCACCGTACCTCCCTGCGCCGGGCGCGCCTCACAGCCTTGCTCCCGAGTCGGCCGCGGGCGCACCGCCGGGCGGTCGAGGACCCGTCGCACCGTACGAGGTGAGTCGGCACAGCATCGCCACCTCGGTGCGGATCCGCCAGGCGAGAAGCGGGAGGTTGGCGAGGCCGAAGGCGAGCGCGCACAGCCAGGCGCCGTGGACCAGCGCCAGGGCGGGGACCTCGAGCGCGACCGCCAGGTAGTTGGGGTGGCGCAGCCATCGGTACGGCCCCGCAGTCGAGGGGGTATCGCCCGGTGTCACCACGACGCGGACGTTCCAGCGGTCGCCGAGCGCCGCCACGGCCCAGTAGCGCAGCGCCATGGTGGCTGCCAGCACCGCGAGCATCGAGACGCCAAGCGGCGTGCGCCACGGCCGGTCGAGCCCCCACACCTCGAGAAGGCAAGCCGGCAGCAGCAGCCCGTGCAGCACCGCGATGGGAAGGTAGGTGCCGAGCATTTCCGCCTGCGCGCCCCGGGCCAACGCCCGCCGCAAGTTGCGATGCGAGATCGCGAGTTCCACCAGCCGCTCGACGCCCACCGCCGCCACGAGCAGGGTGTACAGCACGCGAGAGTCGGCCCACACGTCGCTCACCATTGCAGCAGCACGAGCTCCGAGCAGAAACCCGGCCCCATGGCCACCATCATCCCCCAGGCCCCGCGCGGCACGCCCGGGCGAGCCAGCGCCTCCTGCAGCACGAGCAGGACCGAGGTGGACGACAGGTTCCCCACCTCGCGCAGCGACCGCCACGCTGCCTCCAGCTCGCCATCGTGGAGTTCGAGCGCCTCTTCCATCGCCTGCAGCACCTTGGGACCGCCCGGGTGGGCCGCCCACACGGCAATGTCCCGGCGTGACAGGCCATGCTCGGCGAGGAACGCCTCCACGTCGTGCCGGAGGTGCCGCGCCACGACCTCCGGCACCTCGGCCGAGAGCACGATCCGGAACCCGGACGAGGTGACGTCCCAACCCATGACGCGCTCGGAGTCCGGGTAAAAGACCGAGCGCGTCGCAACGACTCGCGGCCCCGGCAGCCCCCGGTCCCGCCCGGCCAGGACCACCGCCGCGGCGCCGTCCCCGAACAGCCCGGAGGCGATGAGGTTGGGGACCGAAAGATCGCGGCGCTGGAGGGTGAGCGAGCACAGCTCGACCGAGAGCAGCACCGCCACCTGGTCGGGGTAGGCGTGCAGGTAGTCCGCGGCGCGGGCCACCCCGGCGGCCCCGGCCACGCAGCCGAGGCCGAAGATCGGCACGCGCTTGAGCGAGGGGCGCAGGCCGAGGCGGTTGACGAGCCGCGCGTCGAGGGAGGGGGTGGCGATACCGGTCACGGTGACGGTGTACAGCGCCGCCACCTCCTCAAGACCCACGCCGGCCCGCTCGAGCCCGCGGCGCATCGCCTGCGCTCCGACGTCCTGCGCCACCGCGATCCAGGCATCGTTGGCCTTGCCGAAGTCGTCCAGCCCCGCGTACGCCTCGAGCGGCAGCGCCAGGTGGCGGCCGCCCACCAGCACATTGCGGTGCAGCGAGGCGAGGCGCTCGAGGTTGTGGTGCGCCTCGGCCCAGTGGCTGCGCAGCGCAGCGAGCAGCTCTTCCTGGCCGTAGTAGTGAGGCGGAAAGGCCTCGCCCACCGCGGCCACGGTGGCCAGGGCCGCGGGCATCACGCACCTCCCGGCACGGGATCCATCGGCGCCAGAGTGCCGACGGCGTGGACTCGCACCTCCACCTGTTTGGCGACCCGCAACAGCAGCACGCTCGGGTCGCGCATCCCCCAGGCCACGTACGGAACGGTCAGCGTCGCGTCGGCAACGATGCGGTCGCCCTCGCGGCGCACCGCCGCCACGAGCTCGACGGGGTGGTCGCCGCCGTGGATCGAGAGCGTGCCGGCAAGCCTCACGGTCACCTTCTCCGGCCCCTCCTCCTCGACCTCGACGCGGTTCGGGACCAAGACGATAGCCGGGTATCGATCGGACTCCAGCACCTCGGCGTGCATCTTCCTGTCGCGGCCTGGCGAGGCCGTGCCGGCGCGCCGGGCGTCCAGCTCGACCCGGCCGCTCGCCTGCCCGCTGGCGCGGTCGAACCGGATTTCTCCCGCGACGACCGGAACGCTGCCCTCGACCGTGTGGAGCGTGGCCTGAAGCGTGAAAGCCACCACCGTACGGGCCGGGTCGAGCCGCAGCGCCAGCTCCTGCCCGGCCGCCGTCGTGGCGGCGAGGGTCGAAAGCAGGACGAAAACCGGGGCTCGCATGCGCTCGCCAACGCTTTCACCTTCGAGATCAATCCCCGGTGTAGGCTATCACCGTGCACCGCCGCACGGCTGCTCCGATCCCCGACCCCGCCCCTGGCGGGCGGTCCCCTTCCGCCGCCTGCCAGCGACCGGAGGCCAGGCCATGACCGCCGGCGCCATCGTCATCAACCACGACGGCGGCGAGGATCTTCACCGCTGCCTGGCGGCGCTCGCAGCGCAGACGGTCGAGGTGAAGATCGTGCTCGTGGACTGTGCTTCCACCGACGGCTCGCGGGCGCTGGCCGAGCATCCGCCGGCCGGCGTGCTGGGCGTGCCGCTGCCGGACAACCGGGGGTACGCGGGGGGCGCCAACGCCGGCCTCGAGGCGCTCCCTCCCGGGGCGGACCCGGTCGGCTTTTTCAACCCGGATTGCTTCCCGGAGCCGGGGTTCTTTGCCGCGGCATGCCGGCGGCTGGCGGAGCCGGGAGTGGGCGGGGTGGCGGCCCGGCTCGAGCGCCCGGGCGGCACGCAGCTCGACTCGTGCGGGCAGGTGCTCACGCCGTGGCTGCTGCGGGTGCGCGACCGCGGGTACGGGGAGGAGGCGGCGGGCGCCTACTTGGAACCGGCCCGGGTGCTGGCCGCCTGCGGGGCCGGCATGGTGTACCGGCGGGCCGCCCTCGCGGCTGCCGCCGTCGAGGCTCGTGTCTTCCCGGACGAGTTCTTCGCGTTCTGGGAGGACCTCGACCTGGGATGGCGGGTCAGCGCGGCGGGGTGGCGGGTGGTGTACGAGCCGGCCGCCGTGGCCCTGCATCGGAGAGGGGGGACGGCCGAGCCGGGATCCGGCCGACTGCTGTTCCGCCGCCCCCCGGAGGTGGCCGCTGGCATCCTCGTCAACCGCTGGGCGACGTGGTTGCGCAACCTGTCAGCGGTTGATTTCTGGCTGCGGCTGCCCGTACTGTTGCCAGCCGATGCGATGCTCGTGTTCCTGGCCGGAGCGCGGCGCCCCGCCGTCTGGCCTGCGGTGGTGCGGGCGCTGCCCAGGCTGCGCAAGGCGTGGCGGCAAAGGGCGCTGGTGCCTCGGCGGCGCCTGAGGGAGCTCTGGTGAGCGTCGCCCTCGTCTTGCTCGTGCTGGTGCTGGCGCTGCTGCTCGGGCTGTACTTCACCCCGGTGGCCCGCCAGGCGGCGCTGCGCTTCGGGATCGTCGACCGCCCCGACGGGCGGCTCAAGACCCACGAGGCCCCGGTGCCCTATCTCGGCGGCGTGGCGGTCTTCCTCGCCTTCCTCATGGCGCTCGGACTGGTGCTGCCGTTCAACTCGCTGCTGCTCGGGCTGCTTTTGGCCGGGACGCTGACGCTGCTGGTGGGGCTCATCGACGACTTCGGGGTGCTCACGCCGCTCGCCAAGGTGGCCGGGCAAGGGGTGGCAATCTTCGTGCTGCTGCGCTCCGGGGCCGTGATCGAACTGACCGAGGTCCCGAGCGAGCTGCGCTGGCCGCTCGCCGCGGCGTGGCTGCTGGCCGTGTGCAACGCGTTCAACCTGCTGGACATCATGGACGGACTCGCGGCTGGGGTGGGGGCGATCGCGGCGCTCGCGCTCGGCCTCGTGGCGCTGGCCGGAGGCGAGCTGCCGGAGGCGGCCGCGGCGTTCGCCCTGGCCGGGGCGCTGGCCGGGTTCCTCGTCTTCAACTTCAATCCGGCCCGGATCTACCTCGGCGACGCAGGGAGCCTCGCGACCGGGATCACCCTCGGCGCCCTCGCGCTCGCTCTGCACTGGACCGAGCGCAGCCCGGCCGGCTTCCTCGCGCCGCTGGCGATCCTCGCCGTACCACTCGCCGACACGGTCTACGTGACGGTGCTCCGCGCCCGCGCCGGCCGCCCGTTCTGGCACGGCAGCCCCGACCACTTCCCGCTCCGGCTGCGGCGGGCCTGGCACGGCCGTACGCGCCCGGCCGTGGTGACGTGCTACGCGCTGGCCGCTGCTGGTGCGGTGATCGGTGTCGGGTGCGCGCTCTGGTGGTCCTGGCAGCTCGCACTCTGGCTGCTCGGCGGGCTCGGGGCGATCTTCGTCGCGCTGCTAGGGTGGCTGGCGCGCTTCGACATGAGGCCGGCGCCATGACACGGGTGGTGGTGCTCGGCGCCGGGCTCACCGGGCTGTCCGCCGCCCTCCACCTGCGCCGGCGGGGGATCGAGCCGCTCGTCCTCGAGCGCGAGGACATCGTTGGGGGCGCCTGCCGCACGCTCGAGCGGGACGGTTTCGCGTTCGACCTCACCGGCCACCTCCTGCACCTCGGGCAAGAGGAGGGACGGCGCCTCGTGGCCGAACTGGGCCTCGCCCCCCGGTTGCGGCGGCACACTCGCCGGGCCGGAGTGGCCCTGGCTGGCACCGTCACGCCGTACCCGATCCAGATCAACACCTTCAAGCTGCCTCCTACGATCCGGCGCGAGTGCCTGCTCGGACTGCTCGCGGCCCGCGAGCACCCCGAGGCCCCGGAGACCGGCCCGTTCGCCGACTGGGCGCTCTCCCGTTTCGGCGACGGGCTTTGCCGGCACTTCTTTTTCCCGTACAACCAGAAGCTCTTTTGCGCCGATGCCCGCGACTTCACGGCGGCGTGGGTGGGGCGCTTCGTGCCGCGGCCGCGGCTCGAGGACGTGGTGGACGGGGCGCTGGGCCTTTTCCGGCGGCCGGTGGGGTACAACGCGACGTTTCTCTACCCGCGGCGAGGCGGGATCCGGCTGCTTGCCGACACGCTGGCCCGGCACGTCCCCGGCCTCCGCCCGGGGTGCCCGGTGCGGCGTGTGCACCTCGGCGAGCGGACGCTCGAGCTGGCCTCCGGTGAGGCGCTGCAGTGGGACGTGCTGGTCGCCACGGCGGCGTTGCCGCAGCTGTGCGAGCTGACCGATGACCTCCCGGCCGAGGCGCGCGCCGCGGCGTCCCGCCTGCGGGCGGTGGCGGTGCTCAACCTCAACCTGGGGGTAGAGGGGCGGCCCCCCCGCCGCGAGCACTGGCTGTACGTCCCCGAACCCCGTTACCCGTTTTATCGCGTGGGCATCCCCTCCAACCACGGGGTGCTGGCGCCGCCTGGCTGCCACACCCTGTCGGTGGAGGTGAGCGTGCCGGCCGGGACGCCGTGCCCGCGGAGGCTGTGGGAGCGCTGTCTCGACGGGCTCGAAGAACTCGGCTTGCTGCGTCCCGAGCGTGTCGTGGCGCGGGTGGAGGCGCGCGTCGACCCCGGGTACGTGGTGTTCGACGAGGCGCTCGCACCCGCCGTGGCGGCGCTGAGGGCGGCGTACGCCGCGGCCGGGGTGCGCCTGGCCGGCCGCTGGGCCGAGTGGAAGTACTCGTCGATGGAAGATGCGCTGCTCGACGGGGCAGCGGCGGCCGCGGAGGTGGCGGCGTGAGGCGGGCCCGGGTGCTGCACGCCATCACCTTGCTCGAGCTGGGCGGCGCCCAGCGCAACACGCTCGACACCTGCGCCATGCTGGATCGCGACCGGTTCGAGGTGGGGCTCGCCTGTGCCGATGCGGGGGAGCTGCTGCCGGAGGCCCGCCAGCTGGCCGATGTCCGGGTCTACGAGTTGCCGCACCTGCGGCGCGAGGTCCGGCCGTGGCACGACGTGCGGGCGCTTGCCGAGCTGCGGGCTGCCATCCGCGACTTCGGCCCCGATCTCCTGCACACGCACTCCTCGAAGGCGGGGGTCCTGGGCCGCGCCGCGGCGCGGGCCGAGGGCGTGCCGGTCGTGGTGCACTCGATTCACGGCTGGGGGTTCGGCCCCCATCAGCCGGCGCCTGTGCACGCCACGTTTCTGGCCGCCGAACGGGTGGCGGCGCGGTGGACGACACACTTCGTCGCGGTGTCGCAGGAAAACCTGGCGCAGGGCGTGGAGCTGGGGCTATTCGGGCGCGAACAGGCGACGCTCATCCGCTCCGGCATCGATCTGGACACGTTCCGCCGCGCGAGCGGGGGCGAGATGGTGCGCGCCGAGCTGGGGATTCCGGCTGGAGCGCCGCTCGTCGTCCAGGTGTCGTGCCTCAAGCCGCAAAAGGCCCCCGAACGTTTCGTGGCCCTGGCCGCGCGACTGGCCCCGCGCTTTCCGGACGCCCACTTCCTGCTGGTCGGAGACGGCGAGCTGCGGGAGCGCCTCGAAGCGCAGCGCGCTGCAGCGGGGCTCGAAGGGCGGCTGCACCTCCCGGGGTGGCGCCGCGACGTGCCGGCCGTGCTGCACGCGGCCACGGTGGTGACGCTCACTTCCCGCTTCGAGGGGCTGCCGCGGGCGGTGGTGGAGGCGCTGGCCGCCGGCCGGCCGGTGGTGGCGATGGCCGTGGACGGGGTGCGGGAGGTGGTGCACGACGGTGTCAACGGCTTTGCGGTGGCGCCCGGCGACGAGGCGGCACTGGCGGCGCGCGTCGCCTCGCTGCTGGCCGATCCCCGACTGCGGGCGCACCTCGCGGCAGCTGCTCCCGAAGGACTCGCGGCGTTCGACCGCACCCTCATGGTGCGCCAGCAGGAGGAGTTGTACGAGCGGCTTCTCACTCGAGCAGGGCGAGGAGGGGCACGGTGATCCCCCCTGCCGTGGTCACCGCGATCGTCTTCGCCTACGGGCTCGTGCTCGGCAGCTTCCTCAACGTCGTCATCCACCGACTGCCGCGCGAGATGTCGCTCTGGCGGCCACGGTCCCATTGCCCGGCGTGCGGCGCGCTGGTGCGCTGGTTCGACAACGTGCCGGTGCTGTCGTTCTTGTGGCTGCGGGGCCGCTGCCGGCGCTGCCGGGCACCGATTTCCTGGCGCTACCCTCTGGTCGAGCTGGCGACCGCGACGCTGCTGGCGCTCGTCCACCATCGCCACGGGCTGTCCGTGCCCGCCGCCGAGGCCGCGGTGCTGGTGCTGCTGCTCGTGCCGCTGGGGCTCATCGACCTCGACCACCACCTGCTGCCCGACGTCCTGACCGTGCCCGGGATCGGGCTCGGGCTGGCCGGGGCTGCGGTCGAGGGCTGGCTCCTCCAGCCTCCCGAGCAGCGCCTCGCGCCCCTCCTCGATGCCGCCGCGGGGGCGGCACTGGGCGCTGCCATTCCGTCGCTCGTGATCCTCGTCTACTGGTGGCTGCGCGGCAAGGAAGGCATGGGCTGGGGGGACGTCAAGCTGCTGGCGATGCTGGGGGCGTTCCTCGGCTGGCGGGGAATGCTCATGTCGCTCATGCTGGGTGCGACGGCTGGCGGCGCAGTCGGCCTGGTGCTGATGGCGACCGGCCGGGGCAAGGCCGACACCGCGCTGCCGTTCGGGTCGTTCCTGTGCGCCGCCGGTCTCGTGGTGATGCTGTGGGCCCCTCAGCTCGCCCACCTGCTCGGGTGGCACCTGCCGTGACCTCGGCACTGCCCTCCCGGCGCTTTCGCGAAGCCACGCTGCTCATCGGCGCGGCGCTGTTGACCCTGGTGGCCATGATTGCGGTGGAGATGGGCGGCGTGCTGGGGGTGGCCTCGCTGGTCGAGGAAGAGACGCAGCGCACCGCTGCGGCAGCGGCGCAGCTCCTCGCCGCCAGCGCCGCGGGGGGCGACGCGGCGCGCCACCACGCGGCGCTGAAGGCCGACGGCTGGGGGATGGCAGTGCTGCGCAACGGCGCCGTCGAGTGGTCGGTCGGGGAGTACGGCCCGGCCGCGCCCGTCTGGTGGCCGTGGCGCTCGCGCGAGGACTGGGAGGCGAGCGGCGGCATCGCCACCGCGCCGCTGGCGCTGGGGACCCGGCACGTGGTGGTGGCGAGCCAGCCCCTGACGGGCGGCGGCGTTGCCCGGGTCGTCGTGCCCGCCACCCGGGCCCGCACTGCCAGCCGCTGGCGCACGGCCGGTGCGGTGCTGGCGTTGGTGGTGGGCGCCGGGGGCGCCCTCCTGGCCTGGCGGCTCATCACCCGCGCCCTCGGCCCCTACCGGGAACTGCTGGCCGAGGCGGTGCGCATCGCCCGCCGGCCGGGCGAGGAGCCGGAGGACCGGTTTCTCGTCGCCACCTTCAAGGACGCGGTGCGGCGGCTCGAAGTCTCCGAGGCCGATGCCCGGCAACGGGTCGACGAGCTCGAGGTGTTGACCCAGGTCCTCACCCGCGAGGCGTCGTTCGGCGTGCTCGTCACCGACACGTACGGCGCGGTGCAGGCGTTCAACCCGCCGGCGCACGCCCTGGTGGGCGAGGAACTCAGGGTGGGCGGGCAGCTCCCGGCGGCGCTGCAGGCGGACGGACGCCTGCGGCTGGGGGAGCGTCTCGTCGAGGTGCGCCGCTTCCCGCTGCTCGCCTCGAACGGAGCCAGTCTCGGCCACCTGACGTTCCTGTCCGACCGCACGTCGCTCGAGGCGCTCGAGAGGGCGCTCGCCGAGCGCGAGCAAATGGCCGAGCTCGGCGAGCTGTCGGCTGGCATGGCGCACGAGCTGCGCAATGCCCTGGCCACGATTCGCGGCTACCTCCGGCTGCTGCCGGACGCCGACGAGGAGCGGCGAGCCCGTTTCGTCGCAGCAATGGAGCACGAGGCTCGCGAGCTCGGAGCGTTGCTGGACCGCTTCCTGCGCTTCGCGCAGCCGCACGAGCTGCAGCGGCAGCGCTGCGACCTGGCGGAGCTGGTGGCCGAGATCGCCGGCCGGGTCGCCGCGTCGTGCCCGGGCGTCGTGCCCGCGCTGGAACTCGCGCCGTGCGAGGTCGAGGTGGACCGCATGGCGGTGGGCGTGATCATCGAGAACCTCCTGCGCAACGCCCAGGAGGCCGTGGGCGGAAGCGGCACGGTGCGCGTGCACACGGAAGTGGCCGGCGACCGCGCGCGGGTGGTCGTGGAGGACGACGGGCCCGGGGTCAGCTCCCAGGTGGCCGGCCGCCTGTTCCGGCCTTTCGTGTCGACCAAGCCATCCGGCGGGCTCGGGCTCGCGATGTCCCGGCGGCTGGCGCGCCTGCACGGCGGCGACGTCGTCCACGAGCCGCGGCTGCCGCACGGCGCCCGCTTCGTCCTGACCCTCCCGCTCGGAGGCCCGGCATGAGCGCCCCGGTGCTGGTGGTGGAGGACCGCCGCTCGCTCGCCGAGATGCTCGCCGAGACGCTGCGCGCCGAGGGGTACGAGGTGGAGGTGGCGTTGCGGGGCGACGACGCGGTGCGCCGCCTCGGCGAGCCGCGCCCGTTGCTGGCGGTCGTGACCGACCTCAAGCTGCCCGGGACCGATGGGCTGGGGGTGCTGCGTGCCGCGCGGGCGGTCGACCCGCAGCTCCCCGTCTTCCTCATCACCGGCTTCGCCACCGTCCAGACCGCGGTCGAGGCGCTCAAGCTGGGCGCCCGCGACTACTTCACGAAGCCGCTCGACATGGAGACGGTGCTGGCCGCTCTGTGGGCGGCGACCGAGCCCCGAAAGGCGCTGCTGGCCGCCCTTCCGACCGAAAGAGGGATGCCGGCGATGGTGGGGACCGCGCCGGCGTTCGTGGCGGCGGTGACGGCGCTGCGGCGCGTCGCCCCCACCGAGGCCGCAGTGCTGCTCCTCGGCCCCTCCGGCAGCGGCAAGGAGCTGTTCGCGCGCGCTCTCCACCACCTCTCGCCCCGCCGCGCCGGGCCGTTCGTGGCGTTCAACTGCGCCGCGGTGCCCGAGACCCTGGTGGAGTCCGAGCTGTTCGGCCACGAGCGGGGCGCCTTCACGGGCGCGACCTCCCGCCACGTGGGGCGGTTCGAGCTAGCGCACGGCGGCACGCTGTTCCTCGACGAGGTGGGGGAGATCCCGCTCCCCACCCAGTCGAAGCTGCTGCGGGCCGTGGAGGAGCGGCGGATCACCCGCCTCGGCGGCGAAAGCGAGGTGACGGTGGACGTGCGGATCCTGGCGGCGACCAACCGCGACCTCGAGGCCAGCGTGGCGGCCGGCGCCTTCCGGCGCGACCTCTTCCATCGCCTGCACGTCTTCCCGATCCGGCTGCCCGCCCTGGTGGAGCGGCGACAGGATATCCCGGCGCTCGTCCTCCACCTCGCCGCCAGGTCGGCCGAACGCCTGCGAATCGCGGCACCCACCTTCGCCCCCGCCGCCATGGCCGCCCTCGTCCTGGGGCCCTGGCCGGGCAACGTGAGGGAGCTCGCCAACGTCGTGGAGCGCGCGATCATCCTGCGGGGGGGCGAGCAGGTCGGGTGCCGAGACCTCGGGCTCGACCCGACGCTCTGCCGGCCGGCGCTCGGCGACAGCGAGGCGGCCTCGCTGGCCCTGGCCCTGGCCGGCTCCGAGGTCGGGGAACTCGAGGCGTTCCTGGGCGTGCGCGTCTCGTAGAGACGGCGGTGACCTCGCGGCGCCGGCGGCCGGAGGCCACCGACGAACCACCACGAGGTGCCGTCATGGTGTAACCTCGGCAGGGAGCGGGAACCATGGACCAGATCCGCGCGCTGTTCGGCCAAGTGCCGCCGGAGGCGTTCCGGGTCCTGCTCGTGCTCGGGCTGACGTTCCTCCTCGGCCTCGAGCGAGAGGGCCGGAAGGCCACGGCCGGGCACTACCTCTTCGGCGGAGTCCGGACGTTTCCGCTCATCGGGCTGCTCGGCTACGGGGCGGCTCTCGTGTCGGGCACCGACCTGCTGCTCGTGGCCCTGGGCCTGGCGGGCGTGGCCGCCTTCATGGTCGTCTCGTACCGCCACAAGCTCGCGGCTGCCGGGGAGGCCGGGGTCACCACCGAGATCACCGGACTCCTCGCCTACGTGCTGGGGGCGCTCGTCCACTCCACGCACTACTGGATCGCCACCACGATCGTGGTGCTGGCGCTGCTGCTGCTCGAGCTCAAGAGCTGGCTCGAGAGCCTCTCCACCCGCATCCCGGCCGAGGAGATCGAGACGTTCACCAAGTTCCTGCTGCTCACCGCGGTGATCCTGCCCGCGGTGCCCAATCAGGACCTCGGGCCGTTCCGGCTCAACCCGTTCAAGACCTGGCTCGTGGTCGTGGCGGTGAGCAGCGTCTCGTACGGCTCGTACGTGTTGCAGCGCGTCACTCGCCAGCGCGGCGGAATCGTGCTGGCGGCGCTGCTCGGCGGGGCCTACTCCTCCACGGTCATGACCGTGGTGCTCGCCCGCCGGGCCAGGCGCGAGGACCGTCCGCACCTGTTCGCGGGCAGCATGCTCGCGGCTTCGGGCATGATGTTCCTGCGCCTGACGCTCCTGCTGGCGATGTTCTCGCCGCCACTGTTCGGCGCGCTGGCGCAAAAGCTGGTGCTGCTCGGCGCGGCGGCCATCGCCGCTGGCCTGTGGTGGGCGCGCCGGCCGGACCTCGACCCCAACCAGCCGCAGCGCGAGTACGAGGCGAAAAACCCCCTCGAGCTGCGCTCGGCGTTCGCCTTCGCCGCCGTCTTCGTGGTCCTGGTCCTGGCCACCGCTCTCGTGCTGCGCCACTTCGGCAGCCTCGGGATGTACGCGCTGGCCGTGGTCATGGGGGCCGTGGATGTGGACCCGTTCATCATGGGGCTGACGCAGAGCGCCGGCAGCGCCACGCCGCTTCCGGCCGCCACCGCGGCGGTCCTCATCACCACGGCGTCGAACAACGTGCTCAAGGGCGTCTACGCGTTCGCCTTCGCCGACCGCCGGACCGGGGTGCGGGGACTGCTCGCGCTCGTGCTGCTGGGTCTGGCCGGCCTCTCACTCGTATGGCTGTGAGCCCGACGTGAGCACCGTGCCGCCGCGCGCTCTGGCCGGACCGGCGGTGCTCGCCGCCGCCTTGGGTGCACTGCTGATCTTCGGCGTGGCCGGGATCGGGCGGGGCAGCTCTCCGTGGCAGACCGACCTCGATTACTTCTGGGTCGCCGGTCGGCTGTGGGCCGCTGGGGACAACCCCTACGTCCCCGAGACGTTCACGGCCGAAATGCAGCGGGTGGGCCGTACGATCGATCGGACGGCGCTGTCATACCCGCCGCAGTTCGCGCCCCTCGCTATGCTGCTGGGCTCGCTGCCGCTACCGGCCGCGCGCTGGCTTGCGGTCGCCATCGGCCTCGCCTCCCTCGGCACCCTGGCCTGGCTTGCGGTGCGGCTGGTCGCCGGCGCGACCGGCTCGCCGGTCGCCGACCTGGCGGCCACCCGCTGGCTGCTCCCGGCGCTGGTGCTGGGCAGCCCGTTCGCCGCCCACTTGCTGTGGATCGGCCAGGTGACGCCGCTCGCCATTGCACTCCTCGTGGGAGGTTGGGTGGAGGTGCGGCGCGGACGGGAAGTCTGGGGCGGGGTGCTGCTCGGGCTCGCCACGTTCAAGCCCCATCTCGCGTTGCTGCCGCTTTTCTGGCTGCTGCTCGAGCGGCGCGCCAAGGCACTGGCAGTGGCCGCGGGCGTCTCGGCCGCGTGCGCGGTGCCTGGCCTCGGCCTCGAGCACCCCCTCGGCGTCCTGGGCCTTTGGCTGCGGGCCGTCCCGACCTACCAGGCCGACGCCGCCAACCGCCTCGGGGGCGAGTTCGTGGTGGGGATCCCGAGCGCCCTGGCGGCGGTGGGGGTGCCGATGCCGCCGCTGTGGACGCTGCCGCTGCTCGGCGTGCTGCTCACCGCCGGCCTGTGGCTGTTTCGGCGGCGGCTGGACGAGGACGACGTCCTGGCTTGGCTGGTCCTCGTGCAGTGCCTGGGCGTCTGGGTGCATTCCAACGACCTGGTCATGCTGGTGCCGGTGGCGGCGGCGCTGTGGCGCCGGCTCGCCGTTCGGCAGGAACTGTGGCTGCCCGGCGCCGCCGGGCTCGCCGCGCTGTACTTCCCACAGCGCATCGTGCGAGCTGCCGGCTGGCTGCTGCTGCACCACTGGCGGACGCTGGTGGTGGCGCTGGCGGCGCTCGCCCTCGCGCGGCTCGCCCGGCGCGATCCGCCGGCTCAGCGGGCGGATGGCTGAGCCAGCCGCCAGAGCAGGAGCGCCGCTGCGGGTCAAGACCGCGCCACCGGCCGTTCGCGGCGCTGTGCGAGCGGGACGATGCTACCCTTCGAGAGGCGAGAAAGGAGTCCGGCGTGGACTACCCGATCTGGGACCTGGCGATGGGCGGCGGGGTGCTCATCGGCATCGTCGCCATCGCTCACGTCGTGGTGTCGCACTTCGCGGTGGGCGGCGGCATCGTCATCGCGCTCGCGGAAACGCTCGCCGTGGGGCGCCGCGATCGGGCGATGCGCGACCTCGCGAAGCGCAGCTCGTGGATGCTGGTGCTCGTCTCCACGGTGTTCGGGGCGATTTCCGGGGTGGGGATCTGGGTGACGATCGGGCTCGTCGCGCCCGCTGCGACCTCGGCGCTCATCCACACCTACGTCTGGGGGTGGGCCACCGAGTGGGCGTTCTTCGTGCTCGAGGTGGCGATGGCCCTGGCCATGGTCGCGACCTGGGAGAAGGTGCGCCCCCGCACTCACCTGTGGCTGTCGTGGCTGTACGCGTTCGCGGCGTTCGCGTCGCTCGTCATCATCCAGGGGATCCTGGCGTTCATGCTCACTCCGGGCCGCTGGCTCCAGACCCGCTCGTTCTGGGACGGCTTTTTCAACCCCTCCTACCTGCCGGGCCTGGCGCTGCGCACCGGGGTGTGCCTGCTCCTGGCCGGGGTGTACATGACGCTCGCGGCGCTCCGGGAACCGGATCCGGCCTCGCGCGCGCGGCTGGTCCGCTGGCTGGCCGGGGTGGAGGTGGTGGGGGCGCTCGTGGCGTACGGCGGCTACCGCTGGTGGGAAGCCGCGCTGCCGGAGACGGTGCGAGCCGCTTTCGCCGGCGGCAAGGCGCTGCTGCCCGCGCTCGCGGCCACACGCTCCCTCGCCCTGTGGGCGCTGGCAGCAGTCCTTGCGTTTGCCGTGCTCGCGGCCATCGCGCCGAGAACGCAGCGCTGGCCGGTCGCCGCGGTCGCGCTGCTGGCCGCGTTCGCGGTTCTCGGCGGCTACGAGCGGTTGCGAGAAGGGGCGCGCAAGCCTTTCGTGATCCGGGATCACATGTTCTCCTCCGGGCTGCTGGTCTCGGACATCGCGGCGCTCAACGAGACGGGAGTGCTGGCCCGGGCCGGCTGGGCAACGGTCGGGCTGCCCGACACTCCCGAGGGGCGCGGCCGTGCGGTGTTCCGCGCCCAGTGCGCGAGCTGCCACACCGTGGACGGCTACCTGGGGATCCGCCAGCTCACGGCCGGGGCGGACCCTGACATGCTCAACGGGATCCTCATGACGATGAAAGGGATGGGTGACGCCTACATCGACGCCCAGGCGAAGGGACAGCCGGTCGACACCCGGACCCTCGATTACCCTCTGATGCCGCCGCTCGTGGGCAGCGACGAGGAGGTCGAGGCGCTCGTCGCCTACCTGCAGTCTCTCAAGGCCGCTGCCCCGTCCCCGACCACGGTCGGCGCCGCCATGGAGGTGCCCCGTGCCCGCTAGCCTCATCCCGCAGCCCGACCCCGCGGCGCTGCCTGGCCCGCCGTGGTTGTTCCACGTCCTCTGGCTCGTGACGTTTTTCCTGCACCTGCTGTTCGTCAACACCGTGTTGGGCGGCTCGCTGCTGGCTCTCGCGGCCGGCGGCGCCGGGGCGGGGCGGCTGGCTCTGCGCCGGCTGCTGCTCGGCATGAACTCGTGGGCGATTTCCGGCGCGATCACTCTCGGCATCGCGCCGCTGCTGTTCACGCAAGTGCTGCTCGGACGCTTCTTCTACTCGGCGACGATCCACTGGGCGTGGCCGTGGTTTTCGATGCTGGGCCTGCTCACGGTCGGGTACTACCTCAACTACCTCGGCAAACGCGCCCTCGCGGCCGGACGGGAGCGGGTGGGGATGCTGGCGCTCGAGGCGGCGTGCTTCGTCGGCGTGGCGCTCATCCAGGTGACGATCCATCTCCTGCACATGCAGCCCGGGCGCTGGGAAGCAGTGGCCGCGAGCGGCCGGGCGGCGCTCGGCGACCCCACGTTCGTGCCGCGGGCACTCCACTTCCTGCTGGCCGCCGTGGGCGTCACCGCGGCAGCGGTGGCGCTGTGGGCGGCGCGCTGGAGCCGCGAGCCAGAACCGGTCCGGAAGGGGATTGCCGGCTTCGGCGTGCGGGTGGCGCTGGCTGCCGCGGCGCTTCAGGTCGTGGACGGCGTGTGGTTGCTGCTGGCGGTGCCGCGCGAGGTGCTGCGCGCCTTCATGCGCGGCGGTGCTGCCACGATGCTGCCGCTCACCCTCGGGATCCTCCTCGCCCTCGGCCTGGTGGCGGTGCTGTCGCTGGTCCGCGATCCCCTGGGCAGGCCACGGCTTCTCCGCCACGCCGTCGAACTCGCAGTGGCGGCAATCGCCGTCATGGTGCTGACGCGCCACCAGCTCCGGGAGTTCTACCTCGCGGCCGCACGCGCCGGCGAGGACCTGGCGGTGCAGCCGCAGTGGGACGTCTTCACGCTGTTCCTCGTCACGTTCCTGGTGTGCGTCGGGTTGACGGTGTGGGCGCTCCACCGCGCCGCGACCGACCGCCCGGCGCCGGGCGAGCCCACCGCGTGATGACGGCGTGACAGCGCTGGTTGGTGGTCTGGCTCGATTGGCTGATCGGGGGAGGACGGAAAAGCCAACAATCATTGACCACAGACCAGCGACGTCTCGCGAGCATGCCGCCTGGACAGCGGGCACCTACAGTCGTACGATCGTTTGCAGGGGGGATTCGAAGATGCGATCTGCTCTCGCGCTTCTGTTTCCGGTGGTGCTGCTGGCGCAAGGAGGCGGCACGCCCAGGGTCTCCGACGAGGCGCACGGCACGCAGCCGTACGACCGCTACGAGCGCCCGCAGGCGTGCGCCACCTGCCACGTGGACATCGCCCGCCAGCACGAGCAGGCGATGATGTCGCAGGCCTACACACATCACTGGGACGAGATCGAGTACTTCGAGCTGGCCGTGCCCCACGCCGGCAAGGAGCCGAAGGTGGCCGGCGTCAAGGAGGGGTGCAACGGGTGCCACGCCCCGCTCGCTTTCCTGGCCGGCGACACGCCCCCCAAGCCGCCGAAGGAGGGCACGCGCGCCAACGAGTCGGTGTCGTGCGACCTCTGCCACACCGTCACCGGCTTCGTCGGAGACGTCCCGCACAACTTCAACTGGGTCACCCAGCCCGGCAAGGTCAAGCAGGGCAACCGGCCAGGCGTGGTGAGCCCGCACCACGAAACGAGGGAGAACCCGTTCCTGCGCTCGGCCGAGTTTTGCGGCACCTGTCACAACGAGAAGGACCCGTGGGGGCTGTTCGTCAAGTCCACTCACCTCGAGTGGAAAGAGGGGCCGCACGGCAAGGCCGGGATCGTGTGCCAGGACTGCCACATGCCGCCGGCCCCCGGGCGCTCGGCACGCATGGGCTCGGAGCTGCCCGACGTGCGGCAGCACCTGTTCCACGGCGCCCACGACCTCGGCAAGCTCAAAGGGGTGACCGAGGTGCGCATCCATCCCGAAAGTCGCGAGGCGGAGCCCGGGGACACCGTCAAGCTCACGGCCGTGGTGGTGAACGCCAAGGCCGGCCACAAGATCCCGACGGGCTCGGCGGAGGAGCGCGTGCTGTGGCTGCACGTCGAGGCCACCGACGCGAAGGGCCGCACGTTCCACCTCCCTGTGGACCGCAAGGGGTTCGCCGGCGAGGACCTCACCGTCGCCTCCAACGCCCTCGCCTACCAGGACATCGGGGATATCAAGGGAATCGCCGACTTCCCCGGCCTGAGGCGGGACGGAACTTACGCCACGATGAAGCCTGGCGACCGTATTTTCCGGCTGCCGTACCTCGACCCCGAGGGCCGGATGACGATCGCGCAGTGGAACACGGCTACGTTCGGCCCCGACTACCGGCTGGCCCCGCTCGAGGCCCGGGTCGAGACGTTCAGCTGGAAGCTGCCTCAGGACACCCCGCCAGGACCGGTGAGGGTGACCGCCACGATGTACTACTCGCGCCTCGTGAACTCGGTCGGCGAGTACCTGGGCGTCCCGGCCGAGGAATGGGAGCCGGTGCAGATCGGCATCCACACCACAGCTTTCGAAGTGCTCGAGTGAGGAGGAGGGCATGCACCGCAACCGGTTGATCGTCGCCTCCGTGCTGGCCGGCATCGCGCTGTGGGGCCTGCTGGCCGCTTCCAGCGCCGACGCCATCCCGGCGTTCGCCCGCAAGTACCAGCTTTCGTGCTCGACCTGCCACGCTCCGTTCCCCCGCCTCAAGCCGTACGGCGAGGAGTTCGCGGCGCGCGGCTTCAGGATGGAGGACCCTTCGAAGGAGCCGGCGCGCGCCACGTATGACGTCGGCGATCCGATGCTCAAGCTGTTTCGTGAGCTGCCGCTCGCGGTGCGGATGGACGTTTACGGAATCTGGCAGGAAAAGGAGGATGTCAAGTCCGACTTCCAGACCCCGTGGGTGTTCAAGGTGCTGTCGGGAGGGCCGATCCACGAGCGCATTTCGTACTACGTGTACGGGATCCTGGAAGAGGGCGAGCCGGTCAAGCTGGAAGACGCCTACGTGCAGTTCTCGAACCTGTTCGGAGCTCCTGTCGACCTGATCGTCGGCCAGTTCCAGGTCTGCGACCCGATGTTCAAGCGCGAGGCCCGGATCGAGCGCGAGGACTACCGGATCTTCAAGACCAGGGTGGGCGCCAGCCCGACCAACCTCACCTACGACCGCGGCGCTCTCCTGGCCTGGGGAGCGCCGGGCGACGTCGACGTGGTGCTCCAGGTCGTCAACGGCAACGGCATCGAGGCCGTCGAGAACGGCACGTTCGACGACGATAGCTTCAAGAACGTCAGCCTGCGGCTGGCGCGGCAGTTCGGCCCGCTACGCCTCGGCGTCTTCGGGTACCGGGGCACCACCGCCGGCCAGCACGGTGACAACGTCACGACCTACCTCGGCCCCGATCTCGTCGCCGACCTCGGCGAGCGCCTCCAGCTCAACGTCCAGGTCCTGCAGCGCAAGGACGACAACCCGTTCTTCGGCTTGGTGCCCGAGCGCGACGTGAAGACCCGCGGCGGGTTCGCCGAGCTGCTTTTCTTCCCCCGCGGCCAGGACGGGCGCTGGGCGCTTTCGGCGCTGTACAACAACGTCAGGACCGACTACCGCACCCTGCCCGACGCCAGGTACGAGAGCCTCGCGCTCACGCTCAACCGGCTGCTCGCCCGCAACGTGCGGGTGCTGGCGGAGGCCGCGCGCGACCTCGAACGCGACCGGACCACGTTCACCTTGGGGGTCGTCGCGGCGTTCTGAGCTATCCTCGTGTCATGACATCCCGGAGGCTTGGCCTCGGCGTGGCGGCCGGGCTGGCGGCGATCGCCGCCGCCCCTCTTGCCGGCCAGCAGGAGCCGCCGATCCAAAGTGCGGCGGCCGTGGTTTCGCCGGCCCCTTGGATCGACCGGGTCTACGACCGCATCACGCGCTTCTTCAACGCTCGCGTCAGGGCGGTGGACTCGTACTTCGCGCAGCACGAGCCGGTCGAAGCCGAGGAGGAGTCGCAGCTCCGGGTGCGGCTGTGGCTGCAGCGCGAAGACGGCAGACTCGACTTCAAGCCTGTGGTGTCCACCAACCTCCAGATGCCGAACCTCGAGCGGCGGCTCGACCTCTACGTCGAGAACATCACCCAGAACCTGCTGCCCGGCAGCGATCCGGTCGAGTCGGACACGCCAGTGCGCGTCGGGGCACGCGGCGACCTCTTTCGGGGCGGGCGCTGGGCGGTCACCCGCGATCTCGGCGTGGGGTTCTCGCACGGTGTCAAGTTCTACGCCCAGGTTGCCGGCCACTACCGCTGGTACTGGGGGCACTGGGAGGGGGTGGCCAGCCAGTCGGTGTTCTGGAACCGGGACGACGACCTGGGCGGGCTGTCGCGGCTCGTGCTCGACCGCAAGCTCGCCCCCGACTGGTACCTGCGCCTGCAGTCGGCGGCCAGGTACACGCAAGACAGCGGGTACTGGCGCACCTCGCAGGTGGTCAAGGTGGCCTGGGTGCTCGAGGAGCAACGGCACTACCTGCTGGCCTCGGCGGCGGTCTTCGGCAAGAGCCGCCTCGCCGACGAGTACCGCTCCGAGTTCACGTACCGGACCCGCATGTGGCGCCCGTGGATGTACGCGGAGCTGACGCCGTACCTGAGCTTCCGGCGGGACAATGGGTTCGCCTCGAGTCCAGGGGTGCGCGTCGGGCTCGACCTCTTCTTCGGCGGCACCCCCCGCCTCTGACCCCCGCGACGCCAGACAGCTCGGGGCCGCTTGCCACCGGCCCCTCGTGGCGGGGGGCGGGCCGTCTACCGGTCCTTGCGCTCGATCGAGATCTCGATCTCGCCGTTCGACCTCGTGTCGATCTCGATCTTCGCCACTGCCGTGCCCTTGGTGAGCTTCCACTCCGCCTCATCGAGCTTTTCCTCGCTCGCCGCCACCTGCCACCCGCCCGCGGCAATGGCGCTGGCGTAAAACGCCTTGACGTCGGCGAACGGGTCGGTGGAGCGGAGCTTCACCTCGACCACCCTGGCGAAGCCGTCCTTGTTGACCTCTTCCTTGCGGAGGAGCTGTGTGGCTCCGGGATAGGCGGCGATCTCGGGGACCGCGTCCACCACCGCCGGCGCGGCGGCCGGGGCTGCCGACGGCGCCGCGGCGACCGGCGGAGCCGGTGCCTGGCGGCGGCACCCCGCCGACACGATCACGAGCGCCATCAGGAAAAAGCACGTGGCAGTTCTCATCGTTCCTCCCGAACACCGGGCGGCGCATCGCTCCCCGGTTCGTGTGTCGTTGGACCATCCAGACCGCGTTGCTATTATTCCACATAGGCCACGCGTCGGTATCCGGCACCATGCGGCCGACGGGCCGTCGCGAGGTGAGGCATGACTGAAGAAACCCATACGCGGCCCGAGCTGGCGACCCCGGAGCTGGAAACCGAGGCCGTCGCGTTCTTCGAGTCCCTGCAACAGGTCCAGGCGACGGGCCAGAAGGAGGTCGAGCGGGTCCTGGGGGGGGCGCGGTTCGGGCTCGTGCTGCCGCCGCTCGGCGAGGGGGACCGCGGCATGGTGTACCGCCTGCGGTCGTGGTCGATGACGCTGCCGCAAGCGCACGGCGCGCTGTGCCTGAAGGTCGCCAAGCAGCAGCCGGTGTGCCGCGAGCGGCTGCTCGAAGAGCAAATGACCACCGCGTTTTTCCTCGGCGAAGGGATTGCCGTGCCGCGCATCCACTACATGGATCCGCTGGGCCGTTTCGCCATCAAGGACCTCATCGAGGGCGAGTCGGTCACGAGCCTCTACCTGCGGTTCGGCAGCCTCACGGCGCGCACCCAGAGCCTCGTCCTGGAAGGGCTCGAGCGTTTCCTGACGAGGCTGCTCGAACTTTTCCGCAAGCGCCCCGACTGCCAGGTCTCGATCAGCCCCAACAACATCTACGTGCTCACCGAGGCCGGCCGCTTTTCCGACCCGCTGCAGCTCGTGCTCATCGATCCCGGCACCACGCTCAAGAAGAGCTACGAGGGGTTCACCTTCCAGAAGTACTGGAACGAGGTGCTGCCCGACCGCGTGCGCAAGTACCAGCGCACCGGCTACCTGCAGTGGCTGGTGCCGAAGGAGGTCACGCAGTCGGAGCGCGACGAGGCAAAGGGTTTCGAGATCTTCCGCGACCTCAAGCCGTCGGAGGTCTTCCTGCTGCTCAAGGTGGCGCGCACCATCGAGTACGACGCCGAGGAGACGATCTTCACCGAGGGGTCGATCGGCGAGAATTTCTTCCTCGTCCTGGAGGGCGAGGTGGAGCTGCGCAGGGGCCACTACTCGCGCCCCGAGACGTTCAAGGTGCGCATCAGGCCCGGGGCGGTGGTGGGCGAGATGGCGTTCCTTCTCCACGCCCCGCGGTCCATGACCGCTGTTGCCGCGACACCCTGCAAGCTCATCGAAATCGACCGCGAGCGCTTCAACGAACTCATGGACGCCAACCTCACGGCGCCGTACAAGCTCATCCGCAACATCGCCATCACCCTGGCCGAGCGGCTGCACGCGCTCGACAGCTCCCACGCCCGACTGCTGGAGGAGCGCGCCGGGGGCGCGCGCTAGGGGGGGTCCCGTGGTCAAGGAGACGACACGGCTGTACGAGATCTGCCCCCGCTGTGAAGGGGCGATCCTCAAGCGCGTCGAGGTGCCGTACGAGGTCGTGGTGGCGGGCTCGCCGGTGCGCATCCCCAAGGTCCAGGTGGAGGAGTGCCGCAACTGCGGTTTCCGCTCGCTCTCCGGCAAGGAGGTACGGCTCTTCGAGGTGCTGTTCGCCCCCCAGTACGAGCACGTGACCGACCTCGTGCAGGCACTGAAGGCCGCCGGCTTTTACGGCATGTTCTTGCGGGAGCACCGCAGCGAGTCGTGCCTCGGCTTCGGGTCGCGCGACTACGTGGCCGGGCTCGGGGCCGACCTGCGGAACCTCTACCTCGACAACGAGTCGAGCCACGTCATCGAGGGGCTCGACGAGGCGGAGGGGTCGGTGCCGATCGAGATCGCCGACCACCGCTACACGGTCAGGCTCCCCAGGATCGGCGAGGGGGAAAACGGCATCGTCTACGACTACGAGGAGAGCCAGCGGGCCGTGCTCAAGATCGCCAAGCCGCGCCCGTACAGCCGCGACCACATCCGGCAAGAGTGCGAGCTGACGGACTTCTTCGCCAGCCACGGCGTGCCGGTGCCGGGCATCGAGGAGTACGACCCCTACGGCAGCTTCGCGGTCAAGCAGCGGCTCGCCGGGCAGTCGCTCGCCAAGCTCTACGGCGACCTGGGTCCCCCCTTGGCCCCCCGCCATCAGCGCGCCAGGGAGGCGACGCGCGCCTTCATCGAGCGGCTCCTCGAGCTGTTCGTGCAGCACCCCCAGGCCAAGACCTCGGTGAGCCCCAACAACATCTTCGTCATCGAGGACGGGGAACGCTGCGAGTGCCTGCTCGTGGACACCGGCCCCGCCCCGTTCCACGACTACTCCCGCTTCGACTTCGAGGAGTACTGGAACGTCACCATTCCCAAGAAGATCGAACAGTACCGTTCGGTCGGCTACCTGTAGCTTCCGCCCCCGCCCGACCGGCCGAAGGTCGAGAGTCCTCGCACGCCGCCAGAGTTGTCCTCCATTGCGGGCCTATACTTGCGGTGACCCGACGGCGGGCGCGCGCCGGCGCGCGCCCCCGCCGGACGGGGACGGAGAGTGCCTCATGCGCGACCTCGGCCCGGCGTTGGGTGGCGTCCCGGTTCCTTCCGGCACGGTCGGGGCGGCGCCACCGCCGGGTGGGACTTCCGTGCAGGCCACTGTGGCCATCAGCGCCGCCGACGTCGAGCGGCTGGCAGGGTGGCGGCCGACCCTCCGGCAAACGGCCGGCCTCGGCGCCGGGCGGACGATCACGCTCACCAGCGCCCGCATGACGATCGGGCGGGCCTCCGGCAGCGACATCACGATCCCGGACGGCAGCGTTTCCCGAGCCCACGCCGAGATTCGCTTCGAGGACGGCCGCTGGGTCATCGAGGACCTGCGCTCGGCCAACGGCGTCAAGCTCGACGGCAACCCCGTGCAGACCGCTCCGCTGGTGCCCGGCTGCACGCTGGCACTCGGCAACGCGCAACTCGTCTTCGAGCAGCCCGTCCCCGACGTTCCGCCGGCCGAGCGCCTGGCGCTGCTCGGCCGCACCGACTTGCTGGCCAACCTCGGCGAGGCCGCCCGGGGCGACATGGCGGCAGGCCTCGAGGCGCGGTTCTTCCCCGGCGGCGCCGTCATCGCGCGGGCCGGCACGGCGCTGGAGGCGATGCTCTTCGTGGTGGCCGGCAGCGTCCGGGTCGTGGAGATCAACGACGAGGGCGGCGAGCGGGTGGTGGAGCGGCTGGGGCCGGGCGGCTGCATCGGCGACCGCCTGCTGGTGGCCGGTGGAGCGCACTCGCACACACTCGTCGCCGACACCGAAGTGTGCGTGCTGGCGCTGCCGAAGGAGCGGCTCCAGGCGCTCCGCCGGACCCGCCCGGAGGTCAACGAGACGATCGTCCTGGGGACCCGTCATAAGCTCCGCACTGCGCAGAGCAAGGTGCCGGAAGGTGTGCAGCGGCGGGACGCGATCGAGCACCTCGCGGTGCCGACCGCGGTCGAGATCGTCGGCGAGGATCTCAAGATCCAGCAGGCTCGCGCAAGGGTCGAGGCGGCCGCCAGGGCCGGCGCCCACCTGCTCGTCGTCGGCGGGCGCGGCGTGGGGAAGAAGACGTTCGCTCGCTACTACCACCACACCCGCGCCGGCGCCAGCCAGCCGTATGCGGAAATCTCGCTGGCGGAAATCGAACCGGCATCGGTGGGCGCCGCCATCTTCGGTGTCGAGGCCGATCCCGCGAACCCTGCAGATGCCGGTCAGACCGGCCTCCTCGAGACCGTGGGCGAGGGCACCCTGGCGATCATCCACGCCGAGCTGCTCGACGTCCACCAGCAAAGCCAGCTCCTCACCTACCTCAAGCGCGGGTGGTACTTCCGGCAGTACGGCCGGCAGGCGGTTCCGGGCACGACACGGCTCGTGCTGGTGGCGACCGGCAGCGAGGCCGAGGTCGCGGCGCGGCTCATCCCGGAATTGCGGGAGGCGCTGGCCGAGCACAAGGTGGTCATCCCGCCGCTACCACAACGCCTGAAGGACATCCCGCTGCTGGCGAACCACTTCCTGAAGCTCGGCGCGAGGCGGAGCGGGCGCAAGGCGCTGTCGCTGTCGCGCGAGGCGGTGGACCGGCTGGTGTCGTACGGCTGGCCCGGCAACGTGCTGGAACTCGAGAACGTCATGGAGCGGGCCGCGATCGTGGCGAGCGAGGACACCATCGTCGCCCCCGACCTCATCTTCGTGGCCCCGCCCGAAAAGGAAATCCACAAGCTCAACCTGTTGCGCAACGAGAAGCTGCGGGCGTTCTTGCGCAAGCCGACGCTGATGGCCGCGCTGACCTGGGTCAACATCGCCTTCGTCGCTCTGGTCACGCTCTTCACGCTGTACGGCGCCACGCGGCCGCTCGGGCACCCGCTGCGGGAAGCGACGACCAATCCCGGCATGCTCGTGACCTGGTCGGTGTGGTTCGTGTTCTTGCCGCTGGGGACGGTGCTGGTGGGCCGCATCTGGTGCGGCATGTGCCCGATCGCCGGCATTGGCGACCTCGTGGCCCGTCTCAAGCGGTTCAACCTGCCCGTTCCGAAATTCCTGAAACGTCTCGACTTCTGTGGTCTGGTCATCGCTTACATCGCGGTCGACCTCTCGGAAAGCATCGTCGAGATCGACGACAGCCCGCTGTCGACCGGGATCTTCCTGCTCGTCGTACTCTACCTGGCGATTGCCTTCACGGTGCTGTTCGAGCGGCGGGCGTTTTGCCGCCACCTGTGCCCGCTCGCCGGGTGGCTCGGCGCCTACTCGACGCTCGCGCCGATCGAGATTCGCGGCAACAAGAAGGTGTGCCAGACGCAGTGCGGCGAGCACACCTGCTACAAGGGCACCGGGACCGTGGAGGGGTGCCCGATGTTCCTCTACCCGGCCTCGATGGCCACCAACGCCGAGTGCCTGCTGTGCACCAAGTGCGTGCAGGCGTGCGAACACAAGGGCGTCCAGCTCAACCTGCGGCCGCCGCTCTCGGAGCTCTGGCGCAACTCGCAGCCGATCCCGGCGCTTTCGGTGTTCTCGGTGATGCTGATCGGCATCATGGGGTTCCACCAGTTCAAGGGGCTGGCGTGGTTCAAGCCGCTCAAGGCCAGCTTCATCGCCTCGTCGCAGGTGCGCAACCCCGTGCTCATGGGCTCCTTCATCCTGGTTTGCGTGCTGGGGCTCGCGCTCGCGGCCACGCTCTCGGCGGCCGCCTCGCGGGAGCGCGTCCGCGACAACCTCGCCGCGTACGGGATCGGCTTCGTGCCGCTGGCATTTTCCGGACACGCTGCGCACCTCTTGGAGGAGTTCCTGGGCGACGGCCTGTACGAGCTTCTCGCCTACGCGAAGAAGCTCTGGGACTCGGTGCTCAACGGCATCCCGATGGCGGGACGCGAGGAGCTGGTGGCGCCGTTCGTCAACCCGGCGGTCATCACCTTCCTCAAGTTCCTCGTCGTCTCGGGTGGGATCTCCGGGAGCGCCGTGGCTCTCGTCATGATCGCCCGCCGCGGCGGACCCCGGGACGCCCTTGCCAGGGCGCTGCCTCACCTGCTGCTGCTCGGTGTCCTGGCGGTCGTTTACTACGTCATCTTCCTCGGCACCCAAGCCTGATCACGCCCCGGAACACACGTTCCATCCCGCCGGGCGGGCAAGCTTTCCGGTCCGCCGAACCCTTGCCTGTCGATTCGCGTAGGAGCGAGTGCGGGGCCGGACGAACCAACCCGCAGCCGGCACGGCCGGCTGGTCTATCCGGGTACCGCTCCGTCCTTCCTCCGGTCGCCGCCGCCCTGGTCAGGCGGCGGCGCCCTGTCTGGGAAAACCTTGACTGCCTCGTTGCGTATGAGCTGCCAAGCGCGCTCCGAGTCCGTGACGCCTCCAGCGGGAACGCTCGGCGCCGCGCAAGAGGAGGAACCCATGGATCAGCAGCCCCGGCCCGGCGAGGTGCCCGAAGCCGCACCGGCGGCCGGCACCAGAGGCCTCGGCCAGCTCGTGCGGGTGTTCTACGAACCGTCGGCGGTGTTCCGAGAACTCGCGGCCCGCTCCGCCTGGGTGTGGCCGCTGGTCGTGGTCATCGCGCTCGCGATCGGACTCCAGCTCCTGACCGCCCCGCGCCTCGACATGGAGGGCACGATCCGCGAGGGGCTCGAGCGCTTCGGCCAGGCCGACAAGCTCTCGGCCGAGCAGATTCGCGAGATGGCAGCGGCGCGGGGGCCGATGCAAACGATCGGCGGGATCGTCGGGACGGTCGTTGTCATCCCGCTCGTCATGGTGGTGCTGGCCGCCATCTACCTCATGGGGCTGAGGGCGGCGGGCTCCGAGGCCGGTTTCGGCAAGAGCTTTTCGTTGCTCGTGTACGCTTCCGCCCCGCCCTCCATCGTCCAGACGGTTCTGACCGGCATCGTGGCCATGGGACGCGACAGCTTCACCCAGGGCGAGCTACAGAAGCTCGTGCGCTCGAGCCTCGAGACCTGGCTTCCCCCTGAGGCTCCCAAGGCGCTGATGGCACTCGGCAGCGTGCTGGACGTCTTCAACGTGTGGTACTGGGTGCTGCTCGTCCTCGGCCTCGAGATCGTCGGCCGGATCAAGCGCGGGCCAGCTATTGCCATCGTCACCGTGCTGTGGGGGGTGTACACCCTCGGCAAGGTCGGCCTGTCGCTCCTGTTCTGAGGGCGCCATGAACGTTCGCAAGGTTCTCGTTGGCATCGCCGTCGCGGCTGTGCTCGCGTTCGTCGTCTGGGCTTCCCTGCGGTCTGGCCACGGCACGGGTCCGGCGGTGGAGGTGGAGACGGTCAGCACCCGCACCGTGATCGCCCGCGTCAAGGCGACTGGCGAGATCAACCCGAAGACGAAGGTGGAGATCCAGTCCAAGGTCATCGGCGAGATCGTGGCGTTGCCGGTCCGCGAGGGCGACGCCGTGAAGACCGGCCAGATCGTGGTCGAGATCGAAAAGGAGCAGTACCTCGCGGCCCGCGACCAGGCCAGGGCGGTGCTCGAGCAGGCCACCGTCAACCTCGAACGAGCCCGCGTCGAGCGCGCCAACGCCGAGCTCGGGCTGCGGCGCGCCCGGCAGCTCGCGGCCGAGGGCGTGCTCTCGCAGGAGGCGCTCGAGCGTGCCGAGCTCGCCCACGACAGCGCGGTGATCACCGAGCGGGCGCAGCAGGAGACGATCGCCCAGGCGCGCTCGGCGTTGCAACGCGCGCTCGACGATCTGGCCCGCACCACGATCCGTTCGCCGATGGACGGGCACGTGACCGCGCTTTTCGTCGAGAAGGGCGAGACCGCGGTCATGGGCACGATGAACTTCGCCGGTTCGGTGCTGATGACGATCGGCGATCTTTCCGAGCTGCTGGCCGAGGTGGAGGTGGCCGAAAGCGAGGTGGTGCGCCTGGCGCCCGGCCAGGAGGCCACCGTCACGGTCGATGCGCTGCCCGACGCGCCGCTGTCCGGCAAAGTCGTGGAGATCGGCTCCTCCGGCCTCAAGAAGGGCGACGTCGTGAAGTTCCGCGTCAAGGTGGCACTCGCCTCCCCGGATCCCCGCGTCAAGCCCGGGATGACCGCCAAGGTCGAGATCCGCACCGCGACCGCGACCGGCGTGGTGGCGGTCCCGCTCCAGGCGGTGCAGACCCGCTGGCTGGACGACAAGGGTGCGGAGGTGGAGCGCAAGGAGGGCGACACCACCCAACGGGAGGTCCGCGCGGTCTACCTGTTCGAGGGGGGCAAGGCGCGGCGGCGCGAAGTCGTGACCGGAATCCAGGACGAGCTGTGGGTGGAGGTCAAGGAGGGGCTCGCCGTCGGCGACGCGATCATCACGGGGCCGTACAAGGAGCTGCGCAAGCTGCGGGACGGCGCCGCCGTGCGCCGCACCCCGCCGGCCACACCGAAGGCCGGAAAACCGTAGGAGCCGGCCGTGCTGTTCGAGAACTTCCGCATCGCCCTGCGCTCGATCCTGGCCAACAAGATGCGCTCGTTCCTCACCACGCTCGGCATCATCATCGGCGTGGCGGCGGTGATCGCCGTGGTGTCGATCGTGCAGGGGCTCAACTTCTGGATCTCCGACCAGCTCCAGGGGGTGGGGGCGACGTACATCCTCGTCGTCCCCAACAACGATCGCAACAATCCCGACCACGTGGGGCGCGACATCCGCCTCACCTACGACGACGGCCAGGCGATCCTCGAGCGGGTGCCGGAAATCGCCGCGTTCACGCCGATCTTCTTCACCGGCGAGCGGGTGCGGCTGCGCGACCGCTCGGCGACGCCGTTCGTGCTGGGGGTGGGCGCCTCGTACCAGGAGGTCGTCAACCACTGGGTCGAAAAGGGGCGGTTCTTTTCCGACCTCGACTTGCAAAGCCGGGCCCGCGTCTGCCTCGTGGGGCGCAAGATCATCGAGGACCTCGGCTTGCCGGAAGACCCGCTGGGGGCGGACCTGCTCCTCGGGCGAGCCACGTTCACGATCGTCGGGGTGATGGAGAAGAAGGGCGAGTTCTTGGGGCAGAACCGCGACCAGCTCATACTGGTCCCGTTTTCGACCGCGCGCGAGATTTACGGCGAGGAGGCGATGCGTCAGATCCGCCTCGATTTCAAGGCCCGCTCCCCGCGGGACGTGGACCGCGCCAAGGAGCTCATGACCTCCATCCTGCGCGACCGCCACGGGCTGCGCGGCAGCGTCTCGAACGACTTCGAGATCCTGCTCCAGGAGGAGATCCTCAAGACGACCTCGACGATCCTCGGGACGATCACCAAGGTCGTCGGCGCCGTGGTCGGGATCGCCTTGCTCGTGGGCGGGATCGGCATCATGAACATCATGCTGGTGTCGGTCACCGAGCGCACGCGCGAGATCGGGGTGCGCAAGGCGGTGGGGGCCCGGCGCGCCGATGTGCTGATGCAGTTCCTCATCGAGGCGGTCACTCTCTCGGCGCTGGGTGGCACGATCGGCATCGCCCTCGGCTGGGGGCTGGGCGCCCTCGGGGCGGCGGCGATCCCCGGCTTCCCGGCCGCCCACGTGCCGGTCTGGGCCGTGTTCCTGGCGTTCGGCTTCGCCTCGGTCGTCGGCGTCCTGTTCGGCGTCTACCCCGCCGGCAAGGCCGCGCGCCTCGACCCCATCGATTCGCTGCGCTACGAGTAGTCTGGCGGCGCGGCTCGGCGGCGCCCGTAAAGTGCCGTATCCTGTGAGCAGGCCCGCGAAGGTCGAGGAGGGCGGCAGCGCCGTGACCACGAGACTCGCTGCGAGGGCGGAGGATGCCTGGCAGAGCTTCGTGACGGCCGGGATGGACGTGGATCCGGCCAGCCCCGCGATGCGGCGCCTGCGGTTCCAGCACCTCTTCGCCGTGATCACGGTGCTGGCGCTCACGGTCTTCGGCCTCGCCAACCTGCTTTCCGCTCACCCGTCAGCCAACCCCCGCAACGGGGCGATCGAGCTGGCGTTCGCGGCGCTCGGCGCGCTCGTGCTCGTCTACCTGCGCCTCACGGGCCGACAGGAGCGCGCGCAGTCGCTGAGCCTGCTCGTGACGATGGCGGTGATGTCGTTCCTGCTCTTCGATGGCGGCATCGAGAAGACCGGCTTCCTGTGGTGGTTCTGCCTGCCCGCCGGAGCCTTTTTCCTCAAGGGCCGGCGCCGGGGCTGGCTGTGGATCGCGGCGAGCCTGGCCGTCTTCCTGGTGGCGATGGCGGCGACGGCGCTCGGCTGGTGGCCGATGCCGTACTCGTTCGTGGTGCTGCGGCAGTTCTTCGCCGCCTATCTCGTGGTGTCGCTGCTCACCTGGGTGTACGAGGCGGTACGGGACGAGGCGGAGCAGCGGATCGCGGAAGGGGTGCTGGCGCTGCGCGAGGCCAACGAGCGGCTGGCACAGGAAGTGCGGGGGCATGTCCACACGCAGGCGCTGCTGGAATCCGCGCGCGCGGAAGCGGAACGAGCCAACCGCGCCAAGTCGGAGTTCCTCTCGCGCATGAGCCACGAGCTGCGTACTCCCATGAACTCGATCCTCGGGTTCGCGCAGGTCCTGGAGTCGGACCCCGAGGAACCCCTCTCGGCCTCCCAGCGCGAGAGCGTCGGGCACATCCTGCGGAGCGGGCGGCACCTGCTGGACCTCATCAACGAGGTCCTGGACCTGGCTCGCATCGAGTCGGGCCGCATGCTGCTGAGCCTCCAGCCGGTCGCGCTCGCGCCGCTGGTCGGCGAGGTCCTCGCGGCGCTGGGGCCGCAGGCCGAGCCGCGAGGGATCCGCCTGCAGGACGCGGTCTCGCCCCGCCCCCTCCCGCCGGTGATCGCCGACCCCGGCCGGCTCAAGCAGGTGTTGCTCAACCTCGTCTCCAACGCCATCAAGTACAACCGCCCGGAAGGGCTGGTGACGGTGGACGCCACCCTCGCGGCCTCGGGCCGGGTGAGGCTCTCCGTCGCCGACACCGGCCCTGGCATCCCGCCCGAGCGGCAGACAGCGGTGTTCGAGCCGTTCCAGCGCCTCGACGCCGAGGGCGGGCCGGTGGAGGGCACCGGGATCGGCCTCACCATCGTCAGGCAGCTCGTGCTGCTGATGGGTGGCACGGTGGGGCTGGACAGCATGCCCGGGGTCGGGAGCTCTTTCTGGGTGGACCTGCCGGCCGCCGACACGGATTCGAGCCCACAGGAAGCCCCCTCTGGGCAGAGCCTGCCCCTCGCCCGGACGGAGGCCAGGCGCGGGCTGGTGCTGTACATCGAGGACGACCTCGCGAACCTCGCCCTGGTGCGCCACGTGCTGTCCCGGCGGCCGGGCCTCGAGCTCCTGCACGCGAGCCGCGGCTGCGAAGGGCTCGAGCTGGCGCGTGCGCACCGCCCCGACGTCCTGCTCCTTGACCTGCACCTGCCGGACATGACTGGCATGGAGGTCCTCGCGGCGCTGCGGGAAGAGCCCTCCCTCGCCGAGCTTCCGGTCGTCGTCGTGAGCGCCTCGGCGATGCCCGCCGACGTCGAGCGGGTGCAGGCCATGGGGATCGCGCACTACCTCACGAAACCCCTCGACACCCGGGCTTTCCTTGAGGTTGTCGGCGCGCTGCTCGATAATCGGCAGCGGGAGGAAGGGCCATGATCCCGATCGAGAGGATCCTCCAATCGCGCGTCCTCATCGTCGACGATCAGGAGGCCAACCTCCTGCTCCTCGAGAAGATCCTCGAGGGTGAGGGCTACACGCACACGCTCACGGTGGCCGACCCGCGGCAGGTGCTGGATCTCTGCCGGAGCTTCCAGCCCGATCTCCTGCTGCTCGACCTCCACATGCCGCACATGGACGGCTTCGCGGTCATGGAGCAGCTCCAGGCGGCGGCGTTCGACCCTTACTTGCCGGTGCTCGTCCTCACCGCCGACTGCACCCGGGAAACCAAGCTGCGGGCGCTGCGCGTCGGAGCGCGCGATTTTCTCACCAAGCCGTTCGACCATCTCGAGGTCATGAACCGCATCCGCAACATGCTGGAGGTCCGGCTGCTCCAGCGAGACCTCCTCGACCAGAACCGCATCCTTGAAGAAAAGGTGCGCGAACGCACGCTCGAGCTCGCCGACACCCGCATGGAGGTCATTCACCGCCTGTCGCGCGCCGCAGAGTTCCGCGACCAGGGCACGGGGCTGCACCTGCTGCGGATGAGCCAGTTTGCCCTCTGCCTGGCAGAAGCCGCAGGCCTCGACCGCGAGCACTGCGACCTCATCCTGGCCGCCAGCCCGATGCACGACATCGGCAAGATCGGCATTCCCGACCGCATCCTCTTCAAGCCGGGGCAGCTCGACGAGGAGGAGTGGGCGATCATGCGCACTCACACCACGATCGGCGCCGAGCTGCTGGGCGGGCACGACTCCGCGCTGATGCGGACGGCGGCGCAGATCGCCCTCACCCATCACGAGCGGTGGGATGGCCGCGGCTACCCGCAAGGCCTCATCGGCGAGCAAATCCCGATCGAGGGCCGGATCGTGGCGCTTTCGGACGTCTTCGACGCGCTGCTTTCAGAGCGGCCGTACAAGCGCGCATGGCCGCAGGCGGAGGCGGTCAAGGCCATCGACGACGACCGCGGCGGGGCGTTCGATCCGGCGCTGGTCGACTGCTTCCATGCCGCTCTTCCTGCCATCGACGAGATCATCGGGCGGCTGGCGTCGCACATCCCCCCGGACTCCGGCGGCGCGACCTACGAGCCCGGCCTTTAGCGCCTGCCGGCCGCCCCGCGCGGCTCTCCGCCGGCTGCTCCCCGGCGCGGCGCCAGTGGCAGCCGGAGCGTGGCGCACGCCCCGCCCTCGGGGCGGTTGGTCAGCGCCGCCTCGCCGCCGTGCAGCAGCGCTACCTCGCGCACGAACGGCAGCCCGAGACCGGTTCCCGGCGAGCCGTTGGCGGCAGGGGTCAAGGAGTAGAACTTCTCGAAGACGCGGGGCAGGGCGAACGACGGCACGCCGGGCCCGGTGTCGCGAACAGCCACTTCCACGGCGTTGGCGGCGGCGCGCGCTTCGACAGTCACGCGGCCCGGGGAGGGCGTCGCGGCGAGGGCGTTGTGCACGAGGTTGAAGAGGGCCTGCCGGAGCAGCAGCTCGTCCCCGGCCAGCGGCGGCACCTCGCCGACCTCGGCGGAAAGCTCGAGTTCGCGCTGCCGGGCCAGCGGTTCCGCCGTCGCCACCACCTCTCGGACCAGCGCCGCCACGTCGACCGGGACCGCCGTTCGCAGCGACTTCCGGGCCTCCACCGCCGCCAGCTCGAGCAGGCGGTCCACGAGGAGCTGAAGCCGCGCGCACTCGGACCGGATATTTCCGAGGAACCGCCGCCGGTCCTCGTCCGGCATCCCCTCCTCCTCGAGCAGCTCCCCCGCCGCCCGGATCGCCGAGAGCGGACCCTTGATCTCGTGGGTGAGCGAGCGCACGTAGTCCTCGACGTACCGCTTGCCTTCGAGGGCGTCGCGCATCGCCTCGAAGGCGCGACCGAGGGCGGCGATCTCGCCGCGCCCGAGGCTCGGCAGGGGGGGCCGCTCGCCGCGCCCCACCGCCTCGGCGTACGCCGCGAGCCGTCTGAGGGGGCGCGCGATCCAGGTGGCGATCCCGAGGCTGGCGACCCCCGCCACCAGCGCCGCCACCAAGCTGGCCGCGACGACGCTCCGGCTCGCCCCGGTCATGAAGAGCTTGAGCGAGGCCACCGGCTTGCCGACCGAGACCACGCCGACGATCCGGCCGCCGACGCGCACCGGGGCGCCGACATACAACACCGTGGAGTAGAAGTCGGCCGGGTCGGAGCGGGTGGCGCGCGCCCCGTACTCGCCCCTGAGCGTGCGGGCCACGTCGTTCCAGCCCGCGTACGGCTGGCCCACGGCGCGGTCGCCGTCGGAGTCGTAGACGACCCGGCCGCGCGCGTTGGTCACGTAGATGCGCAGCGACATCGCTGTCTTGTCGAGCTCGTAGATGCGAGCTCCGAACTGGCGCGCCGACGCCCTCGCCACCACCTCCCGCAACGGCCCGACATCGAGCCGCTCGGGCGTCGATGCGCACTCGACCAGGCTGGCGAGGAGGTTGGCCGTCTCGACCAGCGACTCCTCGGTCGCCTTCAACGGCTGGGGGCGGATGTCGGAGAGCAGCCAGCGGGTCAGGACGATGAGGCCCAGCGTGAGGAAAGCGAAAAACCCCAGGAAGATCCGGATCTTGATCGTCACCACCGCTCCTGCAGGGCGTACCCCTGACCGCGATGGGTGACGATGGGATCGAGGTCCGGGCGCACCGCCCGCAGCTTGGCTCGCAGCGCCTTGACATGGCTGTCCACCGTCCGGTCCACGGCGCTGCCCGGGTCATCCCACACCAGCTCCATGAGCTGCTCCCGGGAGTAGACCCACCCGGGGTGGCGCAGCAGCACCTCGAGAATCCGGTACTCGGTGCGGGTGAGATCGAGCGGGTGTCCGAAATAGCGGACGAGCCGGCGGCGCGCGTCGATTTCGAACGGCAGCGAGGGCGGCTCCGGCGGGGGCGCCGCCTGGACCCGGGTGCGCCGCAGCACGGCCCGCACCCGCGCCGACAGCTCGCGGGGCGAGAACGGCTTCGAGACGTAGTCGTCGGCGCCGATCTCGAGCCCGACCACGCGGTCCATCTCCTCGCTCCGGGCAGTCAGGAAGATGACCGGCACCTCGAGGGTGCGGCGGATCTCGCGGCAGAGGTCGAAGCCGTTGCAGTCCGGAAGCCCCACGTCGAGCACCACCAGGGACACGTCGCCGTCCGCCAGCGCGCCGCGCGCGTCCTCGCCGGTGGCCACCCACATCGGCTCGCAGCCATCGGTGCGCAGGGCGTAGACGATCGAGTCCGCCACCGCACGCTCGTCCTCCACCACCAGGATCTTCGGCTTCATGCGCCGCAAGTGTGCCACACCCCGCGGCGGCGCCGCACTGGCCCGATTGCCTCCGGCCCGGGGCCGGTGCTACCGTCGGGGGTCGAGGGGGGTGACCGACCGTGACACAGCGCATCACGACCCACTGGGAGTGCCAGCCCGAGGCGGAGCGGCTCGTACTGGGCTGGTGGCAGCAGGCCGTGGACGCCGCGCTCCCGCTCCGCCAGATGGAGAAGGCGGCTCGTGCGCTCGCCGATTGCCGGCTCTTCGATTTCGTGGATCACCTCGTGGTGGCGGACGGGAGCGCGGTCCGCGCGCAGCTCGGCGCGGTCGGCTATGCCGTTGCCGACTTCGAGGCGAGCGAGCCGGACACCCCGTTCCGCCACCCCGGCAGCATCCTGCCGCCGGTGCTGCTGCGGGCCGGGACCCCGGCCGCCGGAGCCGTGCTGGGGGTCGGCCTCGCGGTCGACAGCGTCGCCGAGCTCCTGACGGTGTGGGGCGTCGACGCGCCCATCGCCGGCACCCCGCTCGCGCCGCTCCGCTCGGCACGCGTCTGGAGCGGCGAGGGGTGGTTCGTGGATGCCGTCGAGCGCCGGGGAGGGAGGGGGTTCGTGCCGGTGCGGCAGGAGCCGGCCCAGATCGAGGCGCTGCTCGACGCCTCGGAGCGCTGGGCGGTGCGGCCGCGCCGGGGGGCGGACACGGCCGGGCTGATGGCCTCGACGCTCGAACTGGCCCGCTGGCTGGTCGACGAGCTCGGGCGCGACCGGGCCGCATGGGCCGTCTTCGCGGCGGAGCGCGCCTACTGGGCTCGCCACAACCGCGCCGGGCGGGTGCAAAAGGAACGACAGGACCAGCTCGGGTTCGGATGGGCGAACCACGACCACCACACCTTCCGCAGCTCGCGCGAGCACTTCCCCGTCCTCATCCAGATCCTCGAGACGCTGGGGTTCGTGCCGCGGGAGCGGTTCTACGCCGGGGCGGAGGCCGGGTGGGGCGCGCAGGTCCTGCAGCAGCCGGCCTGCGGGCTCGCCGTCTTCGCCGACGTCGACCTGTCGCCGGACGAGGTGGCGGGCGACTTCGCCCACCAGGGCCTGCCGCCGCGGCCGCGGCTCGGTACCATTGGCCTGTGGTGCGCCCTGCACGGCGAGTCGATGCTCGGCGCCGGTCTTCACCACCTGGCGGTGCGCCTGTCGTTCGACGATGCCGTCGCCGGGCTGGGTCGCGCCGGCGTGGCGACCATGCCGCCGTTCTCGAGCTTTCCCTACCTGCGCCAGGCGTTCACCGAGGGCGAGCGCTGGCCGGTGGCACCCGAGCGCCTGGACACGCTGCGCGCCAGCGGTGCGCTGGACGGCGACGCCGCGGCGCGCTTCGCGCGCGACGGGGCGATCGGCAGCCATCTCGAAAACATCGAACGCAACCAGGGGTTCGGCGGGTTCAACCAGGAGCGGATTTCCGACATCATCCGGCGCACCGATCCGCGTCTTCCAGCCGCCGGCGCGTGACCTCCACGGGCTCGATCCAGGGTCGAAGGTCGCGCCTCGAAGGCGTCCCGCCCTCGCCGGCGGGCGGGCGGTGCTCGCTCGACCTTCGACTGGAGGGTCGGCGGGTCCGTGGCGTGGAGTATCATCGATATCCGGTGCTTCCGGCGCGTACGCGGGAGGTCGCGTTCCGGCAATGGGCGACGATGACCATACGGACCCTGCGGTTGCGGACACCACCCACGCAGCCGAGTTCGAGGCCCTGCTGAGGGCAGTCGCCGAGCACAACCACGACCCCGACCTCGACCTCATCCGCCGGGCGTTCGAACTCGCCGCCGAGGTCCACCGCCTGCAGCGCCGAAAGGAAGGCAACGAGCCGTACATCGTCCATCCCCTGGCAGTGGCGCGCAGCGCCGCCGAGCACCGCATGGACGACGTCTCGGTGGCGGCGGCGCTGCTCCACGACTGCATCGAGGACGCACGGGGCGGCCTGCGGGTCACCGAGCCGATGCTCGCCTCGGCGTTCGGCTCCGAGGTGGCGGTCATCGTGGAGGGGTTGACCAAGCTGCAGCGACACGAGGTCTCGCCAGCGGCCGACCCCAAGCTCGCGACTCTCGTCAAGCTCTTGCGCGCCACCGCCACCGCCGATTTGCGAACGCTCGTGATCAAGGTCTTCGACCGCGCCGACAACATCCGTTCGATCGAGGTGTTCGCCGAGGACAAGCGGCGCCGGATCGCTCTCGAGACCCAGAAGTTCTATATCCCCGTCGCCTCCCGGCTCGGGTTCTACAAGCAGGCGCGGCTCATGGAAGACCACGTGATGCGGGTCCTCGAGCCCGAGGCCTATCAGGCCATCAGCCAGTGGCTCGGACGGGAGGGCAAGCGCATCGAGCGCGAGCTGCACGAGAAGGCGAGGGACATCTGCGAGCAGCTCCGGGCCATGCACATCGACTGCACCTACCGCGTCTACCCCAAGGGCATCTACTCGATCCACCAGGCGGCCGGGCCCGGGATCCCCTCCCCCGAGCGCCTCGACGAGGGGTGCAACTTCAACCTGTGCTTGGTCGTGGCCGACGTGGACGCCTGCTTCCGGGCCCTCAACGTGGTGCACCGCCGGCTCGCGCACCTGCGCGACTCGGTGAAGGACTTCATCAATTCCCCCAAGGTCAACGGCTACCAGTCGCTGCACACCATCTGCACGGGTCCGACGCTGCCGCGCGTGCAG
Source organism: Thermoanaerobaculaceae bacterium (assembly GCA_035384965.1). GTDB lineage: Bacteria > Acidobacteriota > Thermoanaerobaculia > Thermoanaerobaculales > Thermoanaerobaculaceae > JAAYVZ01. Next base: position 122,837 of record DAOOJE010000001.1, read on the forward strand.
GTCCTCGTGCGCACCCGAGAGATGGACATCAACGGGCACATCGGGGTCATCTCGCAGCTCCGCCACGGGCGGCTCGGGGATCGCCAGTGGCTCGACGAGCTGCTCGACTCGCTCGAGGGCGATGGCGGGCAGGTGCTGGAGCTCACCTCGCAGCTCGCCTACCCGGAGGTCGAGGTGATCACGCCCCAGGGCCAGGTGCTCAAGGTGCCGCAGGGGGCGACGGCGCTCGACTACGCGTACTCGATCCACACCGCTCTCGGCGACCGGGCCGGCGGGGCGATCATCGACGGCGAGGCGCGGCCCTTGCGCACCGTGCTGCGGCCGGGCCAGCGGGTCGAGATTCTCGCGGCCGACGAGGTGCGGCCGACCTACGAGCGGCTCGAGTGGGTCAAGACCTCGCGCGCCGCGGTCGCGGTGCGGCGGGCCATTCGACGGGCCGAGCGCGCCGCGTTCCTGGCCGAGGCGGCGGGGTTCTTCGCCTACTGCGAGCGGCACCTCGAGTGGGCCCCCGAGCCTCGCTCGGAGACGCGGCGCCGGCTGTACGAGGCGCTGCGGGTCGCCGGCGAGGAGGAGCTCGGCCGCGAGATCTACACCGGGCGGCTGGCGTACGACTTCATCTTCGCGCACCTCGTGCCGCTCCTCCCGCGTCCTGCCCTGGATGCCCTTCTCGCCGAGCTGGCTCGCGAGGGCGCCGTCGACACCTCCCGCCTCGAGGTCCGCCAGGCGCTGGCCGAGGAAGGCTCGCTGCGGGCGTGGATCTCCGCCACCTTGCTCGAGCGGCTCGAGCGGCGCGCGGCCCCGGCCGCTCCGGTGGCGATCGCCGGGCTTCGCCACGGCGTGCCGGTGCGGCTGGCCGAGTGCTGCCGGCCAGAGTTCGGGGACGACATCGTCGCGCTCACCGCCCCCGAGCGGGGCGCCACGATTCACCGCTGGAGCTGCCGGGAAGTGCGCCCACTCGTCCAGCACAGCGCCCCCCGCGTGGCGCGGGCGAGCTGGAACAGCCCGCCGCGCCGCCAGCTCGCCCACCTGGTCATCGAGGGCCGGGACCGCCGGGGGCTTCTCCTGGCGATTGCCGAGGCGCTCGTGCGGATGAAACTGGACGCGCAGTCGATTCAGCTCTCGGCCCGCCCCGACGGCAGCGCCGAGGGCGCGCTCTGGCTGGAGCTGCCCGAACTCGTGCCGGCCGCGGAGGTCATCGAGCGGATCGCCGCGATCCCGGGTGTGGTGCGCGTCGTGCCGGCGGGCGAGGTCGGAGGCTGAGCCGCCGGGCCGCGGCTCGCCCCGCGGGACCGCCGCTCTCGTCGTCCTTGACACTGGCACGGCCGCGCTTCTAGGCTTCGACCCGGTACGTTCGAGGGGGGCCAGTTGCGCGACGTCGAGATGTCATCCGGAGCCGCGGTGCTGTGGCGGAAGATCCGCTCCGCGGGGAAAGCCCCTCGCGAGGTTCCTCTCAACCTCGCGCTCGATGTCATCACCGGATCGTACCTGCAGCTCTTCGGCGAGGTGGCGCTGGTCCCCGACGTGCAGGCGTTTCGCCGCGAGGTGGCCGACAAGGCGGCGCGCGGCGAGGAGGGCAAGGCGATCCCGTTCGAGGAGTTGGCCTCGCTGGCCTGGCGTCTTGCCAGCGAGCGCGGCCAGAAAAAGGTGTTCGAGCGGGATCTCGTGGCTGCCGCCGCCACTCTCGCCGGGGTGCCGATCCGGCCGCCGGCGGACGCCTGGCAGCCGCCGACGAGCCCGCTGCCGCCAGCCATCGCCAAGGACGGCGGCCGGTCGGAGGCGTCTGCCGCCGGAAGCGGCTCCGGCCCCGCGACGCCCGGCTGGAAACCCTTCGCCGCAGCGCCGATGCTCGAGAGCCTCGGCCGCGACCTCACGGCCGAGGCCGCCAGCGGCAGGCTGGCCCGCGTCGTGGGTCGCGACGAGGAGACCCAGCTCGTCATCGAGACGCTGTGCCGGGACACCAAGCGCAACCCCCTGCTGCTTGGGCCGGCGGGGGTCGGGAAAACGGCGATCATCGAGGGCCTGGCGCAGCGCACGGTCCGCGGCGATGTGCCCCGCAACCTGCGCAACCTGCGCATCTTCGCCTTGCAGGCCACCGACCTCGTGCAGGGCATGGGCCTCGTGGGCGCGCTCGAGGAGCGCATGAAAAAGCTCATCACCGAGGCGGAGCAACCGGGGATCGTGCTCTTCCTCGACGAGATCCACGCCGTGGTGGGGGCCGGCGCGGGGGGCAAGTCCTCCAACGACGTCGCCAACATCCTCAAGCCGGCGCTGGCTCGCGGCGCCATGGCCTGCATCGGCGCCACCACGGACGGCGAGTACAGCCGCTACCTGGCGGGGGATGCGGCGTTCGAGCGGCGGTTCCAGCCGCTGCGCGTGCAGGAGCTCGGGCGCGACGCCACCCTCGAGATCCTGCGCGGGCTCGCGCAGCGAGCCGGCGAGAAGGACGGCATCGCGGTCGACGAGGCGGCGCTCGAGGGCGCCGTGAGCCTGGCCGTGCGCTTCATGCGCAACCGCTACCTGCCCGACAAGGCGATCGACATCTTCCAGCACGCCCTCGCCCGGGCGCGGGTGTCGGGGCGAACCGAGATCGGCATGCCCGAGATCCACGAGGTGGTGCGCCGGATGGTGAGCGTGCCGGTGGACGGGCAGGAGCTCACGCAGCGCCTCGACCGGCTGGAGGAGGCGCTCCAAAACCGGGGAGGGATCGACGCCGCCACGGCCCACCAGCTCGTCCAGCGCTTGCGGGTGACGATGCGGAGCATGGACCTCCACCCCGCGCGGCCCAACCTCGTAGCCGCCGTGAGCGGGCCGGGCGACGCCCCGGTGGCGGTGGGGCACCTCATTTCGGAGCTGGTGTTCGGACCCGAGGTTCCGGTCATCGAGCAGGACATGTCGATCCTCCAGCACCCTTCCGACGTGAGCCGCCTGGTCGGCACGGCGCCGGGCTATGTCGGCTACGACGAGCCGCTCCAGCTCCACCTCGAGCTTTCGCAGCGCCCCTGGTCGGTGGTGCTGTTCCGCGGCGCCGACCAGGCTCACCCGGCGGTCCAGGCCGTGCTGGCGCAGGCGCTCGGCAAGGGCTACCTCCTCGCCTCCTCGGGCAAGAAGGTCTACCTCTCCGACACCATCTGCGTTCTCACTCTGAGCGGCCGCGGGACGTCGAGAGGCCGACCCATCGGCTTTCTGGCCAGCGACCGGGAACAGGACACGGGCGGCGAGGATCGCCCGGACCTCGAGCCCGAGCTGGCCGGCTGCATCGATGTCGTGTGCCGCGTCAAGGTGGCGGGCGGCGTGCGGCCGGAGTGGATCGTCGAGCACCTCCTCGGGCCGATGGCGCTCCACTTCCGCCAGGAGTGCCACGTCAAGGTCACGTGGGACGACGAGGTGCCTGCGTGGCTCGCCGCCGAGGGGGGGCGGAGCGGAGGCGATCCGCGCCATCTCGAGACGTGGTTCGAGACCGAGGTCGTACCGCTCGTCGTCGCCGCGGTCGGCGACTGCGACACCGTCCGCGAGGTATGCTTGCGAGTGGAAGGAAAGGCCCTGCAGGTGCAGTCGATCGAAGCGGGCGCCACGGCCGCCGCGAAGGGCCCGGCCGGGCGCTGAGAGAGGAGAGTCCATGCCGATCCAGTTCCAGCACGAGGCGCACCAGAAGATTTACGAGAAGATCGCCCAGCTCGCCCGCGAGATTTGGGGCGAGATGGCCCGCTTCCGGGAGGACGCGCCGGTGTTCCTCCTCGACATGGGCTCGGCGTTCGTGCGCGTGGCCGTCTTCCCGTGGGGGGACGACGACGCCTTCGTCAACGCCCGCTCCTGGGTCATCTGCGGGGCCGAGATCAAGCCCGACCTCATGCACTTTCTGCTGCGCAAGAACGACGACTTCCGGTTCGGGGCGTTCGGGCTCGACAAGGACGACGACATCTTCTTCGAGCACTCGATCGTCGGCTCGACCTGCGACAAGCTGGAGCTCAAGGCGTGCGTGATGGCCGTGCTGGCCACCGCCGACCGTTTCGACGACGAGATCCAGCAGCGCTGGGGCGGCACCCGCGCCGTCGACCGCACGAAGTAGGGTCCCCGCCCGACCGTCGAAGGTCGAAGGCCCGGCGTCGAGGGCGACCTCAGGGACGCAGGCCCGACGCTATTTCGGGTCTTCGTTCTTCGGTGTCTGACCCCTGGCTGGCTCGGCCGGGGCGACCTGCCGGGCGAACTCCGACCAGCTCGAGGCGTTGGGGCGGGCGTCGTCGAGCGGCGGTGGGGTACGGAACGTCGGGAAGCGGTTCTCCACGACGCCGCGCAGCGGCTGCGGCACCTCCTCCCATTGCTCGACCCGCACACCGGCGGCGTGGATCAGGACCTCTCCCGGCCGGTCGCCCATCGCCATCCAGGGCAGCCACGGCGACACGCGCGTCCAGGAGAAGCTCACGTGCGCGAGGTCGCGGTCGCGGCGCAAGAGGTCGTCCGCGTCGGCGAAGAAGGTGAACGCCTCGAAGGAGCGGTAGTGCCCACCGACGAAGTGCTGGTACGCCCCTCCCAGAGGGCTCGGGTAGCGGAGCGGCACCTCGAGCGAAAGCCACGCCCGGCCGCCGCGGAGCACTCCCGGAAACGAGAAGGCCGGTGCTCCACCGCGCAGCAGCACCGACACCGGCAGGTTGACCGGATCGTTGGCCACTGGCAGCACCTCGACCTGCTCGCCGGTCCACGGGTTGGCCCAGCGCTCGAGCACGGCACCGCTCGCCGGGTCGAGGTAGAGCATCACTTCGCGCGAGACCATCCGGAAACCGGGCTGCCCCCCAGGGTCGACGACCGTGCCGCAGGCGCGCACGGACAGGCCCTGAACGGCGAACAGCAGCCGGTCCCTTTCCCACGGAACCCGACCGTAAAGGCGGCCCTCCCAGGTGTAGACGACCGGACGGCCGTCCACCAGCGAACCGACCAGTTTGCGGCAGGCCTGCAGCGCGTCGTCCGGCCGGACGAGGTCGAGCGGGGAAGGCCCACCGACGAGCGCCAGCAACGCCACCGCACCGGCCACAGAGAAAAGATCGAAGGTGTGGGTGCTGAAAGACATACGCGACCTCCGGCGCGCCTCGCGAAGTGTAGCACGCGAGGGGCCCGGCGGGCGCTACAATCCCGCTGCGGAGGCCGCCGTGATCGCGAAGAGAGCTTTCTCGAGGTACATCCCGATCGTCATGCTGCCGCTTTTGTGGAGCTGCGTCTCGCCGGCGCCGGCCAGGCGCGGGCTGGATCCCGGGCTCGTCGAGCTGTGCCGGCACATGTCCGGGTCGTTTTCGAGCCAGGCGCAGGCGGAGCGCGACCCGGACTTCCGCGACATCCGGCTGCACATGGTGCGGCTGTGGCCCGAGGAGAGGGAGGCCGTCTGGCTGTACGTGGAGCAGGCGGCGGCGACGAGCCTCGAGCAGCCGTACCGCCAGCGGGTGTACCGGGTGGCGCACCTGGGCGGGGACCTTTTCGAAAGCCGCGTCTATGAGTTTCCCGACCCCCTGCGGCTCGCCGGCGCGTGGAAGGACCGCGCCAGGCTCGCGCAGCTCGACCGCGCCCAGTTCGAGGACCGCCAGGGCTGCGCGATCCTGCTCAGGCGACTGCCCGACGGCAGCTTCGCCGGCAGCACGCTGGGCCGGCTGTGCGTTTCGACCCACCGGGGGGCGTCGTACGCCACCTCGGAGGTGACGATCACCCCCACCAGGCTCGTGAGCTGGGATCGGGGGTTCGACGCTGCCGGCAAGCAGGTTTGGGGGGCCGAGAAGGGCGGTTACGAGTTCGACAAGCTGGAAAGCTACCCTCTGGAATAGGGCGCCTTTCGGGAGCCTGAACAGGACGGGGTGGGAGATGGGGTTCGTGATCCGGCGCGCGGCGCGGTACGGGTTCTGCTCGGGGGTGCGCGCGGCCGACATCAAGGTGCGGCGGTTCGCGGCGAGCGGACGGCGCGGCGCCATCCTCGGCCAGGTCGTGCACAACGAGCGGGTGGTCGAGGACATGTCGCGGCTCGGCGTGCGCACCGTGCAGTCGCTCGAGGAGGTCGTGGAGCCGGTCGTGGTGTTTTCCGCCCACGGCGTGCCGCCCTCGCTGCACCGGCTGGCGCGCGAGCGCGGCCTCGAGGTGCTCGACACCACCTGCCGTTTCGTCCACGACATCCACCGAGCCTCGCAGCGCGCCCTGGCCGCCGGCTCGCACCTCGTGTTCATCGGCAACCCGGACCACCGCGAGGTCATCGGCTACACCCAAGACCTCGACCCCGCGACTTACCACGTCGTCGCCTCGCTGGCCGACGTCGAGGCCGTGGACTGGAGCCGCTACGAGCACATCACGATCTTCTACCAGACGACGCTCAACGCCGAGGAGTACGAGGACGTAGTGCGGGCGATCGAGCGGGCCAACGCGGCGACTCGCCGCGCCGAGACGATCTGTTACGCAACGAGGGAGAACCAGGAGGCGGCTCGGCGGCTCGCCGCGGCGGCCGAGATCGACCTGGTGCTCGTCATCGGCGGCCGGCACTCGGCCAACACGAAACACCTGTATGACATCTGCGCCAGACTCAAGCCCAGCCACCTCATCCAGGGCGCCGCAGACATCGATCCGGCGTGGCTCGGGGGTGTGCGGGGCGTGGGGCTCACCGCCGGCGCCTCGACCCCGGACTACGTCATGGCCGAAGTCGAGGCCCGCCTCGTCGAGCTGGGCGGGCGCCGGGCGTAGCTGCCCCGCGTTCCTCGGACTCAGCCCGCGGCCGGCCGCTTGAAGAGGTAGGCTGCTGGCAGCAGGCTGGGCGCCTCCCCGGCCCTGCACACCGCGAACTGCGCACCCGACCAAGTCGACGCGCCGCCCACCTCCCCCCTGACGTTCAACGCGTAGAGGCTGAGGTTGTGGCGTGGCGCGCCGTTGGCGTTGCGCAGGAACGCTGCCCGCGTCTGGCGCACGACGCGCTCGAGCGTGGCGAGGCAGGCGGCCTCCGGGCTCTTGCCCTGCCGCATCATTTCCACAACGGTGGCTGCTCCCGTCGCGATGATGCAGCTCTCCCCGTGCCCGGTCGCGCCGGCAGAGCCGACCTCCGAGTCGCAGTACAGCCCGCAGCCCACCAGCGGCGAGTCGCCGACCCGGCCGGGGAGCTTGAAGAACAACCCCGAGGTCGTGGTGCAGCAGCCCACGCGGCCGTCGGCGGTCAGCGCCGAGACGTGGATCGTCCCCTGCGGGTGGAAGTAGCCGCTGCCGTGCTTCTGCACGAACCACCTGATGTCCGGATCCTCGGTGTCCGAAGGCAGCGGCAGCCAGTCGTCATCAGGTGCGGCGTTCTCTTTCCAGTACAACCAGATCTTGCGCGCCCGCTCGGTCAGGAGGTTCTCCTCGGGAAAGCCGTGGGCACGCGCGAAACGCAGCGCGCCCTCGCCCACCAGCAGGACGCGCGTGGTGCGCCGCATGACTTCCAGCGCCACCCGTGCCGGGTGCTTGATGCGCTCGAGCGCTGCCACGGCGCCAGCTCGCATCGACACGCCGTCCATGACCGCGGCGTCCAGCTGCACCACGCCTTCCTCGTTCGGAAGCCCCCCGTACCCGACGCCGATCTCGTCCGGATCGGCTTCGGCGAGCCCGACCCCGGCCACAGCCGCGTCCACCGGGGCATCTCCGGCCGCCAGCCGCTCGACGGTCAGCTTGACCGCCGCCAGGGCGTTCCCCGAGCCCACGGCAACGTGACGGAGCGCCGGTTGGGCGGTGGCGTTGACGGCAGCCGCCGCTCCGGCAGCAGCGACCGAGGTCAGGAGGTCACGGCGCGTGAGATCGAAGGTGGGCATGCTTGCGTCTCCGTGCCGCAGGATAGCGCGTTCAGCTCGTGTTGCCACCAGGTCTCCCCTTGGCTACAGTGCCCGGCATGAAGCCATGGATCGCATCGTTCGTGCTCCTGCTGCCGCTGTTCATCGCCGCCTGTACCGGGACCTCGCGCTGCGACCGGCTGCTCGTCGGCGGGGTCGTGCACGCGCCCGACGGAGCCCGGCGCCTCGAGATCGCGATCGAGGCCGACAGGATCGTGGCGCTGGTGGAACCGCATGACGCGGCGTCCTGGCGTCGGCGGGCGCGGGAGGTCGTGGATCTGGCCGGCGCCCACGTCTACGCCGGCTTCACCGAGGCTCACGCCCACTTTACGGGTCTCGGCGCCGCGCTCGAGCAGGTGGACCTCAAGGGCGCGGCGAGCTTCCAGGAGGTGGTGGCGCGAGCCAGGGCCGCGGCCGCCAGGCTGCCGGCCGGGACCTGGGTGTCAGGCCGCGGCTGGGATCAGAACCTTTGGCTCGACAAGAGCTTCCCACACCACGCCATGCTTTCCGAGGCGGTCCCGGACCATCCCGTGGCGCTACGCCGGGTGGACGGGCACGCCGTCCTCACCAACGCCCGCGGGCTTGCCGCGGCCGGGATCACGGCGCAGACGCCTGACCCGCCCGGCGGCCGCATCGTGCGGGACCGGCGCGGCCAGCCTACCGGCGTGCTGGTGGACGGGGCGGAAGCGCTCCTCGAGCGCGTCATGCCGCCTCCCTCGGAGGGCGACATCGAGCGTCGCATGCTGGCGGCGGCCGTCCACCTCACCTCGCTCGGCTTCACGTCGGTCCACGACGCCGGCACGTCGCGCGACGAGCTGGCCGTACTGCGCCGGCTGCACGCCGAGGGCCGGCTGGGCGTGCGCGTGTGGGTGATGCTGGACGGCAGCGATGACGAGCTGCTCGAAGCCGAGCTGGCGAGCGGGCCGCAGGTTTCGACCGACGGCATGCTGACGGTGCGAGCCGTGAAGCTGTACGCCGACGGCGCCCTCGGCTCGCGCGGGGCGTGGCTGTCCGCCCCGTACACCGACGAGCCGGGGACCTCGGGCCTCGAGGTCACGCCGCCGGCCCGCCTCGCCGAGGTGGTGCGGCGCGCCGGCGCCGCCGGCTTCACGCCATGCATCCACGCCATCGGCGACGCCGGCGTGCGCCGGGTGCTCGACGTCTTCGAGCGCGAGCTCGCCGGCACCCCGGGGCTGCGGCCTCGGGTCGAGCACGCGCAGGTCGTGGCGCCCGCCGACGTGGGACGGTTCGCGGCACTGGGGGTGATCGCCTCGGTGCAGCCCACGCACTGCACCTCGGACATGCCGTGGGCACCCGACCGGCTGGGGCCCGAGCGCCTCCTCTGGGCGTATCGCTGGCGCTCGCTGCTGGCGGCCGGAGCCCACCTCGCGCTCGGCTCGGATGCCCCGATCGAGCCGAGCGACCCGCGCCTCGGGATCTGGGCGGCAGTCACCCGCCAGACCGTCGACGGCGTGCCGCCCGAAGGCTGGAACCGCGCCGAGGCGCTCACCGTGGCCGAGGCCGTCGCCGGCTACACGACCTGGGCGGCGTTCGCGGGCGGCGAGGAGAGCTGGCGAGGCCGGCTCGCGCCCGCCTGCGCGGCCGACCTCACCGTCCTCGACCGCGACCTCGAGGGCGGGAATCCGGCAAGCGTCTTGCAAGCGAAAATCGTGCGCACGGTGGTTGCCGGGCGTGATATGTTCGTGGGAGGGAGCTCGCGTTGAGGGTGCTGGAGGTCGTCGTGACCATGGCGATGGCTGGAGGCTGGCTCTGGGGATGCGGAGGCCAGGGCCGGGCCCAGGACGACGCCGAGGCGGCGCGCCAGCGCGCGGCCATGGTCACCCAGCAGATCGCGGCGCGCGGCGTGCGCTCCGAGACCGTGCTCGCTGCGATGCGGGCCGTGCCGCGGCACCTGTTCGTCCCGGTCGAGCTGCGCGCTGAGGCGTACGCCGACCATCCACTGCCGATCGGCGAGGGGCAGACTATTTCCCAGCCGTACATCGTGGGCCTCATGTCGGAGCTGCTCGAGGTCGGGCCCGGCGACAGGGTGCTCGAAATCGGCACCGGCTCCGGCTATCAGGCAGCGGTGCTGGCCGCGATGGGCTGCGAGGTGTACACGATCGAGATTCGCCCCTCGCTGGCGGCCATGGCCGAGGCGCGCCTGAAGGAACTCGGCTACGCCAACGTCCACGTGCGGGCTGGCGACGGGTACGCCGGCTGGCCCGAGGCCGGGCCATTCCGGGGCATCATCGTGACGGCCGCGCCGGAGCGCATCCCGGAACCGCTCTTGCAGCAGCTCGCCGTGGGCGGCAAGCTCGTCATCCCGGTCGGTGCCTATTATCAGCAGCTCAAGGTCGTGACCCGCGAGGTTCACGGCTACTCCGAAAAGGACGTCCTGCCGGTTCGCTTCGTGCCAATGACCGGCAAGATCGAGCGCCAGCCTTAGTCCCACCCAATCGGCCGGCGGAGAACGGGCGCGGTCAGTCGCCGCGCAGGCACACGAGCGTCGTGCGGCCTTCTTGCAAAAGCTCGACCTTGCCCTCGCGGGCCAGCCAGCCGATCGCCATCATCACCAGCGCTCGCGGCGCCTCGAGGCCGGCCTCCACCGCCGTGAGGCTGCACCGGCCGTGCTCGTCCAGGTAGTGCCAGACCTTGCCTGCCAGCTCGCCCACCTCGTTGACGATCGGCATCTCGACGTCCTCCCAGTAAATGACAGTATGGGCTATGCTCGCCCGTGGGGCAACCTTCGCGCCTGCCTGGGGTTGCCGGGAGAGTGCGGTGCTCGAGATCCTGCCCGGTGTGGCGATCGATGACGACGACCTGCGTTTCGAGGTGTCCCGCAGCAGCGGGCCCGGCGGCCAGAACGTCAACAAGGTCGAGACCCGCGTGGCGGTCCTGCTCGACCTCGAGCACGCGGGCGGGCTGTCGGACGAGCAGCGGAAGCTCGTGCGCGAGCGACTCCGCACGCGCGTCAGCCGCGCCGGCGTCCTGCGGGTCGTCTGCCAGAAGCACCGCACGCAGGGCGCCAACCGGGAGGCCGCCGTGGAGCGCTTGCTGGAGCTGCTCCGGGCCGCCCTGGCACCCGAGGCGCCTCGCCACCCGACTCGCCCCACGGCCGCGGCGCTCACCCGGCGCCGGCGCGACAAGGAGCTGCACAGCCGCCGCAAGGCGGAGCGTCGTGCTCGACCCGAGGCGGAGTGACCGAGCTGCTGCTCTTCGGCGACAGGCTGTCCTCTCCCGATACCACCCCTGGCGTGCCGGGCGCCGGCGGAGGGCGCCCCGGCGTGGCTCTTCGGTCTGCCGACCGTTCGTGGGGTAGGCGCTTGCGAGGGCGCCTCGCTCCCTACTCGCGGGCCTGCGGGATGAGGTGGAGAGTGCCGCCCTCGACGTCCAGGCGCACCACCGAGTCGTCGGCCACCTTCCCCTCCAGCACCAGCACCGCCAGCGGGTCCTGCACGAGGCGCTGGATCGTGCGCTTGAGCGGGCGGGCGCCGAAATCGGGGTCGAACCCCTCGCGCGCCAGCAGCTCTTGCGCCTCGGGCGTCGCCTCGAGCCGGATGCCGCGGCTTGCCAGCACTGCGTTGAGCCTGTCGAGCTGGATGCCGACGATGGCTCGCATGTGCTCGAGTTCGAGACGGTGGAAGACCAGCGTCTCGTCGACGCGGTTGAGGAACTCGGGGCGGAAGTGGTTGCGCAGCTCGCGCTGCACCAGCTCGAGCATGCGCGCCCGCTCGCTTTCTCCCATGTTCTGGATGAGCTGCGAGGCGATGTTGGAGGTCATGATCACGACCGCGTTGCGGAAGTCGACGGTGCGGCCCTTGCCGTCGGTGAGCCTGCCGTCGTCGAGGATTTGCAGCAACACGTTGAAGACGTCCGGGTGCGCCTTTTCCACCTCGTCGAGAAGCACCACCGAGTACGGTCGCCGGCGCACCGCTTCGGTGAGCTGGCCGCCCTCGTCGTGCCCGATGTACCCCGGGGGGGCGCCGATCATGCGCGAGACGGCGTGCTTTTCCATGTACTCCGACATGTCGAGCCGCACCATGGCGTGCTCGTCGTCGAAGAGAAACTCGGCGAGCGCGCGAGCGAGCTCGGTCTTGCCGACACCGGTGGGGCCGAGGAACAGGAACGACCCGACGGGGCGGTTGGGGTCCTTGAGGCCGGCGCGCGCCCGGCGCACGGCGGTCGCCACCGCAGCCACCGCGTCGTCCTGCCCCACGACCCGGGCGCGCAGGCGCTCCTCCATGCGCAGGAGCTTGACCTTCTCGCCCTCGAGCAGCTTCGAGACCGGAATCCCGGTCCAGCGCCCCACGGTCTCGGCGATTGCCTCCTCGGTGACCTCCTCGGCCAGGAACGTGCCGTGCTCGGCCTGGTGGGACTTAAGCGCCGCGGTTGCCTCCTCGAGCGCCCGATCGAGGCGCACCAGCTCCCCGTAGCGCAGCTGAGCCGCCCGCTCGAGGTCGCCCTCGCGCTGCGCTCGCTCGGCCGCCTCGCGAGTGCGTTCGATGTCCTCCTTCGCGACGCGGATGCGCGCGATGAGCTGCTTTTCGGTCTGCCATGAGGCCTTGGCCGTCGCGATGCGCTCCTTGAGGTTGGCGAGCTCCTCGTCGAGTTCGGCCAGCCGCTGGCGGCTCGCCGGGTCGTCTTCCTTGGCGAGGGCGCGCCTTTCGATCTCGAGGCGCAGCGCCGTGCGTTCCTGGGAGTCGAGCTCGGCTGGCAGCGAGTCGATCTCGATGCGCAAGCGCGAGGCGGCCTCGTCGACGAGATCGATCGCCTTGTCGGGCAGGAACCGGTCGGTGATGTAGCGGGCGGCGAGCGTTGCGGCGGCGACGATGGCCGCGTCGGTGATGCGCACCCCGTGATGCACCTCGTAGCGTTCCTTGAGGCCGCGCAGGATCGCGATCGTCTCCTCGACCGACGGCTCGCCCACCATGACCGGCTGGAAGCGTCGCTCGAGTGCCGCGTCCTTCTCGATGTGCTTGCGGTACTCGGACAGCGTGGTGGCTCCGACGCAGCGCAGCTCGCCGCGCGCCAGCGCTGGTTTGAGCAGGTTGGCCGCGTCCATGGCGCCCTCAGCGGCGCCGGCCCCGACGAGCGTGTGCAGCTCGTCGATGAACAGCACCACCTCGCCCTCCGAGTCGACGACTTCCTTGATGACCGCCTTGAGGCGGTCCTCGAACTCGCCTCGATACTTGGTCCCGGCGATGAGCGCGCCCATGTCGAGCGCCACGATGCGTCGGCGGCGCAGCAGCTCCGGCACGTCGCCGGTGGCGATGCGCTGGGCCAACCCCTCGACCACCGCCGTCTTGCCCACACCGGGCTCGCCGATGAGCACCGGGTTGTTCTTCGTGCGCCGGGTCAGCACCTGCATGACGCGGCGAATCTCGTCGTCTCGCCCGATGACGGGGTCGAGCTTGGAGGCGCGCGCCAGCTCGGTGAGGTCGCGGCCGTACTTCTTGAGGGCCTCAAGCTTGCCCTCGGGGTTTTCGTCGGTGACGCGGTGCGAGCCGCGCAGCTCCTGGATGGCGCGCAGCAGCGTGTCCCGGGTGATCCCGAAGCGGGCCAGGATTTGCGCCGCGCTGCTGCCGGGCACCGTCACGATCGCCAGCAGCAGGTGCTCGACCGAGATGTAGTCGTCCTGGAACTGCGGCGCCAGCTTGGCGGCGGCCTCCAACACCTGGCGCAGGTCGCGCGACGGCACCGGCTGCGACCCGCCCTGCGCGCGCGGCAGCCGCTCCAGATCGCCGCGCACCTCCTCGGCCACCCGGCCGAGTGGCGCCCCGACCTTGGCGAGCAGCTTCGGCGCGAGCCCCTCCTCCTGCTCGAGCAAGGCGTACAAGAGGTGGGATGGCAAGACCTCGGGGTTACCGCGTGCCGCCGCCCCCTGCACGGCCGACTGCAGCGCCTCCGAAGCTTTGACGGTGTAGCTGGTGTTCGAGGCCATGTGTGTCTCCCTGCCGGTCGTGTCGTGCCGGCACACACAACATAGGATCTGCGTTTGTTTTTGTCAAGTTGTGAGAAACTAGTTGCAATCTAAATATGCGTCGAATTGACGCATATTTACCTATCCACGTGCGGCACCGCCACCACGCGCACCACCGCGGTCCCGACCCAGGTCGCGAGCGGTCGACCCCTTTTCGGCTCTCCCGCGGGTGTGTATAATCGCCGGTCCGCGCCCTCGCCCCGAGATGCGCGGTTGAGGCTGGAGGTTGTCATGGACATGCGCGAGCTCGAGAAGGACTACCTTCGCACCGACATCCCGACCTTCGGGCCGGGCGACACGGTGCGCGTGCACGTGAAGGTTCGCGAGGGCGAAAAGGAGCGCATTCAGGTGTTCGAGGGCGTGGTGATCGGCCGCCGCGGCGGCGGCCTGCGGGAGAGCTTCACGGTCCGCAAGATTTCCTACTCCATCGGCGTCGAGAGAGTGTTCCCCCTCCACTCGCCCGGCATCGACCGCATCGAGGTCGTCCGCCGCGGCCGTGTCAGGCGCGCCAAGCTGTACTACCTGCGCGCCCTCAAGGGCAAGGCGGCCCGCATCGAGGAGGAGTTCCAGAAGAGGTGAGGCCGGCGCCGCCGGATGGCTCCCTCGACCAGCAGCTCCATCGCAGGTACGGCCACGTCGCCGGCGTCGACGAGGCGGGCCGCGGCGCTCTCGCGGGCCCCGTCACGGTGGCGGCCGTCATCCTCGATCCGGCGCATCCCATCGCCGGCCTCGACGACTCGAAGCGACTGGCCCCTCGCCGGCGCGAGCGGCTCGCTGTCGCCATACGGCGCCACGCCCTGGCCTGGGCCGTGGCCCATCGCAGCCCGCCCGAGATCGACGCGCTTAACGTCCTGGAGGCCACCCGCAGCGCCATGAGGCAGTCGGTGTGCGCGCTCGGTGTCGCGCCGGGCATCGTGGTGAGCGATGCAGTCAGCCTTTCCGGTCTGCCTTTCCCCTGGCTCGCCGAGCCGCGCGCCGACGCCAGGTACTGGAGCGTCGCCGCTGCATCGATCCTCGCCAAGGTGTCCCGTGACCATCTCATGTGGCGGCTGGCGGAACGCTTCCCGGTCTACGGCTGGGACCACAACGCCGGGTACCCCTCGCCCTGCCACCTCGAGGCGCTCGCCAGGGAAGGGCCGTGCTGCCTGCACCGGCGCACCTTTGCGCCGGTCCGTGTGCTAGCATTACCCAGGGAAGCCGTGTGATGGCGACGGTCAAGCGCGAGCAAATCCTGCAGGAGGCCGAGAAGCTCGCGGCCCGTGGCAAGCTGGACGCCGCGATCAAGGAGTATCGGCGGGCGCTCGAGCAAGCCCCGAACGACACCAACACCCTCAACCGTCTGGGCGACCTCCTGGTGCGGGTCAACCGCATCGACGAGGCCATCGACGTCTACCAGCAAATCGCCGAGCACTTCGCGCAGGACGGCTTCTTCCTCAAGGCCATCGCGATCTACAAGAAGGTCAACCGGCTCGACCCGCAGCGCACCCAGACCTACGAGCGGCTGGCCGACCTCTACTTCAAGCAGGGCCTCGTCGTCGAGGGGCGGCAGCAGCTCACCACCCTCGCCGACTGGTTCATGCGCAGCCGCAACCTCGAGCAGGCGGTGCGCGTCACCCGCCGCCTCACCGAGCTCGAGCCGTCCAACTTCCAGGCGCGCGCCAAGCTGGTCGACCTCCTCGTCCAGGCCGGCGATGCCCAGGCCGCCACCGCCGAGATCGACGCCCTGGGCCGCTTCCTGCTCGGGCGCAACATGATCGACGAGGCGGTGAAGCTCTACCACCGCGCCATCGAGCTGGGCCCCGAAAACGGGGACTTCGTGGCGCCCTGCATCGACGCCATGCTCGGCGCGGGCCGCCTGCAACCCGCCCTGGAGCTCGCCAAGAAAGCCCTCGCCGCGACCAGGAAGGGATACGAGCTGCGGCGGGCCGCGGTGCGGGCCCACGCCGAGGCCGGCGAACTCGAGACGGCACGCGCGCTCCTCGACGAGGTCATGCCCGAGATCGGCGAGCGCACCGACGTGGTTCAGCTCTACGGCGACGTCATGCTCCGGGTCGGCGAGTCGGAGGAGGCCAAGGAACACCTCCTCCCGGCGGTGGACCGCCTGCTCCGGGCCGGCGACGTGGCGCGCGCTGCCACCCTCGTCAAGCGACTGCTCCGCAGCGCGCCGACGGATGTCGAGGTCCTTGCCCGGGCGAGCCGGGTCTTCGAACGACTCAACGACCACGACATGGTCGTCACGATCGAGCTGGCGCTCGCCGACGCCTACATCCGCGACGGTCGCAAGGGCGAGGCCGCGGACCTCCACAAGCGGCTGGTCCGCCGGAACCCCACCGATCCCGCCATCATCAAGCGTCTGGGCGAGATGGCCGAGACCCTCGGGCTGTCGGTGGCGCAGCGGACGGCCGCGGCTCCCTCGCCCGTCAGCACCCCACCCCCTGCCCGCCCGGCCCCGACAGCCGTTCAACCGGCCGCACCGGTGACGGCCGCCGCCCCGGAGGAGGAGGCGTCGATCGAGTTCATCGACGTCGACATCGCGCCGGAGGCCAGCCTCATGGACACCGGGGCGGCGCGCGTCGACACCGACGTGTGGGCTGCGCCGGAAGCGCCCGAGGCGGCTGCGGCCGGCCCCGCGGAACCGGCCAGCGTCTCGCCCTCTCCGGCCGACGAAATGTTCACGGAGGCGCAAGTCTTCGCCAAGTACGGCCTCGTGGACAAGGCAGTCTCGCACCTCCAGCGGCTGCTCGCGCTCTTCCCCGAGCATGCCGAGGCCCAGGCGCTGCTGGCATCCCTGGGTGGTTCCCAGCCGCCAGTGCAGGTGCAGGAGCCGGCACCCGCGGCGCCGATCGCGGCTTCCCCGCTCGAGCCCGGTCCGGTCTCGCCGCCCAACGCCGAGGAGCCGCTCGGGCCCGACACTGGCTTCGAGGCGGTCTGGGAGCCGGTCCCGGTCGAGCCCGAGGTGGCGTTCGAACCGGTGGACATCCTGTCCGCCGCACCCGCTCCGCCATCCGCTCCGATCGAGATCGTCGAACCCTTGCCGGTCGCGCTCTCCTCGCCCCCTACGAAGGCGGTTCCGGCCACTTCGCCGGCCCCTCCCGACGCTCCCGTCAGCCTACTGCCCGAGGCGGCGCCGCCGCCGATCGAACCGACACCGGCGGCGTCTCGCCCGCGCAAGGCGGAGCCTGCCGCCACGCTCTCGCTCGACGACTTGGTGCTGCCGCGGGCCGCGTCTGCTGCCCCCGCCCGCACGCCCAGCGCGCCGCCCGTCAAGCTGGGGGCGCTCGAAGCCATGCTCGGCCTCTCCCCCGCACCGGCACCTCCCCGTGCTGGCAAGGCCAAACCGGGCCGGGCCGGCGCCGATCTCGAACTCGACCTCGGCGCCCTGGGGCTGCCGACGACCCCGTTGCGGCGCAAGCCCGCGCCGGCTCAGGAGCCGCCGATCGACCTCGGCCTTCCGCCGGTCCCGGAAAAGGCCCCCACCCCGCCTCCTCCGGCAGCGCCCCCCACACCTGTGGAGCCGGCAGCTCCCGAGGAGCTGGCGTTGCCCCGGCTCGAGCCGCCGGCACCGCCGGCTCCGGCGGAAGCAGCGCTTCCGATCGGGGGGGAGGGCGTTTTCGCCGAGACCCCCGCAGCGGCAGCCGAGCCTCGAGCCGCGGTGCCGCTGCCGATCGAGGCTCCTCTCCCGCCGGCCGAGGAAGCGGAGGTCCTCGAGGCCCCTATCGACCTGCTCGAGGTGCAAGAAATTCTCGCCGGACCCACCCCCGAGCAGCTCGGAGAGCTGGATTTCTTCATCCAGCAGGGGCTGCTCGACGAGGCCGCGAAGCTCCTCCTCAAGCTGCGCGAAAGCTTCCCGGACCACCCCGAGGTGCGCTCGCGCCACGCGCTCCTCAAGGCGCGCGGCTGGGACGAGGAAAAGCCACTGGCGGGTCCCGAGGCGACGGCTTCCGAGCTGTTCTCGGAGGAGGAGCAGTTCTTCGACCTCGCGGCCGAGCTCGAGAAGGAGCTGGCCGAGGACGAACTCGTCGCCGAGGCCACCGGCGTGGGCAAGGGCGGCGAGGCCTCGATCGAGGAGCTGTTCCGGGAGTTCCAGCGCGGGGTGGCCGAGCAGATCCAGGAGCAGGACTTCGACACTCACTTCAACCTGGGCCTGGCGTACCGGGAGATGGGCCTGCTCGACGAGGCCATCGGCGAGTTCCAGCTCGCCCTCAAGAGTCCGGAGCTGTTCGTGGAGAGCGCGTCCATGATCGGCGCCTGCTACATGGAGAAGGGCCTGCCCGAGCAGGCGGCGGAGTGGTACGCGCGCGGGCTCACCGCTCCGGGGCTCGGCCCGGAAATCGTCCTCGGCCTGCGCTACGAGCTGGGCCGCGCCCAGGAAGCGGCCGGCCGCAACGCCGAGGCACTCGGGAACTTCACCGAGGTTTTGGCCGTCAACCCGGGCTTCCGGGACGTGGTGGAGCGCGTCTCCCGCCTCCGCACCCATTGAGCCGGAAGGTCTCACCTGGTTCCTGCTGCGAAGGCGAATCGGGCCAGTCCGCAGCGGCCCAGGCCCGCGGCGGCAGGCTGGCTACCGCGTGCCAGCGGTCACGATGATCGTGGTGCCGGTGCGGAACAGGTGGTGAATGCGGCGCGCGTCCTCGGCCGACATGAGCAGCGTCACCGCCGGGGCCAGGTCCACTCCACGCCCGCGCCACCTCCGCCAGCCGTCCCCAATGGCGGCCGCCAGCAGCCGCAGGAAGCCCTGGGGGGGCAGCTGATCGGTGATCCACACATCCCACCCGTTTTCCAGCTGCACACGGTAGGACACCGGGGGCTCGGGAAGGGGCGTCGGCGTCGGCGTGGGTCCGGGACTCGCCGGAGGCGGCTCTGGCGCCGGGTCCTCCTCGTCCTCCTTGGGCATCGGGCGGAGCTCGGTCGGTGCTATGATCTCGCGATCGCGGTCGCCGGGCCCCACCTTCACCACCCACCTCGCCGGCACCGACGGCGCCGACGGAAGACTGCGGCCGAGCATGCGCTGCTGGCTCAGCAGCTCGACTCCGGTCAGGTTCACACGGTCGAGGGTGACGCCCCGCGCCCGCACCTCGAGCACCCGCTGCTCGGGGCTCAGCACGAGGTAGATGTCGGGCTTCCGGGCAGCCGACAGCTCGAGTTCGCGCGAGGCCACCTGGAGGGGGTCTGGCGGCTCGTTCCCCGCCCCTGCCAGCGCGGCGAAGGCGCTAGTACAGATACACGCGAGTACCAAGCGGCGCATTCTTGTAGACGAACTCCAGGTCCTCGTCCCCCAGCCGGACGCAGCCGTGGGTGACGCGACGGCCCAACAAGCTCTTGAACAGCGTGCCGTGGATGATGTAGCCGTCCCCCATGTACAGCCCGTAGTCGCCGAGCGACACGGTGTCCCAGCGCTCGGGCGAGCCGGGCGGGGGCGGCAGGTAACCCTCCTCGATGAACGCCCAGTCCGGCTTGGCCCACGGGGGGTCCTTCCGTTTCGACTCGATGATTCGCTCGCCCATCGGCGTGTCGAACACCCACTCGCGCCCGTTGCGCGGGTCGCGCAGCACCCGCCCGGTCCCTGTCGAGCACACGGCGGAGCGCAGCACCTTGCCGTCCTGGATCAGGTGCAGGCGGTTGCGGTAGGTGTCGATGACGATGTAGACCCCGCGAGGCGCCAGGCGCTGCAGCTCGGCCTCGGCGCGGGCGGCCCGCTTTTCGAGCCCGATACCGGAGCCCAGGCTGCCTGGCAGCACCGTCGTGAGTTCGAACGGCGTCGCCACCAGCGGGCGCCCGGCCCGCAGCAGCCCCAGACAGCTGCCGGAGAGCAGGAGCACCACCGCGAGCCCCAGCAACAACGGCCACAGCCGGCGGCGGGGCGGCTGCTCCACGCGAACCCCCAGCACCACACTGCCGTCAGCGCTCATAGGTCCCCACGATCGTCACCGGGGTCCCCACCCGCGCCAGCGCGTAGACGCGGTCCATGTCGGGATTGGAGAGCGCCACGCAGCCGTCGGTCCAGTCCGAACCCTCTCCGCCGCCCCCGTGGATCTCGATGAGGCTGCCGATACCGACTCGGTGGGGAATCAGGCCCCGGGTCTTGCCGAGGGCGAATCGCATCCTGTCCTCGTCATTAGGATAGTCGATGAGGAGCGCCTTGTAGAAGCGCGTGTGGCGTCCTTCCTTGCGCTGCACGACTCGGTAGCGGCCCTCCGGCGTGGCGCGGTCGCCGGCGTGTTCCTTGCGGCGCAGGCCGTTGGCCCCCAGTTCGGCACGGAAGCTGCCCACTTCCTTGCCTGCCTCGTACACCACCACGCGCCGCCGCAGCTTGTCGACGACGATCGCCACTGACCCCTCGTTCCGGGAAGCCTCGATGGTCTCGGCCACCCACCTCCGCCACTGGCGCCGCAGCGCCGGGTCGGAAAAGCGCGCGTGCAGCGCCGACCAGCCGGCATGGATCTCGGCGCAGTCCTGCCGCGCTGCCTCGAGCTCGGCGACAGCGGAGGCATGCGCGCCGGCCCGCGCCAGGCGCTCGGCAGTGGCGAGCCGGTTTGCGGCTCGCTCCATCGCCGCGGCTTCCCGCCGGCCCATCCCCGCTTCCCGGATCTCGGCCCGGGCGCGCGCCACGTCGTCTCTCACCGTCTGCAGGAGGTCGTGTGTGCGCTCCCGGGCGGCGCCGCGAGCCGCCCGCGCCTGCCTTGCGGCCTCGGCCGCCGCCCGCATGGCTCGGGCCCAGGCGGCCTCGGATCTCCCCACGCTGCCTTCCCACCACGGCGTCGCCGCTTCCGCCGCGCTCGCCACCTCGGCCTCGCCGAGCAGCCGCTCGAGCTGCCTCGCCTTTTCGGGGAACTCCTGCCGGACGAGCCGGATGGCCCGCCCGAGCGCGGCGCGGAAGCCCGAGACGTCGGCCGGCTCCCGCCGGCTGCAGGCGGTCGCCGCCACCGCGGCCAGCACGAGAAGGCTTGAAAGCAACAACCGGCGGTGAGACACCGCCGGTTGTCGTGAGGTCTCGAGTCGAGACGTCAGCACTTGATCTTGGTCTTGGCGGCGTTGAGCTCGCTCACCATCGCGTCGACCTGGCCCTTGAGGGCGTCAGCCTGCGCCTTGGCGCCGAGGTAGTCCTCGCGGCCGAACTTGCCGTCGAGATCGGTGACCTGGTTGGCGTACCCGTCCAGGTTCCCCTTCATCATCTCGAGGTCCTTCTTCATGTCCTTGGGCTTGCGACGGCACTTCTCCAACGCGGCGAAAACCTCGTTGGCCGAAGCGACGGCGGCCTTCACGCCCTCGATGGCGGCCGCGGCCTCGTTCTTCGCCTTTTCCTTGCCGGCGATCCCCGCATCCTTCGCGGTGTTGGCGGCGTTGGTGGCGTCGGCGATGAGCTGCTTGGCCTTGGTGTAGGAGCGGAAGAGGGCGAACTTGGCCTGCTGGGCCTCGAGCTCGGCGTTGACCGCGTTCATCGCGGCCTGGGCGCGGTCCCACTCTCCCGTCGCGTACTTGGGCGCCTCGGCCTGTTCGGCGGCCGCGAGGGCGGCCTTGGCAGCATCGATTTCCTGCTGCGGCGGCTTCGCGCAGCCAACGGCCACGATGGCCACGACCAACAGCATCACACCAACAAACAGGTTCCTACGCATCGATTTCTCCTTTCCTCCTGGCGAGGAGGGCATTCTTCCAGAACGCCCCAAAAAGACTCTTGATCTGGTTTGTGGGATCCGATCGCCTCGATCGGATCTGGTCTACCGGTTGCCCGAGCGCGGTGGGAGCGCCTGACATGCACTCCGCTTCTCTACGAGCGGGCCACACCTCCACGAGGGGCACATCCGACACCCTCTGGGCCGCGTGTTATATGCCCTTTGCCGCCGGTTGTCAAGCACGATGGGCGCCACCCGCCCCAGGTCGGCCGGTGTGTGCCCCGTCACCTCCGGTACGGGCTGCGTCTTGCCTGCGCCGGCCGCGCCCGATACGATGGCCCGTCAGCGGAGGATCTATGCGCACGCTCGTCATCTCGATGCTGGTGCTGGCCGTCGGCGCGGCGGCCGGGGCGGCCGAGAGGCGCGAGGAGATCTCGCGCGCCTTCCCCGCGCCCGCGGGCAAGCTCGTGCTCGTGGACGCCGGCCCTCTCGATCTCGTGGTGAGGGTGGCCGAGATCACGGAAATCCGCGTCAAGGTCGAACTCGTGGCCGGGGCGTTCAGGGAGGCGCAGGCCACCGCCTGGATCGAGGCCCACCGGCCGACACTCGAGGACCGTGAGGGCGAGCTGCGGCTCGTCGCCCCCGACCCGGGGGGCGTGAAGCTCTTCAAGGGCGTCCTGGTGAGCCGCGCCCGGGTCGAACTCGTGATTCCCCCGACGGTCAGGGCCGATCTCTCGACCAGCTCCGGAAACCTGCGTGCCGAAGGCGAGTTCGGGGCCAGCCGTCCGCTCCGGCTGCGGGCGGCGTCGGGTGACATCGAGCTCGTGGGTTGGGCCCCGGAGGTGGAGGCCCGCACGACGTCGGGCAGCCTCCTGATCCGGGCCACGAGAGCGCTCGAACGGGCCCTCGCCCGCAGCGCCTCGGGCAACGTCGTGCTCACCGGGGGCGCGAGGGCGCTGCGCGCCGACACCACGAGCGGGCAGGTGCGTGCCGAGGGGTTGCTGGGGTCGGTGGCCGTCGCCACCTCAAGCGGCGCTGTCACGCTCCGGTTCGACGCTCTCGCCGGCACCGACGAGGTCAGCGTCGCCACGACCTCGGGCCGGGTGCGGCTGGTCCTCCCTCCGGGCACACAGCCCGGGGGCGAGCTGGCCTCATCGAGAGGCGAGATTCGGTCCGAGCACCCCGGCGAGGCCGAGCCCAGGGGCAGCAAGGTGCGCCTCGCAGGAGGGGGACCGCGCGTCAGCATCAGCACCACGTCGGGCAAGATCGAGCTGTTGTGAGCGCCTGCCGGCAGTGCGGCGCGGTGCCGGCGGTGGCATAATGGCCAGGCGATTCGCGGCGTGGATGGAGATGGACGGGCGACGGGGCAACGCGGCAGCCGACGAGACGAACGGGGACCGGTGAGCACGATCGAGCACATCGAGGGCAAGTACGAGATCCTCGAGAAGATCAAGGAGGGGGGGATGGGGGCGATCTACAAGGTCCGCCACCGCCTCCTCGACGAGATCCGCGTCATCAAGATCCTGCGCCCGCAACTCGAGGGCGATCAGGACATCAGGCAGCGGTTCACGCAGGAAGCGCGGGTCGCGATCCGTCTCCGCCACCCCAACATCGCACAGCTCTACGACTTCTCCGTCGACGACGAGGGCAACGCCTACATCGTCATGGAGTTCATCGACGGCATCACGCTCGAGGAGCTGCTCGGCCGGCTGGGCCCACCTTCGGTAGGGGCGGCGATCGAGATCATGCGCCAGTCGCTGGCCGCGCTCGGTCACCTCCACAAGAAGGGCATCGTCCATCGCGACATCGCCCCCGACAACCTGATGCTCACCCGCACCGACGAGGAGCCCCTGCTGGTCAAGCTCATCGACATGGGGATCGCCAAGGTCCTCAAGGGCTCGTCGGCGCAGACGGTGGCCGGCACGTTCTTGGGCAAGGTCCGCTACTCGTCGCCCGAGCAGCTCAAGGGCGAGGGCGACAGGATCGACGCCCGCAGCGACATCTACTCGCTGGGCGTCGTCTTCTACGAGCTGCTGACCAGCCGCAGCCCGTTCAAGGCCAGCACCGTCCCCACCCTGGTCGCGGCGCACCTCTACAACCAGCCGCTGCCGTTCGCGGAAACCGATCCCGAGCGCCGCATCCCGGAGGAGCTCGGCGCTGTCGTCCTGCGGGCCCTCGCCAAGGAGCAGGCCGACCGCTTCCCGGGGACCGACGCCATGAGCGACGCCCTCGCCGCCCTCGCCACCCGCCATCCGTTCGACCCCGCGGACGTCGCCCGCGCCTTCGTGATGCCGGACGGCCCCACGGACCGCATCCACATCCCCAAGCCGGGCTCGACCCAGAACCGCCTCGACCGGCAGTTCGTGGCGGGAACGACCCCGCGGCCTCAGGAAGTACCCACGACCGCGATGCCGCGAGCCGAGGACGGTGCGCCGCCGACGGCGGCCGGGGCGGGCGAGGACCTGCCTCCGAAACCTGCGCGAGAGTCGACGATGGCCCGCCAGATCAGCTCGTTTCTGGCCTCGGCCGAGAAGCTCATCGACCTCGGACAAATCGAGGAGGCCAGGCTGCAGATCGGCACCGTCCTGCAGCTCGACCCCGAAAACCCGAAGGCGATGCGGCTGCTGGAAAAGGCCGACGCCCACACCACCGCACACCCGATCGCTCCGTCGACCACGCAGGTGCTGGCGATGGCGATGGCCGAGGCCGAGGCGTTGCTCGCCCGCGGCGAACTCGGAGCCGCCCTCGAGCTGGTGGACAAGGTCGAGCGCGAGCAAGGCGTGAGTCGGGCGCTGGAGGACATCCGGGCCCGCATTGCCAAGCGAGAACAGCAGCTGGCCCGGGACCGGGCGCTCAAGCATGCCGACGAGCTGCTGCACGCCGACCGGCCGGCCGAGGCCGTGGCCCGCCTCGAGGAGTTCCTCGCCGCTGCCGGCGCCCGGGACCGCAAGGTCGAGAACCTGCTCCAGCGGGCTCAGACCGCCCTCAGGGAGCAGGAGGAGGCGCAGCTCCGGCAAAAGGCCCTGGAGGATGCCGAGGGTGCGGTCCAGCTCGCCATCGAGAGCGAGGATTTTGCCGCGGCACGCGAGATCCTGGCCGCCGCCCGCGAGCGATGCGGCGAGCTGTCCGAACTGGAGGCGATGGACCGGCGCATCACCGAGGCCGAGCAGCGCAAGATCGAGTCGGACGTGCTCTCACTGCTCTCCGAGGCCCGGGCACTGGCCGACGAGGCGCGCTACGACGAGGCCATCGACACCCTCGAACACGCCCTCGCCCTGAGGCCGGAGGACGACGGCATCCGCCGCGCTCTGGCTGCGACACAGCGCGCGCAGAAGCGCTGGGAGCGCGAACGCGAGCTGCAGCGCGCCGCGGCCGAGGCGGCTGCCCGGGTGCGCGAGCTGCTGGCCGAAGGCAGGCTCGACGAGGCGGCGCAGCAGCTGGACGCCGCGTGCGAGGCGGCCGGCGAGACCGCGGAGCTCGCCGAGGTGCGCGCCGAGCTCGCCGGGGCGCGGCAGAAGGAGGCGCGGCGCCGGGTGAGGGCGCTGCTGCGTGAGGCCGCTCGCTGCGTGGAGCAGAACGCGTTCCCCGCCGCGATCGAGCACCTCGAGGAGGCGGCGGCCCTGGCGCCCGATGACGAGGAGATCCCCGCCATCCTGGCCAAGACCAGGCAGGCGCAGGCCGAGTACGAAGAAGCGCAGCGGCGGCAGGCTGCGGTACAGGCGGCCGTCAAGGAGGTGCGCTTCCTCCTCCAGGGCGGCCGGCTGGACGCGGCCGAGGAACGCCTGGCCCGCGCCCTCGTCGAGTGCGGCGACGCCATGGAGCTGTCCGCCTTGCGGCAGCGCCTCGGCGCGCTCCGGCTCCAGGAGCGAGAGGCGCACGTCAAGCTCCTGCTGCGCGAGGCAGCCGGCTGCGTCGAGGCGTTTCACTTCGCCGAGGCCATCACGAAGCTCGAGGAGGCCTTGCGCCTCAAGCCGGGCGACGCCACGCTCCTGGAAATCCAGGGCAAGATGCAGACGGCCTGGCGAGAACACGAGGAGGCCGAGCGCCGCCGCCGCGCCCGCGAGGAGGCGGCCGCCGGCATCGAGCGCCTGCTCGAAGCCGGGGACCTCGATCGCGCCGCTCTCCGGCTCGAGGCCTGCGCCTCCCACCTCGGCGAGGAAGGGCCGCTGGCAGGGCTGCGCGGCCGCGTCGAGGCCGCCGTTACCGCGCAGCGGGCCGAGGAGGAGCGGCTGGCGTTTCTGGTCAGCGAGGCTCGCCGCGCCCTCGCGGCCCAGGATCCGGACCGCGCGCTGCCGCTGCTCGAAGAGGCGACCGGCCTGCGAGTGGCCAGCCCCGAGGTGACGGTGTTGCTCGCCGAGGCCCAGGCGCAGCTCAACCGCCTCTCCGAACAGCGCAAGCGCATGCAGGAGTTGCTCGAGGCCGCCGCCACCGTGGAGCTGCGGCTGCAGACCGGCGAGCTCGACGAGGCCGAGCGGGTGTTGGCGCTGGCCGAGAAGATGTTCGGCGGGGAGGCGGCGATCCGCGGGCTCCGCCTGCGCTACGAGCACCAGCGGGCCCGGTCCCGCGAGCTCAGGCTTGCGGCGCTGCTCGAGCAGGCCCGAGCCATGGCAGCGGCCGAACAGTTCGAGAAGGCCATCCTCGAGACCCAGCAGGCCCAGAGCCTGGAGCCTGCCAATCAGGAGGTCCGGGACCTGCTCGCCGAGCTTCCGCGGCGACAGGCGGCCGCCAGCGTGGAGAACCTGCTGTTGCGCGGCTCGCTCGACGAGGCGGGCCGGGCGCTGGCGCTGGCCGAGAAGCTGTACGGCGCGGCCGACCCCTTGCTCGCTCCGCTGCGCACCCGCCTCGAACAGCGTCGGCGCTAGTTCTGCGGCGGTGCGGGGTCGCCCATGGCCATGCCGATGGCGTTGAACAGCAGCGGGAACGCGCCTTCCGTCTGCGCCCGGAAGTGGGGTGAGAATGCCAGCAGAACGATCCGTCCTCCCTGCCAGGAGAGGGCGACCGCAGCGGCACGCCGCTGCAGCACCCGCTCGCCCCGCATCCACCCGGCGACCAGCAGCGGAGCGTCGGGAAAGCGGGCCCCCACCTCGCGGGCGGCGCCGGGGCCGGCGGGCCGCGTCTCGAACCCGAGCGGGTCGTCGATGAGCACGGCCAGGCTGGGCGGGAGCCCCCACCCGAGCCTCGAGTGGCGGTCAACATCGAGGCGCAGCAGGGAGCCCGGGCAGGTCAGCTCGCTGCGCGGCGCCGCCCGAGTCGGCACCGTGACCGGCAGGTCGAGGGTGTCGATGAGCCACTCGGCGCTCCCGCCGACGCCGATCACCGTGCCTCGGCGCGCCAGCAGCCGCCGCACGGCCTCCGTGCCTTCCGCTCCGAGGCCGCCCACGTACTCGGGGGGAGGGGCGACGATCGGCCTCGCGCCAGCCCGGCCGTCGGCCAGCACCCTCCTGTCCATCGCCGGCATCACCAGCACGTCGATCCCCGCCATCTCTGCGGGCGCCGCCAGGCGCCGCCGGTCCACCACCTCCACCTCGAACCCGGCCCGCTCGAGGACCAGCCGGCACCACCCGGCGTCCTCGATCCCACGGTCCGGGTGCAGCACCCCGACCCGGACCCGGCGCAGGCGCCGCCCGGCTGCAGCCGCACCTTCCCAGCGCCGCGCCTCCACCCCCGCCTCCCGAATGACGCGACCTACGGTCTCGGGCGCGCCCGCAATCACGAAGCACGGCGGCACGCCCGCCGCCGCCTCGTCCACCTGCCGCACCTCCAGCCCGGCCGCCAGGGCGCGGTTCGCGGCAGCAAACGCCCCGACCTGGCTCGCTGGCACGGCGACCTGGCGCGCCTTCGGCGGATCCCCGGCAGTGAGGAACGCCGCCCCCACCAGGTCATCGAGGGCACCCTCGAGGCTTCCCTCCACCCGCACCACCTCCACCCCGAAGAAGAGCGGCAGGCTCCAGGCCGTCACGTCGTACGGCAGCCACGGTTCGCCTCCCGGGACCGCCCGCACCTCGGGGTAGGGCTGAGGCTCGAGCACCTCGAGGAGAAACTGCCGGAGCGGCTGGGCGGCGCCGAGCACGATCGTGCCGGCAGGAAAGCTCCGGCCAGCGGCAGCCAGCGGGGAGCGCGCGACCTTCACCTCGACGCCGGCCTCTTGCAGCAGGGAGACGAGGTGCCTGGCCCGAGCGGGATCAGCCGCAAACGGCGGCACGAGCCAGGCTCGCGGCGCCTCCTCGCCCCCCTGACGCGTGGCCTCGGCTGCCATGGCCACGACGTCGCGCAGCAAGGACCTCCTGAACGTGGCGCCGAACTCGACGAACGAGCGCACCAGCACGCGCTGGTACCCCACGGCTTCCGGCAGCCCCCAGCGGCCGCCTCGCCAGGGGTTCGGAAAGTCAAGCTGCGGCCGGTACTCGGCCAGTCCCTTGCCGCCCGCCCGCAGCTCGTTCTCGTCGATGTGCAAGGGCGTGGCCAGCAGCGTCCCGGCGGTTTCCGTAAGCACGCCGAAGATGTTCTTCCACCAGCCGGTGTTGCGGGTTCCGCCGATCCACGCTCCGTCGAACTCCCACCCCGAGACCACACCGGCGCGCCCGTCCTCCTCGAGTCGCAGCGCCATGAGTCCGCCGAGGAGGGAGGTCATGCGCCAGACCAGGGGGTGGACGAGGGGGGCGATGGGGTCCGCGAACGGCGGCACGAACTGCCGCGGCCCCTGCAGCCCCATCTGATGGAGGTCGAGGTGCGCCTGCGGGCGCCAGTCGCGGGAGAGGAAGCGGTTGAGCGCCCTCGACTCGGGCAGGTTCAGGTACACGAAATCGCGGTTGTTGTCGTGGCCCGCGTACCGGTGGTAAAGGAACGGCGGGTTGGACCCTTCGTACGGGGTGCCGAGGTGGCGCCGGTACCAGTTCACCACCATTTCGTGGCCGTCGGGGTTCAACGACGGCACCAGCACGACCACGACATCGGCGAGCCACGCCGCCACGGGGTCGCCCTCGGCCGACGCCAGCTCGTGAGCGAGCAGGAGCAGCGATTGCGGTCCCGCCACTTCGGTGGAGTGGATACCCGCAGTGACCACGACACACGCCGGGGTCGTCGCCACGAGATCTTCGATCTCGCCGGGGCGCGCCCGGCGCGGGTCGGCGAGCCGCCCCCACCGCCGGCGGAGCTCGTCGAGCCTGTTCAGGTTGGCTGGGGCCGAGATGACAGCTCCGACGATGCGCCGCCGCTCCACGGTTTCCCCGAGCTCGATCACCCGCACCCGCGGGCTCGAGGCGGCGAGCACGCCGAGGTAGCGCTGGATTTCTTCGTACGAGGCCAGCACCCGGTCTCCCCCGACCTCGATCCCGAGCACGTCCTGCGGCGAGCGCACCGCCGCCGCGCCGGTGGCGGCCACGAGCCACACCGCCATTGCCGCCACCCTCACCGATCCGGTCCTTCGCATCCGCATGTGACGCCCCCCGCCCCGGCACTGTAGCGCGCCTGCCGGCGCAGTGAAGCGGTTCATCTTTTATTAATGTTGACATTAATAAAATGTAGAAGTAAATTAACCTCGGGAGGCATGAACGTGAGCCAGTCGAGCAGCGGCGCCTGGATCGAGTACCTCAACGACGAGGATCTCGCTTTCCTCAAGCGCTTCGTCCTCCATTCGGGCTCGCTCAAGGACACCGCCGCGGCGTATGGGATCAGCTACCCCACCGTGCGGCTGCGACTCGACCGGCTGATCGAGAAGATCAAGGTCGTGGACAGCCACGACCATGCCGACGAGTTCGAGCGCACCCTGCGCGCGGTGTTCGCCGACGGCAAGCTCGACGAGACCAGCTTCCGGGCGCTGCTCGCAGCGTACCGGAGCGCCACGGGGAGGGACTCATGAAGACATTCGCGCTCGCGCTGGCCGTGGCGGCCGGTACCGCACTCGCCGCGGACGGTGAGGAGGTCGTGGCGCGGCTCGGATGGGAAGGCCGATCCGCGCGGCCCGACGGGGCCAGCGTGCGGGTGATCGGTGGGCAGACGGGCGGCGAGGCAGCGCACCTGCGAGTCGAGCGCGCCGCGCCGGGCCTGCCGGTGCCGCTTCTCGCCATCGAGGCGCCGCCCGTTTCGACGAGCGTCTACGCCGTGCGCGGCAGGGTGCGACACGAGGGTGTGGAAGGCGAGGGCTTCCTCGAGATGTGGAGCGTCTTCCCCGACGGGAGCCGCTTCTTCTCGCGCACCCTGGCATCACGCGGGCCGCTGCGCAGTCTCACCGGCACCTCCGGCTGGCGCCACTTCGTGCTGCCGTTCACCACCGCGGTCGGGCAGCCGGCGCCCTCCCGGCTCGAGATCAACCTGGTCCTGCCAGGACGGGGGGTCGTCGAACTGGGGCCGCTCGAGCTGGTCACGTTCGGGCCGGGCGAGGATCCCCTCGTGGTGCCCGGGTCGTGGTGGACGGCGCGTCAGGCTGGCCTCGTCGGAGGCTTGCTCGGGCTCCTGCTCGGGTCGCTCGGCGCGCTCACGGGCGTGCTGGCCTCCCGCCGGCGGGCGCCTCGCCTCGCCGTCGCCACCCTCGTCGCGATCGGAATCGTCGGTCTCGCCGCTCTCGCTGTGGGCGCCGTCGCGCTGGCGATGCGTCAGCCGTGGGAGGTGTTCTACCCCTTGCTACTGGGCGGAGGCATCGGGACCGCGCTCGCCCTCACGCTGCTCGGCGGGCTGCGCCGCCGCCGCACCGCCGAGGAACTGCAGCGCCTGCGCGCCCGCGACATCGGTCGCTGAGGGTCAGTCCAGGGCGACCAGCGTGACGGCGACCTCGCGCGTGTCGTCGTCCCGCCGCACGGACAGCCGCACCCGCGCGCTCACTCCGGCTGCCTCGAAGGCGTGCAGGAGGTCGTCGACGCGCCGCACCCTCGTGCCGTTGACGGCCGTGATCACGTCGCCCAGCACCACCCGGCCCGTTCGGGTCATGCGCAGCCCCTCGAGCCCGGCGCGCGCCGCCGGGCTGCCGTCCGAAACGCTGCGGATGATCACGCCCTCGATTCCGAACCGCGAGGCCCAGTAGTCGGCCAGCGGCACGATCCCGATCCCCGGCTGCACCGGCTTGCCGTACGCGATGAGCTGTGGGAGCAGCGCCTTGACCGTGTCGACGGGGATCGCGAACCCGATTCCGGCCGAGGCCCCGGAGGGGCTGTAAATCGCGGTGTTGACCCCGATGAGCCGGCCGCTCGAGTCGAGCAACGGCCCTCCCGAGTTGCCGGGGTTGATGGCCGCATCGGTCTGCAGCACATCGCGAATGACCCGCCCGCTGGGCGACTTGAGTTCCCGCCCGAGGGCGGAGAGCACACCGGTCGTGAGCGTGTGGTCGAGCCCGAACGGGTTCCCGATCGCGAGCACCCGCTGGCCCACCGCGAGGTTCGAGGAACTCCCCACCGGCAGCGGCACCAGGTGCGAGGGCTCGGCGGCGATGCGCAGCACCGCCAGGTCCTTGTCGGGCGCCAGCCCCACCACCCTGGCGTCCCACTCGGACTGGTCGGCGAGCGTCACCCGGACAGCCTGCCCCTCGCTCACGACGTGGAAGTTGGTGACGATGTGCCCCTCCCGGTCCCACACGAACCCGGACCCGCTGCCGCTCGGGATCTCGAACACGTCCATCGAGAAGAAGTCGCGCCGCAGCGCCACGGTCGTGATGTACGCCACCGACGCCGAGGCCCGGCGAAAGACTTCGATATCGCGCCGCTCCCCTTCCCCCAAGTCGGGAGGCAGCGGGGGAAGGGTCGGCATCGGCACGGCGGCCACCCTCGGCCCGGCGACCGGCGTGCCCCCGCCCCCGAGCGGCGACGGCAACACCGGCGGCGCGATTTGCCCGAGCACAAAGCCGATGACGAGCACCACGAGCGTGCCGAGGCCGCCTCCCCGTCGAGCCACGAGTCACCTCCCGCGCGGCGCGGGCGCCGCACGCGCCAAGCCTACCGCAGCCGCTGCCCCTTGTCCTCCGCCTCGCTACTCACAGGGTTGAGGCTGCACAGGAGGGCCGCGGGGAATCGGCGGCGGCCATCGCGAGCGCGCACCGCCACGGTGGACCGCCTGGCCTGCCCGGACCGCCTCGTGCGTTTCAGCGACCCGCCCTGGAGGGCCCCCAGGGCTGACCAGGGTCGGGCGCCGACGCCCCCGACCGCGCCGGGGCCGGGCAAGGGTCTACTCGTACCGCAACGCCTCGATCGGGTCGAGCGAGGCAGCGCGCCGGGCCGGGTAGAACCCGAAGAAGATCCCCACCGAGGCGGAGAACGCGAGCGCCAGCACGACAGTCGGCACTGACACCGCGGTGTTCCAGCCCGTGAAGTGCCCCAGGATGCGGGCGCCGGCGAACCCGGCGGCCGTGCCGATGGCGCCGCCGACCAGGCTCATGACCGTGCTCTCGACGAGAAACTGAGTCATCACGTCGGAGCCGCGGGCGCCGATGGCGAGACGAATGCCGATTTCGCGCGTGCGCTCGGTGACCGACACCAGCATGATGTTCATGATTCCGATCCCGCCCACGAGCAGCGAGATCGAGGCGATGGCCGCGAGCAGCAGGGTCATCACCTCGGTGGTGC
Organism: Thermoanaerobaculaceae bacterium; assembly: GCA_035384965.1. Classification (GTDB taxonomy): domain Bacteria; phylum Acidobacteriota; class Thermoanaerobaculia; order Thermoanaerobaculales; family Thermoanaerobaculaceae; genus JAAYVZ01. Next base: position 154,788 of record DAOOJE010000001.1, read on the forward strand.
TCTGGGCCGCTGCCGCGAGGTCGGCCTGGTTGCGGACCGTGAAGTCGTTGTCCTCCCACGCCGCCAGGCGGTGCTGCTCGCGCATGATCGAGGTGATTTCCTCCATTGCCGCCGGGATGTCGGACGGGCTGGCCGTGGCCGCCAGGATTTGGGGGATGAACTGGCGGCCCGCGAGCCTCGTCTGGACGGTGGTGTACGGTGCCAGCACCACGTCGTCCTGGTCCGAGCCGCCCGCCGTCTGCCCCTTCGGCGCGAGCACCCCGATGATCCGGAACGGCACGCTGCGGATTTGAATCTCCTGCCCCACCGGGTCCTGGTCGGGGAAGAGGTTGGCGGCCACAGTGGCGCCGATGACCGCCACCTTGCGCGCCACCCGCACGTCGGTGGCGTCGAAGAACGAGCCGGAGGTCGTCGCCCAGTCCCGGATCACCTGGTAGTCGACCGCAACGCCCTGGATCGCGGTGCGCCAGTTGCCGATCCCTCCCTGCACGTGCCCGCCGGTGACGATCACGGGCGAAATGGCGACGAGCAAGGTACTCTCCCGCCGCAACGCGTCGGCGTTGGCCACGGTCAGGCGGTTGAAACTCTGCGCTCCCTGGCTGACGCCGCCCTGCGTGGACGCCCCGGCGGTGAGCACGATCATGTTGGTGCCGAGGTTTTCGATTTGCTGCTGGATGCGCTGCTGGGCGCCGAGCCCGACCGCGACCATGACGATCACCGCCCCCACCCCGATGATGATTCCCAGCATCGTCAGCAGCGAGCGCAGCGTGTTCTTGAGAATGCTCTGCAGGGCGACCTTGACGAGCACGATGGCGCGCATGGCTAGCTCGCCTCCTCGTCGTCGAGCGCTATGGTGCGCAGGTCCTCGGCCGCGACGGCGCGCTCGGGCACCGGCGTGTCGCGGATGATGTGGCCGTCGCGCAGCTCGACGACGCGCCGGGTGTAGCGGGCGAGGTCGCGCTCGTGGGTGACGAGCACGATCGTGATCCCCTGCTCGTTGAGGTCCTGGAACAGCGCCATGACCTCCACCGAGGTGCGGGTGTCGAGGTTGCCGGTAGGCTCGTCGGCAAGCAGGAGCGCCGGGCGGGTGACGAGAGCGCGGGCAATGGCGACGCGCTGCTGCTGGCCGCCCGAAAGCTCGCTGGGCTGGTGGTGGGCGCGGTCGGACAGACCCACCCGCTCGAGCGCCTCGAGCGCCAGCCGGCGGGTGTGCAGCTTTTGCCCGGAGCGGTCGTACAGCAGCGGCAGCTCGACGTTTTCCACCGCGGTCGTCCGGCCGAGCAGGTTGAACCCCTGGAAGACGAAGCCGATCTTGCGGTTACGGATGTGGGCGCGGGCGTTGCGGTCGAGCCCGTTGACGCGCTCCCCGTCCAGGTCGTACGTGCCGGCGGTCGGCACGTCGAGGCACCCGAGGATGTTCATGAGCGTCGACTTGCCGCTGCCCGAGGCGCCCATGACGGCGACGAACTCGCCCCGCCGCACCTCGAGGTCGATCCCACGCAAGGCGCGGACTTCGGTGCTGCCCATGTGATAGACCTTCGTGAGGGCGTGGGTCCGGATGACCGCGGTGTCGCTCATGGCCTGGCTTCCGCTCAGAACATCCCCGGCGGGCGCGGCGGTCCGCTCGGCTGGGTGGCCTGGAACGGGTTGGTCGAAGCCTTCGTGGCGCTTTGCGTCATCCCGGCAATGACCTGCATCCCGGCCTCGAGCTGCCGGCCTCGGACCTCGGTGGATTGCCCGTCGGTGATCCCCGCCCGCACCGGCATCATGGCCAGCGTGCCGTCGGCGGCGAGGTAGTACAGCACCGCGAACTCCCGGTTGCCGCGCGCACCGTTGCCCCCGCTGCCCGCCAGCGCGCCCCCGCCCGCGAAGCCGCTGCCGGAGCCGCCTTCCTCCGCGCCCATCCTGTCGCCGCCGGGCCGCTGCCCAGCGACCCCGTCTCCTTGCGCCGCCCGCCGCGCCGCCATCTCCTTCTGGAAGCGGGCGCGGGCCTGCGCCGCCAGCGCCTCCGGCGGCCGGAAGCGCAACGCCGCGTTCGCGACCTTGAGCACGTTCTCCGCGCTCGCGACCACGAACTCGACCGTGGCGGTCATCCCCGGCAGCAGCGTGCCGTCGGGGTTCGCCACCGCGATGACCACGGTGTAGTTGACGATGTTCTGCTCGATCGTGGACTGCAGACGCACCTGCTTGACGGTGCCCTCGAACTTCCGTTCCGGGTACGCCTTGACCGTGAAGCGGACCTTCTGGCCCTCCTGGATGCGGCCGATGTCGCTCTCGTCCACCGGCGCCAGTATCTGCATCTCCGAGAGATCGTTGGCAATGGTGAAGAGCCTCGGTGCCGAGAGGCTCGCCGCCACCGTCTGGCCGACGTCCACTGCGCGCTCCACCACGATCCCCGACACCGGTGCGGTGATCGTCGCGTACGCGAGGTTCTGCCTCGCCCGGGCGAGCGAGGCCTCGGCCGACTTCACCTGGGCCCGCGCCACGTCGAGGTTGTACTGCGCCTTGTTGAAGTCGGCCACGGCCGAGATCCCCTGCCGGTACAGCGAGGAGATCCGCTCGTGGTCGCGCTCCGCCTGGCGGAGCTCGGCCCGACTGCGCTCGAGCGCCGCCTCGACGTCGCGCAGGCTCGACTCGAGCAGCGTGGTGTCGAGCCGGGCGATGACCTGGCCCTTCTCGACCCTGTCGTTGAAGTCGGCGAGCAGTTCGGCGATCAGCCCCGAGACCTGGGTTCCGACCTGCACGGTGGTCACGGCCGAGAGCGTGCCGGTGGCGGTGACGACCGAGTCGATGTTGCCGCGCTCCACCGTCACGAAACGGTATGACGGCCCGTCGCCGTCCCGCCTGAGCGCCACGTAGGTCCCCGCCGCCCCGGCGACCACGACCACAGCTGCCATCACGAGCCAACGCCTCATTTCGCCCTCCGGATCCACCGGCCCACGAGCCCGGCTCGCCACGACCCGGGCTCGTGCCGGCCCCCACCCGACCCGCCGGCGACCCCGCCTTGCCCGCCGTCTCCACCGCCCCGCGGGGGTCGCGCCCCACCCTTCCAGACCCGAGACGCGGATCGGCCGTCAAGTGTTGGCCAGCTCCGCGCAAACAACTGCAAGCGCCCCGTAAAGAAACGCAAAGACTGGCGCCGCCACCGCTCCCCGCTGGTAGAGTGAGGACGGCATGACCCGCCTGCTCGTGGTCGACGACGACGTCGAACTCGTGGCGCTCCTTCGCGAGTACCTCGAAGGGGAAGGGTTCGCCGTCGCGGCCGCGCACGACGGCGAGGCCGGCCTGCGCGTCGCGAGCGAGGGCGCGTTCGACCTCGCGGTGCTCGACGTCATGCTCCCGAAGCTCGGCGGGTTCGACGTCCTGCGCCGCCTGCGCGAACGCTCGTCGTTGCCGGTGATCATGCTTTCGGCCCGAGGGGAGGAGATCGATCGCGTGGTCGGGCTCGAGCTCGGAGCCGACGACTACATGCCCAAGCCGTTCTCGCCCCGGGAGCTGGTCGCCCGCATCCGCGCCGTGCTGCGGCGCGGCCACGCCCAGATCTCACCCCCGGATGTGCTTGCGGTCGGCGACCTCGAGCTCGACCGCGGCACCCGCGCCGTTCGCGTGGCGGGACGGGCCGTGGCACTGACCGGCACCGAGTTCTCGATCCTCGAGCTGCTGGTGCGCGACGCCGGCAAGGTGGTGCGGCGCGACACCGTGTACCGCGAGGTACTGGGCCGGCGCGCCGCCTCGTACGAGCGAGCGCTCGACGTGCACGTCTCGAACCTCCGGCGCAAACTGGGGCCCGGACCGGACGGCGGCGATCGGATCAAGACCGTCCGCGGGCTCGGCTACCTCTACGTCCGGAGCGGCGGCTAGATGCGCAGCCTGTTCGCGCGCATCTTCATGTGGTTCTGGCTGGCGATGCTGGCCTTTGCCGTGCTGCTCGTCGTTTCCTCGCCGTTCTTCACGCGCTCCCGCGCCTCGCTCGAGCGTTGGCAGCGCAACGTCGAGGAGCACCTCTCGCAGCGCACCGAGGAGGTCGCGACGCGCCTCGCGCAGGGCGAGACGTGGCCCTTCCCGCCCGCGGAACGGCACGGCGAGCGCCGCCCTCTCGCCGTCTTCGTGATGCGCCCCGACGGCACCCCGGTCGAGGGCCCCGAGCCTCCCTCGGAGGCCGTCGCGCTCGGCCGGCGCGTCGGCGCCTCAGGCGATACGGTTTCCGAGCGCTCCGGAATGTTCCACATGGTGGGGCGCGCCACCACCGCCCCTGACGGAGCCCACTACGTCGTCGTTTCGGCAGCGCGGCGTCCGCCTCGCCTCGTCGACCTCCTGGACCCTGCCGGGCTGTCGTGGCGCCTGGCGGCGCTCACCGCGCTGGTGGGTGCCGTGTGCTACTGGCTGGCCCGCCAGCTCGCCGCGCCGGTGGCGCGCCTGCAGGCGGTGGCGCGACGGCTGGCCGCCGGCGACCTGGCGGCCCGCGTCGACCCCCGTGTCGAGGCCCGGCGCGACGAGATCGGCACCCTCGCCCGCGAGCTCAACACCATGGCGGACCGCATCGACACCCTGGTCAACGCCCAGCGCCGGCTCGTCCGCGACGTCTCCCACGAGCTGCGCTCGCCGCTGGCGCGCATCCGTGTCGCGCTCGAGCTGGCGCGGCAGCGGGCCGGGCCGGAGGCCGGGCCGATCCTGGACCGGCTCGAGACCGAGTCGGACCGCCTCGACCATCTCATCGGCCAGCTCCTCGAACTCTCGCGCCTGGACAGCGCAGGTCTCCCTGGAGACCCCGAGGACGTCGACCTCGCGGAGCTGGTCGCCGAGATCTCCGAGGACGCCGGGTTCGAGGCCTCGACGCGCCGCGTGGCGGTGCTCGCCGACTGCCCCCGGCCGGCCGTGGTGCGGGGCCACCGCGAGGCACTGCGCAGCGCGGTCGACAACGTGGTGCGCAACGCCATCGCCTACACCCCCGAGGGCAGCGAGGTGCGGGTCGGCGTCGAGACGCAGGGCGGCTGGGTCGTGGTCACGGTGAGCGACTCGGGTCCGGGGGTGCCCGAGAAGGATCTTGCCTCGCTGTTCGAGCCGTTCTTCCGGGTCGAGGAGGCGCGCGAGCGCGGGCGCGGCGGGGCCGGCCTGGGGCTCGCCATCACCGCGCGCGCCGCGGCGCTGCACGGGGGCTCGGCCACCGCCGCGAACCGGCCCGAGGGCGGCCTCGAGGTCGCGCTGCGCGTGCCCGCTGCGCCGCCCCGCCTCGCCCCCGCGCTATGATCACCGGCCGCCGGAGGGCCGTGCCACGCGCTACCGCTGCCTCGTCCTGGACCACGACGACACCGCCGTCGACAGTTCCGCCCGGGTGCACCACCCCGCTCACGTGCGCAGCATGGAGGTGTTGCGCCCCGGCGTGACGCCCGTCGATCTCGACGGCTGGTTCGTCAAGAACTTCGACCCCGGCATCATGGCGTTCCTCGTCCTTGAACTCGGCATGACTCCGGAAGAGCTGGCGGTGGAGCACCGCATCTGGCGCCAGCACACGACCGTCGCGACGCCGCAGTTTTACCCCGGTTTCCTGGACGCCCTGGCGGCGTTCCGGCAGCGGGGCGGCCTTGTCACCGTGGTCTCGCACTCGGAGTCCGACGTCATCCGCCGCCACTACCAGGAGGCCGGGCATCCCGAACCCGATCTCGTGTTCGGGTGGGACATGGAGCCCCAGCACCGGAAGCCGAGCCCCTGGGCGGTGCACGAGATCATGCAGCGGCTCCAGCTCGACGCGCGAGAGATCCTGGTGGTGGACGACCTCCGGCCCGGCATCCAGATGGCGCACGCTGCCGGCGTGAATGCCGCCGCCGCCGGATGGGCGCACGACATCCCGGTCATCCGCGACTGGATGCGGAAGGCGTGCGTCGCCTACTTCGCGACGGTCGACGAGTTCGCCGAGTTTATCCTGCAGTGAAGGCGGCGGTGCGCGCACCGCCTTCCGTCGTGTCGGCGCAGGCCAACGATGAGTCACTTGATTCGATCGACCTCTTGACACGATCCAGAGTCAGACCGATACTACAGGCATGTCCACCGCCCTCGCCGAGCTGCTGCGCCGCCACGGTGTCCACGTCACGGCCCAGCGGCTGGCCGTGCTCGACGCCGTGGCACGCCGGCCGCACGGCACAGCAGACGAGATCGTGCAGGCCGTACGGGCCGAGATTGGCGCCATCTCCCGCCAGGCGGTGTACGACGCCCTCGCCGTGCTGACCGACAAGGGGCTGCTCCGGCGCATCCAGCCAGCCTGGTCGCCGGCTCGCTTCGAAGCTCGGGCGGGCGACAACCATCACCACCTCATCTGCCGCGCCTGCGGCTGCGTGGTCGACGTCGACTGCGCCGTGGGTGCGGCCCCTTGCCTCACACCGGCCGACGACGCGGGTTTCGAGGTCGACGAGGCCGAGGTCATCTATTGGGGGCGGTGCCCTCGCTGCCTGGCCCACACCACCGACGGGCAGGTCGTCTCGGCCGGCCCGGAGGCTTCGGCTCCACGCACCGGCAACCCCGCCAAGCGAGCGACGGCTCGCGAACCAGATGTTCCAGCGGAAGGAGGCGCACCATGTCCGAAAACCCCAGCACGTGCCCGGTGATGGGCGCCCGACGCCAGAGACCGATGACGAACCGGGACTGGTGGCCGGAGCAGGTCGACCTGCGGGTGCTCCACCAGCACTCCCCGGCCTCGAACCCGATGGGCGAGGCGTTCGACTACAGGAAGGAGTTCGAAAGCCTCGACCTCGAGGCCGTGAAGCGGGATCTCTTCGCCCTCATGACCGACTCGCAGGAGTGGTGGCCGGCCGACTGGGGCCACTACGGCGGGTTGTTCATCCGCATGGCGTGGCACTCGGCTGGCACCTACCGCATTGCCGACGGCCGCGGCGGCGCCTCGTCCGGCACCCAGCGCTTCGCGCCGCTTGACAGCTGGCCCGACAACGCCAACCTCGACAAGGCGCGGCGTCTGCTCTGGCCGATCAAACAGAAGTACGGGCGCAAGATCTCGTGGGCCGACCTCATGATCCTGGCCGGCAACTGCGCTCTCGAGTCGATGGGGTTCAAGACGTTCGGCTTCGCCGGCGGGCGGGAGGACGTCTGGGAGCCGGAGGAAGACATCGACTGGGGGCGCGAGACCGAGTGGCTGGGCGATCAGCGCTACAGCGGCGACCGGCAGCTCGAGGGACCGTACGGTGCCGTGCAGATGGGCCTCATTTACGTCAACCCCGAAGGGCCCAACGGCAACCCCGATCCCGTCGCCTCGGGCCGCGACGTCCGCGAGACGTTCGCCCGCATGGCGATGAACGACGAGGAAACGGTGGCGCTCGTGGCCGGCGGCCACACGTTCGGCAAGTGCCACGGTGCCGCACCCGCCGCCCTGTACGTCGGGCGCGAGCCGGAAGGCGCGGGCCTCGAGGAGCAGGGCCTCGGCTGGAAGAACTCCTTCCGCAGCGGCAAGGGGCCGGACACCATCACGAGCGGCATCGAGGGCGCCTGGACGCCGAACCCCACCCGCTGGGACACCGGCTACTTCGACATGCTTTTCGGCTACGAGTGGGAGCTGGTGAAGAGCCCGGCCGGCGCCTGGCAGTGGGTCGCCAAGGACGTCGCCGAAAAGGACATGGTGCCGGACGCCCACGACCCCACCAGGAAGCACCCGCCGATCATGACCACTGCCGACATGTCTTTGCGCATGGACCCGATCTTCGAGCCGATCGCGCGCCGCTTCCACGCCCACCCCGAGGAGTTCGCCGACGCCTTCGCTCGTGCCTGGTTCAAGCTCACCCACCGTGACATGGGCCCCCGTTCCCGCTATCTCGGGCCGGAAGTCCCGGCCGAGGAGCTGATCTGGCAGGACCCCGTGCCCGCGGTCGATCATGAGCTGGTGGGGCCGGCCGACATCGCCGCCCTCGAGCAGCAGATCCTCGCTTCCGGCCTGTCGGTCGCGGAGCTGGTCTCGACAGCCTGGGCCTCGGCCTCGCCGTTCCGCAACTCCGACAAGCGCGGGGGCGCCAACGGGGCGCGCCTCCGTCTCGCACCCCAGAAGGACTGGGAGGTCAACGAGCCCGAGCGGCTCGCTCGAGTGCTGGAGGTCCTCGAGGGAATCCAGGCCGCCTTCAACGCGGCGCAGCGTGGCGGCAAGCGGGTGTCGCTCGCCGACCTCATCGTCCTCGGCGGCTGTGCGGCCGTCGAGCAGGCGGCGAGGAGCGCCGGCTTCGAGATCGAGGTGCCGTTCGCCCCGGGGCGCACGGACGCCTCCCAGGAGCAGACCGACGTGGCGTCCTTTGCCGTGCTGGAGCCGAAAGCCGACGGCTTCCGCAACTACCTGCGCCCGGGGCTCGACCGGCCGGCGGAGCACCTGCTGGTAGATCGCGCCCAGCTCCTCACCCTCACCGCCCCCGAGATGACGGTGCTGGTGGGCGGCCTGCGCGTGCTCGGCGCCAACTATCGCCAGTCCAGGCACGGCGTCTTCACCGGGCGCCCCGGCACTTTGAGCAACGACTTCTTCGTCAACCTCCTCGACATGCGCACCGAGTGGCTGCAGACCGCAACCGAGGGGATCTACGAGGGACGCGACCGCGCCACGGGCCAGGTGAAGTGGCTTGGCACCCGTGTCGACCTGGTATTCGGCTCGCACTCCCAGCTGCGCGCCATCGCCGAGGTCTATGCCTGCTCCGACGGGCAGGAGAAGTTCGTGCGCGACTTCGTGGCCGCCTGGGCCAAGGTCATGAACCTCGACCGTTTCGACCTCGCCTGACACGGTCGCGACGACCGTTCCACGACCCCCGGCGCGCGCCGCGGCGCTCGCCGGGGGCGCCGTCCGGGGTGCAGCCGTAGGGCACTTGGCCAGCCGACGCGGCGTGTGCGCGTGTTCGTCCGGAAGAGTAGAATCACGACATCGGCCGGCACCCCGAAATGGACTCATCGCTTCACGAGGAGGGCGTCGTGCCGCGGAGGATGCTCATGCGCCCGTGTCTCGCCCCCATGTCCTTGGCACTGGCGGTGACCTGCGCCGCCGCTCCGGCGGTGGCGGCACCGCAGCCGAACTTGTTGAGCCTCGGCGCCGGGGTGGTCGTGGTCGTCGAGCCCGCGACGTACGCCAGCTGGCCCGTGCTCGCGATCCTCGATGACGACGCCGCCAGCGGCTGGGCGTGTGCCGAGGGTCGAACGACCGGCAACGTGTTCGTGTTCGAGCTGCCGGAGCCTTCGACCTTCTCCGCCTTCGAGTTCGACACGGCGGGGATCGACCAGGATGGCGCCGGAGCCAGGGACGTCGTGGTCGAGGTCTCGGCGTCCTCGGCCACCTCGGGGTTCGCGCCCGTGCTGCGCGCCTCGCTGAAAGATCGCGCCGACGGGCAGCGATTATCGGCCGCCGCCCCGGTCGAGGGGCGCTTCGTGCGCCTGACGATCCTGAACAACCACGGAAACGACACGTGGACCGAGCTCATGGGGTTTCGCGGCTACGGCACCCAGCGGCAGCCGAAGCCGCTCGGAGACATTTCGGGCACGTACGACACCAGCTACTCGAAGTTCCATCTCCGCCAGCAGGGCACGGCTCTGGTCGGCTGCTACGAGTACGACGAGGGAGTGTTCGAGGGCACGATCGAGGGCCGGGTCATGAAGCTGGCGTGGACCGAGGGCGATGGGCACGGCCCGGCGGTGTTCGTCTTCACGCCCGACGGCCAGAGCTTCCTCGGCCACTGGTGGCACGGCACCGACAAGGGCCTGCCCGCCGGCGCATGGAACGGGAAACGCGTCAGCACCCAGGTCGGGGGATGCCCGCACTGGTCCGGCTCGGTGGCGGGCGAGCTCCACAAGGACCTCGCGGGCAGCGGCCGCGCCCGGCTGTACGGCATCCTGTTCGACGTGGACAAGGCGACGATCCGTTCAGAGTCGCTGCCCACCCTCGACGAGGTGGTGCGCCTGCTGGCAACGGAGCCCGACTGGCGGCTCCTCATCGAGGGTCACACCGACTCGACCGGCAGCCCCGCTCACAACCGCACGCTCTCGGAGGCGCGCGCCGCAGCCGTCAAGGCCTACCTCGTGTCGCGAGGCGTCGAGGAAGCTCGCCTGACCACCGCCGGCCTCGGTGCCGAGCGGCCGGTGGCCGACAACGCGACCGAGCTGGGGCGGGCCCAGAACCGCCGCGTCGAGTTCGCGCGCCGGTAAGCGAGCCCCGGTCAGGGGCGAGGCCGGCGGCCTCGCCCCGCACCACCAGAGAATCACCTTGATCCCGAACCGGCCGGATCCTGCGACGGCGGCCGCTCGAGGGCCTCTCGAGCAAGGATGGCGGGGAGCAGGTCGGGACGGCGCGTGGCGAGCAGGCGCTCGGCCTCGGCGCGGGCCTGCTCGGGGCGGCCGACGGCGGCCAGGGCGTGGGCGCGGAGGGCGCGGGCGAGGTCGTGGTACTGGCGGGCCCGCAGGTCCCACGAGGCCTCCCAGTGCAGCTCGCTCACCAGGCGGTCGAGGAGGTGGAGGGCGTCGGCGCTGGCGCCGGTGGACAGCAACACGGCGGCGCGCGCCGCGTTGCCGAGCGGCGCCCCCTCGAGGCCGCCACGGACGTACTCCTCCATCGCCGCAGCATCGGCGGCCGAGGCCTGACCCAGCCGCCAGCGTGCCAGACAGGCCACCGCCTCGCCCTCGTCCATCAGCGGCCACGAACGCACCTGCCCGTCGGCCGGCGTCACTCGATCCCACCACAGCCTGGCCCGGGCCCAGAACGCCGACACCACCCCGGCGTGCACCTCCTCGCCCGCGTTCACGAGTCCCGCCCAGGCGTCGAAGGCGCGTTCCAGCTCCATGCCGTCGCGGGTTTCCACCGCGAGGTCGAGCAGCAGCCGAACCGCGTCGAAAAGGGCGCGCGGCGAGCGCCCTCCTTCGACGAGGCGCCTGGTGCGCGCCGTGGCGTCCGGAAGCTGGCCGTCCAGCGCCTGCAAATTGGCGAGGCGAAACGCGACGTCCTCGTTGGACTCCGCGGGCAGCAAAGCCGCGCGGGCCTGTGCACCGGCGCCGCTGCGGGCGTAGGCGCGCGCGGCTGCCAGAGCCAGGATCGCCCGGTACGGCGGCTCGGCCAGCAGCGGCGCCATGTCCGCCTCGAGACCCGCCACCTTGTCTGCGATCAGGCCTGGGGTCTTCGTTCCCTCCGCGCGCCACAGGTTGGCGGTCCTTGCCAGGAAGTCCTGCCGCAGGTCCCGCACGTCGCGACCCCAGTTGGGGCCTTCCGGGTTGCCCAGGGCATCCACCCGCACTTTTCGCCCGAGGACCACCACCTCGAAGCTGCCGTCCGCGGCCGGCGCCACGTGCGACGCGGCGCCACCGTCGCTGACCCACAGCTCGCTGGCGAGGGGGACGTAGGCCTCCCAGCGCAAGCTGGGGGTCTCCAACAGGCCCTGATCGGGCGACGGGAGGGTCGAGCCCCCCAGGGCGGCCTCACGGCGCCGGGCGGGTGGAACGACGCTCCACACCCCGAACACCGGGTGCATCCCGAGCCGGTTGTTGACGCCGACTGTGGCGACCTGTCCCGGACGACCCGGCACCGCAGCGAAATCCCACAGGGAACCGCTGTGGTCGAGCGCCCAGTCCCACACCCCGTGCCGGGGCCAGTAGAGCAGCACCTCAGTGGGATAGAACGAGCGCTGTCTCCCATTGAGCAACACCTCGGGCGAGCCGTCGCCGTCCACGTCGGCGAGCACGATGGCCGGGGCCAGGCGCAACGGAAAAGGGTGGAACCACGACCGCACGAACTGCTCGGGACGGATACGCGTCACCAGCGTGCCGAAACGGGACACGATGAGGAACTCGCTCAGGGGCAGGCGATCGGGGCGCAGTCCGGACGTCGGGTCCGGAAAGGCCGCGACCAGCACCTCATCCACTCGGTCGCCGTCCAGGTCGGCGCGCACCACCTGCTGGATGGGGCTTTCCACCCGGTGCCGCCAGGTGACGCGGCCGCCCCGGTCGTACCCCGTCACTTCCCGCCCCACCGCCTCCACCCGCACCGTGGCGCCACCGTTGAGCGCCCGCCAACCGGCGAGGCCAGCTCCGGCCGCCAGCAGGACTGCCGCGGCGGCGACCAGGCCCCGCCACGGCGGCCGCCGCCGTGCGCGTCCGCTCGCCAGGGACGCCTCGACCTCCGCCGCACTCGGCCGGCGGTCCGGCTGTGGGTCCAGCATGGCGGCCAGCAGGCGTGCCAGCCAGGCGGGAGCATCGGGGCGCACCGACCGCAGCCGCGGCGGCCGCCTGGACTGGCGCTTCACGAGCGTGGCCACGGCCGTCTCCGCCTTCAGCGGCGTCTCGCCGGCGAGGGCCTCCCACAACACGAGGCCCAGCGCGTACACGTCGGTGGCCGGGGTCAGCTCCCTGCCCGTGGCCTGCTCCGGCGCCATGTAGGCCGGGGTCCCCACCACCATGGCACTCTCGGTGAGGGTGACGCCGTCTTCCAGCGGTCGCACCAGACCCATGTCGCACACCTTGACGGTGCTCGAGGCCAGAACCGCCGTCGCCACCGGCTCGCGCATGCCGCCGAGCAGGATGTTGCTCGGCTTGATGTCGCGGTGCACGAGTCCGCGCCCGTGGAGGAAGGCCAGCGCCGTCGCGGCTTGCCGGCCGATTTCGACCACCTCGCTCACCTCGAGCCGCGCGCGCGCCGCCAGCACGCTCCGCAGGCTCGCCCCCTCGACCAGCTCCATGCTGAGAAAGCGCATGCCGTGGAACTCGTGGAGATCGAAGACCGTCACGACATGCTCGTGGCCGCCGCGTGCCGCCTTCACCTCGCGCCGCAGCCGCTCCAGCGCGCGCGGCTCCGAGAGGTGCGAGTGGATGAGCTTGATCGCCACGCGCTGGGAGAGCTCGAGGTCCGTCGCCTCGAACACGATGCCGCTGCCGCCCGTTCCCAGCACCCTGACCAGACGGAACCGCCCCGCCAGGACCTCGCCCGGCTGCCGGGACGCGCTCACCGACGCCTCGCTCGGGATCTCGAGTCTCGGCGTCCAGCTCGCTGTCCCGTCGGCTCGGCTCGTCAAGGGTGTCGAGTCCTCCGCGCTCGCCGTATCGCACCGAGAAGTCTACACGAGCATCGGGAACCTGCCCTCGACATCCTTGCCGCTCGGCAGGCCGAGATCGCCTCGACCCGAAGGCGCTCCCTCGCCGCCGCGGTTTTTGCCTTGCACGGGCAGCCCCGCACGACGGCGCATCTCGACCTCTTCATCGGCGCGGCGGAGAACACCGCCGGGTGCCTCGAAGCAACGCCGCGCCCGGTCCACCCCGATTCGGCATCGAGGGGATCGGCGCCACTGACCTGCGGGGCGACGACCCAGCCGCCTGCCACGGGCCAGCCGGCGGCTCAGGCCTCGAGCCCGTGACCCGCTTGCGCTGGCCACCGTGCTCGAGCTGTCTCGTCAGGATGGCAGCAGAACAGCGGTGACGGGACGGCGGAAGCTGCGCGGCATCTGGGGGCCGCGGCCGAAGCGGATGACGAGGTCGGGGCGGCCCGTGCCGGCACCAATGGTCTCGGCGAGGCTCGGGCGCAGGGAGGCCACCTCCACTGGCTGGTTGAGGTGGGCCGTCCGCAGGCCGAGGGCCGTGGCCTGCAGCGCGAACCTCTCGAACGCCCGGCCGGCCTCGATCCAGTGCTCCCTGTCGTCGCGGTCGGAGACGAACACGGCCACGCCGGCCGAGCTGCGGAGGTGCCTCGCGTACCTGTCGTTTTCGGCGCCCGGCTTGAAGAAGAGGTCGAACAGCAGACTTCCGAGCCAGGCCGGAGCCGTCGGGTTGCCCGAGCACGCGACATACAGGCCGTCGCCCAGGCGTGCGGCCTGTTTGCCGTTGTAGCGCAGCCACTGCTTGAGTTCGCGCACGAAATCCGGGTTTCGCATTTGTGCCGTGTTGCCCTCGATCACGAGCGCCAGGACCCTCTCCATGATCTGCCGGTCGGTCACGAGCAGCACCCGCACTCCCGCGCCCTTCCCGGCTTCCTCCAGAAGACGCAGCTCGTGGTTCGAGACAGGGCGCCCGTCGTACTCGCACCTGGTGGACTGCCTCGCCGGAATCGCCTCGAAAAGGGGAGTGTGCACGGCCGGCACGGGAGTCAGCGTGATCTCGATCCCCTCGCTCGCCGCGCCGCCGAACGCGCACTCGCCGCGGAAGCCCATGCCGGCGGCGGCCTGGATGAGGTTCTCGGCGGCACACCCGAGGCTGACGAAAAGGTGGTGGTCGTCCGGATCGACGACCGGGCAGCGGCGCTCGAGGTCGGGCAGGATCGAGACGGCCTGCGCGCACGGCACGAACCGCCAGCACTGCGTGTTGTGGCTGGAGGGCGCGAGCGTCGCGTACCGCACGAGCTCCTGCAACGGCAACGACGCGGCGCCGGCGGCGGTCGCCAACGCCGCTCTCCTCGTGGACTGGTCTCGCTCCATCTCTGTTTCGAGACCGGCGCGTACGGGTTGCGAAACTCCTGTGTCCGTCATGGTCGTTTCCTCCCTCCAGCCGTCCGGGGCTCCCCCCGGCGCCGCACGGGCGCTGCGCCGGCTCTCGACGCCTGCGGCAGCGGGTCTTTAGCAGCCCCTCACTGCGCCGCCGCGCTCTCGTTCACGACAGGACGCTCTTGACGAGCAGGCCCACCGCCCGCTCGATGCGCGCCCACCCCTCGTCGGTCCTCAGTCCGACCCCGAGCCACGCCGGCGCCGATCTCGCGCGCAGGGCGAGATGCAGGAGGCCAGCGGTGAGCACGGCGGCCATTGCTGGCAGGTCGAGCCTCTCCGCCAGCTCGGCCCCAACCCCGAGGCCGCGCAGCTCGGCGAGCCCCTCCGCCTCCCGGATGTCGGCGAGCCGCCGAGTGAGGGCGTTGTCCTCGACGAGTTCCCAGCGCATCACCTCCAGCACCTCGGGGTGTGCCCGGACGTCGCGGATGTACCTGACCAGGAACGCCACCGCCCGCGCAGCGGGGTTTTGGCCGGCAGCAACGCCCTCGGAGGCAGGGCTTTGCGAGCCGAACGCACATCTTCGTCCCCACGCCTCGAGGAGCGCTTCCATTCCTCCGAAGTAGCGATAGATGAGCACCTTGTCCACCCCCGCCTCGCGCGCCACGGCGTTGACGCCGAGGCTTGCGAAGCCGTCGCGGGCGAGCAGGCGGCCGACCGCCGCCAGAATGCGCTCACGCGAGGCCTGACGGTCGCGTGGACGCGGCGGGGAGTCGATGGACGGGCCGGCCGCTTGCCGAGAAGGACGCTTGGTCACCATACGGTGACTTGTCAAGCCCCAACCCGTGTGCCGCCTCGCAGGCGCGACGTCCAGAAAACCGCGTCCCCATACTGGCGCGAGGCCCTGCGGGGTCGCACCCGCACCGTCGGGGCCTTCTTCCTGAGTCATGGTCGGCCCCCTGGCCAGTTCTTTCGGAGACGGCCCGCAGGATAGCGCCGGAACCGCCGAGGCCCGGGTCCATCCGGCGGAGACAGGCCCACAAACAGCAACCTCCTCCGCGAGGAGGAGGTCGAAATAACCGTGGTTGCGGGGGCAGGATTTGAACCTGCGACCTTTGGGTTATGAGCCCAACGAGCTACCGGACTGCTCCACCCCGCGTCGCTCGGAGCTCGAATTATAGGCGGCCCTGACGGGATGTCAAATCGAGTGTCGCGGCGGACAGCGCAACCGCGCGGGGGGCGCGGCGTACCATGGCAGACGGCCGGGCCCTCGACGGCCGCAGGGAGCGCCCATGCACGGCCGGTACACCACCCTCACCGAAAACCTCCACTTCGATCGCCGCGAACTGCTGCGCGCGGCTGGCGCTGGCGCCGCGCTGCTCGGCGGCCGGCTGGTCCTGGGCGTGCCCACGGCAGCCGGCCAGCAGGCGCCGGAGGTCTCGACCAACATCGACGAGTTTCTCAAGGTGCCACGCGGGCCGCATGCGCTGCCGGGGCCGTTCCCGGGGCGGGTGGTCAAGGTCGTCAACCTGCGGGCGTTGCGCGGCGACACGGTGGATGCCCGGGTGGTGCGGGAGATGGTGGAGCAGGGGATCGCGCGTCTGACGGGAAAGAACCTGCGCGCCAGCTTTGCGTTGCTGTTTTCGCGCGATGACGTGATCGGGCTCAAGGTGAACCCGGTCGGAGCGCCGCTCATCTCGACGCGGCCGGAGGTGGCGGAGGCGGTGATCGCCTGGCTCGTCGACAACAAGGTGCCGCGCTCTCGCATCGTGATCTGGGACCGCTTCGAGGAGATGCTGCCGGCGGCCGGTTTCACGCCACAGCGCTTTCCGGGAGTGCGGATCGTCGGGATGCAGCGCATGGCCGAGGAAGGGCAGAGCTTCCGCGACGCCAGCGGGGAGCACATCTCGGCCGGCAACTTCGACCGCGAGGCGGTGTACCTGGCGCGCGGCGTGGTAGGCAAGGGGGTGCGCGGCTACAGGGACGACGAGTTCTACCTCAACCAGCACGTGTTCGCCGGTGAGGCGTCGTACTTCGGCCGGCTCGTGACCCGCGAGCTGACCAAGATCGTCAACCTCGCCGCCTACAAGAACACCGGCAACGGCATCTCGATGGCGACGAAGAACATCGGCTACGCGGCGATCTGCAACACCGGACGGCTGCACCAGCCGCTGTTCTTCCGGGTGTGCACGGAAGTGCTGGCGGCGCCGTGGATCCGCGACAAGCTGGTGCTCAACATCACCGACGGGCTGCGCGGTCAGTATGACGGCGGGCCGGACAAGAACGAGCAGTTCGTGTACGCCAACAACGCGCTCTACTTCGCCACCGATCCTTTCGCGCTCGACATGGTGTGTCACCGCGAGCTGGTGGCGGTGCGCAAGGCGAGAGGGGTGACGGTCAACGAGCACCCGCGCTTCGTCGAGTACCTCCACTACGCCGAAAGGCTGGGGCTCGGTGCGGTGGGGCCGGGGCGGCTGCACCTGGTCGAGGTCCGGGCATGACCGGGCTGCTGCTCGCCGCGGCGCTGGCCGCCCAGCCCCTGTCGGAGCCGGCCGCCGGGTGGACGTTCGCTGCGCCGTGCCGGTTGTTTCGCGGTGCCGAGCTGTACGGGCACATCGACGGTGGCGCCGAGCTGTACCTCGAGCTGGGGTTCGAGGAGGCGGCGGTGTGCGAGCTCGGCAAGGACGGAGCCACGCTCGAGGTCGAGCTGTATCGCATGACCGACCCGGTGGCGGCGCTGGGTGCGTACCTGGGGCGCTGCGGCCCGGAGACTCCGGCCGGCGGGCTCGGAGACCGGCACACGGCCGGGCGCTACCAGGTGTTGCTCTGGCGCGAGCGTTTCCTTCTCGTGGTCAACAACCCCGAGGGCACGCCGGCGCTAGGCCCGGCCATGGTCGAGGTGGCGCGCGAGCTGGCAGGGCGGTTGCCGCCCTCCCCGGAGCTTGAGCCGTGGACCGCCCTCCCCGCCCAGGGGCGCGTGGCGGGCAGCGAGCGGATCGTGCGCGGGCCCGTGGGGCTCGGGGCGTTCATCACGCTCGGCGACGGCGACGTGCTGCGCCTCGGCACGGGGGTCACGGCGGTGGTGGCGCGCTACGCCGCCGGGGCGCCGCACGGGTTGGGCTCGCTGCTGGTGGCGGACTACCCGGACGAGGCGGCGGCGCTCGCCGCGCTGGCGTATCTCGGCTCGCACCTCGACCCGACGATCGAGGTGATCCGGCGGACCCAGTCCGGAATCGACTTCCGCGACTGGGCCGGCAAACTCGGTACGGCCCGTGTCGCCGGACAGCGGCTCGAGCTGCGCTTCGATCTCCCGGCGCGCTGAGGGAATCGGGAGCACCCACCGCCCGTTGCGGTTTTGCGAGCGCGGACGCCCCCCGCCGACGGTCCGCACTGGTTTCCGAGGACACGACGACAGGGGTGGCCCCGCCTCCTCGGAGGGTCGCCATGAGCTGGTCGTTGCGCGTTGCCCGCGTGGCCGGGATCGACATCAAGATCCACCTGACGTTCGTCTTCATCCTGGTGCTCGGGGCGCTCCAGTGGGGCCGCCCGCACGGCGGGGCGGGGGCGGTGTTCGGGGTGCTCCTCATGCTGGCGCTGTTCGCCTGTGTGACGCTGCACGAACTCGGGCACGCGCTGGTGGCGCAGCGCTTCCGCGTGCCGGTGCGAGAAATCGTGCTGCTGCCGCTGGGCGGCGTCGCGGTGCTCGGCAAGAACCCCGAAAGGCCGCTGCACGAGCTGCTGATCGCCGTCGCCGGCCCGGCCGTGAACGTGGTCCTGGCCGCGGTGCTGCTGCCAGTGACCGGGGCCGCGGTGAGCTGGAGCGGGCTCGAGATGCAGGGGCTGGTGTCGGGCGCCGCCGGGCCGTCGCTGGCGACGTTCCTGGTCTGGATGCTGCAAGCCAACGTGATGCTGGTGCTGTTCAACCTCATTCCGGCGTTCCCGCTCGACGGCGGGCGCATCCTCCGGGCCGTGCTGGCGATGGGTACGGGGTACGCCCGCGCCACGCGCATCGCCGCCGGGATAGGCCAGCTCCTGGCGGTGGGGCTGGGGCTGCTCGGGGTGATGAGCGGCAACTTCCTCCTCGTGCTGGTCGCGGTGTTCATCTTCTTCGGCGCCGGGATGGAGAGCGCCCACGCCCAGGCCAAGAGCGTGCTCTCGACGCTGCGCGTCGGCGAGGCGTACAACAAGCACGCCATCACGCTCGTCCCTGCCGACCGGGCGAGCCGGGTCGTGGACTACATTCTCACCTCGTACCAGCCGGACTTCGCGGTGCTGCAGGGAGGGCGGCTGCTCGGGGTGGTGACGCGCGACGACCTCCTGCGCAGCCTCGCCTCGAGCCCTGACGACGCTTACGTCACCGGCATCATGCAGCGCGACGTGGTGCGCGTCGAGCCGACCGCCAGCGTCGAGGAGGTGCTGCAACGCATGGACGAGGCGGGCACCCGGATCGTTGCGGTGCAGGACGGGGACCGCTACCTCGGCCTCGTGAGCCGCGAGGATCTGGCCGAGGCACTGACCGTGGTGGCGTTCCTGCAGCGGCAGCGCGTGCTGCAACAGCGTGCCGCGTAGGCGCTACACTGGGCAGCGCCGGCCGAGACAGCGTTGCACGGCGCATCGGGCGGCGGGGTGGTGCAGATGCGAACCGTCGCGGTCTACAACCTCAAGGGCGGCGTCGGCAAGACGGCCAGCGCCGTCAACCTCGCCTTCCTGGCCGCCGCGGACGGGCGGCGTACGCTGCTGTGGGACCTCGATCCCCAGGGCGCGGCGAGCTTCTACTTGCGCGTCAAGCCGAAAGTGAAGGGTGGCGGCCGCAAGCTGGTGAACGGGCGGACCGCCGCCGACGAGGTCATCCGCGCCACCGCCTACCACGGCCTCGACCTGCTGCCTGCCGACTTCTCGTACCGCAGCCTCGACCTGGCGCTCGACGACGCCAAGAAGCCCACCCGCCAGCTCGCCAGGACCCTGGAGCCGCTGGCCGCGCGCTACGACCTTGCCGTACTGGACTGCCCGCCCTCCGTCTCGCTCGTCTCCGAGGCAGTGCTGCGGGCCGCCGACCTGCTCCTCATCCCGGTGATCCCGACCACGCTGTCGCTGCGCACGCTGCGCCAGATCGAGGCGTTCGTCGAGGAGCGGGGGCCGCGGCGGCTCCGGCTGGCGCCGTTCTTCTGCCAGGTGGACATGCGCAAGCGCATGCACCGCGAGCTGGCTGCAGTCCCGGAAGAGCAGGGGGAGGCGTTCCTGCGCACCATCATTCCGTCGGCCAGCGTGGTCGAGCGCATGGGGGTGGAGAGGGCGCCGCTGCCAGCGTTCGCGCCCCAGGCGCCCGCCGCGCTGGCCTACGCCGCGTTGTGGCGCGAGGTGTCCGGGCGACTCGAAACCGTGTGACAATGGGCTGGGCGTCCCGGAGGTGACCGGCAGGGCCATGACACCGCCATCTTCTCCGCGCACAGACGGTCCGGAGCCCGGGGGTCGTACGAGCCCGACGGGACCAGGGGCGAACTCGTCGTCGGGCGACGGCTGGACCTCGCTGCTCCAGCTGCCGTTGCGGCAGGGGGGCATCCACCGCCGACGAGTACTGCTGCACCTCGTCGCCGCGTTGGTCACCGCCGTCGCGCTGCTGGCCGGCGTCGAGGCGTTGCAGCCGCGGTCACTGGCCGTCCCGGTGGGCCTCGGCCTGCTGTCGGCGCTGGTGCTGCTCCTACTGTCCTCCCGGCAGCCGGCCATGCTCGGCCATCGCGCCATCGTGGCGGGCTGGCTGGTCCTCGACGCCGCGCTCATCACCTGGGGCGTCGCAGTGACCGGCGGCGCTTCGAGCCCGTGGGTCGTCTGGTACATCACCAACGCCGGGACCGCGTCGGTGGTGGGCGGCAAGCGCACCGCCGTGGCCCTGGGAGGGCTCGACAGCGTGCTGTTCCTCGCCCTGATCGGCGCCACCACGCTTTCGCTCGAGAGCCTGGTGCGCGCCGTCGTGGTCCTCGCCGTGGTGTGGTCGGCCTCGTTCTACTTCATCCGCGGGGTCGCCGACCTCCAGACCCGGCGGCTGGAGCTCGAGCACACCCGCCAGGCGCTCGACCGCAGCCTCGAGGAACTCACCCGCATGACCGCCGCCCTCGACCAGCGCACCCGTGAGCTGGCCGATGCGAACCTGCGGATCCGCGAGGCCGACCGCCTCAAGAGCCAGTTCGTCTCCAACATGAGCCACGAGCTGCGGACGCCGCTCAACTCGATCATCGGGTTCTCGGAGCTGCTGCTGGCCCGGCTCGGAGGGGAGCTGGATCAGAAGTACCAGCGCTTCCTGCAGAACATCCACGAGGCCGGGCACCAGCTCCTCGGGCTGATCAACGACATTCTGGATCTCTCCAAGATCGACACCGGCAAGACGGAGCTCATGCCCGAGCCGCTGGTCGTCCAGACGCTCATCGAGGGTGTGCGCACCGTACTCGGAAGCACGGCCAAGAAGCACAACGTGACGATCGAAGTGCGGGCGCCGGCCGACCTGCCGCTGCTGGTGGCCGATCCCGTCAAGGTCAAGCAAATCGTCTACAACCTGGTGTCCAACGCCATCAAGTTCTCGCACGAGGGCGGCGTCGTCGAGATCGAGGCGCGCTGCCTGCGCGGGGCGGCCTCGCCGTTCGATGTCGACGCCTTGCAGATCGCCGTCATCGACCACGGCGTCGGCATCGATCCGCGGCACCACCGCCTCGTCTTCCAGGACTTCGTCCAGGTCGACGGCACGACCTCGCGGCCGTTCGGCGGCACCGGCCTGGGGTTGGCGCTGGTGCGGCGTTTCGTGGAGCTGCACCGCGGGAAGGTCTCGCTCGAGAGCGCGCCGGGGCAAGGTTCCACCTTCACCGTCACGCTGCCGTGCACGCCCGAGGAGGGAAGCGCCGACGGCGAGTTAGTCCCGACCCTCGACCTGCCGGCCGAAAGCGGCCGCCGCATCCTCGTGGTCGAGGACGATCCGACCGCCTACGAGGCGCTCGCCGGACGCCTGATCGCCGCCTCGTACGTGCCGGTGCGAGCGCGGTCCTGCCAAGAGGCTCTGCGGCTCGCCCGCGCGCTGCGGCCGGCGGCCATCACGCTCGATCTCGTCCTGCCCGGTGCGGACGGCTGGGAGGTGTTGCGCTGCCTGAAGGCTGACGAGGCGACACGGGGAATCCCGGTCGTGATCATTTCGGTACTGGACAATCGAGAGCTGGGGCTGGGCATGGGCGCCGACGACTACCTGACCAAGCCGGTGGACAGCGAGCGGCTGGTGCAGCGCCTGGCCGAACTCGTGCCGCAACCGTCCGGCGAGCGGCCCCGGGTGCTGGTCATCGACGACGACCCGCGCCTGCACGAGCTGCTCGAGGCCAAGCTCGCGCCGCAGGGGTTCGAACTCGACCACGCGCTCAACGGCCAGGCCGGCATCGCCCAGGCGAGGGTGCGGGCTCCTCAACTCGTGATCCTCGACCTGCTCATGGAAGGTCTCGACGGGTTCGAGGTGGCCACGCTCCTGCGCAGCGACCCGCGCACTGCGGACGTACCCATCATCGTGTTCACCGCCAAGAGCATGGGGCCCGACGACCGGGCCCGTTTGCGGGGCAAGATCGAGGCTTGCCTGGAAAAGGGGCGCACCACCGGCAGCGGCATCGTGCCGGTCATCCAGGACGTGCTGCGCAGGCGAGCAAAGGAGGTCCACCGTGCCGGAGGCTGACACCATCCTGGTGGTGGAGGACAACGAGCAGAACCTCGAGCTGGTGGAGTTCCTGCTCGAGGAAGCCGGCCTGCAGGTGTGGAAGGCACGCGACGCCGAGGAAGCGCGCGCCCGGCTGGCGGCCGGTCGGCCCGACCTGGTGCTGATGGACATGCAACTGCCAGGCACTGACGGGCTGTCGCTGGTCGAGGAGATCCGGCGCGACCCGGTGAGCGGTCGCCTGCCCATCCTCGCTCTCACTGCTCACGCCATGCGGGGAGATCGCGAGCGATTCCTTGCCGGTGGATGCGACGGTTATATCGCAAAGCCGATCAACGTCGCGACATTCGTGGACGAGGTGCGCGCGGCGCTCGCCGCCGCGCGCAGCCGCGACGGGATTTCCGGGTGACCACGGCAGGCTCCCTCCCGTCGGGTGGCACGGTGCTGGCCGTCGACGACCAGCCGGAAAACCTGGCGCTGGTCGAGGAAGTGCTGAGCGATGAGGGGTTCAGGGTCCGCCTCGCGGCCGATGGCGAGGAGGCGCTGGCGGTCGTGGCGGCGGATCTGCCGGACTGCATCGTGCTCGACGTCATGATGCCGCGGCTCGACGGGTTCGAGGTGTGTCGCCGGCTGAAGAGCAGCCGCGACACGCACTTCGTGCCGGTGGTGATGCTCACCGCACTGTCGGGCGTGGACGACAAGGTGCGGGCCTACGAGCTGGGCGCCGACGATTTCCTCAACAAGCCGGTCGAGATCAACGAGCTTTCTGCCCGCGTCCGGTCGCTGGTGCGCATCAAGCGCCTGCGCGACGAGCTCGACACCTCCGAGAGCATCGTCATCTCGATGGTGCAGGCGCTCGAAAGCAAGGACCCGCGTACCGCCGGGCACTCGCAGCGAGTGGCGGTGCTCGCCGGCGGGCTGGCGCAGCATCTGCGGCTCCCAGCCGAGCAGGTGGAACTCGTCACCAGGGGCGCCCTGCTGCACGACATCGGCAAGATCGGGCTGCCCGACCGTCTCCTCGGTCCCGAGCACACCTTGGCCGGAAGGGGAGGGGACGAGTACCGCCACCACGCGATCCTGGGCGAGCGCATCCTGATTCCGTTCTCGAGCTTCGCCGGGGCGCGGGCGATCGTGCGCGGGCACCACGAGCGGCTCGACGGCTCGGGCTACCCGGACGGCCTGTGCGGGGCGGCCTTCACCCTGCCGATCGAGGTCGTGGCCCTCGCCAACCAGTACGACGCGATCGCCTCGAGCGAAGGCCCCGAGGCCGCCGCCGAGACGCTCCGTCTGGCCGCAGCCCGGGGCGAGTACCACCCGGAAGTCGTCGAGGCGCTCGTGGCGAACGTGGCTCCCCACGCCGACCTCGCGGCGCACTGGTCCGACCTCTTGCCGCTCCCGAGCGGGGGGCGCCGCGGGCGGATCCTCCTCGGCGACGACCTGCCGTCCAGCCGCGAGTTCCTGCGCACGGTGCTGGAGGGGGAAGGGCACGAGGTCGTGTGCGTGGAGACGGCGGAGGCGGTGCTGGAGGCCGTCGAGCACGCGAGGCCTGACCTCGTGATGGTGGACCTGCACGGGCAGAGCCACAACGGCTTCGAGCTCACCCGCGTCCTCAAGAGCCACCCCGGCACCGAGTTCTTGCCTGTCATTCTGGTCGCCGCCCAGCGCGAGCTGAGCGACCACTCGGGAGACCCCCGCGTCTGGGCCGACGATTTCCTCGTGCTCCCGGTCAACCGACTGGAGCTCGTCGCCCGCGTCAACTCGCTGCTGCGCATCCGCCAGTACTTCCGCGGTCTCGAGGAGCACCACAGCGTGATCCTCTCGCTGGCCTCGGCGCTCGAGGCGAAGGATCCCTACACACGCGGCCACTCGGAGCGTGTCGGGGTGCTGGCGGCGAGCCTCGGGCGCGAACTCGGCCTCCCCGCCTCGGAGTGCCGGCTCCTCCACATGGCGGGGCAGCTGCACGACATCGGAAAGATCGGGATTCCCGAGGCGGTCCTCAACAAGGAGGGGCGGCTCGACCCGAGCGAGCTGGAGAAGGTCCGGCAGCACCCCGACCTGGGCGAACTCATCTGCCGACCACTCAAGACGCTGCGGCGCCTGCTCGAGCTCATCCGCCACCACCATGAGCGGTACGACGGCAGCGGCTACCCCGACGGGCTGGCGGGCGAGGAAATCTCCCTCGGCGCGCGCATCCTCGGTCTGGTCGACGCCTACGACGCCCTGACCTCGGCCCGCTCGTACCGCCGGAGCTTCACCCAGGAGCAGGCGCTCGAGCTGCTCGGCGAGGAGGCGGCAGCGGGGCGCTGGGACCCCGAGGTGTTCGCCACGCTGGTGCAAATGGTGCGAAGACCGTCGCCGCCGATCTAGCTTCTTCGCGGCCAGCGCCGGGACACGCCGGCGGGCGCGCCGGAGGATCGTTCCGCCCGGCCGGGCTACGGGCGGTTGGCCCCCAGCTCCCGGAGCAGCCTCTCGGCCGGCGGGCCCTCGACCTCTTCGAGCGTCCAGAGCAGGAACCGCAGGTCGACCGAGATGCTGCGGTTGAGCTCGGGGTCGTACCCGAAGTCGGACGCCACGGCTTCCCAGACCCGGTCGAAGTTGAGCCCCACCAGCTCGCCCCTGGCGTTGAGGATCGGCGAGCCGGAGGTCCCGAGCGTGGTGTCGAGGTCGGCGAGGAAGCACACCGGGACGTCCCCCAGGGAACGATCGCACCAGCGGCTTTCCCTGGCTCGCCGGCTCGCCGCCCGGATCGTGTCGGGGACGAGGAACGGTGGCGCCTCCCCCGCCTTGGCGAGCAAGCCCCCGAGCGTGGTCTGCGGCAGCATCACCAGCCCGTCGTGGGGGGCGTACCCCTTGACGTGCCCGAAGCTCACGCGCAGGGTCTGGTTCGCGTCAGGCGACACCTCCCGGCCCACGAACTGGCGCACCGCGGCAAGCCACACCGGGCGCAGCCGCGAGATCGCCCCCTCGGACTGCTCACGGCGCGCTTCGGCCGCCCGCAGCTCGTCGTCGAGCGCGATCGCGAGTTCGATGAGCGGATCGCGCCGCAGGCGCAGCGCCGCGTAGTTCTCGTCGAACATGGCCTTTTGCGAGGGCCAGTCCAGCACACGCGTCGGGGCGAGGAGGAAGTCCACACGGCCGGCAACGGCTTCTCGGTTGCGCGCCGTGCCCAACAGGCGGTCGACGGCGGGGCTGCGGCACTCCTCGGGCAAGGCGGCGAAGCGGAGGAAAAGATCTGTCATGAGGGCCTTCTCGGTCGGGAGATGGAACCCCGCCTGCGCCTGCACGAGCCCCTCCCACAGGCGCGCGCGATTGCGCTCCATGTAGTCCGGCTGCCGCTCCATGTCGGGCTTGGCCCGCTCGCGCGCCCAGCGCACCAACTTCAGGCTGAAATACAGCGGCAGCGGCCCGCGCTGCATGGACTCGAGCAAGGCGTCGCGCCGCCACACCCCTCGCCGCTGCTCGACGATCGCTGCCAGGGCCTGACGGGCCGCGACCGCCTCGCGCATCTCCGGCCGGTCGGCCGCCCAGGCCAGCACCTGGTTCTCCAGCGCCCACTTCTTTTCGACGAGGTTGCCTCGCTGCAGGCCCGCCACCTGGCCGCGCGCGTGCTTGGCGATGTTGGCCATGCTCTGGATGCGGTCGGCGAGGACCAGGCGGGCCGGCTCCGACTCGGCCGCCGCCTTCTCGAGGATCGCCAGCCAGTCGCCGTACAGCTCGGCCCGGAGAGGGAAGTAGAGCCCGGCCCGCTCGCCCATCTCGGGCGCCGTCAAGGACCTGAAGGAGCGGGCAGGGTAGCCGGCCGTGAGCACGAACTCGCCCGGCTTCACCCCGGCGAAGCTCGGCTTCAGGAATCGCCGCGCCTGCAGCGGCACGTTGTTCTTCGACGGCGCGGCCGGTTGTCCGGCCCGGTCGCCCCACAGGCGCAGGAGCGCGAAGTCTGCGGTGTGACGGGGCCACATCCAGTTGTCCACCTCGCCCCCGAAGTCGCCGAGCGCCCGAGGCGGCGCGTACACGAGCCGCACATCCCGGTACTCGAGGGCCTCGACCAAGACGTACTGGAGGCCGCCGTCGAAAGCCGCGACCGTACAGCGCCGCCCCGCCCGGCTCTCGCACGCCGCCACCAGTTCCTTCTGGACCTGGACGACGGCGCGTGTCCGGGTAGCGTCGTCGGCGTTGGCCGGCGCCGCAGCCGCGAGCCGGTCCGTAACGTCCCTGAACCCGGCTGGCAGCAGCGCGGTCAGACCCCGCGCCGGCAGCTCGGCGTCCGGCGTCCGCGCCAAAAAACCGCTGGCGATGAGGTCGGCGCCGGCCGTGCTGTGCTGCTGGAGGACGGAGTAGATGCAGTGGTGGTTGGTCAGCAGCAGGCCGTCGGGCGAAACAAGCGCGCCCGAGCAGCCGCCGAGATCAGCCACGGCCGCCAGAAGGCCTTCCGAGGTCGCGGGGTTCCACAGCTCCTCCGGGGCCAGCTCGAGGCCTTCCGCGCGGAGCCCCTGCAAGTCGAGCCGCGAGAGCTGCTGGGGTGTCCACTTCCCCTCTGCGGCCCAGGCCGCCGCTGCCACCAGTACCGTGAAGGCTGTCGTCAGGGCTGCGCGCACGTGCATGGCGCAAGTCTAGCCCGAATTCCTCACCGGCGTCCTGCTGTGCGACCGGATCTTGCCGCGTCTGGCGCGCCGCGCCCGGCCCCGAGCGGTATTGACGGGCGGTGCCGCTCTGGGCCATGCTGGCTGCAGCCTGCGGGTCGAGGAGGAACAATGCCTGGCGACACTTATACCGAGGTCACGCGTCGTTCGTGGGGGAGCAAGCTGGGAGCCTCGATCAAGGGCATCTTCGGCGGGCTGATCATCGCCCTGCTCGGCGTGGTGCTGCTGTGGTGGAACGAGGGACGGGCCGTGACCACCGCCCGCAGCCTCAAGGAGGGGGCACGGAAGGTCGTCTCGATCCTCGCCGACCGGGTCGACCCGGCCTACGAGGGCAAGCTGGTCCACACCAGCGGCGAGGCCACCACGGCCGAAACGCTCGTCGACCCCGACTGCGGCGTGCAGGCGCGGGCGCTCGCCCTCCGGCGCAAGGTCGAGATGTACCAGTGGAAGGAAAGTTCCCGCTCGGAGACGAAAAAGAAGCTCGGCGGCGGCGAGGAGACCGTCACCACGTACTCATACGAGAGGGCGTGGTCGGACGGCCTCATCGACTCGAGCCGGTTCAAGAAGCCCGAGGGGCACACCAACCCACAACGGTTCCCGCTCGAGAGCGAGGTCTGGAGGGCCGGCACCGTGACGCTCGGCGCGTTCACGCTGTCGCCGGCGCTGGCGAGCCAGATCGGCACTTTCGAGCCGCTTCCGCCTCCCGATCCCTACCGCTTCCGGCTTCCGGCCGGGCCGGGCAGGCGCGTCCAGGCGCACGGAACCTACCTTTACATCGGCTCCGACCCGGCTCGCCCCGAAGTGGGAGACCTGCGGATCTCGTTCGGCATGGTGCCCCCCGCCACGGTGAGCGTGGTGGCGAAGCAGAGCGGCGGCACGCTGACCGCGTTCCAGACCGATGCCGGTCGGGCGCTGCAGCTGCTGGCGTACGGCGTGCAGCCCGCGGACGTCATGTTCGAGACCGCGCAGCACGGCAATACCATGCTCACCTGGCTCCTGCGCCTGGTCGGGTTCGGGCTCATCTTCGCCGGGCTCAACGCCCTCTTCCGTCCGCTCGTCGTGCTCGGCGACGTGGTTCCGTTCGTCGGCAACCTGCTGAGCAAGGGCGCCGCGGCGATGTCGTTCCTGGTCGCCGCCGTTGTTGCGTTCGTGGTCATCGCGCTGGCGTGGATCGCCCACCGGCCCGTGCTGGGCATCGCGCTGCTGGCGGCGGCGGCCGGGGCGCTCGTGCTGGTGCTCAGGCGCAAGAAGACGAAGGCAGGGCCGCCTCCGCTGCCTGCGGCGTGAGCCGGCGATGGGCCGCCTCGCCGATCAGAGGATCTTGAGGTAGACGATCTTGGCGTCGCCTGGAGCGTAGAAGTCCGGGAACACCGCAACCTCCCGGTAGCCGCAGGCGCGATAGAAGTGCCGAGTCGGGGCGTACTGCTCCCGCCCCGAGGTCTCGACGTAGACGCGCGAGGCGCCGAGCTCGCGCATGCGCGCCTCGCACGCCTCGACCAGCCGCCTTCCCACGCCCTGCCCGCGGCAGCGCGCGTGCACCGCGATCCAGAAGAAGTCGAAGCTCGACTGCGTGCAGGCAATCGGCCCGACGCACCCATAGCCGACCGTCTCGCCGTCGGACTCGGCGAACACGAAGTGGTAGCCCGAGGCCTCGCCCTCGGCGAGGCGGGCGTTCACCAGCTCCACCGCCACGTCCACCTCGTACGGGTAGAAGAATCCGGTGGACTCGACGATGCGCCGCACGGCCTCGGGGTCGGCAGGTCGCACCTCGGTGCGGAACGACAGGTTGCTCATGAGGGCTCCGATTCAACGGCCAAAAGCGCCTCCCGCCAGCAGCCGGGCCGGCAGAGGGCAGTCACAGATGATGCGCGCCACGACCTCGGCCGGCCGCATCCCGAGCTCCCTCGTGGCGGCCAGGAACCCGGCGTCGGGCGAGATGCAAGGGTTGGCGTTGATCTCGAGGATACAGGGCCGACCCCGGCGGTCGATCCGCATGTCGACCCGAGCGTAGCCGCGGAGACCGAACAGGCGCCAGCATTGCCGGGCCAGCGCCCTGACCCGTCGCCGCAACCCGGCGTCGCAGCGGCCACGCGGGAAGCGGCGGCGGGTGCGCTCGTACTCCGGCGCCTGCTCGTCCCACTTGGCGCGCCACCCGACGATGCGGGGGACTCCCTCCTCCCAGTCGAGGAAGTCGATTTCCGCCGTCGGCAGCGCCTGCGGCCCGCGAGGCCCGGCGAGCATCGCCTGGTTGATCTCCCGCCCTTCGATGTAACGCTCGGCGAAGTACTCCTCGCCGGAGCGCCGCGTGCGAGCGCGCCAGACCGCGAGCAGGTCCGAAACGTTGTCGCAGACCCCGTCGTGGTCGATCCCCACCGAGGCATCCTCCCACACCGGCTTGAGGATGTACGGCCCGGCGAAGCGGATGTGTCCGCGCGCCAGCTCCGCCGGGGTGACCCACGGGGCCGTGGGCAGGCCGGCGGCGCGCAGCAGTCGCTTGGCCTCGAGCTTCGACGTGGTGGCCAGCACCGCCGAGGATGGCGCGCCTGTGCAGGCGAGGCCGAGGTGCTCGCACAGCGCCGGTGCCAGGTGGATAAGCCGGCTCGTGCCGTCGACCCCTTCTACGAGGTTGAAGACGAACGCCGGGTCGAGCTCGCCGAGAGCGGCAACGAAGGCGTGGAGGTCGAGCGTGAACGGCACGGGTTGGGGCTCGAAACCGAGTTCCCGCAGCGCCTCGGACACGGTGGCGATTTCCTCGAGCGTGTCCTGGTCGTCGGCCCGAGACTCCGGTGTGACGAAGGTGTGAGCAACGGCGACGCGGCGCGTGGGGCGGGCCGTGAGCCACTCCGGCCACGCGCCGTTCACGGCCGTCTCCCGGCGGCCGGCACGCGCCGCAGCGCCGAGTCCATGATGGCGGCCAGCAAGTCGGCGAAGCTCCACCCCGACAGGCGGGCCATGATGGGGAGATCGGAGTGGACATGGTGGAGGCCCGCGAGGGGGTTGACCTCGATGAACTGGAGGTCCCCCTCCGGCCCTTGCCGCAGGTCGACCCGGCCGCCATCCCGACAGCCGAGGCCCCGCCACACCCGCAGGCTCAGCTCGGCGGCCTCGCGCCCGAACGCCGTGTCGAGTCCGACCAGGCGGTAGTCCACAAGCCGCTCGTAGTGCTCCTTGTTGTGGAGCGAGTACACGCCGGAGTCGGCCCCTTCCCGGAGCAGCACCTCCATCACCGCGAGAACCCGGGCGCGGGAGCCGGTCCCCACGACGCCCACCGTCACCTCGCGGCCGGGCAGGTAGGTCTCCACCAGCACCGGCTGGCCGAACGCCGCCAGCAGCTCCCGGCATCGTGCTTCGAGACCCGTCCGGTCTTCGAGCCGCGACGCCGCGGAGATCCCCTTGGACGTGCCTTCCGCCAGCGGCTTGGCGAAGAGCGGAAACGGCAGCGCCACCGCCTCGAGGTCCGGCTCCGACTCGACTACGGCAAAACCCGGAGTCGGCACGCCGAGGTCACGGACCAGGCGCTTGCAGGCGGCCTTGTGCAGCGTCACGGCGAGCACCATCGGATCGGAAAACGTGTACGGGATGCGGTAGGCATCGAGCAGCGCCGGCACCAGAGCCTCGCGCCCGTAGCCGTACATCCCCTCCGCCACATTGAAGACCAGCTCCCAGCGGTCGCCGGACAAAAGCCGCGCCATCAGCGCCCGGGAGTGGCCGATGCGGTCCACCTCGTAGCCGAGCGAGGCGAGCGTCTCGGCAATGACATCGATCGTCTCGGCGCGGTCGAACTCGGCGGTCTCCTCGGCCGAGTAACCGAGCGCCAGGTAGTCGTCGCGCAGGTCGTACGTGAGCCCTACCCGCATGCCCGGTCTCCCACCCGACGGCCGGAACGCGGTCGGAAGCTGCAGGGGCGCGACATGCAGTGCGATCTTATCCGGCCACGGCCGGGTCGCGGTAGGTGAAGACCCGGCCCTGCCAGTTGCGCAGCACCACGGCTCCGTCTTCGTAGCCGATCACGGTCTCGGGGTGGAGCGGCACCTTGCCGCCTCCGCCGGGGGCGTCGATGACGTACGTGGGGACGGCGTACCCGCTCGTGTGGCCGCGCAGGCCGGCGACCAGCTCGAGGCCTTTTGCCACGGTCGTGCGGAGGTGGCTCGTGCCCACGACCGGGTCGCACTGGTAAAGGTAGTACGGCCGCACGCGGAGCCTCAACAACCCGCAGAAGAGTTCTCGCAGCGCCTGGACGGAGTCGTTGATGCCGCGCAGCAGCACGGTCTGACTGCCGAGCGGGATCCCGCCGTCGGCGAGTAGGTCACAGGCCCGAGCGACCTCCGGGGTGAGTTCGGCGGCGTGCGAGAAGTGCAGCGACAGCCATACCCGGTGCCGGCGCAGCACGGCGACGAGCTCGGGCGTGATGCGCTGGGGCAGGAACGACACCACGCGGGTGCCGATCCGGAGCATCTCGACGTGCGGCACGGTGCGGATCCGTCCCAGCAGCTCGTCGAGCTTCTCGTTCGAGAAGAGCAGGGGGTCGCCGCCGGAGACGAGCACGTCACGGACCTCGGTGTGCGCGCGCAGGTAGTCCACGATGGCGTCGATTCGCTGCCCCAGCCCGCGGAGCCGGCCGTGCGCCACCAGGCGCGAGCGCGTGCAGTACCGGCAGTAGGCGGCGCAAGTGTCGGTGGCGAGCAGCAGCACGCGATCCGGATACCGGTGCACGAGCCCCGGCGCCACGCTGTCGCACTCCTCGCCGCAGGGGTCGACCATGTCGGAGGGAGCCACCAACGCCTCCTCCTCCCGCGGCACCACCTGCATGCGGAGCGGGCAGGCCGGGTTGAAGGGATCGAGCCGCTCGGCAAGGTATGGCGTGATGGCGACCGCCAGCTTGCTCTGGCACAGCGCAAGCCCGCGCCGCTCGCCTGGCGTCAACTCGAGAAGCTGCTCGAGCTGTTCGAGCCGGCCGAGGCGGTGGCGCATCTGCCAGCGCCAGTCGTTCCAGCGCGCGGTGTCGTACGTCTCGCCGAGAATGCGGCAGATGTCGAGGCGCCGCGCGCCGGCTATCAGTGGTTCGGCTGATGCAGTGGTCTCGTTCATGGTCTCCGGCCTCCACACGGGGAGGATTGCGCTCCGAAAGCAGTCAGGGTCCCGCGACACCCCGCTGGCCGGACACCGTGCCCGGTCAGCACCGGACGCCACGCCCCAGGGGGCTCCGTGTGCATCGCGTCGCTATCCCTGGGGCTTCATGGCGGCGCGGGGCCGCAAAAGGGAGGTGAAAGGCACTCGCGCGGGAGTCCGCGCAGGGGAGAAAAGCAGGCTGGAAACTGACGAAGACGCCTCGACCGCCCGGCGCATGCTACAGAAAGTCATGCGCAGCGAGATACTTGGAGGGCGATCGGGCGAGGAGGTGTGCTCCACGCCGCACAATTTAAACCTCTAATCCGTGTTGTCAAGGGGGTGTGGCCGCGAAGCTCTTGTGGCAAGCTTGTGGCATGAAGTATCCTGATTTGTTGATCTTTGCGGATCACCGGCTCGTGGCGATCAACAAACCGAGCGGCCTCAGTCTTTCCACCTCGCGCAAAGACCCCAGCACGGCAGTTGCCAGAATACTCGCGACGATCCCTTCAACAGATCGTGACGCATGGGGCCTCGAGGCCGAGGCCTTGTGGCTGGTGCATCGTCTGGACGTCGGGACCTCGGGGCTCGTGCTCCTGGCCCGCGACGCGGAGCATCACCGCGACCTCGTGCGGGCCCTCGTCGAGCGCCGGGTCGAAAAGACCTACCTGGCTCTCGTGTGGGGTTCGCCGCGGCCTCCAGCCGGGGCGTACACCTGGCCGCTGGCGCCCGACACCCGTGACCGGCGCCGCATGCAAGTCGACGCGAGCGGCAAACCGGCGACGAGCGCCTATCGCGTGCTGGCGTCGGCGCCGCACGTGTCGCTGGTCGAGCTCGGGCCCCGCACAGGCCGCACGCACCAGCTTCGAGTCCATCTCGCCCACGCCGGCCATCCCGTGGTCGGGGACGACCTTTACGGAGGGCCACGACAGCGCGGCGTGCGAAACCTCTCGCTGCGCCGGCACCTCTCGCCCGACCACACGTTCCTGCACGCCTGGCGCCTCGCGCTCCCCGCGCTCGGGACCCGGCCGCCGCTCGTTCTCACGGCCCCGCTCCCCTCCGACTTCGCCGCCGCGCTAGCTGCGATCGGGGGGCAGGTCGCGGCGGCGGCCGAGGCGAGGGGGCTTCTCCACGCCGGGTGACGTGCTAGAGTTGCTCCGATCGAAAGCCGTGAGGAGGCGCCTGTGATCGAGACAATCCGTCAGCAACTGGGTGACAAGGTCGGGCTTCTTGACTACACCTGCCAGGGGATCCCGAAGGACATGCTCCACCTGCCGGGCCCGGATTTCGTGGACCGCATCTTCGTCCCCTCGGACCGTCCCGTGAACGTGCTCAAGGCTCTGAGCTGGATGTACGGAACCGGCCGCCTGGCCGGTACCGGCTACCTGTCGATCCTCCCGGTCGACCAGGGCATCGAGCACTCCGCGGCGGCTTCCTTCGCCCCCAACCCGATCTACCTGGACGGCGAGAACATCGTCCGTCTCGCGGTGGAGGGCGGGTGCAACGCGGTCGCCTCGACGCTCGGCGTGCTCGGCTCCGTGGCCCGCCGATGGGCCCACCGCATTCCGTTCATCGTCAAGCTCAACCACAACGAGACCCTCACCTATCCACTCACCTACGACCAGACGATGTACGGCACCGTCGAGCAGGCGTTCAACCTCGGGGCGGCCGGAGTCGGGGCCACCATCTACTTCGGCTCCTCCGAGTCGCGCCGGCAGATCCAGGAGGTCTCGGAGGCGTTCCAGGCGGCGCACGAGCTCGGGATGTTCACGGTGCTCTGGTGCTACACCCGCAACTCCGCGTTCAAGAAGGAGGGCGTGGACTACCACACCGCCGCCGACCTGACCGGCCAGGCCAACCACATCGGGGTCACCATCGAGGCGGACATCATCAAGCAAAAGCAGCCCGAGTGCCAGGGCGGCTACACCGCCATCGGCTTCGGCCACACCTCCAAACTGGTGTACGAGAAGCTGGCAGTCGACAACCCCATCGAGTGGACGAGGTGGCAGGTCGCCAACTGCTACCTGGGGCGCATCGGCATGATCAACTCCGGCGGGGCCTCTGGCAAGAACGACCTCGGACAGGCGGTGCTGACCGCCGTGATCAACAAGCGGGCAGGCGGAATGGGGCTCATTTCCGGCCGCAAGGCGTTCCAGAAGCCGATGGCCGACGGCGTGGCGCTGCTCCACGCCATCCAGGACGTGTACCTGTGCCCGGAGGTCACCGTCGCCTGACCGGCGCTTTCCACCCGCGCCCTTGACCGGCCGGCCGGCGCGCGACCCCCGCGCCCTTGGCCCCTCCCCTTGCGACCCCGGGGCATGTATCCTCGGCGCGGGCGGGGACGACGCCGACTCCCGGTCGTGGCCGGGATCGCCCGTTGCGCCGCCTCTCGTCCCGGGAGCGTGATGCGCGTTCTCTGCGTCGCCACCAAGTCACCCTGGCCCGCCATCGGCGGCGGCAGGGCCGACCTGCGCGGGCTGGTTGACGCGCTGGCCATGGCGGGCGCCGAGCCGCGCGTCGTCGCGCCGGGGCCCGTCGCCGATCCAGTGCCAGAGCCACCTGTCAGCGTGCGCGGTGTCGACACAGGTCCCCGGGCGTGGCCCTGGAGCGTGCTCGCGGCCGTGCGCAACCGCTCCGCGGTGATGGCGCGGTACGAGATGAAGGCCCTCGCTGCGGCGGTGGAGAGGGAGTTCGCGAGCTTCCGCCCTGCCGTCGTTCACATCCAGCAAGCGCAGCTCGGCTGGCTCCTGCCGGCGCTGCGCGGCCGCGTCGCGACCGTTTTGCGCCAGGAAAACGTCGAGGCCGACCTGATCGCCCGCCTGGCCACGGTCTCGTGGTGGGGCTTGCGGTGGTTTCTCGCCCGCGAGGCCAGGGCGCTGGCCCGGGCCGAGGCGGTCGCCTGCCGCCAGGCCCACGTGGTGGCGGCGATCTCGGAAGCCGACGGCTCGCGGCTCGGCGAGCTGGTGCCCGAGGCGGTCGTGAGGGTGATCCCCGCCGCCTTGCCGGTGGCGGCAGCGGACGGGCGCGAGCGGCTCGGCGGCGAGCCTCCCCTGCTCTGCCTCGGGTCGTTCAACTGGCGGCCCAACCGCGACGGGGCCGAGTGGCTGCTGCGCGAGGTGTGGCCGGGGCTCAAGGAGCGGCTTCCCGGCGCTGTCCTCCACCTCGCCGGTCCGGGCTCGGAATCGCTCGGACGAGACCTCGGCGGCGTGGTTCGCCACGGTATCGTCGCCGACGCCCGCCGGATGTACGACCCGCGCTCGATCGCGCTGATCCCGCTGCGCGTCGGCTCGGGCGTGCGCATGCGCCTGCTCGAGGCGTGGGCCGCTGGCGTGCCCGCCGTCACCACGCCGGCGGGGTGCACGGGCCTCGGCGCCGAGCGCCCCGAGGCGGCGCTGGTTGCCGACTCCGCCGAGGCGTTCTGTGCGGCGGTGGCCCGACTGGCGGCCGATGCCGAGCTGCGCGAGAGGCTCGTCGGCTCCGGGCAGCGGATGCTCGAGGACCACCAGCCATCGCGCATCGCTGCAGCGGCGCGAGCCTGCTACGACGAGGCGATCGCCCGTCACCGGGCCGGCGCCGGCTGACGGCCGCGCCACAGGCTGCCGACGGCCAGCCCCGAGCCGACCGCCGCGGCGGCCCCCGCCCCGACGAGGCGCGCCAGCAGGCTCGCCGGCCCGGCGGCCGCGGCGAGCGCCGCCAGCACACCCGCAACGACCGGCATCGGGAGGTCGTGGCGGAGCAGGGGGGTCGGCTCCCGCCGCGCCAGCGCGACAGAAAGCCCCAGTGTCCGCCCGCCGGCCATGACCAGGATGGCAAGGGCGGCGCCGGTCGCCCCCAGGCTCGGCATCAGCCCGAGGCCCGCCGCGACGCCGCCGAGGGTGGCGGCACCGGTGACCCGCGACACTGCCGAATTCCACCCGCCGGCCACGAGCGTGGTGTCCTTCCCGACCGCCAGCCAGTCGAGCGCCAGGGCGATCCCGAGGATGCGCAGCGGGCCCGCACCGCCGGCGTACGCGGCGCCGAACAACAGCTGCAGCACCACCTCGGGAAGCAGGAGGAACGCCACCACGGCCGGCCACACCAGCGCGTACGTGAGCAGCTTCGAGCGCCCGTACAACCGCGCCAGCTCGGGGCCGGAGCCGAAGGCTGCGGCCTGCGGGAGAAAGCTGTGCGCCACGGAGGCCAGCGCGAGCTGCGGCGCCTTCGTCAACCCCCGCGCCACCCCGTACACCCCCACCACCGCCACCGGGGCGAAGACGCCGAGCAGCAGCACATCCATCCAGGCAGCGAGCTGCGAGCACGCTTCGATGACGACGAACGGCGGCAGCATGGCGGACAGGCCGCGGTCCGCCGCGATGCCCTCGGCCGTGTCGAGAAAGCCGCGTCGTGCCGCGTAGACAACGAAGAGGCTCTCGGCCAGCACCGACCCCAGCGCGAACCCGGCCGCCACGGCGAGCCGTCCACCGCCGGCGAGGACTGCCACGCCGACCGCGAGGGCGCGCAGAGCGCCACCGCCGCCGTCGCGCAGCACCGCCCGGCCGAAGGTGTCACCGTGACCTCTCGCCGCCCCCAGGGTCGCCACCCCGACCGCCAGCGCCAGCACCACCGGGGCCAGCACCAGCAGCGTCTCGGGCAGCGTGGCGAAGCGGGCCGGGAAGGGCACCAGCAGCGCGGCCGCCACGACGAGCGCCGTCATCGCCGCCCCGCTGCCGAGCCCGAGGCGCACCGCGCTCGCAGCGCACCGGCGAGCCGCCTCCCCGTCCCCCCCCGCGCGCAGCCGGGCCACCCGCTCCGCCGCGGCGGTGGCGAGACCGAGCCCCGCCACGCCCCCCAGCGCCGAGACGACCGCAATCCCCAGCAGCACCAGGCCGAGTTCGGCCGGGGCGAGCGCGCGCGCCATGAGGATGCGGACCGCCAGCGTCCCGGCCAGCGCCGAGACGCTCCCGGCCAGCACGGCCATGGCCGGCGCAGCCACCGTCGAGCGGGAGAGGTCGAGGCGCGGCATCGGTTGCCCGGGAGCATTCTCCCACTCTCCGGGTGTGGTAGGGTGCGCGCAACGTCCCGCGGTGCAGCCGGACGGCGCGCCGCGACCCCAGGGAGGACCCCCCAGCATGCTGCGCAAGCCTGTCGTGCTCATCACCGGAGCCAGCGGCGAGATCGGACACGGGCTCATCACCAGCCTGGCACGCCGCGGCGAGCGGCGCATCGTCACCCTCGACGTCAAGGCTCTCGAGCCCGACCTCGCCCGGCTCGTCGACCAGGAGATCATCGGCTCGATCCTCGACACCGCCCTGCTCGAGCGCCTGATCGCCGAGTATGAGGTGGACCTCATCTTTCACCTGGCCGCGCTGCTCTCGACCCGCAGCGAGTTCACCCCCATGGCCGCGCACCAGGTCAACGTAGAGGGCACGCTGCACCTGCTCGAGTTCGCCCAGCGGCAGGGGGAGTCGCACGGCCGGCCGGTCGTGTTCCTTTACCCCTCCTCGATCGCCGCTTACGGCTTGCCGGACCTCGAGACCAAGACCCGGGCAGGGCGGGTGGGCGAGGACGACTTCAACGCCCCCTCGACGATGTACGGCTGCAACAAGCTCTACTGTGAGCACCTGGGGCGCTACTACGCCCGCCACTACAAGCGCCTGGCGCCCGAGACGCTGGCCGGCAAGGTGGACTTCCGCGCCATCCGCTTCCCAGGGCTGATCTCGGCCGTCACGGTGCCGTCCGGCGGGACCTCCGACTTCGCGCCCGAGATGATCCACGCTGCGGCCCAGGGCAAGCCCTACGCGTGCTTCGCCCGGCCCGACACCCGTATCCCGTTCATGGCCATGCCGGACGGCGTCGCGGCGCTGCTCGCGCTGGCCGCGGCCGGGCGCGAGCGGCTGACACGCACGGTTTACAACATCGGCGCCTTCAATCCGTCTGCCAGCGAAATCGAGGCCATCGTCCGGCAGGCGTTCCCGTCCGCCGACATCACCTACCAGGTCGATGTCAAGCGGCAGGGCATCCTCGACTCCTGGCCGGCCGACGTGGACGACAGCGCCGCCCGGCGCGACTGGAGCTTCGCGCCCGAGTACGACCTCCGGCGTGCCTTCGAGGAGTACCTCATCCCGACGATTCGCCAGCGCTACCGCTGACGACGGCCGCCACGGACCGGACCGCGCCTGGCGGCGCGCTCACCGGCCGTGGCCGGCCAGCGGCACCGGATCAAGGTTCCAGATCCGGCGCGCGTACTCGTGGATCGCCCGGTCGGAGGAGAATTCCCCCATGTGGGCGACGTTGCGGATCGCCATCGCGGCCCACCGGCGGCGATCCCTGAACGCCTCGCTGGCACGGGCCTGCGCGTCGACGTACGAGCGGAAGTCGGCGAGGTGCATGAAGCGGTCTCCCCGCTCCATGAGCGCCGACCAGATGTCGGCCAGCACGCTGCGGTCGCCGCCGACGAAGAGGCCGTCGCGAATCGCGTCGACGACCGCCCCGAGTTCGGGGTCGGCCGCCGCCAGGTCATGCGGGCTGTAGCGCCCCGAGGCCCGAAGCTCCGCCACCTGCCGCGCGTCGAGGCCGAAGATGAAGATGCTCTCCTCCCCCACCGCATCGCGGATCTCGATGTTGGCCCCGTCGAGGGTTCCGATCGTGAGCGCCCCATTGAGGGCCAGCTTCATGTTGCCGGTGCCCGAAGCCTCCATCCCGGCGGTCGAGATCTGCTCCGAGAGGTCGGCGGCCGGAATGACGAGACCGGCCAGGGTCACGCGGTAGTCCGGCACAAACACGACCTTCAAGCGGCCCCCCACGGCCGGATCGTGGTTGACCACATCGGCCACCGCGTTGATGAGCTTGATGACCAGCTTGGCCATGCGGTACGAGGGCGCGGCCTTGGCCCCGAACACGAACGTCCTGGGAACGATGTCGAGCCCCGGGTTGGCCTTCAGCCGCAGGTACAGGGCAATGATGTGCATGGCGTTGAGGAGCTGCCGCTTGTACTCGTGGAGGCGCTTGACCTGCACGTCGAAGAGCGAGTCGGGGTCGACTTCGATGCCGCATAACTCGGCGAGGCGGCTCGCCAGGTCCGCCTTGTTGGCTCGCTTGATGGCCAGGAACTCGTCCTGGAACGACGGCGAGTCGACGAAGCGCAACAGCTCCCGCAGTCGCTCCAGGTCGCGCGTCCACCCGTCGCCGATGCGGGCGGAAATCGCCTTCGACAGCCGCGGGTTGCACGCGAGCAGCCAGCGCCGCGGCGTGATGCCGTTGGTGATCGACACGAAGCGCTCCGGCCACATGTCGGCGAAGTCCCTCACGACGTGCTCCCTGAGCAACGCCGTGTGCAGCTTTGCCACACCGTTGACGTGGTGCGAGCCGACGATGGCGAGGTGCGCCATCCGGAAGCGCCGCTCGCCGTCCTCCTGCACCAGCGAGACCCGGCGCAGCCGCTCCACGTCCCCCGGATAGGCGGCCGCGACCTTGTCGAGAAAACGCTTGTTGATGTCGTAGATGATCTGCACGTGGCGGGGTAGGAGGCGCTGCATGAGCCACACCGGCCACGTCTCGAGCGCCTCGGGCAGCAGCGTGTGGTTGGTGTAGGCGCATGACGCCCGGGTGAGCCGCCACGCCCGCTCCCAGCCGAGCCCCGCCTCGTCGAGGAAGAAGCGCATGAGTTCTGCCACCGTGAGGGCCGGGTGGGTGTCGTTGAGCTGGAACGCCACCTTGTCCGGGAACAGCTCCCAGCTCTCGCCGTACAGGTTGCGGAACCGGCGCACGACGTCGCGCACCGCACATGCCACCAGGAAGTACTCCTGAGTCAGCCGCAGCTCACGGCCGGCTTCGGCCTCGTCCGAGGGGTACAGCACTCGCGTGATGGCCTCGGCTCGCTCGCGCCCGGCCACGGCCCGCAGGAAGTCGCCCTGCGAGAAGATCTCGAAGTCGAACTCATCCGGGGCTTCCGCCTTCCAGAGCCGAAGCACCGAGACGGTGGGGGTCCCGAAGCCAGCAACCAGCACGTCGTACGGCACGCCGTGCAGCACCCGGGCGTGGGTCCATCGGGACGTCGCGGAGCCGTCGCCGGCCGCTTCCGTCTCGAGGTGCCCCCCGATCGGCACCGGCACCATCAGGTCGGGCCGGCAAATCTCCCAGGCGTAGCCGCGCTTCAGCCACGTGTCCGGCACCTCGCGCTGCCAGCCTTCTGCAAGCTCCTGGCGGAAGATCCCGAAGTCGTAGCGCAGCCCGTAACCGAACGCCGGGTAGTCGAGCGTGGCCAGTGACTCGATGAAACAGGCCGCCAGTCGCCCCAAACCGCCGTTGCCGAGGCCGGGGTCCGGCTCTTCCTCGACGATGCGATCGAGGTCGAGCCCGATCTCGGCCAGCGCCTGCGTCGCAACCTCCCGCAGCCCGGTGGCGATGAGGTTGTTCTCGACCAGCCGCCCCATGAGGTACTCCATCGACAGGTAGTGGACGGTCTTCGGCCGCCTGGCGGCGTAGGTCTGCTGCGTGAGGACGGCCCGGTCGATGAGCTGCTCGCGAATCGTCAGCTGGAGCGCCGCCAGGTGGTCGGCCGGCTTCGCCTCGCCGAGCTCCAGACCGCGGATGTAGCGCAGGTTGAAGAGGAACCGCTGCCGGAACAGCTCGGACTGTGCGTCATGGCGGACAACCGCTGTGGCCAATCGAGAACTCCTCACCGCCTCCGCCGGGGACAACGGCGGGCGGCGGGATTCTACTCCAGCCGCCGCGGCGCTGCGGCCGGGCCCGCCTGCGCTGGCTCCGCCGACGGTGCCGGCCGGACCGGCAGTACGGCAGCCGCGCCGGGTCCCCGCGGGTCGGCGGCGGCCTCGAGCCAGCCGTCGCCGCGGCGCCGGGCGAGGTGGACCTCGCCCAGCCGCGGCCGCATCCGGGTCCGGTGTCCCAGCCGTTCGAGTGCAGCGGCAGCCTCCGAGGCACCCGGTTCGTACAGCATCTCGTCCGGGAGCCACTGGTGGTGGATGCGGGGCCGCTCCACCGCGGCATCCAGCCCCACCCGGTCCACGAGCACCGCGAGCAGCACCTGCGCCGTGGACGTGGGGATGCGGGAGCCGCCGGGCGATCCCAGCGCCAGCACCTCGCCTCCTCGCCAGGCGAGGGTGGGCGTCATCGAGGAAAGCATGCGCCGCCCTGCAGCCACGGCGTTGGCCTCGCCTTGCACCAGCCCGTAGAGGTTCGGCCGCCCCGGCGCCGTGGCGAAGTCGTCCATCTCGTTGTTGAGCAGGATTTCGAGTTCGGGCACGAGGACGCCCGAACCGAACGAGCCGTTGAGCGTGGTGGTGAGCGCCACCGCGTTGCCCTCCCCGTCCACCACCGACAGGTGCGTCGTCTCGAGCCGCTCTTGCCGGTCCGCCGCCCACGGGAACACGGCAGCGGAGCGGGAGGCCTGGCGGGGGTCGATCTCGGAGGCCCGGCGATCCAGCCAGGCCGGGGCCAGGAGCTGCTCGGCGCCGGCCCGGGTCGAGGAGGGGTCGCCGAGCAGGAAGCGGTCCGCGAAAGCCCGCCGCCAGCTCTCGACGAGGAGGTGGAGGCGTTGTGTCGACCCCGGCGCCTGCCGGTCCCACCCCAGGCGCTCGAGCAGCCCCAGCGTCTGGGCCAGGATGATGCCCCCCGAGGACGGCAAGGGCATGCCGGCCAGCTCCCATCCGAACGCCTGCAGGCGCAACGGCTCGCGCCACACGGGGCGGTAGCCCTCGACATCCGCGGCGCTCAGGACGCCCCCCTGCTCGCGCGCTGCCGCAGCGATCGCCTGCGCGGCGGCACCGCCAGTGAACGCCGCCGGCCCCTCGGCGGCGTAGGCGCGCAGGGCCGCGGCCAGGCGAGGCAGCCGCATCGTCGCCCCGACCGCCGGCGCCGTTCCGCCAGGCAGCCACACACGTGCAGCAGCGGCGTGACGCCCGAGCAAGGCGCGCTCGGCCTCGATGTCGGACGCCAGACGGGCGGTCACGGTAAACCCCTCGGCCAGCCCGATCGCCGGCGCCACGACCTGCGGCCACGGCAGCCTCCCGAAACGGCGATGCAGCTCGAAGTACCCCGCCGGCGAACCGGGCACCCCCACGGCGAGCCCGCCGACGAGCGAGGCTTCCGGGCGTGGCTCGCCGCGCTCATCCAGGAACATGTCCCGCCGGGCGGCCGCCGGCGCGGTCTCACGGAAGTCGAGCGCCGCCACCTGCTCACCGACGCGCACGAGGGCAAACCCGCCCCCTCCCAGGTTGCCCGCCTCGGGGTGCACGACGGCCAGGGCCAGCGCCGTGGCCACCGCCGCGTCCACCGCGTTGCCTCCGCACGCCAGCACCTGGAGCCCCGCCGCCGTGGCGGCCGGCGCCGCGCTGGCGACCGCCCCACCGGCGCCAGCACTGCGCGCCTTTCCCGAGAGCACGAGCAGCAGGATCACGACATGCAGCGCGACGCGACGGCGGGTTCCCATGGCCCCGCAGTGTACGCCGCCCCGGATCGCCCTGCGCTGCCCGGGCCGTGCGCAACGCGCGACGCGACGCCTCTTCGACGCCGAGGCAGCGATGTGACCCGGCTTCGTGCACGCTGGTGTACGCTAGAGCACGGGCCTGGCCGGTCCGGTCGTCACGACGCTCGCCGCGACATGCCGGCAGCCGGGCAGAAATGGGTCGCGGCACGGCGGGTTGTCGGGTTCGGGCGATACCGCCGTGCGGTGCCCTGGAGGTTTGACGATGCGCGTTGCAGGAGCGTTTCTTCTCGCAGCCACCCTTGCTGCCGGCGCCGGCGCGGCTGAGCTGGCCGGCGTCAGCCTTCCGGACGCAGTGCAGGCGGCAGGCTCGACGCTGAAGCTGAACGGGGCCGGGGTCCGCAAGAAGGTGATCGTCAAGGTGTACGTTGGAGGGCTCTACCTGGTCACCCCCAGGACCGACCCCGCCGCGATCCTGGCAGCGGACGAGCCCCGCCAGATGATCATGCACTTCGTCTACAAGGAGGTCGAGGCCGCCAAGGTGACGGAGGCTTTCCGCGAGGGCTTCGCCGGCAACTCCGCTGCCGCGCTGCCGGCGCTGCAGGCCCGTCTGGACGCCTTCTGCGCCCTCTGGCCGGCCATGCGGTCCGGCGACCGCGCCGTCATGACCTACGTGCCCGGAGACGGCACCACGCTCGC
The DNA here is from genome assembly GCA_035384965.1 of Thermoanaerobaculaceae bacterium. Taxonomy (GTDB): domain Bacteria; phylum Acidobacteriota; class Thermoanaerobaculia; order Thermoanaerobaculales; family Thermoanaerobaculaceae; genus JAAYVZ01. The sequence goes on from DAOOJE010000001.1 coordinate 197,739, forward strand.
GGTCAACGGCACCGTGCTCGGCAAGATCGAAGGCAAGGACTTCGCCGACGCGCTCTTCGCGGTCTGGCTCGGGCCGAAGCCGGCCGATGCGAGCCTCAAGGCAGGGCTGCTGGGCAAGAGCTAGGCGCCGGCCGGCTGCCCGGAGGGCGGCGGCTACTTCTTCGTGAAGGTTTCCTTCGGGGCCCCGCACTTCGGGCAAGTGGCGGGACGGCAGCGCGCATCCACTTCGGTCTTGCACTTCTGACACACCCACACGGGCATCGTGCACCTCCCGGGCCGAGCATAGCGCATTCCCCGCATCTCCGCCGCCCGGCCGATCAGCTGCAGCCGTACACGGTGCCGTCGTTGAGGCACTTGTAGCAGGCGCCGCTGCGCACCATGACCATCCCACAGGTCGGACACGGCGGGGCGTCGGCCTGGTTGATGAAAAGCTGCGGGTTGCCTCCGCCCAGGGGGAGTGTCGCCTGGCGAGGCTGGGGCAGCGCGGCAGGCTTGCTCTCCTCGGCCGGAAGGGGCTGGACGCCCACCGCCGCCTGCTCCTCGGGCGCCAGGAACTTCGCTGCCAGCCAGCGGAAGATGTAGTCGATGATCGACTTGGCGTAGGGGATCTGGGGGTTGTTGGTCCACCCGGCGGGCTCGAAGCGGACGTGCGAGAACTTGTTGACCAGGAACTCGAGCGGCACGCCGTACTGCAAGGTGAGGGAAATGGCGGTGGCGAACGCGTCCATCACGCCGGAGAGCGTCGAGCCCTCCTTCGCCATCGTGATAAACAGCTCGCCGGGCTTGCCGTCCTCGTACAGGCCGACCGTGACGTAGCCTTCCTGGCCCTCGACCGAGAACTTGTGCGTCATCGCCACCCGCTCGTCGGGGAGCTTGCGCCGGACGGGCTGGATCTCGCTCTGTACCGGCATGGTGCCGGCCGCCGCGAGCGGCTGCGAGCCCTTGCAGTTGTCCCGGTAAACCGCCACCGCCTTGAGCCCCAGCTTCCAGCCCTCGATGTACAGCCTGGCGATCTCGTCCGGCGTCGTGTCCTCGGGGACGTTGACGGTCTTGGAAATCGCGCCCGAGAGGAACGGCTGCACCGCGGCCATCATCCGCAAGTGGCCGGCCGGCGAGATGAAACGGCTGCCGTTCACCGGCTTGAAGGCACAGTCGAAGACCGGCAAGTGGGCTTCCTGCAGGCCGGGGGCGCCCTCGATCGTGCCGGTGTCGTTGAGGTGTTTGAGGATGGCCGTGCGGGTTGCCTCGTCGTAGCCGAGTCTCGTGAGCGCGTCGGTGACGCTCTGGTTGACGATCCTGAGCGTGCCTCCGCCAACCAGGCGCTTGACCTTGAGGAGCGCGAGATCCGGTTCGATGCCGGTCGTGTCGCAGTCCATCATGAAGCCGATGGTGCCGGTGGGGGCCAGGACCGTGACCTGCGCGTTGCGGTACCCGGCCGCCTTGCCGAGCTCGAGAGCCTCGTCCCAGGCCGCGGTCGCCTGCCGCCGCAGCTCTGCGGGCACCCCGCGCGTCGGGAGGCGGTGCGCGGCGTTGCGGTGCATCTCGATCACCTCGAGCATTGGCTCGCGGTTTGCGGCATACCCCGGGAACGGCCCCATGGCCTCGGCAATCCGTGCCGACTGCAGGTACGCCTCGCCGCCCATGAGAGCCGTGACGGCCGCGGCGAAGGCGCGGCCCTCGGCCGAGTCGTACGGCAGCCCTTCGGTCATCAGCAGCGCGCCGAGATTCGCGTACCCCAGCCCGAGAGGCCGGAAATCGTGGGAGTTGGCGGCGATCTTGGCCGTCGGGTAGTGCGAGAAGTCGACGATGATCTCCTGGGCCAGGATCATGATGTCGACGGCGTGGCGCAGCTCCCGGCAGAGAAACGCACCGTCCTCCCCCATGAACCGCATGAGATTGAGCGATGCCAGGTTGCACGCCGAGTCGTCGAGGAACATGTACTCCGAGCAGGGGTTGGAGGCGTTGATCCGCCCGGAGATCTTGCAGGTGTGCCAGCGGTTGATCGTGGTGTCGTACTGGATGCCAGGGTCACCGCAGACCCACGTCGACTCAGCCATCATGCGCATGATCTCGCGCGCCCGGTAGCGCCCCGCCACCTCTCGGCCGCGCACCGTCCGGGTTTCCCACCAGCCGTCGTCCTCGACCGCTCGCATGAACTCGTCGGTCACCCGGACCGAGTGGTTGGCGTTCTGGTACTGGATCGACTCGTAGGCGCCGCCCTCCTGGTCGAACGAGGCCGGGTAGCCGGCGGCGATGAGGACATGGGCTTTCTTCTCTTCCTCCGCCTTGCACGTGATGAACTGCACAATGTCCGGATGGTCGACGTTGAGGATGACCATCTTTGCAGCACGACGGGTCTTGCCGCCGGACTTGATCACCCCGGCAAAGGAGTCGAACCCGCGCATGAACGAGACCGGACCCGAGGCCGTCCCGCCACCGGCCAGCGGTTCCTTCGAGGAGCGCAGCGAAGACAGGTTCGAGCCCGTCCCCGACCCGAACTTGAAAAGCATCCCCTCGGTCTTGGCGAGTTCCAGGATCGACTCCATCGAGTCCTGGACCGAGTTGATGAAGCAGGCCGAGCACTGCGGCCGCGGCTCGATCCCGACGTTGAACCACACCGGCGAGTTGAACGACGCCATCTGGTTGACCAGCAGGTGCGCGAGCTCCCACTCGAACACCAGCGCCGACTCCTCGTCGGCGAAGTACCCGCCCTCGCGGCCCCACCGGCCGAGTGTCTCGACCACGCGCGCCACCAGGTCGCGCACCGAGCTTTCCCGCTCGGGCGTCCCGACCCGGCCATGGAAGTACTTCTGGGCCACGATGTTGGTGGCGGTCTGCGACCAGCTCTCGGGTACCTCGACGTCGGCCTGCTCGAACACGACCGAGCCGTCGCTCCCGGTGATCCGGGCCGTGCGCCGTTCCCACCGAACGAGTTCGAACGGGTGGCGCACAGGGTCGGACAGCAGGCGCTCGAGGCGAAGGCCCCCGACTTTCGATCGAGGGACGGTAACAGCGGCTAGGGACGTCGGCTCAGCAGACATCGCGGCTCCTCCGGCCAGGAGTTCAAGTACAACTTGAACTTTCCCGACGACTCTAGAGCGCCCGCCGAGGGATGTCAAGAGGGTGACCGCAAGATATTGGGGTGGCGTGAAGCTCCTACCCCAATATCTTGTGCAAGTGTTGCAGGCGAGAAGGTTGACCGTCAGCGGCCGGACTGCGGTGCGGAACGTCGGGAGCCAGCGGCCGCGCGGGCACGCGGCCAGAAAAACTGCCGCGTGCGGGATCAGAGCGCGTGCGAGTTGTCAATGGGCTCGCCGGTGAGCCACGTCACCAGCAGCGGCCCGGTTCGAGAAAAAGCGGAGCCCCATCGCCGGGTGCTCCGCCTCCGATGCCCGACAGCGCGAGCCTACTTCGCGACCTTCTCGCGCAGCGTCTTGCCGACCTTGAACGCCGGGTACTTGCGGGCCGGGATCTTGATCGCCTTGCCCGTCGCCGGGTTGCGGCCCTGGCGCGACGCCCGCTTGCGCACGGAGAAGCTGCCGAACCCCGGCAGCATCACCTTGTGGCCCTTGCCGAGCTCCTCGGCAATGAGCCCGCCGACGGCGTTGAAGATGGCATCCACCGCCTCGGCCGCCTTTGCGTGCGTCAGCTCGGTCTTCTTGGCAAGCTTCGTGATCAGCTCGGTCTTGTTCATGCTGTCTCCTTCTCTGGGGCCAGCCTACTTGGCCAGCTTCTCCTTGAGCGTCTTCCCCGCCTTGAACGACGCGTACTGCCTGGCCTTGATGGTGATGGCCTTGCCGGTCGCGGGGTTGCGGCCCTGCCGGGCAGCCCGCTTCCGGGTCGCGAAGGTGCCGAACCCGGGGATCGTCACCTTCTTGCCTTCCTTCAGGACCGCGGCCACGATCCCCTTGTGGGCATTGAAGATCGCGTCCACGACCTCGGCCGCCTTCACCTGGGTGAGGCCGACCTTTTTCGCCAACTTCACGGCCAACTCTGACTTGTTCATTCCTCGTCCTCCTCTAGAGTTCGATTCTGACGTTATTATTCGGACCATGTTGCGCGTTTGTCAAGCTCTCATCGCATCCTTTGCATTCCCGGTCTCAGCCGTGACCGTCCCGGCCGTCGTTTTCCCGGCCTCCGGCGCCCCGGCGCCGCCCCCGATCGAGGTCGCGGCCCTGCCGGATCAGCCTTTCCCCGCCTCGTTCCAGCGCCAGCCGGAGCTGGCCGCCGCGCTGCTTTCCTTGCCCGGCGGTCTCGGGGAGCGGACGGCGATGCCGGCTGGCATCGACCCCGAGACACTGGCCCGCCGCCTCGTCTCCCGGCTGCAGGGGCTGCTGCCGGAGAGTCCCGAGACGCCGCTCGCGGTGTTCCTCGCAGCCGCCGAGCGGCGGGGCGTGCAGGGCGTGGCCCACGGCGGCGTGGCGCTGGTCGTGGTGCCCGCTGACGGCAGCGCCGACCTCGAAGAAATCATCGGCGTGGCCGCCGAGGCCCTGGTGGCGAGCACTTTCTCCCCTGCGGCGCCGGTCGAGGGGATCGGCGAGCCCCTGCTGGCGCTCGCCGAGGCGCTCGGCCGCCGGGGCGCGCTGGCTCTCGCCTCGCTGCCGGAAGGCCTGCGCCCGGTCAGCGCCTGGCTGGAGACGTCGACCGCGCGCGCCGCGCTCGAGGGTTTCATCGCCCAGGCTTTGGCCAGGGACGTGCCGTGGGTGAGCCGTCGGGCGCTGCTGGAAAGCGCCGGGCGGCCGCGCGGTTCCACTCCGGCCGTGTCTCAGGCGGCAGCCGCCCTGCTCGAGTGCCTCGGCTCGCCGGCCGCCCTGGTCGCCGATCCGCCGGCGCTGCTCGAGGCCTGGTCGCGCTACGAGGGCAAGGCGTGCCCGAAGATGCCGCGCCTGCTCCGCCGCGCGCTCGCGGACCCGGCTCGCGCCGGCCTGCCTTCTGCCCCCCCGCCGGGCGAACTCGCCGCCGTGCGGGCCGCGGCGCGCGAGCGTCTCGTCGCCGCCGGGCGGCTGGATCCCCTTCCAGAGGGCGACTTCTCGCCGGGCGAGATCCTCGTGCTGGCGGCGCGCGCCCGCGCCGCGGGCAGGCCCGGGCTGTGCGAGTGGCTGCGTGCCAGGCCGCTCCCTTCCCGGGCGCCCACCGGCTGCCGCGACGAGGAGGCAAGCGGCGGTTTCCTTCTCTCCCGCCCCCTGCCCGGCCGGCGCTTCCAGATCGACTGGGTGGCCGGGGACGGCAGCCAGCACCCCGTCGTGATCTGGCCGCGCTGGGTGCTGGCTCCGGCCCTGTGCGGGGACGGCGCCCAGGTGTGCTTCCTCGACCCGCAGGGCGTCTGGAGGGTCCCGCTCGATGGGCGGTCCCCCCCTGCCATCGTCACGCCGGGCAGCTATCGTCGGCTCGCCGCGAGCCCTGGCGGCACATGCCTGGCGGCTGCCCGCTGGCCGGAGGCGGAGGTGTGGATTGGCACCGAGGCCGGAGGGGGTGTGCGCATCCCGGTCGCCGGCCACGCCGGCATGGCGTGGGTCGATCGCGAGGTCGTGGCTGTTGCCAGCGGCACGCACATCGGCCTGTTCTCGCCGTCGGGAGAAGGCCGGAGCGAGGTGCTGGCGGGCCCGGCCATCACTGCCCTCTCGGCGCGGGGCGGCCGGCTCTACGCCGCCGAGGCCACCGCGTCCGGGCCGGCGCTGGTGCGCGTCGATCTCGGCACCGGCGGGCGGGAGCACCTGACCGCCGCGCCAGCCGCGGTCTGGGCCCTGCATGCTGCCGCCGACGGCTCTCTCGTCGTCGCGACCGAACTGGGGTTGTGGCGCTGGCGACCCGGCGAGACGGCGCAGCGCTTCAGCGACGGCCTGTCGGTGGCGCCCTGAAGGCCCTCCAGACGCGCGCCGGACGGCTGGTCAGCCGAGTTCTTCGAGTTCTCTGCGAATCGCCTGGTACGAGGCGAGCCTCCGGGCCGAGAGTTCCCCCCGCTCGACCGCCGCTACCACGCCGCAGTCGGCCTCGGCGACGTGAGCGCAGTCCCCGTGGGCGCAGTCCGCCGCATGCCGGGCGAGGTCGGGGAAGCACTGGCGCAGCTCGGCAAGAGCGAGATCCCAGAACCCGAACTCCCGCACCCCCGGGGTGTCGACGACGAAACCGCCGCCCGGCAAGGCGAAGAGCTGTGCCGTGCTGGTGGTGTGCCGGCCCTTTCCCGTGGCCTCGGAAATGGACCCCTCGCGCAGCCTGTAGCCGGGATGAATCGCGTTCAGAAGAGCCGACTTGCCGACCCCCGAAGGACCGCAAAAGAGCGTCGTCCGGCCGCTCACCGCGCGCTTGATGCAGCCCATGCCGCGCGCCGTGCGGGCCGAGACGAGCAGCACCTGATACCCTGCTGCCGTGTAGTCGGCCAGCCACTCGTCCACGAGGTCGGTGCCCTTGTCCACCTTGTTGATGCAGACGAGCGGCTCGATTCGGGCGTGGTGGCAGGCGACCAGAAAGCGATCCAGCAGGCGGGGGTTGGGGTCGGGGCCGGCGGCGGCGAGGACGATCACTGCCTGGTCGACGTTGGCGGCCACCACGCGCGCCCGTCGCTCACCCGGCGAGCGCCGGGTCAGGACCGTGCGCCGCGGCAGCACCTCGGCGATCGTCACGGCCGGGGAAGTGCCCTCGAGCACCACCCGGTCGCCGACGATCAGCCGCGGGTCCTCGGGATTCCCGTGCCACCGCAGCCGGCGCCGGAACGGCACCATCAGCGCGGTGTCGCCCATCTGCACCCGGACGAGTGGGCCGTAGACAGCAGTGACGACCGCACCGGCGCCTTCCATCATGGCCCGGAGTATAGCCGAATCGCCTCACCTACCGGCACCTCCCCGGGGGCCCAGGAATGGCGGCGCGGAGGCGAGCGGTTTCTTCTTTGTCACGGAGTTCGTGTGCCTGGGGCCCGCAGAGACCTTGTACCTCGCTCCCGAGTACTCCCGCTCGCTCTCGCCGGCGGGCTGGCGGTCGGCGCGCTCGCGTGGTTCGGAGACGCTATGCTCGCGAGTCGGTCCCCGGGGTTCGGACCTTTTTCCGAGCAACTGCTGCCAGCCAGCCCGCACGAGGCCGGCCGGCGCGCCACCGTGGCCCTGCTCGCCGCGCTCGTCGTGCTCCTCGCCGCCGTGACCCGGGCCCGGCGGCTGCGCAGCGAGGGGGAGCTCGCCGCCAGTCAGGCGAGCTACAAGGCGCTCATCGAAAACGTCGAGGACGGGGTGGTGAGCCTCGCCCCCGACGGCACCGTCGAGTTCGCGAGCCATGCGGCCGCTCGCCTCGTCGGGCTGCAGCCGCCCGAGCTCGTGCACCGCCACTTTTCCCTCTGGATTCACCCTGGCGATCGGGATCTGGCCGAGGCGGCGTTCGCCCGTGCGCTGGCCGGCTCGCCGGAAGTGGCCGAGCTGCGCCTCGTGGGGCGCGACGGGCGCGTCCGGCGCGTGCGCTCTTCCAGCCGGCCTCTCGTCGTGGGTGGCGAGCTGGCCGGAATCCTGGCCGTGGTCACGGACCTGTCGAGCCGACACGAGACCGAGGAACAGTTGCGCCAGCTCTCCCGCGCCGTCGAGGCCTCCTCTTCGGCGGTCGTCATCACCGACGCGAGCGGCTGCATCACGTACGTCAACCCGAAGTTCACCGAAATGACCGGCTACAAAGCCGAGGAGGTGCAGGGGCGCAACCCTCGCTTGCTGAAGTCGGGCGAAGTGACGCCGGCGGCGTTCGAGCAGATGTGGCAGACGATTTCCAGCGGGGGTGAATGGCGCGGCGAGTTTCACAACCGCCGCAAGGACGGCACGGTCTACTGGGAGTTCGCGTCCATTTCGCCGGTCGTCGACTCCACCGGCACGATCACCCACTACGTCGCGGTCAAGGAGGACATCACGGCCCGCAAGGCAGTGGAGGCGGCGCTGGCCGAGAGCGAGGAAAAGTATCGCCTGCTGTTTTCTCGCCAGCTCGACGCTGCCGCTCTTGTCGACGAGGCGGCCGGGCGGTTCGTCGAGGTCAACGAGGCGTTCCTGCGGTTGTTCGGGTGGTCGGAGGACGAGGTCGCCGTTCGCAGCTCGGCCGAGGTCTGGGCGGCAGGGGCGCCGCCGGCTCTCCCGGCCGGGGGCGCCACCTTCCCCGAGCTGTGGTGCCGCCGCAGTGACGGCCAGCTCTTCCCGGCCGAGGTGGCCGCCGGCTCTTTCCACTTGCAGGGCCGTGCGGTGAGCTGCTACATCCTGCGCGACATCACGGAACGTATCGACCGGCAACGCTGGCTCGAGGCGCTGTCCGCCACCGACCCTCTCACCGGGCTCGCCAACCGGCGCGCCTTCAACGAGCGTCTCGACAGCGAGTGGCGCCGGGCGGTCCGCTCTCGGACGGTGCTTGCCGTCGTGATGGCCGATCTCGACCATTTCAAGTCGTTCAACGACACCTGCGGCCATCTGGCCGGCGACGAGTGCCTGCGCCGGGTGGCCGAGGCCATGCTGGCGGTGGCCCGCCGCACCTCGGATCTCGTGGCCCGCTGGGGCGGTGAGGAGCTGGCCGTCCTGCTGCCTGGGACCGACACCGCCGGCGCTGCGACCGTGGCGGAAGTCATGCGGCTGGCGGTCGAGCGTCTGGCCGTTCCCCACCCGGCGAGCCCGGTGGCTTCCGTGGTGACGGCCAGCTTCGGCGTCGCCTCGGCCATGCCGGGTGAGGGCGTGGCGAAGGAAAGCCTGCTCGAGGCGGCCGATGCGGCGTTGTACGCCGCGAAGCGGGAAGGCCGCAACCGGGTGGTCCCGTGGAGCGACCCGGGACCGTCCTACGGCATGGAGGAATCGGCGCCGCTCGCCGGCTGACGGCGCTCGAGCCAGGCCGCCGTCGCCAGGATCACGACGTTCCAGCCGTTCCAGATCCCCACCGGCAGCCAGCCGGGGCGCAGCAGCACCCAGAAGTAGGTGCCGATGCCGACCGCCATAAAGAGCCCGACCACATCGTTGCCGCGCAGCTCCGGCAGGTGCAGGCGGGAAATCATGAGCCCGGCGAGGACGAGGACCACCGCTGCCGTGGCGGACGGCGACATGCGGTCCCGCATGACCGCAAGGGCCAGCATGTAGCCGGCGGCCACCGGAATCGGCACCCCCACGGTGGTGCGCGCCTTGGTGTGCACGTCCGAGGTGAGGTTGAAACGCGTGAGGCGCCCCACACCGGCCAGCAGGTAGGCGAGGCTCACCGCCGCCCCGACCCAGCCGAGCGGAGCGAGGGCGGCGCGGTGCACGAGGTATGCCGGCGCCACCCCGGAGCTGACGGCGTCCGAGAAGCTGTCGAGCTGCTGCCCGAACGCGCTCGTGGCGCCCAGCCAGCGCGCCACCCGGCCGTCGAACATGTCGAGCAGGATGGCCGCGACGATCAGCCAAACGGCCAGCGTGAAGCGGTCGTGGCCAGCTGCCAGGACGGCCAGGAAGCCGACCGAAATGTTGGCCATCGTCAGCACGTTGGGGACCACGACTCGGAGGCTCATGGATCGTCCCTGCGGCGTCGCGCGAGCGGCGCCGCCATGTCGCGATCTTACCCCAGGCCCAGGCGGGGCACGCCGCCCGGGACCGGCGGCAGGCACTCGGCGGGCGCGGGTCAGAACGTGGTGCCGATGGAGAATGTGAAGTCGCTCTTCTTCTCGTCCTTGAACGGATCCAAGTTGATCCCGTAAATGAACCGCAAGGGCGCCTGGAACACCGGCAGGAACACCCGCAACTCGGCCCCGGTGCCATAGCGGAGGTGGCCGAAGTCCCAGCCCTGCTCGGCCACCCAGGTGTTGCCGGCATCGAAGAACAGGATGAACTTCAGCGGGCCCCCGAGCTTGATCTGGTACTCGAGGTTGAGTTGGACGTAGCGGTCCCCGCCGAGTGCGATGCCGTTCTCGTCGCGGAAGTACTCGCCGTTCTCCTTGCGCGGCAGCACCGACAGGAACGCGAAGCCGCGCAGGGAGCGCTCGCCGCCCAGCCGGTAACGGTCGTAAATGGGGATTTGCCTGCCGCCGAACGGTCGGATGTACCCGGCCTCGAAGTTGAGCGCCGCCACGTAGCGGCGGCGGAGCGGCACGAACACCGAGTACCCCACTTCCGGCCGGACGTAGTAGAAGTCGCCCCCGAGGGGACCGCCGGCGTACCGCAGGCGCCCGAAGAACGACACGCCGGAGTTGGGGTCGAACGGGTCGTCCCGCGCGTCCGAGCCGTACGACGGGGTGAGCGACGAGGTGATGCCCCGGTACTCCTGGAAGAACAGCTCGGGCGTCGGCATGTCCTTGTACGGCGGGGTGATCGGCGGGCGGTGAGGGATGTCGGGGCCTTCCCCGGCGTTGAACCCTCGCACGTCGGTGTAGCGCGCGTTGACGTCCTCCCAGCCGTAGGCAAAAGTGAGCTGGCCGAAGTCCGCCACGCCCACCCCCCACACCAGTGACAGGCCCTTGGCGTTCCGATAGTACTGCTGGAACGCCGAGTACGTCTCGTCGATCTTGTAGCTCTGCTTGTAAATCGACGCGCCGACCACCATTCGCCGGTCGAGGAAGTACGGCTCCGAGAAGCCGATCGAGTACTGGTCGGCTCGCTTGCCGAACGACGCCGAGGCGGACAGCGTCTCGCCGCGGCCCATGAAGTTCCGGGTCGAGAACATGAACTGCCCGAAAAGTCCGTCGAGCTCGGAGTAGCCGGCGCCGAACTGGATGTCGGTGCGGCCCACCTCCTGGCCTTTGACGGTCACGTTCACGAGCTTGTTCGCCTCATCGAACTTGAACTCGACGGGGTCCTCCTTGAGCTTGAAGTACCCGAGCTGGTTGACCTTGAAGATGGAACGCCGGAACGTCCCCATGTCCATCCAGTCGCCCTCGAAGAGGCGAAACTCGCGCCGGAGCACCTTGTCCTGGGTCTTGGTGTTGCCGGAAAACTCGAGCCGGCCGAGACGGAAGCGGTCTCCTTCGAAGACGCTCACCACGACGTCCACGACGTCCGACCCGTCGGGGCGGGCATCGAGCTGCTGCGAGGTGTAGGCGTAGATGTACCCCTGTGAGTGGTACAGGTTGCGCACCGCCTCGTTGCCTGCCTCGATCTTGCCGTGGTTGTATGTCTTCCCCGGCCTGACCTCGTAGAGCTTGCGGAGCGGCTCGGGCTTGAAGACCGTCAGGCCCTCGAGCGACAACGTTCCCATCCGGAACCGGCGCCCCTCCTGCAGGGGGATGGTGACGAGCATCCTGAACTTCTTTTCCTTTTGCGTCCGGCCGGCCGGGTTGCGGGCCTGAAGATCGACACGCGGCTCGCCCACGATGATGTCCTTGTAGCCGTGGTTCATGTAGAGCTTCTTGAGGTTTTCCGCGTCCTCGCCCCACGCCTCGCGGTTCCAGATCAGCTTCTTGCCGAAGGGGTGGAGGAGGGAGCGGCGCTTGAGCTTCTTCATGGCGTGCCGGAGTCGCCAGCCCGCGAAGACCTTCGACCCCTCGAAGTCGATCCTGCCGATCCTGACCTTCGCGCCCTCGTCGATCTTGAAGGTGACCTTCTTCTGGTTGGGACCGGTGTCGCTCACGATCGGGTCGATGATCGCGCTCGCGTATCCGTCCTTGGCGTACACCTCCGCGATCGCCTGGCGAAGGCGCTGGACCTCGGAAGTGCTGAGCGGTACGTTGCGCTTGATCACGATCCCGGCCGTGTCGAGCTTTTCCTTGATCGAGGTGGTCGACAGCTTCTTGTTGCCCACGAACGCCCACTCGGTGACCCGCGGCCGCTCGCGCAGCGTGACCACGAGCTTGATCTTTCCGGGCTCCACGGTTTCCGCCTCGATCCGCAGGTCCTCGACGAGGCCGGCGTCCCAGAGCTTGCGAAACCCTTTCGCCACCAGTTCGGGGTCGTAAGGGTCGCCCTCACCGAGCCCGAGGTAGTACTCGATCGTGTCGGCGTTGAGGCTCACGCCGCCGATCACCTCGACGGCGACCACCTCGGCCCCGTCGCCCTGTGCGCCCAGCGGCACGACGCCGGCGAGCAGCACCACCCCAGCCAGGAGCATCCGCGCCTTCACATCTCCTCCCATCGTCGTGCCCCTCCGGAGTCTCATGCCGCCTCCAGACCGTCCCCCGACAGCCGCAAGGTGCGGTCGCAACGCGCCGCGAGCCTCGCATTGTGAGTCACGATAACACTGCTCAAACCACGGTCCAAATGGAGGTTACGGAGCAGCTCGAAGACCGACTCGGCGGTCGCGGCGTCGAGGTTTCCGGTCGGCTCGTCGGCCAGCAGCAGCCACGGGTCCGCGACCAGCGCCCTGGCGATGGCGCCCCGCTGCTGCTCGCCGCCCGAAAGCTGGTCCGGGAAGTGCTCCCGGCGGTGCTCGAGTCCCACCGCAGCGAGCAGCTCGCCGGCTCGCACCGCCGCCTCGCGCCGGCCGGCGCCGCCGATCAGCAGCGGCATCGCCACGTTCTCAGTCAACGTGAACTCGGCGAGCAGACCATGAAACTGGAAGACGAAACCGATGCGCCGGTTGCGCCAGCTCGCACGCTGTCCGGACGTCATGGCGCCGGTGTCGTGACCGAACAGCTCGATGCGGCCCGCCTCGGGCTGGTCGAGCAGGCCCAGCAGGTGCAGGAAGGTGCTCTTCCCGACCCCTGAGGGACCGACGAGCGCCAGCATCTCCCCCTGCTCGAGCTCGAGGCTCACGCCGCGCAGCACCTCCACCCGGCGGTCGTTGCTGCCGTAGCCCTTGCGGACGCCCTCGACCCGCACCGCGGGGACCCCCGGGGGGACGGCGCGTTCACTCATAGCGAAGCCCTTCCACGACGTCGCCCCGTGCCGCGGCCAGTGCCGGGGGGAGCGAGGCCGCGACGGCCGCCGCCAGCGAGACTCCCACCACCACGGCCGCCGCTCCCGGCGTGACACGGAAAGGCACGTGGGAAACGATGAACACCCCGGCGGGCAGCGGCAACGCCCGCGTGGCGTCCAGAAGCCAGGCGGCGGCGGCACCGGCCGCCGTGCCCGCGAGGCCGCCGGCGGCGCCGACCACCAGGCCGATGAGCACGTACAGCCAGCGCACGCGGGCCGCCTCCAGCCCCATGGCCTGCAGCAAGGCTCCGTCCAGACGTTTCTCAGCCGCCAGCAACGCGAGGTTGCACAGCAGGTTGAGCGCCGCGACCGCCATGATGAGAGCGACTCCGAAGCCGATCATCACGCGCTCCAGCGCGAGGGCGGCGAGGAGCGGGCGGTTGAGGTCACGGAACGACACCACCTCGACACCATCGGGGACACTCGCTTGCACATGCGATGCCACATCCCACGCGCGCCCGGGATCCGGCGACCGCACCTCCACCACCCGCGGGCCGGCAGCTCCCAGCAACGCCTGGCCGAGCTGCGGCCCGACCCTGACGATCGCCCGATCCTCGCCCGGGCGCAGCGCCGTCACCCGCTCCACCTCCACCCGGCTGCGCAACGGCAGCGGGCCCAGTGGCGTGAGCACGAGGCGGGGGCTGGCGATGGCCATCCAGCTTCCGGCGCCGACCCCGAGGCGCGCCGCCAGCACGCGATTGATCTCGACGCGCGAGAGGGAGTCGACGACCTCCAGCTCGGCCGGCGTCGCCTCGCCGGGCACCGTGCACCACACCGAGCCGCCCGCGATGGCCCGCAGCTCGAGTTCGGGGTGGCGGGCCCGCAGGCGGGCCAGCCAGTCGCCGCCGGGCAAGGTGGCCCCGGCGCGCGGCCGCAGCACGGCGTGCACGCCGCGCTGGGCGAGCTGGGCGCGAATGGTGTGCTGGAACCCCTCGAGCAGCGCCAGCGTCAGCACCAGCGCCGCCGCCCCCAGCGCCATGCCGCCGAACGAGATGCCGCTCACGGCCGCGACGTGGGTGCGGCGGCGCAACCCCCCGAGGTAGCGGCCTGCGAGCAGGAGGAGGACCCGCACCCTCACGCGTCTTTCGGGCGCAAAAGCGGGAACAGGATGACGTCGCGAATCGACCGCGAGCCGGTCAGGAGCATGACCAGGCGGTCGATGCCGATGCCTTCCCCGGCCGTGGGCGGCATGCCGTGCTCGAGCGCCGCGAGGTAGTCCTCGTCCACCGTGCCGCCCGTGGCGCGCGCCTGCTCCTCGAAGCGCCGCCGCTGGTCGTCGGGGTCGTTGAGCTCCGAGAACGCGTTGGCCAGCTCCATGCCGCCGACATACAGCTCGAAGCGCTCGGTGAGCGAGGGGTCTTCCGGGGCGCGCTTGGCGAGCGGCGAGATGTCAGCCGGAAAGCCGGTGATGAACGTGGGGTCCACGAGTTCGCGCTCCGCCGTGGCCTCGAACAGCTCGGCGAGGAGCTTGCCCGACGGCAGCCGCTCGACGTCGGGGATGCCAAAACGGCGCGCCGAGGCCTCGAGCGCCGCCCGCTCGCCGAGGTCCTCGGGCCGCAGATCCGAGTACGCCAGAACGGCCTCGCGCATGGCGAGCCGGCGCCACGGCCTGACTAGGCTGATGCGCTGCTCCCCCCAGGGCAGGACCTGGGTGCCGGCGACCCGGGTCGCGACCTGGCAGAGCATCTCCTCCGTGAGTTCCATGAGGTCGGAAAAGTCGGCGTACGCCCAGTAGAACTCCAGCATCGTGAACTCGGGGTTGTGCTGGGTGGAGATCCCCTCGTTGCGGAAGTTGCGGTTGATCTCGAACACCCGCTCGAACCCGCCCACCACGAGCCGCTTGAGGTACAGCTCGGGGGCGATGCGAAGGTAGAGGTCGAGGTCCAGCGCGTTGTGGTGGGTGACGAACGGCCGGGCCGTGGCGCCGCCGGGAATCGGCTGCATCATCGGGGTCTCGACCTCGACGAACCCTCGCGCCTCGAGGAAGCTGCGGATCTCCCGCACGGCCGCCGCGCGAGCCATGAACACCCGCCTCGACTGGGGATTGGTGGCGAGGTCCAGGTAGCGCTGGCGGGCCCTCTGCTCCCGATCCTGCAGCCCGTGCCACTTCTCGGGCCACGGCGCCAGCGCCTTGGCCAGCACGGTGACGCGCTCGGCCCTCACCGTCAGCTCACCGGTGCGGGTGCGGAAAAGCTCGCCTTCGACTCCCCAGAAGTCGCCCAGGTCGAGGGTCTCGAGCAGAGCGAACGCCTCCTCGCCGACGACGTCGCGCCGGAGGTGAACCTGAATCCTGCCGTCGCCGTCAGCGAGGTCGAGAAACGCCGCCTTGCCGTGGCCCCGCACCGCGGTGACGCGGCCGCCGGTCCGCACCCGGACCGGTGTGGCCTCCAGCGCCGGGCCGTCCAGCCCGGCGTGGCGCGCGACCAGCTCGCTCACCCTCCCGTCGACGTGGAACCGCGCCGGGTACGGGTCGATCCCACGCTGCCGAAGAGCTTCCAGCTTGGCGCGCCGATTGGCGCGCAGCAGCTCACCTGCCTCCACGATCCCTCCGTCCGGCTCGCGGCCCGGGCCGAAGCGGCGCATTTTACCACCCGGCCCGGGCTCCGCCCGCCAGCACGCGGCACGTTCAGGCGCCAGGAGGCGCTGGCTCGGCAGGGGCTGGCGGCGTCCCGGCCTGCTCGGACGACCGGTGGCGGCGACGGCGGCGACGGCGCTTCCGGGATGGCGCTGCCTCGCTGCCCGCTGCGCCAGGAGCGGGGGCGGCCGCGGCCGGCGGCGCGGGCTCTGCGGGGGCCGGCGCCGCCTCGGTGGGGCCGGCCGTCTCCTCGGCGGCACGGCGCTCCCGGCGGCGCCCGCGGCGAAGCTCGTCCGGGCGCGGGCGAGACTTCACCGGCAAGAACAGCGAGTCGTCGGGGTGCGCGACCGGGATCTGGAACCCCAGCAGCTTCTCGATCGCCGGCAGGGAGTACACGAAGTTGTCGCACGCGAGGGAGATCGCCTTGCCCTCGCGGCCGACCCGGGCGGTGCGGCCGACCCGGTGCACGTAGTCCTCCGGATCGAACGGCAAGTCGTAGTTGATGACGTGAGTCACCCCTTCGATGTGCAGGCCGCGGGACGCGACGTCGGTGGCCACCAGCAGCGGCAGCTTGCCCTCCTTGAAGTCCTGCAGCACGCGCAGCCGGCTGCGCTGGATCACCGAGCCGGTGAGGCCGCGGGCGACGTAGCCGTGCCGCTCGAGCCGCTCGACGAGACGGCGCGCCTCCTCCCGGGTGTTGACGAACAGCATGGTGCGCGAGCAGCCCTCGGTGGCGAGCAACCCGAGCAGGAGCGAGAACTTCTCGCGGCTCCCGACGTGGTACAGGCGCTGCTCGAGGCGGTCGGGCGTGATCTCCTCGGGGTTCACCACGACCTCGGCCGGGTTGCGCATCTCGCTGTACCCGAGCGAGAGCACGCGGTTCGACAGCGTGGCCGTGAAGAACAGCGTCTGGCGGCGGCCGGGGGGCGGCAGGCGGCGCGTGATCCGCCGCAGGTCGTCGACGAACCCCATGTC
Organism: Thermoanaerobaculaceae bacterium; assembly: GCA_035384965.1. Taxonomy (GTDB): domain Bacteria; phylum Acidobacteriota; class Thermoanaerobaculia; order Thermoanaerobaculales; family Thermoanaerobaculaceae; genus JAAYVZ01. The sequence continues at coordinate 214,101 of DAOOJE010000001.1, forward strand.
GAACATGCGGTCCGCCTCGTCGACCACGAAGACCTGCACGTGGCGAAGGGACGTGATGCCCTGTTCGAGGTAGTCGATGAGGCGACCGGGGGTGCCCACCAGCAGGTCCACGCCTGCCCGCAGCTCCTCGCGCTGGGCGCGGTAGTCCATGCCGCCGAACACCGCCTCGATATGCAGGCCGACGTGTGCCCCCAGCCGCTCGGCGTCGGCCGCCACCTGCACTACCAGCTCCCGCGTCGGAGCCACGACAAGGGCGCGCGGCTGCGGGGGGTCGGGGCGAGGGCCCGCGAGCAAGCGGGTGAAGATCGTGATGAGGTACGCGGCGGTCTTGCCGGTGCCGGTCTGCGCCTGCGCCGCCACGTCGCGCCCGGCGAGCGCCAGCGGGAGCACATCGGCTTGCACGAGCGTACAGCGCGCAAACCCGGCGTCGCGCAGGCCGGCGCGCACCGGCTCTGGCAGGTCCAGCTCGTCGAAGGTACGTTGCGAGAAGAGCGTCGATGGTGTGTCCACGCGCGGAGTATAGACCCGCGGCTTGCGGTGGGTGGCCGATCGCTGCTTGGCCGGCGGAGGCCGGCGATGCGCCCGCCGACCTCGCGGCGGGGTCCGAAGGCGCCCGTTGCCGCGGCGAGCAAGGATGGCCTCGCGGTGGTACGATACACGCTTCGAAGCCGATTCACCCCCGGGGAGTCGACTTCACCGAGGAGGCGGGAGAGCCCGGCCGTCGAGGGTCGGCCCCGTCGCCGCGAGGGAAAGGACGCACTGTCGTGTCCACGCACGAACTTCGACGACAGCACGCCATCGAGCGCTGCCGGGAGCGCGGGATCCTGATCCCGACGCTGGCCCAGCAGCGCGACCCGCGCCTGGTGCCGGCCGAAATCCGGCAGGCGCTCGCCGGCCTCGACATGCAGGCGGTGGACCCGCTCAACCTGTTCCGCATCACCTGGCACAACGACCCGGCCACCGGCGGGTACGGGCCGGTCAACGCTCTGGAGCTGCCCTCGAGCGTGACCGGCGTGCCGACGCGCATCGTCGGGCTCGTGGGTGCGCACTTCCCGACCGGCGCCCACAAGGTCGGGGCCGCGTTCGGGTGCCTGGTGCCGCGCCTGGTGACCGGCGAGTTCGACCCGACGGCCCAGCGCGCCGTCTGGCCCTCCACCGGCAACTACTGCCGGGGAGGCGCCTTCGACTCCGCGCTGCTGGCGTGCAAGGCGGTGGCCATCCTGCCCGAGGAAATGAGCCAGGAGCGCTTCCGCTGGCTCGAGTCGATCGGCGCCGAGATCATCGCCACCCCGGGGTGCGAGTCAAACGTCAAGGAAATCTTCGACGCCTGCTGGCGGCTGCGCGCCGAGCCCGACGTGGTCATCTTCAACCAGTTCGAGGAGTGGGGGAACTACCTCTGGCACTACGGCGTGACCGGTCCGGCCGCCGAGGAGGCGTTCGGAACTGCGGCGCGCGCTGGCGATCGGCTCGCCGCCTGGGTGTCCGCCACCGGCTCGGCCGGCACACTGGCGGCCGGAGACTACCTCAAACAGCGCTTCCCCGGGTGCCGCATCGGGGTGTCCGAGGCGCTGCAGTGTCCCACCCTGCTGCGCAACGGGTTCGGCGGCCACCGCATCGAGGGGATCGGCGACAAACACGTGCCGTGGATCCACAACACCCGCAACTCGGACCTCGTGGCCGCCATCGACGACGAGGCGGCGATGCGCGTGTTCCGGCTGTTCTGCGAGCCGGCCGGCCAGGCCTGGCTCGCCGCCAGCGGCGCCGACCCGACTGTGGTGGCGCAGCTGCCGCTGCTGGGCATTTCCTCGGTGTGCAACCTCCTCGCCTCGATCAAGCTGGCCCGCCACTTCGAACTCGACGAGCACGACATCGTGATGACCTGCTTCACGGACTCCTCGGCGCTGTACCTGTCGCGACTCGAAGAAATGACTGCAACGCGCGGGACCTACCGCGAGCTCGACGCGGCGCGAGACTGCGAGCGGTACCTGTGGGGGGCCACCACCGACCACCTCCGGGAACTCACCCATCCCGACCGCAAGTCCCTGCACAACCTCAAGTACTTCACGTGGGTCGAGCAGCAGGGGCGGACCGTCGAGGAGCTCGGGGCGCTGTGGAGCCCATCGTTCTGGACCGACCTGCAAGCACAGCTCCCCGAGTGGGACCGGCAAATCGAGGCGTTCAATCGGGAGACAGGGGTGCGGGGGGCGCGGCCGGCAGTCCGGGACGAGGCAAGAGCATGAGCAGTGGGCGAGGAGGCGGGGCGAGCGCCCCCGCTCTCCTCGCCGCGATGAGGAGAACCGCAATGCAGACCAGACTGAAGGGCAAGCACTTCATCACAACCCAGGAGTGGACCACCGACGAGCTCGAGACCGTCTTCGAGCTGGCGCGCGAGCTCAAGGTCGCCAAGGCGGCCGGCCGGCCGATGCGCCTGCTGGCTGACAAGACGCTGTACATGATCTTCTTCGACTCCTCGACCCGCACCCGCAACTCCTTCGAGACCGGCATCACGCAGCTCGGAGGCCACGGGATCTTCCTCTCTCCCGACAAGATGCAGATCAGCCACGGGGAAAATGCCAAGGACACCGCGTCGGTGCTGTCGCGCTACGGCGACGCCATCGCGATCCGGCACTGCGCGTTCCGGGAAGGCAATGCGTACTTGCGAGACGTCGCGCGCTGGGCGAGCGTGCCGGTGATCAACATGCAGTGCGACGTCTACCACCCCTGCCAGATCCTGGCCGACTACATGACGATTCGCGAGAAGTTCGGCGCCGACACGCGGGGGCTCAAGATCGGCGTGGCGTGGACCTCGGCGCCCAACTACATCCGGCCGCTCTCGGTGCCGCAAAGCCTCATCCTCATGATGCCGCGCTTCGGCCTCGACGTGACGCTCGCCTACCCCCCCGAGTTCCGCCTCATGCCGGACATCGAGGAACAGGCGCGGCACAACGCCGCCGAGGCCGGGGTCAGGTTCGAGATCGTGCACGACTTCGAGGCGGCGTTCCGCGACGCCGACATCGTGATCCCCAAGTCATGGGGCCCGCTCATGCACACCACCGACAAGGCGGAGGGCCTGGCGCTGATCGAGAAGTACCCGGGCTGGCGCTGCGAGGCCAGGCACATGGCGCTGGCGAAGAAGCGCTGCATCTACATGCACCCGCTGCCGGCCGACCGCGGCCGCGAAGTCACCGACGAGGTCATCGACGGTCCGCAGTCGGTGGTCTACGACGAGGCCGAAAACCGGCTGCACGTGCAAAAGGCCCTGATGGCGCTGACGATGTAGGGAGGGCCGGGGCTTCGGGTCCGGGCACCGGAGTCCGAGCGGCTCCGCACCCCGCCTCCCGCACCCCGAGCCTGGGAACGATGGCCCGCTTCACCCTGGTCTGCAGCGAATGCCGGGCTCGCTACGGCGAGCACGAGGTGCGGTACGTCTGCCCAGTGTGCGCGCGTGCCCAGGAGCCGGGGGGGCCGACACGCGGGGTGCTGGAGGTCGACCTCGCCGAGTTGCCGGACCGTTGGCCCGCCCGCTCCATGTCCGAGCCCGAGGCGCTCGCCGCGTTCCTGCCGCTGCGCTCGGTCCGGACGCTGCCGCTGCTGTCGGTGGGGGGCACGCCGCTGCTCGAGACGCCGGCTCTCCGCCGCACGTTCGGCATGCCGCGTCTGTGGGTGAAGGACGACACCCGCAACCCCTCCGGCTCGACTAAGGACCGGGCCAGCCAGCTCGTCGTGGCCAAGGCGCTGGAGTACGGGTACGACACCATCGTGGCCGCCTCCACCGGCAACGCCGCCACGGCGCTGGCCTGCCTGGCGGCGGCCGCCGGCCTTCGCGCGGTGGTGCTCGTGCCGGCTTCGGCGCCGCCGGCCAAGCTCGTGCAAATGGCCAGCTACGGGGCGCGCCTGGTCCCCGTCGACGGCAACTACGACCAGGCGTTCGAGCTCTCGCTCGCGGCCTCCGAGCGCTTCGGCTGGTACAACCGCAACACCGCCTACAACCCGTTCACGATCGAAGGCAAGAAGACGGCGGCGCTCGAGATCGCGGCCGATCCCCGCCTCGGAGGCCCCGACGTCGTGGTGGTGCCGGCAGGGGACGGTGTGATCGTCTCCGGTCTCGCCAAGGGTTTTGCCGACCTCGAGCGGGCCGGGCTCGTGCCCCGCCGGCCGCGCCTGCTCATCGTCCAGCCCGAGGGCTCGGGCGCCCTGGCCCGCGCCCTCCGCGCCGGCGCGGCGGCCATCGCGCCCGAACCGGGGGCGCGCAGCGTCGCCGACTCCCTCGTCGTGGCGGCACCGCGCAACGCTTTCATGGCGCTGAGGGAGGTGCGGGCGAGCGGCGGCGGCGGCGTGCTCGTCTCCGACGAGGCGATCCTCGACGCCATCGGGCGGCTCGCGCGCTCCACGGGCGTCTTTGCCGAGCCGGCGGCGGCCGCGGCGCTGGCCGGGCTCGAGGCCGCACTCGGCGAGGGGCTCGTGGATCGCGACGAGCGGGTGGTGCTCATGGTCACCGGCACCGGTCTGAAGGACATCGCGGCCGCGGCGCGCCGGGTCGTGGTGCCCGCTGCGGTGCCGCCGAGCCTCTCCTCGCTCGAGTCGCTCCTGCCTCCGCAGCGTTGACACGGGATCCCGGATGGACGGGGGGCGGGCACCCCGTCTACCACACGACCCGTCGGCGCAGCGCTTCCTCCTCGCGACCGGTGCGCTCGAGCCCTTCCCCGGCCCACCTCGCCACCGGCCCGTCCCCGCGGCGGATCGCGTCCTCGTGCAGCCATGCAAGCGCCTGCCGGGCTGCCGCGAGATGCCGGTAGCACCCGTCGTGCTGCCGGAGTTCGGGCCAGTCGGCCATCACACGCTCCGCGAGCTGCCGCAGCCACGAGCGCAGCTCGGCGTGCCGGCCCGACGCCGCGGCCGCCTGGGCGGCAAGCCCGACCGCCCGGGCCGACGGCACCGGCTCGCAGGCGGCTCTGGCCTGCCCGAAAGCCTGGTCGAGGCCTTCGGCGTTGCCTTTCCGGAGCCCGAGGTACGCACGGGTGACGGCTGCCGACTGACCGTCGGGGTACGCCGTCCGGCCCGCGTTCACGGCCGCCACCAGCTCGGCCTGGAGTGCGTGGCTCGCGAGCAGCGAGTGGTGCTCGTCGAGGTAGACCACGTGCCACGCCGGCGAGTTGAAGAGCACCCTCGCGAGCGGACCTTCGGCGCTGCTCGGCGTGAACAGCACGAGGCCGATCCCGAGCGCGTCGAGACGCTGCTCGACCCAGGATCTCGCGGCTGCGGCCTCGGCGGTGGAAGCTCCACCGGGCCGGGTCAAGGCGCCTCCCGCCGGCCCCGCGGCCATGAGTTCCTGGTACGCCTGGAGCGTCGAGGCGGGAAAAGCTTCCTGCGCCCGGCCGTCGATGAGCACCTGCAGCGGGATCCGGCCACCCGGCCGCTCCGGGCGTTGCACCGCCGCCACAAATCCGCCTTCTTCCCACGGCGCCAGCAGGCGGCCCCTCACGGCGTTGGCGGCGAGGAACTCCATCGCTCCGTGCGGGCGCAGGTAGCCGTGGGTGAGCCGCTGGAAGACCGAGGCGTACCGACCATCCGGCGGCCACGGGGCGAGGTAGAAGAGCGCCACGCCCCGGCCTACCGCCAACCCGGCCAAGAGGGCGCCGGCCCATGCGACGGCCGGGACGGCACGACGAAGCCGGGCGGCCGCGCCGGACGGGAGGCTCCAGCGGCGTCCGAGCTCGGCGGCCCACTGCGCCATCGCCGGGGCGAGGACGAAAGCGGCCAGTGGAACGAACCGCCTCGATGCCAGCGACATGGCGACGGCCACCGAGATCAGCGCGAGGTCGAACCAGGTCTCGCCGCGGGCTGCACCCGCACTTTCCGGGCGCCGCGCGGCGCCTTCCCTCAGTGCCCCGGGTAGCCACACCGCCAGCAGCACGGCCCCGGTGCCCACCAGGGCGAGGTATGGCCCCGGCCTCCCGACCCCCGCGGCGTCGAGCAGCGGGCGCCACTCGCTCACCTGCCTCCACTGTGCCGCATGGGCGCCGGCGCTCACCTCGAGCGGGTGGGTGAGGTTCGCGAGGCGGTACGGGCTCGCCGCCACGGCGGCCACCCAGGCGGCCGCCGCGACGGCCACGGCGTGCCCCCGTGGCAGCGCGCCCACCGAAAGGTTCGGCCACACTGTCCCGCCCACCGAGAAGGCGGCCAGAAGGCCCAGGACCCCCAGCCCGAACACGAAGCCGCCGTGCAGATTGCACCAGGCGGCGAGAATGGGCACGGCAGCCCAGAGCCAGGCCGGACGGTGGCAGGCCGCGGTCACGACCAGCAGCAAGAGCGCCACCATGAGGTTCGTGGCGTCGGCCGGGCGGAGCTCGAGCCAGTCCCGGCTGCACGCCAGCGCCGCCGCCGCGGCGAGACAGCCGAGCCACCAGTCGGCGCCCCGCACCCTCGCGGCGGCCGCCAGCAGCCCCGCCACGGCGAGGTACAGCACGAGCTTCAGCGCCACCAGACCGTCGAACCCGAGCCCACCGGCGAGTCGGGCCAGGCCCAGGTGAGACAGCCAGTTCTGGTTGACCCAGCCGGAAGGGTGCCACCAGCTCCCGCCAGCTGGCAGCGAGGCGAAGCTGAACGGGTCGACGAGGGCCGGCCCGTGGTCCTGGATGTAGCGGCCGCTCGCCAGCGCGAGCCAGGTGTCGACGCCGGGGTTCATGTGCCCGGTCACCCACACCACGACGACCGCCAGCAGCACCACGAACGGTGCCACGTGGGGAGCCTTCACCGTCGGGCGAGAGGGTGCCGCCGCGGCGGGAGCGGGCCCGTGGTGTCCCGTCGGAGCGGCGCGCTGGCGGCGTGACCGCCCGCCCACGCCGGGCTCAGCCTTCGGCCTTCAGGCGCCTCACCTCGGCGGTGAGCGCGGGCAGAACCTGCAGCGCGTCGCCGACGATCCCGTAGTCCGCCGCCTTGAAGATCGGCGCCTCGCGATCCTTGTTGATGGCGACGATGATCTTGGACGACGACATGCCGGCCAGGTGCTGGATGGCGCCGGAGATCCCGCACGCCACGTAGAGCGTCGGCGACACCACCTTGCCGGTCTGCCCGACCTGGTGGGCGTGGTCGATCCAGCCCGCGTCGACGACGGCGCGCGAGGCACCCACCGCGGCCCCCAAGGCGTGGGCGAGTTCGCGCACCAGGGCCAGGTTCTCCGGCGCCTTCATGCCGCGCCCGCCGGACACGATGAGGTCGGCTTCCGCCACGTCGAGCTCGCCGCTCTCTCTGGCCACGACATCGCGGACCACGGCTCGGATCGGCACCTCCGGCACGGCAAGCGTCTCCACCGCGCCAGCAGCCGCCATCGGCTCGGCCGCGAAGACATTGGGGCGGAGCGTCACCACCACCGGCGAGGACGCGCCTCCGTCCACGGTCGCCAGCGCCTTGCCCGAGTACACCGGGCGCACCGCCACCACCGCATCCCCGTCCAGCCACACCTTGACCACGTCGGCCAGGCAGCCGACGCCGAGCCGGGCCGCCAGCCGTCCTGCGAGATCCCGGCCCAGCGTCGTGGCCGACATCAGCACCGCCCGGGGCTGGACCTCCGCCACCGCGGCCTGTGCGGCCACCGCGAACGCTTCCGGAGAGTAGCGGGCGAAGCGCGGCTCGTCCGCCACCAGGACGCGAGCCGCCCCGAACGCACCCAGCTCCGCCGCCAGCTCCGACACACCATGCCCGACCAGGAGCGCCACCACAGGGGCTCCGGCCGGTGCCGAAAGGCGCGCCGCCTGCGAGAGGGCCTGCAGAGAGGCGCGGCGAACCACCCCGTCACGCTGCTCGATCACACACAGGATCCCTGCCATGCTCGCCTCCTAGATGACCTTAGCCTGCTCGCGCAAGAGCCTCGCCAGCTCGCGCGCCGCCGCGGCCGGATCCGCCTCGCCGTCGAGGATGGTGCCACCGCTTCTGGCCGGCGGCAGCTCGAGCGCGCGCCAGCGGCACCCCGCCCCGGCGAGGGCGGCCTCGTCGAGCCCGAGATCGGCGACCGAGAACGTGCGGATCGCCGCCTTCTTCGACGCCATGATCCCCTTGAGCGACGGGTACCGGGGCTCGTTCAGCCCTTTCTGGGCCGTGAGCAGGCACGGCAGCGGCGCCTCGATGATCTCGGTTGCGCCCTCGACCTCGCGCTGCGCCACGACCTTGCCGTCCCCGAGCTCGACCTTGAGCACCCCCGAGATGTGGGGGAGGTCCAGCAGCTCCGCGACCATCGCGCCGACCAGCGAGTTGTCGCTGCCGACCCCCTTGATGCCGGCCCACACGAGGTCGAACCCGCCCAGCGCGCGCACGGCAGCAGCCAACACGCGAGCGATCGCGAGGGCGTCACCGAAGGTGGCCTCGCCGCCCCTGACGTGCACCGCTGCGTCGGCGCCCCTGGCCAGGCCGTCGCGCAGCGTCGCCTGGACGCGGTCGGGACCGTACGACAGCACGGTGACGTGGCCGGATCCGGCTTCCTTGATCCGCACCGCCTCTTCCAGCGCAAACTCGTCGTATGGCGACATGATCCACTTGATACCGGCCTCGTCGATGCGGTTGCCTGCCGCACCGACCTTGATGATCGAGGCGGTGTCAGGCACGCAGGCCAGCAACACGCAGCTCTTCATGGCTCGAACCTCCCTGGGGACAGCTTCCCGCCCCCACCCAGTTGAGAGTCAGGAGCTCTCCCTCACTCCCCCCGGACCATCGGAGAACTTGCAACAGCCGCCCGCCGCAGGCAGGCTGCGGCGGGCGGTGCGGCATGCGGGCTCGCCGCTCAGCGCAGCTTGCCCAGGACCAGGCAGGCGTTGGTGCCGCCAAACCCGAACGAGTTGGTGATCGCCACCCGCACCGGTCGCGACCGGGCCACGTGCGGCGTGTAGTCGAGGTCGCATTCCTCTCCCGGGCAATCCAGGTTGAGCGTCGGCGGGATCAGGTCGCGGGCGACGGCGAGCGCCGTGATCCCGGCCTCCAGCCCCCCGGCCGCCCCCAGCAGGTGGCCGGTGGCCGACTTGGTCGAGGACACCGCGAGGCGATACGCGTGCCCGCCGAAGACCCGCTTGATGGCCACCGACTCGATGCGGTCGTTGAGCGGTGTCGAGGTGCCGTGGGCGTTGATGTAGTCCACGTCCTCCGGCCGCAGGCCGGCGTCCTGCAATGCCATCGCCATCACCCTCGCCGGACCGTCGCCGTCTTCGGCCGGCGCCGTGATGTGAAACGCGTCGCCGGTCATGCCGATGCCCAGGACCTCGCAGATCACCTTCGCACCCCGACGGGTTGCCGACTCGAGCTCCTCGAGGAAGAGCACGCCGGCGCCCTCGCCCATCACGAACCCGTCGCGGTCCTTGTCCCACGGCCGGGAAGCCCGCTCGGGCTCCTCGTTGCGGGTGGACAACGCCTTCATGTTCGCGAAACCGGCGATGGCGAGCGGCGTGATCACGGCCTCGGTCCCGCCGGCCAGTGCCGCGTCGCAGTACCCGTGCTTGATGTACAGGAACGCGTCGGCGATGGCGTGGGCCCCGGTCGAGCAAGCCGTGCACGTCGCGCTGTTGGGCCCCTTGGCGCCGGTGCGGATCGCCACCAGCCCCGACGGCATGTTGACGATGCTGCCGGGGATGAAAAACGGCGAGACGCGCCGCGGGCCCTTCTGCACCAGGTCGAGGTGGTTCTCGCAAATGCCGGGCAGTCCGCCGATCCCCGAGCCGATGACCACGGCCACGCGGTGGGCGTTTTCGGGCGAGACGACGTACCCGGAGTCCTTCAGCGCCAGCTCGGAGGCGGCCATGCCGTAGTGCACGAACGTGTCGTACTTCCGCGCCTCTTTCGGCTCGAGGAACCGCTCGGTCGGGAACTCCTTGATCTCGGCCGCGATGCGCACCGAGTAGCCGGAGGCGTCGAAGCGCGTGATCGGCCCGATCCCGGTGCGTCCCGCGACCAGCGCCTCCCACGTCGCCTCGGTGCCGACGCCGAGCGGCGACACCAAGCCCACGCCGGTGACAACGACCCGGCGCGCCATCACGACTCCTTCACGTGCTCCTTGAGGTAGGCCACGGCGTCGCCCACGGACCGGATCTTCTCGGCTTCCTCGTCCGGGATCTCCACCCCGAACTCCTCCTCGAACGCCATCACCAGCTCGACCGTGTCCAGCGAGTCGGCGCCGAGGTCCTCGATGAACGAGGCTTCCAGCTTCACCTTTTCGGGATCGACCCCGAGCTGCTGCACGATGATGTCCTTAACCTTTTGCTCGATATTCATTTGCGTCGTCTCCTCCACTGACTGAGCCTTCACGAGGCCGGCGAGTTCTACCACAGGCCCGCACGCCATGCAAGCGGACAGCAGCACGGGCTGCGTCACCGTGAGAGGACATCCTCCCTTTGCGCCCCGTGCGCGGCCGTGCCAGGTCGGCACGTGGCCCCACCCGCGCGCCGCTTGGGTTGGCACGCGGCTTGCTGCAGGATCGGGTGCGGTGCGGGTCAACGGCCACGACCCCGACGCGCGCATCCAACCTCCTTCTTCTTCCTGGCGGGCAACCCCCGCCACTTTTTTTCCAGGGGGAGAGAGCCGCGGCGCGGCGCTGCCGCGGGTCAGCGGATGGCGAGCTGGCGCAGGTGGTACAGGAGCGTCTGCCGCGAGATCCCGGCGCGCCGCGCCGCCTCCGAGCGGTTGCCGCCACACGCCTCGAGCAGGCGCAGGAAGTAGTCCCGCCGGAACCACCCGAGCGCCTCCTCGTAGGGTTGCAGCGAGGGAGCGCTGGCGGCGGGAGAGTGCACGAGCTCCGGGAAGCGGTCGGGGCCCAGCACCTCACCTGGCCGCGCGGCGGCGACGGCGCGCGCGATCGTCGACTCGAGCTCCCGCACGTTGCCCGCCCACGCCCCGGCTCGCAGGACGGCGATGGCGGCCGGCGCCAGCCGGACTCCGTGCCGCCCGAACGCGGCGGCGTAGCGATGAGTGAAAAAGCGCGCCAGCTCGTCGACGTCGTCGGGGCGCTCCCGCAGCGGCGGCATGCGGATGACACCGACCGAAAGCCGGTAGAAGAGATCGGGGCGGAACGCCCCCGCTTCCACGGCAGCGGCCAGATCGCGGTTGGTGGCGGCCACGAACCGCACGTCCACGGTGCGGGTCCGGGTGGCGCCGACGCGCCGCACTTCACGCTCCTGCAAGAGGCGCAGCAACTTGCCCTGCAGCTCGAGCGGCAGCTCGCCCACCTCGTCGAGGAACAGTGTCCCGCCCTCCGCCTCCTCCACGAGCCCGGGCCGATCGCGGTCGGCGCCCGTGAAGGCGCCGCGCACGGAGCCGAAGAGCTCGGCTTCCAACAGCGCGGTGGGAATCCCGGCACAGTTGATCGGCACGAACGCTCCCCGGCGCTGGCTCTGGCGGTGCAGCTCCCTGGCGCACAGCTCCTTGCCGGTCCCAGGCTCGCCCAAGATCAGCACCACGACCGGCAGCGGCGCCCAGCGCGAGATCTCCTCGCGCACCCGGACCATAGCCGGCGAGACCCCGAGGAGCGCACCTCCCGACAGCGTGGCGACGTGATCGGGCCGAGCCCGTTGCTCCCCCACGTGGCGCGCCAGCAGCCGGAGCGTCGCGAGCTCGGTGCCGGACAACGGCGCCCGGCTCTCGACCCGCACCGCCCCGGCCCCCACCCCCTCGGCCTCGCCCGCCAGCTTCCCGAGCTCCACCAGCACCTCGTCGCCGTCCCGCACGCGGAGCCAGGGCAGCCCCAGGGCGGAAGCCAAGACCGTGAGCCTGGCCGGCGCCAGCGCGTCGCTCCCCGCTGCCAGGATCCCGTCCAGCGCCGCCACCAGCGCCGCCGGGTCCACACCCCGCAGCCGCCGCAGCAGGTGTGCCCAGCCGTCCAATCCACCGGCAGCGAGCGCCGCCTCCACTCGACCCCACAGGACGTTCCAGGACCCGTCGTGGGCGATGCCGAGCCGGGCGGCCACCGCCAGCGCCCGCACCGCGCCTACCGCCGCCTCGAGCGGGGCTCGCACCAGCTCCGCTTCGAACCGCGCACGCGCCGGGTCGCCGTCACCGGTCGTCCAGCCCCGCACGAGCATGGCACTGAGGGCGAGACCCCACCGCGCCGGCGGCTCGACAGGCGCGGACTCGCCACGAGCGGCCGCCAGCAGCGCCTCGACCCCCGCCTGCTCGCTCTCGTCGCAGTCGGCGGCAGCCACCCTCGCCGCCTCGAGGTCGCCGGCGGCCAGCGCCAGGTTGACGCCCAGCCTCGCCAGCGCCTGGCGCGCCACCTGGTGGTCGGGCAACCGCTCGCCGACGGCCGCCGCCAGCGCCGGCAGACGGGCCGCCACCGCGGCCGTGTCGCCGCGAGCCAGCGCGCAGCGGGCGAGCTCGAGCTCGCCGAGCCAGAACGCCGCATCTTCCCTCCCGCCCCTGGGTTCGCGACTGGCGGCGATGAGCGCCTCCGCCGCACCCGGGTCGAGACGATCGCAGGCCAGCACGGCCCGGTTGTGGCGAGCAACCGTGAGCGCCATCCTCGATCCGCACCCCTCGAGCAGCCGCTCGGCGAGCTGGAGGTGGCGCTCGGCCGCAGCACGCCGCTCGAGGAGGATCGCAACGCACCCCAGATCGAGGTGGATCTCTCCCACCAGCATGAGGTTCTCGGCGCGCACGGCACGCAGCGCGGCGCGCAGCGCGGTGCCGGCCGGAAGGAGCTTGTCGGCCTCGTAGTACGACAGGCCCAGCAAGTGGAGGTAACGCGCCACCACTTCGTCGGACCAGCGCGTGCGCCGCTCGCGCGCCAGACGCCGCAGCGCCGCCGTCCCGTCGAGCGCCGCCAGCTCCAGCTCGGCCTCGCAGTCGCCGGTGCCCGCCACCACTTCGGCGAGCAGCGCCCGGGCCCGGCCGCGCTCGCGGCGCTGGCGCGCCAGCGCCGCGCGGGTTCGCCGGGTGCGCGCCACCAGACGAGGCGGGAGGGCGTCCTCGGGAGCGAGTGCCAGCGCCGCCTCCGCCGCCTCGGGCAGCCCGGCCGCCTCCGCCCACCAGGCCCGTAGCGCCTGCCAGCGCACGGTGCGCGCGGCGGGGTCGACGCCGTCCAGCAGGGACTCGGCGCGCCGCAGCCGCCCGCGGCGCAGCGCCGCCTCCGCCGCCGCCAGGGCGAGTGCGCCGCTTCTTGCCGCCGCCCCCGCCACTTCCAACACCTCGGCGCTCTCCCCGCCATCGAGGCGCTGCTCGCACCACGCCAAAAGCGCTCCCTCGCCGCGACCCGTCAGCGCCATGGCCAGCACCCGGCCTGCCGAGCCCTCCGGCAGATCGGTGGCCAGGCGTTCGAGGCAGGCGGCGTCGGTTCCCGGCCCCGGGAGTCTGGCGTGCCATCGGCCGCCTCGTCGCCCCGCCAGGCCCAGGCGCTCGAGTTCGGCCAGGGCGTCACCGCTCGGCCCGAGCAGGACTTCGAGCTCGCTTTCGGCCAGCCCTGCCGGGCAGCTGCCGAGCCAGCGGAGGAGCCGGCGGGCGGGGGGCGAGGCGAGGGCGAGGCGCCCGGGCACCTCGACGGGCGGAGCCGGCGGCTCGGCGAAGCCGCGGGCCGCACCGGCGGCGAGCAGGAGGCGCGCCGCACCGGGGCGCCTCTCGCCGCTGTGCAACAGCGCTTCCAAGTGGGCCTGCCCGCGCTCCCACCTGGGCGCCATCACCCATGCCGCGTCCGGGCCCGTGTCCAGCCCCAGCATGCGCGCCGCGGGCAGCGGCAGGAGCGTCAGGACGGCCACGTCGCGGCCGCTGGCCGCCGCCCGAGCCTGGACGCGGACGACCTCGTCCTCGTCCAGCTCACCGACCGCCACCTCGAGTTCCGGCGCGGCGTGGGCGAGGACGGCGGCGGCCCGTCGGGCGGTGCGCTCGTCCTCGACCCACCACACGCCGGGACCGGCCGGCTCGATCCGATACGCCCACAGCGCCCGCCCGCGGCCCTCCGGATGGGCCAGCGCCGCTTCCCGGTTGCCGACCAGCAGGGCGGCGAGACAGGCCGGCGCCACCTCCCAGGAGGGATTTTGCGCGGCCACGTCCTCGAGCGCCGGCCGCAGTTCCGGGAGCAGGCGGCCGAGCAGGGGCCAAAGCGTTCCCACGAGGACGCCTCGCCCGGACGGCACGACGCGCTGCAGCCGGCCGTCGAGCCCCGGCGTGTCGAGCCGCCAGCGCGGCAGCCCCGGGAGCCGGACGGCAACGCCGTCGGGTGACCGGGTGACACGTGCCGAGGCCAGCAGCCGGCGGGACGGGAAAAAGCCCCGCTCGAGCAGGAACGTGGCCGCCGCAAGGAGCTGCACGGCTGCGGCCAGGCGCTGGCTTTTCGGCCACCGCTGCACCTGCGGCTCGCCGATCCCCAGGGCCGGCCCTGCGGCGGCGGGCACGAGTTCGGGCAGAAACGAAGCTTCCCACGCGAGGAGGGCCACCTGCTCGGCCGACAGCCCCGGCCAGGGGGTCACCCCTGCTCCAGCAGCCCGTCCCACGCGGTCCAGAACGCCGGCCACGACTTGGCGACGCAACCGGGGCTGGCGAGGCGCAGACCGGGAGCGACACAGCCGGCCACGGCCAGCGCCATCGCGAGGCGGTGGTCCCCGGCCGGATCGAGGGGGTGCGGCGGCGCCACGAGCCGGCCGCCGCCGGGCGCCGAGACCTCGTCCCCGGCCACTCGCAGCTCCGCTCCCATCTCGGCCAGCAGCCGCACCATCTCGGCCAGGCGGTCGCTTTCCTTGTGAACGAGCCCGCCGAGACCGGTGAGGCGGCCTCCCAGGCGAGTCAGGGCAACGGCCAGCACCGGGAACAAGTCCGGGGTGTCCCGTAGGTCGGCCTCGAGCGGCCGGTCCGCCGGTCCTTCCAGCCGTACGCCGCCCCGGGTGACGAACGGCCGGCAGCCGGCCGACACCAGCAGGTCGAGCACCCTCGCGTCGCCCTGCGGGCTCGGGTACCGCAGCCCCGGCACTTCCACGGCTCCGCCCACGAGCGCGGCCGCAACGAGCGGAAACGCCGCTGCCGACCAGTCCGCCTCCACCTCGTACGAGGCCGGCCTGAACCCCCCCGGTTCGACTCGCCAGGCGAGACCGTCGGGCCGGCAAGCCACCGCCACGCCGAAGCAGCGCAGGACCTCGACCGTGAGATCGATGTACGGCCGCGAGGGAGGGGCCGCCGGGACGCGAACCTCCAGCCCCTCGGCAAGGAGCGGGGCCAGCATGAGTAGCGCCGAGACGAACTGGCTCGAGGCGGCGGCATCGAGCTCGATGGCGCCGCCCGGCAGCGGCCGCCCCCGGACCACGAGCGGCAGCCGCTCGCCCGCCCCCGCCACCTCGGGTTCGACCTCCGCCCCCAGCTGCCGCAGCGCGGCCAGCAACGGCTTGAGAGGTCGCTCCCGCAGCCGCAACGAGCCGTCGACGCGGAACTGCCCGGGCAGGACCGCGAGCTGGGCCAGCAGCAAGCGCAGCCCCGTCCCGTTGTTGCTGAGCTCGAGCTCGCCTCGCTCGACAGGGACGTGGCCGGACGCGGCGACCGCCTCGTCTTCCCACGTCATGGCGAACCCGGCGGCGAGCAACGCCCGGAACAGCAGCCGGGGGTCCTCGGCGTCGAGCGGCCGCCCGATCCGCGCCCCGCCTCCGGCTCGCGCCGCCGCCACCAGCGCCCGCTGGGTCAGGCTCTTGGAGGATGGCACGTGGATTTGCCCGTGCGCGCCGTCGGGCGCGTGGCGCAGCAGGCGCACCTCGTCGCTCATCGTCTGGCTGCCTCTCGCCGGAATTTTCCGCCACCCGAAAGCAGGGGTCAAGGCACTGCCCGGCCAGGCGTACACTGTCGGCATGACGGCCTCCGTCCTCCCCGTCGCGCGCCGCTCGGAGCTGGCGCGCCCTCTCGACTCTGGCCGTCTCGGGTGCGTCGCCTGCGCCCACCGGTGCGCCCTGGCCGAGGGGGGCCGGGGCGTGTGCCTCATGCGCCAGCGTAACGGCGACGCCCTGCTCGTGCCGTGGGGGTACGTCGCTGGTGTGGCGGTCGACCCGATCGAGAAGAAGCCGTTCTTCCACCTGCTGCCGGGGGCGAGGGCGCTCTCGTTCGGCATGCTGGGCTGCAACTTCCACTGCGCGTTTTGCCAGAACTGGGGCTCCTCGCAAGTGGGGCGCGACCCGGCCGCCCACCCCCACCTCCGCACGGTCCGCCCGGAAGACCTCGTGACCGCGGCCACCGCCGCCGGCTGCGCCGTGATCACCTCGACCTACAACGAGCCGCTCATTTCCGCCGAGTGGGCGCTCGACATCTTCACCCTGGCGCGCCGGGCAGGGCTCGTCACCTCGTTCGTCTCCAACGGGCACGCGACCGTCGAGGTGCTGGATCTGCTCGCCCCGGTGCTCGACGCCATGAAGGTCGACCTCAAGGCGTTCGACCCCGCCACCTACGCGGCGCTCGGGGGCTCGCTGGCCGCCGTGCAGGAGACGATTCGCACCCTGTGGCAACGCCGCATCTGGGTCGAGGTCGTGACGCTCGTCATCCCGGGCCTCAACGACTCCGAGGAGGAGCTGCGCGACATGGCCGCGTTCCTGGCCGGGGTCTCTCCCGACATCCCCTGGCACGTCACGGCCTTCCATCCGGACTACGAGTTCGTCGACAGGCCCCCGACCCCCGCCTCGACCCTCGTGCGCGCCGCCGCCCACGGGCGCAGCCAGGGCCTGCGGTTCGTCTACGCCGGGAACCTGCCGGGCCGCACCGGCGAGCTCGAGGACACCCGGTGCCCCGCCTGCGAGACCACCCTGGTCCGCCGCGCCGGGTTCACGGTGAGGGAAAACCGCCTGACCCCCGACAGCCACTGCCCGTCCTGCGGTCTCGCGATCCCTGGCCGCTTCTGCCCCGCTTCCTTCCGGCGGGGGCAGGAAACGGGTGACAGAGCTTAGCCGCAAGGCGAGCGCGTCTCCCCACTGCCTGCTGCCCGCTGCCCGGCCGTTCGTGGGCACAGTGGTACCATCCCCAGCTCGAAGATGGGCACGGTTCGCCTCGCCTCGCTGACCCTCGAGGGGTTCAAGTCGTTCGCCGGCCGGACCGAGCTGTCGTTCCCGGGCGCGATCGTCGCCATCGTCGGGCCCAACGGCGCCGGCAAGTCCAACCTCGCCGACGCCATCGCCTGGGTGCTCGGCGAGCAGTCGGCCCGGCTGCTCCGCTCCCAGTCGATGGCCGACGTGATCTTTGCCGGGTCGCCGCGCCGCCCGGCTCTCGGCGGTGCCTCGGTGGCGCTGCACCTCGTGGCCGAGGATGATCGCTGGGAAGCCACCGGCCGGCGGCTGGAAATCTCGCGCCGGGTGCTGCGCGACGGCACCTCCGACTACCGCATCGGCGGCCGGAGGGTGCGGCTGAAGGATGTCCTCGACCACCTCATGGACGCCGGGCTGGGGACCCGGAGCTACGCCATCATCGAGCAGGGGCGCATCGGGCAGGTGCTCTCGGTGCGCGCTACCGAACGCCGGGTGCTCTTCGAGGAAGCGGCCGCCATCACCAAGTTCCGTGCCCGCAGGCACGAGGCGGAGCTCAAGCTCGCGGAGACCAGGGCCAACCTCGTGCGCCTCGCCGACGTGGCGAGCGAGGTCCGGCGCAGCCTCGAAGCAGCGCGGCGGCAGGCGCGGCGCGCCGAGCGCCATCGCGAGCTGCGGAGCGCGCTCGGCGCGGTGCGGGCGCAGCTTTTCGCAGCCCGCCGGCGAGCCGTCGTCGAGCTCGTGGCCCGGCGCCAGGACGAGCTCACGGCGGCGCAGCTCGTCGACGCCCGGGCAGCCGCCGAGCTGGGCGGGTGCGAGGCGGCGCTGGAGGCATTGCGGGCCGATCTCGACGCCAGCCTCGAGCGGGTGGCGGCGGCGCGCCAGGCCGAGGCCGAGGCCAACGCCAGGGCGCAGCGCCGCGAAGCCGAGGAGACGGCGGCCCGGCGGACGCACGCCGAAGCCCTCGCCCGCCGCGATGCGGCTCGGCAGGAAAGCGAAGAGCTGGGGCAGGCCATCCGCGACCGCGAGCAGCGGGGAGCGGCGCTCGAAGGCGCGGCCGGCGCCGCTGCGGCCGTCGCGACCCAGGCCGAGGAGGCTGCCGCCACCGCCGCCACTGCTGCCCGCCACAGCGAGGAGGCGGCACGCACCGCCAGCTCCCGGGCCGAGGAGGCCCGCCGGCAGCTGTTGGCCGCCGCCTCGGCCGCCAGCGAGGCTCGCAACCGGGCTCACCGGCTGGCGGTGGAGATCGAGCAGTCCGGCTACCAGCGCACCCGCCTCCACGGCGAGCAGCAGCGGCTCCAGGCCGCCCTCGACCAGGCCGCGACAGCGGACGAGCTGGCCAGCACCAGGGTGGCCGAGCTGGGGGCCGAGGCGGTCGCCGCCGAGCAGGCTCGCGGCGAGCTGCGGCAGCGTCATGAAAGCGCCACGGCCAGAATTGCAGAGCTCGCGGCCGCCCGCGATCGGGCCGGCCACGCCCG
The DNA here is from genome assembly GCA_035384965.1 of Thermoanaerobaculaceae bacterium. Classification (GTDB taxonomy): domain Bacteria; phylum Acidobacteriota; class Thermoanaerobaculia; order Thermoanaerobaculales; family Thermoanaerobaculaceae; genus JAAYVZ01. The sequence goes on from DAOOJE010000001.1 coordinate 232,522, forward strand.
CTGGCAGGCCCACCACGAGCGCCTCGCCGTGCAGCGCGCCCTCGAAGCGGCACGGGCGCTCCCCGGGGTGCTGGCGCGGGCTGTCCCGAGCGAGAAGCTCCTCGGGACGGTGGCCGACTTCCTGGACCCCGACCCCGCCCAGGCGGCGCTGTGCGATCGCGCCTGGGGGGAGTTGCTGACACGGCCGGTGCTGGCCGACGAGGCGGCGCTGGCCGACCTCGTCCGCCGGCGCGTCAAGGGCGAAGGCCGCCTCGAGCTGGTGGTGGCGGATCGCTCGCTGCCGGCTCGTCCCTCGCCGCTCGTGGAGGCGGCCGGCGCCCGGCCGGAGGACCTGGGGTGGCTCGCCGCCGCGCTGCCGCGCGTCGCGGTGGCGGATACCGACGAGGACGCCTCGAGGCTGGCCGCCGCCGACCCGGAACTCGTCGTCCTGCTGCCGGGCGGCGGTCGGCGGCGGGGCACCCTCGTCGAGCTGCCGACCTCCCGGACCGCTGCCCCGGGTGTGCTCGAGCTGCGGCAGCGCGAGCGGGCGCTGGCTGCCAGCGAGGCCGAGGCCGCCGCCGAGGAGCTGCGGCACAGCCAGGAACTGGCCGACCTGCAGGCGCGGACCGCCGAGCTGCAGCAGGAACTCCAGGCCGCCGACCAGCGCGTTCGTGAGCGGGCCGAGGCGCTCGCCGCCGCCACCTCCGCGCAGCAGGCGTTGCACCGCGAGCGCCTGCGCCTCGAGCGCGAGCTGGAGGCGCTGGCCGGCGAAGCCCAGCGGCTCGAGCGCGAGGTGGAGGCTCTCGCCAGCCGGCAGGCCGCTGCCGTCGCCGAGGCCGAGCGCCTGGAGCAGCACGCAGCTGCACGCGAAGGCGAGGTCGATGTGCTGGCGCGCGAGGCGGAGCGCTCGCGCGACGCTGCGAGCGCCGCCCGGGCCGAGGCGGAACGAGCGCGGGGAGCCGCGGCGCTGGCGCGCGAGCGCGCACTCGGCGCGGCTCGCGAGGTCGAGCGGCACCGCCAGGACATCGAAGAGCTGCGCGCCCGCCGCGCCAGGACGCAGCGGGAGGCCGGCGAGCAGGAGGAACTGGCGGCGGCGGCTGGGCGCGAGGCGGCTGCCGCCCAGGCCGAGCTCGCCGAGCTGCTGGCCCGCAAGGCAGCGGCTGGCCGCGAGGCCCAGACGCTGGCGGCCGCGACCGAGGCGTTGCGGGCCCGCGCCGAGGAGGCGGCAGCCGCGGCGGAGCGGGCCCGGGCCGCCCACCTGGCCTCGCGCGACGCCGCTCACGCTGCCGAGCTGACCCTGGCCGAGGCCCGTGCCGCGATGGCACGGGTGGACGAGGCCATCGCCCTCACCCTCGGCAGCGAGGCCGTGCTGCCGGCCGAGGCCCCTCCGGAAGCCTCGCTGCCAGGGCTCGAGACCGAGGAAACCCGCCTCCAGCAGGAGCTGGAAGCGCTCGGACCGGTCAACGAGCTGGCCGTGGCCGAGCGCGACGAGCTCGAGGAGCGGCATCGCTTTCTCGGCGCCCAGCGCCGCGATCTCGAACGCTCCCTGGCCTCCCTCGGCAGCACCATCGACGAGCTCGACCAGACCTGCGCGCAGCGCTTCCTGGCCACCCTCGAGGAGGCGAACCGGGCGTTCGACGAGGTGTTCCGCGACCTGTTCGGGGGCGGCGAGGCGCGGGCCGAGCTTTCCGACCCCGAGTCGCCGCTCGAGTCGGGGATCGAGATCCGGGTGCGGCCGCCCGGCAAGCACACGCAGTCCGTGTTGCTGCTCTCCGGCGGCGAGAAGGCGCTGGCGGCGATTGCTTTGCTGCTCGCCCTCTTCCGCATCCGGCCGTCGCCGTTTTGCCTGCTCGACGAGGTGGACGCCCCCCTCGACGACGTCAACGTGGAGAGGCTGTGCCGCTTGCTGCGGGACATGAGCGCCGACACCCAGTTCCTGCTCATCACCCACAACCGCCGCACCATGGCCCACGCCGACGTGCTCTACGGCGTGACAATGGAGGAGCCGGGCGTGTCGCGCGTCGTCTCGGTGCGGCTGGAGGAGTGAGCGTGGGCAAGCCCGGGCGAGAGCGACCCCCCCGCGCCGCGCCGTCGTCGTGGTTGCAGCGCCTCGTCCTCGCCGCGGCGTGCGGGCTGGTCGTGGCGGTTCCGCTGGTCTGGAGCCTGGCCGGCTACGAGGTGTTCCGGGGGCCCAAGCGGCTGCTGGCCCTGGCGTGCTGGCTGGCGCTCGCCGGCGCGACGCTGCTGCGCGCGTGGTCCCGGGAAGTGTGGCGCGACCCCTGGTGGCTGGCCTGGGGCGGCCTGCTCGCCGGGGCCGTCGCCTCGACGCCGCTGTCCGGGCAGTCGCTGCGCGTGCTCGCCGCTGCGCTGCCGGTGGCGGTCGTGGCCGTCGGGTGGGGCGCCTTGCGGTGGCTTTCCGCCACCCACCGGCGCACGGTCGAGACGCTCGTCGTCGCCACCGCCGTGGTCGAGGCGGCCCTGGCGGCGATCTTCAGCGTCCCGCGCTGGCGCCCCGACGGCTTCGAGGTCTTCGCCTACCTCGAGGGGCGGTACGCGTGGATCGGCACCCTCGGCAACCCCGCCGACGTGGCTCTCTTTCTCTTGCTGCCGTGCCTGCTCGCCACGGCAAAGGCGCTCACCAGCCCGGGGCGGCGGCTGCGCTGGGCGCTCCCGGCGCTCGCGACCGCCGCTGCCATCGTCGCCACTCGCACGGTGAGCGTGGTCGGCGTGCTGCTGCTGGGCGCGGGGGTGCTGGCCTGGCGCGCCTTGCCCCGCCGCTCCCGCCTGCCGGGGATCGCCGCCGCAGCCGTGCTGGTCGCTGGCGTGCTGCTGGCCACCCCGATGCGGGGCCGGCTCGGCGAGGTGCTGGACCAGGTACGGGACACCGGCTGGGAGTGGCTCGGCTCGGGTCGGGCCGCCGGGTTCGGTGCGGCGCTGGGGATGGTGGCATCGCGGCCGCTCACCGGCGTCGGGTTCGGGCTGTTCGAGGCCCACTCGTTCCGCCATCAAAGCGAGAACGTGCTGGCCGGCCGTGCCCGGGTGCTCGGCCTCGCGACCGGCTTCGGGGAGGCCCACAACGATCCCCTCCAGCACGCTGCCGAGACCGGCCTCGTCGGCCTGGGGCTGGCGGCGGCCGGGCTTTGGCTGGCCTGGCGGCGCGCTCGCCCGCTGGCCGGGGAGCTGCCCGGCTCGGGCGTGCTCGTGCTTGCCGCCGCCACGGTGTCGCTGGCCCAGTTCCCGCTTCACCAGGCCGCTATCGCCGGCCAGTGGGCCGTGCTGGCGGCGCTGGCGCTGCCGGCCCGAGCGCTGCCGCCGCCGGCCACCGGCTGGCGGCGCGCCGCTGCCGCCCTGCTGGCCGCCAGCGTCGTGGCTGGAGGGTGGCTGTACCTGGCGCGCCTTCGCAGCCTCGCCGTGGTGCTCCGCCAGGCGGAGGCGCTGGACCAGTTCCTGCGCGCCGGGCGGGCGCCCCAGGCCCAGGTGCCCGAGCTCGCCCGCGCGGCGCTCGCCAACCTCGAGCCCGCTGCCCGCTGGGCACCGTTCGACTGGCGCGCCGCCCTGCTCGCTGGCGACCTCGCCATGCTCGCCGGTGACCCGAGCCGCGCCGCCGGGCACTTCGGCCGGGCGCTGGCGCTCGCCGAGCGCCCCGAAACGCGGTTCGACGCCGGAATGGTGCAGCTGGCGCTGGGCAACGAGGACGTGGGGCTCGCGCACCTCGAGCGGGCCGTGCGGCTGAACCCCGCCATCTTCGGGAGCATCGACAACCCCGCGGTGGCCCGCAAGGTGCGCGACCGTCTCGCCGCCGACGGTTACGCGGACCGCCATCCCTGGATCTTCGAGCCGCGCCGGGAGACCGGCTCGCCGCCGGGCCGGTGACGGCAGCCGTCCCGGACGGTCAGATAGGACGCAGGAGAAACAGCTCGATCGTCGGCGAGCGCTTGCCGGGCGTGGCCAGCGGCATCCCCACCGCTCCCTGCACGAGCGTTCCCCACGGCCCGGGGACGGTGGCGGACACGCCGACGCCCGAGAGCGGGCGCCGCCGGTAGCCGGAGCGGTCGTCCCGCACCCAGCCGGCATCCAGCCCCACTTCCGCCCGCAGCGTTGTACTGACCGGCACTGCAAGCGAGCTCCGCACCACCGACAGCCGCTCGGCCTGCACGGCACCGCTGGCGATCCCTCGCAGGCGGATGCCGCCGAATCGGGCCGGCGAGGGTGCGGAGAAGCGGTCGACGTGCCAGCCGGCCCAGTGCTCGCCCTCCACTCGCAGGCGTGCCAGCGGGTTGAGCGCCTTCTCGTACAGGAGCGCGATCCGCGCCCGGGTCCACGCGTCCTCGGGGGCCTGGTTGCCTTCCAGACCCCAGGCCCGCCAGTGCTGCCTCCACCCCCGCTCGGCAGCGGCAGAAAGCGTGGCCGGTCCGAGCGGAACCGCGGCTTCGAGCCGTCCCGTCCATTCCCAGGTGTCGGGCGGCAGCACGAAACCCCGCGCGGTGTCATCGGCGCGCCGGAAATCCCAGCGCTCGGCCCCGGCGTCTGCCGTGAGCCGGACACGTCCGAGGGTGGTGGAGAGGCCGAGACCGAGCCTCTGGCGGGTGCTCTCGATCGTCTCCCCGTCCTGCTTCCGCCCTCGCTCGGAGACCGTCGAGGCGAACGGCAGGAGCTGGACGAACCCGCGCAGCGTCAGCTCGCCCCGGCCGCGTCGCCACGTCCAGGCGCCGTCGTTGACGACGCCGGCCAGCAGGAGGCGAAGCTGCTCTCCCCGGCCCCGGAAGTCGAAGTCGAGCACCTGCAGCCCCCCGAATGGGAGCGGTGTCGCAAGCCCCGGGTCCCAGGCCGCGCCGGCCAGAAGAAACCTTTGTGCCGGCCGCACCTCGTGGCCCGGTCGGCGGCCCCCGCGTCCGTCCGGCACCAGCGGCACCACCCCGGTCTCGCCGTCCCGCAGCATGCGGTTGGGCCTGGCGTACGCCTCGGCGCGGGCAACGCCGAACCCGTCGGGGTTGAGCCGCACGGCGGCCAGCGTCAGCTCCCGCCGCACCAGCGCCGTTCCGCCGAACGCCGCCACCGTGTCATCGACTTCGGCCCGCGTCGGCAGCCAGACGGTCTCATCCCCGAGCGAGAACGTCTCGTACGACGTCACGCTGCGCGACGCCCGGACCTCGCCCGGCAGGTTGGAGGCGGTCTCCTCGACGCTCACCAGGCCCCACGTCGCGGCATCCACGCACGCCACGCCCTCCCGCCGCTCGGGGCCACCCACCCAGGTGTACCGCAGCTCCCAGCAGCGGTGGCCCCGCCGCACCGAGCTGCCCTTCAGCTCGTACCGGAACGAGGGCTCCAGCCGCAGGGCGAGAGGCGGCACCGGCGGCCGCCGCGGCTCCAGCAGCGGCAGGTCCGGCAGGCGGTCCGGGCGCCACTCGACACCGTCCACCCAGGTTCGGGCGATCTCCCAGTCCCACCCGGTCGAGCCCTCCCGGAAGACGGGCCCGGCCAGCACCAGCGAAAACGAGCGCGACAGCTCGGCCACCTCCACGCGCAGCAAAAGGGTCTGCTCGGCGGTCCAGCGGGGCAGGAGCCGGGCCTGCCTGGCCGCCTGGCGCTGGTGGCGGGCCAGCACCTCGCGGGCCTGTGGAACGCGCTCTCCCTGCACCTCCACCTGTTCGAGGGTGGCAGTCGGATCGACGGGGCGCGTGACGATCAGAACGCCGCCCTGCGGCAGCGGCGGCAGCGTGACCAGCGCCGCCTCCGGCTGGAGGCGCAGGGGCAGCTCCTCCTCGCTTTCGCCGAGCAGCAGGGCGCGCGCGTACCATCCTCCTGGCAACCGCACCTCGCCCCCCCCAAAGCCACGCGGCAGCCCCACGACCGTCGCCAGGTCCGGCCCGCGCAGCGCCGTCGGCAGCGGTCCGCTCGGCCCTGCTGCCGGCTCGTACTCCGGGAGCAGGCCGTCGAGCGCCCGGGACCAGGACAGCGGCGGGGCCGGCACGAGGGCGGACGCCGCGCCGGCCGCCAGCACGGCGACTGCCGCGGCGGCGTCGGTTGCCGGCAACACGAGAGGGAACCCCTCGAGCTGGTCGAGCAGTGCGGCGACACCGTCAGGCGGAGGCGCCGGCTCGACTGCCACGGCATCGAGGTACGGCCTCGCCGCAGCCGGAGGAAGCCCGGGGCCGAGGGCGACCACGAGCCCCCCGGAGGCGCCCAGCGCCACCACCCGTTCGAGCCATGCCTGATCGAGCTCGCCAGCCGGGGCCTCCACCACATACCCGGCTGCCCCGGCGGGCGGCACCTGGTCGGCGGCGACGAACGCCCAGTCGGAGGGTCCTCCGCGTGGGTCGGCTACAACCACCGGCAGCATCGCGAGCAGGATGCCCGCCGCGTGCATCGCTCAGCGGGCCCGGCCGGCCAGCGGCGACATCTCCCCCGCCGGGACCGCGAAGGAAAGCGTGTTCTCGCTCGGGGCGACCGGGCACGAGGCGGTGATCCCGAAGGCGCAGTCGGGGTTGTAAGCGCGGTTGAAGTCCACCTCCACCAGCCCGCCCGGGCGAGGGTGGACCTCGAGGTAGCGCCCTGCGCCGTACGTCTCGTGGCCGGCCGCGGCGTCGCGGAACGGCACGAAGAGGTGGGCGCTGGCGGCATCGTCGAGGCGGAACACCGCCAGGGCCCCCTCGCCGCCGGGAAGCACCACTTTCAGGGTTCCAACCCGGCTCGCCAGCCTCGACCGGCCGTCGCTCGTCGCCAGCGTCACCCTGACCGTCGGGCCGGCCTCGAGCACGCCGTGCACGCGGAACCGCTTATCGTACGGGAAGAAACGAAGGCCATCGAAGGTGGCCCTGCGCTCGGCGGGGAGCAAGGAGCGCACCGCGGCCAACCGCGCAGCCCGCCACTCGCGCTCGCTGGCTGGCAGGTCGGGCCGGCACGCGGCGCCTGCGAGGGCGAGGCACGCGAGCGCGGCCGCCAGGGCGCCGAAAGGAGCGGACCGGGGTTTCAGAACATCACCTTCTGGACGAAGAACGCTTCGGCCGTGATCTTGCCGGTCGCGAGTTCTTCCGCGTCTTCCGGCGTGATACGGAACACGCCCGCCTCCTTGCCGGCCTCGTTGATGAGCAGGATCTCCACGCGCTCGGGAAGGCGTGACACCTGGCCGGCCTGCCTGAGGTCCTGGGCGACGACGTGGTACGTCGTGGTGATGGCCTGCAGCGCCCGGCTCACCTCCTTCTTGCCGTTGACCTGGACCTCGAGGAAGAGATAGCCGGGCTGGGTGCCTTGACTGGTCCGGTAGAGGTAGAGGTGGTAGCTCTCGAGCCCTTGCTGGAACGCCTGGTCGACGCGCTCGTCGCCGAACTTGATCTCGCGGAAGCCGACCATCGGAGTGGGGGTCGGCAGCACGTTCTGGACCGGGCCGGCCACCGCGCTCGATCGCAGGTGCCCCACCATCTTCGCCACCGACGGGGTCGGGGTGGGGGTGGGGGGGACCTCGTTCCCGTCCACCCAGTCGAGCGGCTGGGCGCTCCCGAAGTTGCGGGCGTTCAGCTCCTCGGTTGCCTTGAGGTCGACGAGGGCGAGAGGGATCGACCGCAGTGTACCGCTGGTCGTCACGAACTCGACGTTCTTGCCCTTGATCCGGTACTTTTCCCTGGCCACTTGCCGCGTCCCGTCCTTGAGGATCAGGACGTACGCCGCGTAGGACCACGTCGACACGCACAGCACGGCGAGAGCCAGGGCAAGCGTCCTCTTCACGTTGACAACCTCCTTCCCTCAGTTAGTATAGCCTGGTTGAGGTGACGAGCCGATGCTGATCGTGATGTCCGCGCAGGCCACCCCCCTCCAGATCGAGGCGGTCGCCGCGCGTGCCAGAAACGCGGGGCTGCAGGCCCATCCGGTCGGGAGCGAGCAGCAGCCGGCTCTCGCCCTGACCGGTCCGCTCGCGGCCATGGATCCGTCGGCCTTCGAGGCCATGGACGGGGTCGTCGAGGTGGTGCTCGCGAACGTGCCCTACACGCTCGCCAGCCGTGCGGTCCGCGAGGAGGACTCGGTCGTGCGGGTCGGCGGCGTCGCGGTGGGGGGGCCACACTTCGCGGTGATGGCCGGCCCCTGCGCGGTCGAGAGCCGCGAGCAGGTGCGCGCCATCGCGGCAGCGGTGCGGCGGGCCGGCGGGCACATCCTGCGCGGGGGCGCTTTCAAACCTCGCTCGTCGCCGTACTCGTTCCAGGGGCGCGGGCTCGAGGGGCTCGAAGCGTTGCGCGACGCCGGGCGCGAGTTCGGACTGCCGGTCGTCACCGAGGCCCTCGACGAGCGGTCGCTGGAACTCGTCTGCGCGCACGCCGACATGATCCAGGTCGGCTCGCGCAACATGCACAACTACGCGTTGCTCAAGGCGTGCGGGAGGTGCCACTTGCCAGTGCTGCTCAAGCGCGGCATGGGCTCGACCGTGGACGAGCTGCTGCTGGCCGCGGAGTACATCCTGGCCGAGGGCAACCAGCAGGTGGTGCTGTGCGAGCGCGGCATCCGGACGTTCGCCGACCACACGCGCTTCACCCTCGACCTCTCGGCCGTGCTGGCCGTGCAGCGGCTGTCGCACCTCCCGATCATCGTGGATCCCTCGCACGGCACCGGCAAGAGCCACAAGGTCGTGCCGATGGCCCGAGCTGCCGCGGCGGTGGGCGCCAACGGCCTGCTCATCGAGGTCCACGACAACCCGGCTCACGCCCTCTCGGACGGACAGCAGGCGATCTTGCCCGAGGAGCTGGCGGCGCTCGTCAACCAGCTCCCGAGCGTCCTTCCCCTCACCGGAAAGGCCCTCACGAACCACGCGTCCAGCGCCTGAAGAGGCGCCGGGAATGCTCCCTCTCGCTCTCGCGCTCGCGCTCGCCGGTCCTCCGCTCTCGATCGACCCGGCGGAGGTGCGCCCCGGGCAGCGCGGGACGTGCGTCACCGAGTGGACCGGCGGCGAGCGCCGCGAAACCCCCGTCGAGGTGGTCGGCGTCATGGACGCCACCGGGCCGGAGCGGACCACCGTGCTGGTGCGGCTGCTCGACCCCGCGCTCGAGGACGGCGGGGTGGTGGCGGGGATGAGCGGCTCCCCCGTGTGGCTGGATGGCAAGCTCCTGGGGGCGGTGGCGTACGGCTGGTCGTTCGCGCGCGAGCCGCTGGCCGGGGTGACGCCGTTCGCCGCCATGCGGGAGATCGGGGCGTTCGCACCGGGCGCACCGTTGCCCCCGCCTACCCTCGAGCAACTCGCTGCGCTCGCCGCCGGACGGCTCGATCCGCTCGAGCTGCTGCCGCGCCTGCCGGCGCCATCCGGCGGCGGCTTGCCCGTGGCTGTGGCGGGGCTGCCGGGCGGTCACGAGGGGTGGTGCGCCGCGTTGCTGGCGCGCGCCGGACTCGGGCCGGTCGGCGTGGCGGCGAGCGGCGGCGGCGGCGGGGTGCCGGAGCCTGGCGAGATGATGGCGCCCCTGCTGGTCTGGGGGGATGCGATCGTCGGTGCGGGCGGCACGGTCACGGCGCGGGACGGCGACACACTCTGGGCGTTCGGCCACCCGATGTTCGGGCTCGGGAGCGTCCGGCTGCCGGTGGCGAGGGCTCGCGTGCTCGCGGTGCAGCGTTCGTTCCAGAGCTCGTTCAAAGTCTTTACCGTCGGCGAGCCGTTCGGGACGCTGGTCGCCGACCGCCCTGCCGGCGTGCTCGTGCAAGTGGGCGCGCCGCCGGAAGGGTTGCCTGTGGAGGTCGAATTGCGCGACGGGGCCGGCACGGCCTGCTGGCGGTTCCGCGTCGCCGAGCACCCGCTGCTGTCGCCGCTCATGGTGACGTTCGTCGTCAACGCCAGCCTGACCGCGCGCGGCGCCGCTGCTGGCGACAGCTCGGTCCGCCTCCGGTTCCGAGGTCGCCTGGCGGACGGCCAGTCGCTCGAGATCTCGCAGTCGGCTCGCTCGGCCGACGCCCCGGCTCGCCTCGCATCGTTCGCCGGGGCGGTCACCGCCGTCCTCTGCGCCTCCGAGCTGCCTCACCCGGCACTGGCCGAGGTGAGCGTCGAAGTGTCCCGCGACGAGGTGCATGCGGGCGCCGCGATCCGGGAGGTCATCCCGGCGCGTCCGATGGTGCGGCCAGGCGAGACCCTCGCGGTCGAGGTGCGGCTCCAGCCGTACCTGGCGCCTCCCGCCAGCCAGCGCCTGCTGGTTGCCGTGCCGGAGGTGCTCGCCTCCGAGGAGGTCGACCTCGTGGTGGCCGACGGTGCGGCCTGGACCGAGTACTTGCTCAGGAGCCGCCCCGCCAACCCTTCGACCTTCGCCCAGCAGCTCGCCTCGCTGCGTCGCTTCGAACCGTCCACCACCCTCGTGGCCGCGCTCGAGAGCCGTGAGGGCAGCCTCTCGCTGCCGGGCGGCGAGCTTGGGGCCGTACCGCCCTCGTGGGCGTGGACGGTGGGGAGCGGCCTCGGCAAGGCCGTCACCCGGCTGCCGACCTCGATTCTCTCCGTGACCCGCTGGGCGGCCCCGTACCCGCTCGAGGGAGCAGCGCGGGTCACCTTGCGTGTGCGGTCGCCCCGGAAGGTGCCATGAGCTCTCGTGCTGCCGTCCTGCTGTTCGTGCTCGCCGTCCCCGCCCCGGCCGCGCCGGTGCGCTTCTTCACGCTCGACACGCCGCGCGCCCTGGCCGGAGCCATCTCCCAGGGCGTCGCGGTGCTCCCCGACGGCACCCTCCAGGCGCTCCCACCCTTGCAGGTGGCCACCGAGTTCGAGGAGCCGTTGGGGCTGGCACTGGCGGTGACACCGCGCGGCGTGGCGTACGTGGGCACGGGCCACCCCGCCCGGGTGTGGAAAGTCGAGGGATCCCGGAAGTCGCTGGTCGGCGAGCCTCCCGCCGAGCAGGTCACCGGGCTGGCGCTCGACGAGACCGGGACTCTCTACGTGGCCACCGCGCTCCCGGCGTTGCTGCTGGAGATGCGGCCCGGCGCCGGGACGCTTAGCGAGGTGGCCAGGCTCGAGGGGGGGAGCATCTGGGACCTGGCGCTCTGGCGGGGCAGCTTGTGGGCGGCGGCCGGTGATCCCGGGCGGGTGCTGCGCCTCGGCCGGGCGGGGTGGGAGGTGGCGTTCACGGTTCCGGACCGCCATGCTCGCTGCCTGGAACCCGCCGGCGACGAGCTTTACGTCGGCACGTCCGGCAAGGGCCTGGTGCTGCGCTGGGGTGGCCGCGGGGCCGCCGTCGTGCTCTACGACTCTCCGTTCACCGAAGTCGCCGATCTCCAGCTCGGCAACGACGGCCTCTTGTACGCCTCCGGCCTCACCGGCGACCCCACCCTCGGCACCCCGGCCAGAGCGGACGGGGAGGCGACGGTGACCGTGAGCGAGGGCGCGTCCTCGACCCCGCAGACCGAGAAGGGACCCGCCACGTCGGAAATCGTCAAGGTCTACCCGACGGGTGCCGCCGTGCCGGTGCACCGCTTCACCAGGCAGGTGGCGGGGCCGCTCGGGTGGAGCGAGGCCGGACTCGTCGCCGGCACCACGGTGGAAGGCGAGCTCTGGCAGCTCGCGGACGGTGTCCCGGCCCGCCTCGACACCGTGGACGCCTCGGCAGTGGCGCGCATCGCCGGCACGGGAGACTGGGTCCTCACGGTCGGACCGGTGGCGCTCCTGCGCCGCCAGGGCATGCCGCGCGGCACCTTCGTCTCGCCGCCGCTCGACGCCCAGCAGCCGGCCGCCTGGGGGCTCGCCACCCTGGAGGGCCAGCTCCCGCCCGGCAAGGGGTGCCGCCAGAGTTTCCGCTCCGGCCCCACCGCCGAGCCGGGCGAGACGTGGAGCGACTGGAGCGCCCCAGCGCCGTGTGGTGAGGTGCGGGCGGAGGCGCCTCCGGCCCGCTACCTGCAGGTGCGCGTCGAGCTGGAAGCAGCAACGCGCCAGGCGCCGCGCCTCGGGAGAGTGGCGATCGCCTACCGCCAGCTCAACTTGCCGCCGATCGTCAAGGAGCTGGTGGCACACCCGCCCGGCGAGGTCTTCCTCAAGGGACCGCCACCTTCCGAGCGGGTCGTGGAGGTGCAGCACCCCGACCTCTCGGGGATCTTCACGGTGCTCGACGAGGAGGACCAGGAGCGCCAGCAGACGCTCGGGCGCAAGTACTACCGGGTGGGGTACCAGTCGCTGTCGTGGAAGGCCGAGGATCCTAACGGCGACCCTCTCCGCTTCTCGCTCGAGATCCAGCGTCAGGGCAGCGATGCCTGGTGGCTCGTGCGCAAGGAGCTCGAAACCCTCACCCTGGCGTTCGACACCACGGCGCTCGCCGACGGCCGGTACCGCTTCCGGCTCACGGCTTCCGACGCCGCCGCCAACCCGGACGCCCCCGCCTCGGCGCAGGCCCTCTCGAGCTGGGTCACCGTGGACACCACGCCGCCGCGCCTGCAGGTGCGCCGCGACGGCAGCGACTGGGTTTTCGAGGTGGAAGACGCGCTGTCGCCCATTGCCATCATGGAGTGGAACCGGGACGCCCAGGGCTGGCAGCGGGCGGCGTGCGAGGACGGGATGCTGGACTCGCGCCGCGAGACACTGCGGGTTCCCGCGGCGCCCGGCGTGCACGTGCTCACCGTGCGGGCCGTGGACGATCACCACAACAGCGCCGCTCTCGCGGTGGAGGAGCGATGAGACCACACCATGCCCTGGCCGCCGTGTACCCCGGCAGCTTCGACCCCATGCACCTCGGGCACGTGGACATCATCCACCGCGCCCGGGCGGTCTTCCCCCGCGTCATCGTCGCGGTGCTGCAAAACACCGACAAGGCACCGCTGCTGCCCGTGGCGACGCGAGTGGAGCTCATCGCCAAGAGCGTCGGAGAGCTGCCAGGCGTCGAAGTGACCTCGTTTTCCGGACTGCTCGTCGACTTCATGCGGCAGTCCGGCGCCCGCGTCATCCTGCGCGGCATGAGGGCCGTCTCCGACTTCGAGTACGAGTTCCAGATCGCGCTCATGAACCGCCGGCTGTGGAGCGAGGCCGAGACGGTGTTCCTGACCCCCAACGAGGAGTTCACCTACCTCTCGTCGCGAGTCGTGAAGGAGATCTGGCAGCTCGGGGGCGACGTCTCGGGGCTGGTACCGCCGGCCGTTCACGCGGCGCTCGCGGCGCTCGCACGGTAGCGTCCCCGGCCGGCGTCTCGCCGCCCCTCGGCCGTCGCCGGGCCGCGGTGCTACTTCTTCTTTTTGGACTCCTTTTCGAGGTCGGTCCCGACCTTCACGATCTCGTCCTCGGCCGTCGGCTTGACCACGATCTGCACCCACACCGTCTGGTAGCCGGCAAGCTGCAGCATCGCCAGGTAGGTACCCTCCCTCGGGAACATGTAAACCTGCCCCCCGCCCATCCCGTCCCAGTCGTCCGCAGTGCCGATCCGCTGCCCGTTGATGAAGACGTCCATCTCGTCCGGAGAGCCGCGAAAGACGGCGCCCTTCTGGCACTCGAAGACCGCCGTGATCGGCGGCATGGTCGGCGTGGGGGTGGGCGGCACCGGCGTCGGCGTCGGCTCCTCGACCGCCACCACGGGAGGCGGCACCACGGTCCGTGCTGGGGACGCGGGCGGCGTTGGAGTCGGCCTCACCCACGGGGTCGGCGGCTCGGTCGGAGTGGGGACCGCCGGGACCGGCGAGGTGGCGGCCGGCCAGGTCTCGGGGGTGGCGACCACGGCGGCGACCTCTGCCGTTGGCGGGGGCTCGATCGGAACGGCGCCACCCGTCGAACTCGGTGCCCGCCGTCCTCGCAGCACGACCAGCAGCGCCGCGGCGAGCAACGCGACACCCACGAGGGCGATCACCGCCTCGGCCCGGCGGCGCGGCGCGCGGGTCGGAGCCGCGAAAGCCGGCGCACGCTCCGCAGTTGGCGGAGGCGGGACTGGCGGCGGAGGCGGGACGGGTGGACTGGCTGGCGGTCCGGCGGCCGCGGCGCTCACCATGACGGTGGGTGCCGTCGCCCCCGGGTCGACCGGCGACCGGGCGGAGCCTGGCGTGGCGGCGGCCGGGCGCAGGCCTCCAGAGGCGGCGAGCGGTGGCGCTGCCGTCGAGCCCGGCGAGGGCGGCGGTGCGATGCCGGCGGTCCGCGCCACCGGGGGGGGTGCCGCCGTCGGCCCTGCCATGGCGACCGGAGTTGACGCCATGACCTGGTTGATCAACGCCCGTGCCTCGGCCGCCATCGTCTGGCCGTCCGGAACGCGCTCGGAGGCGTTCTTGGCCAGGCACCGGCGAAGGAATGCCCGCACCTCCTCCGGCAGCAGCCGCGAGGGCTCGGGGGCGGCCAGCGGATCCTCGTGCAGGATCTGGTAAATCAGGGTGGTGACGGTTTCCGAGGGGAACGGCTTGCGGCGCAGGAGCAGCTCGTAGAGCACGACCCCGAGGGAGAACAGGTCGGCCCGCCCGTCGAGCTCTTGTCCTCGCACCTGCTCCGGCGCCATGTACGCCGGGCTGCCGACGACGATGCCGGTCCGCGTCAGATTGGTCTCTTCCCCCGCTGCCTTGGCGACCCCGAAGTCGGCGACCTTCACACCGCCGTCTCTGGTCAGCATGATGTTGCCGGGCTTGATGTCCCGGTGGACGATGCCGAGGCTGTGGGCGACACCCAGCGCCTCGGCGACCCGCGCCACCAGGGTGAGCGCCTCCGGCAACGACGGGTAGTCGCCACGGGCCAGCCGCTCGGCCAGCGACTCCCCCTCGATCAGCTCCATCACCAGGTACAACGAGTCGCCTTCGCGCCCGGCGTCGTACACGGTGACGACGCCTGGATGGTTGATTCGGGCCGCCACTCGCGCCTCGCGGAGAAAGCGGGCTTCCAGCTCCTGGGACGACAGCGTGGTGCCGCCCAGGCGGGTGGCGATGACCTTGATGGCCACCGGGCGGTCGAGCGCCGGGTCCACGCCACGGTAGACCACTCCCATGGCGCCTCGACCCAGCTCCCCGGTGACGCGGTAGCGTCCGATGGTGGCGGGAAGTGTCACGCAGTGCTCCTCAGTCCCGTGTCTCGTCCGGTTCGGCCTCGCTCACCGCCGCATCGCCCTGCTCTGCGGCCGCGAGCAGTTGCCGGGCGGCCTCAAGCTGGTGCGGCTCGACCGCGAGCGCGACCGCCGCGGCGCCGGGCAGCACCTCGTGGTGACCAGGATCGGGATCCCGCAACTCGGCCTCGATCCCCGCGCCTTGCAGGTAACCCTGGGCGAGCTCGGCCGCCTCCCGGCTCGGGAAGACCCCGGCCTCGACCCAGGCGGGGCCGGCCTCGGCCGGTGGAAGGGACGCCACGAGCTCCCCCTGGCAGTCCGTGCAGCGCTCGATCCCCTCGCGGTACTCGATCCCACACTCCACACACCATGGCATGGGCGCCCCCTTTCGAGGATCAGAACTCAAACACCTCGCCCTCGAAGACGTCCGAGAGCTGGCGCATCACGGCCGTCGTCACCGCTGCCGAGGCCCCGGCGACGATGGCCGATCCCCGCGACCGTCCGAGCAAGAACCCGATGGCGGCAGCGGCTCCCACCGCCAGCAGCGGGTGGCGGCGGACCACGTCGCGCCAGTCGATCTCACCCGGTATGACCTTGTCGAGCAAGTAATCGGCATTCAGCTTGGAGCGGCCTTCCGAGGCCGCGGCCGCTCCGGCGTCGGGCCGGGGCTCCGCCGCCCGCTCGTCGAGCTCCTCTTCCCCGGTCATGATCACGCCTCACGCGGACGCACGAGGTAGCCGACCGCGAACCCGACGGCCAGCGCCACCAGGATGGCCTTGCCGGGGTTGCGGCGGATGTAGTCGATGACATCGTCGCGGACGCCCTTGAGGTCGATCTCCTCGAGCTTGGCCTTGAGGCGGGCGTAACCCTTGCGCAGCTCCTCGATGAGCTTCTCGAACTGGGCCTTGGCCTTGGCGTACGCCTCCTCGACCAGCTCGCGGGAGCGGCCGTAAAGCTGTCCCATGTACTCGCGCACCGACTCGAGGGCGGCGCGGGCCTCGGCCAGGTATTCCTTGGCCTTGGCGTAGGCTTCCGCGGAGTGGGCGCGGACCGTCCCGTACCCCTCGCCGAGCACCTCCTTGGCCCTCTCCATCGACTGCTCGGCGCGGCTGATCCCCTCCTTGGCGCTTTCCAGGGCGTCCTGGACGACCTCCTCGAGCTGTTCGATCTTCTCCTCGACACCGGCCGGTTTCTTTGCTCCTGTCATGTTCGCCTCCCGTTTGGCCTACACACCGATTCTACGCTGCGCCGGCCACCACGCGCAACGCGAGCAGCGCGGCGGGCTTGGGTATGATGCGCGCATGCAGCGTCGCGCCCTCTTCCGCCACCGCCTCGACGAGCGAGCGGACGGCCGCGGCCGGCACGCAGGCGCGCCGTGGTGACGACCTGGCTCCGCCGCGGCTGGCGCTTCGCGGCCGAGGTCCTGCGGGCCCAGCACCGCGACAAGCTGTACTTGCACGCGGCGGCGCTCGCCTACACCACCCTGTTCTCGATCGTGCCGCTGCTCACCGTGGCGCTGGTGATGGTCGGCCGCGTGCAGCCGGAGCGCGCCGAGGTCGTGGTGCGGGCCATCGCGACCGTGATCCCGTTCTCACCGGCTCGCGTCCAGGGCACCCTCGCGGCCTTCGCGGAGCGCACCGCGGCCCTCGGCTGGGTCGCGATCAGTCTTTCCATCCTCATGATCTTCAACGCCTTTTATCAAATCGAGGAGGTCATCAACACCATCTGGGGGGTCCCGCGCCGGCGGCGCTGGCAGGTGCGGCTGCTTTCCTTCGCCACCGTGCTGCTGTGCGGGCCGCTGCTGCTCACCGCCCTTTTCTCGTCGCTGTACTGGCTGTCCGCCCGCCCCTGGTTTCCGAGCATCGCGTTGCTGGCGCGCCCGATCCCGGCCCTGCTGGCGATGCTGACCCTGGGGCTGCTGTACCGCTGGGTGCCCCACACACAAGTGCCCTGGCGGGCGGCCTGGATCGGCGCCGCCGTGGGTGCCGCCGGGCTGAGCGCGCTGCACCTGGGGTTCCAGAGCTACTTCGATCTCGCCTCCGATCTCAACGTCATTTACGGCTCGCTCGCCTTGCTGATGTTCTTCCTCACTTCGCTGTATCTCTTCTGGTTCGCGCTCCTCCTCGGCGCCGAGGCGTCGTGGGTGGTCGGGCGCGCGCCGATCGCCCACCCCGAGTGCTCGGCGGCAGTCCTCGACCTGCTGCTCGACCTGCAAGGCGGCGAGGAGATGCCGGTGCGCCTCGCGGCGGCGCGATTGGGCAGCGCCGCCGACGAGGTCCTCGCCCAGCTCTGCGCCGAGCCGGCGCTCCTGCAGTGCTCGCGCGGCACCGTTCGCCTCGTGCGCAGCGCCGAAGCGATCACCCTCGGGGAGATCGGGGAGCGGCTCGGCGCCGAGGCGCCCCGCAGCTCCAGCGGCGTGACCCTGGTCGCGCTCGCGAAGGCCCGCGCGACCGATGTCGAGCCCGCCGAAGCCCCCCCCGAGAGCGTTCCCACCGATGCCGCCGACTGAACGGCTTGCAGCTGGCCGCGACGCCGACCTGGCCCCGTGGGGAGCCGTCGCGGCGGCGCTGGCGCGAGAGCACGGGATCGCCGACCTCTTCCTCGAGCGCCGGGTCGAGCGCTGCTGGCGGCTGCGCGACGGCGCCATCACCCAGGTGGAGACGGCCACGCTCGAGGGGGCGGCGTACCGCGACCGCGACGGCCGGCTCGTCTCGAGCGATGGCCTCGAGCGCACCGGTCTCGCGGCGCTGGTCCGCGTCCCGGCCCGGTGGCTCCCCCCTGTCCCGCTGCCGGCGGCCCCTCCGGCGCCAAGCTGGGAAGAACTCGCGGCGCCGGCCGACCCAGGCCTCTTGGTCGCGCGCTGGATGTGGCGGGCTGGCCTCGTCGTCGGCACAGCCGCCCTGGCCCGCGTCACCCGGCCGGTGCTGCTCGACCTGGGGTGGGCCGACGGCCGCCGCACGGTGCGGCCCTGGCCGCTCGCGCCAGGCTGGAACCTGCCCCCGCCGTCGCCGCTGCGGGCCGGTCACCCTCCAGTCGGGGCGGTGCGCGCCCTGCTCGCGCCTCAGGCCGCCGCCACCCTCCTGCACGAGCTGGTGGGCCACCCGCTGGAGGGTGACCTCCTGCTGGCCGGCTCGTCGCCGTGGCGCGGTCGCCTCGGAGAGAGCGCGATGCCGCTTCGGCTCGACGTGTGGGACGACCCCACGCGGTGGGACCTTCCGGGAGCGTACGACGCCGACGACGAGGGAGTGGCGGCGGCACCGCGGCGCCTGCTGGAGGCAGGCGTGCTGGCGGGGGCGCTCGCGGACGCCGCCTCGCGCGGCCCGCTGGGAGGAACGGGCGGCAACGCCCGCAGGGCGACCGTGCACGCGCCACCTCGCCCGCGGATCTCGAACCTCGTGGTGCGGGCGTCGAGCGCCCTTGCTGCGCCCCCTCGCGACGAGGCCGACATCGAAATCGAGGCGGTGTCGTCCGGCACACTGGAGGCGCGCTCCGGCCTCGTGCTGTTGCAGGTGCGGGCGGGGTACGCCCTCCGGCACGGCCGGCGCACCCGCCCCCTCGGGGCGTTCACCCTCGCCGGCCAGATCGAGCAGGTGACCGGCGGCGTCCTATGCGCCGCAGGCACGCCCGAGCCCAGTGCCGAGCCCGGCTGGTGCGGCAAGGACGGCGAGGTCGTACCGACGGGCAGCGAGTCGCCGTGGCTGCTCGTGAACGGGCTGGAGGCGCGATGAGCCTCCGCCGCTCGACCTTGCTTCCGGCGGCCGAAAGCGCGGCCGAGACACTTGGCGCCGCCGGTCGCCGGTGGGAGGTGCTGCTTCGCCAGGGCCGATCGCTGGCTCTCCGCTGGTGGGCCGGAGGGCGCGAGGAGCGGGCGAGCGCGGAAAGCGGCGTCGCCTGCCGCGTCTCGGTGGCCGGCCGCAGCGGTTTTGCGGCGGCCTCGGGCAGCGGCGCCCGCGCCGGGCGGCGGGCCGCCGAGAGCGCACTGGAGGCGCTGCTGCCCGGTATCGACGCGATCCCGCCCGCCGGTGTGCTGGGGACGACGCCGGTGCCGGCGCCGCCGGAGGCCGCCACGCTCGAACACCTGCATGCCGTGGCCGCGAGCCAGCAACAGGCCCTCGCCCGGCATCCCGGCGTCGAACTCGTGGAGCTGCGCGCCACTTCCGGCGAGGCGCACACGCACCTCTTCACCGCCGAGGGCCACGCTGCCGAGGCGCGGATTGCGGGCGTGGCGGTCGAGCTGGTGCTGGCGGCGGCCGCGGGCCCAGCCCGGCTCGTGCACTGGGCCGGGCACAGCCTCGACGATCTCGACGTGGCGGAGTTCGCCGAGCGCTCCGCTGAGGCGGTGCTGGTGTGCAGCCGGGGCGGACCGGCCAGCCGGCGGCTCGCCGACGTGGTGCTGGCACCGCCGGCCGCCGCCCCGCTCGTGCTGGCGCTCGTCGAGCGCCTGCAGCGGGCCGGGGTCGACCCCGCCGACCCGCTGCACGGCGCCAGAGTGGCCCCGGCGTGGCGCCTGGTCGATGAGCGAAGCGGGCCGGAGGGTTTGTTGCCCCAGCCGTTCGACGGCGAGGGGCTGCCTTCCCGCCCTCACGCGCTGCTGGCCGAGGGCCGCCTCGGTACTCCGCTACTGGCGTGGGGAGAGGCCGCCCCTCAGGGTCGGGCGGCCGGCGGCGCGGTTCGGCACTCGTACCGGCAGGCACCACGCGGAGGACCAGCCAACCTGGTCGTGCACCCGGCCCGTCCGCTGGCTCCGCAGACTCTCCTCGAGCGCCTCGAGGACGGGTTCTGGATCGACCTCCCGGCCGGTCCCGTGCAGGTCGACCCGAGCGGTGAGCGCTTCACGTTACGGGCTGCCGCAGTCAAGGTGGCGGCCGGCCGCCCAATTGGCTGCCACCCGGTCGTGGAGGTGCGCGGGTCGTTCCGCCGCTTGCTGGGCGGCCTGGCGGCCACGGGGCTCGACACCCGGAGCTTCTCGCTCGGTGCCGCAGTCACCACGCCGTCGCTCCTGCTCCGGGCGCTCGAGGTGGCGTGAGGCTCGCGCCGCCGCGACGTTCGGTTGCCGGCGGCGGAGCTGGCAGGCGCGGAAACGGCCGCCTCCCCTTCCGGCCACGTGAGCGAGAACGAGCGCTTACACAGCTGCCGCGCGCGGCCGTGCCTGCTCGGCCTCGGCAATCTGGGCCCGCACCGCGTCCATGTCGAGCGCCCGCACCTTGCCAATGAGGTCGTCGAGCACCGGCGCCGGGAGCATGCCTGGCTGGCTGAAGACCAGCACGCCCTGCCGGAAGATCATGAGCGTGGGGATCGAGCGGATGCCGAAGGCGCCGGCCAGTTCCTGCTCTTCCTCGGTGTTGCAGGCTGCGAACGTGACGTCGGTGTGGCGGGCGGCGGCCGCCTCGAAAATCGGCTTGAAGGCGCGGCAGGGACCGCACCAGGGCGCCCAGAAATCGATGACGAGCATGTCGTTGTCGCGGATCATCTGCTCCACGTTGGCCATCGTCAGAGTGGTGGTCATTGCGTCCTCCTCCATGGTCACATCACTTATAACCATGTGGTGATAAGGTAAGACCTCCAGACTGCCTTGTCAAGACCCCCACCTCCGGCGAGTCGGCTTGACACCCCGGGGGAAGGGAATATCCTCGGTCCGATCGGCGGTTCTCAGGCGCGGGATCCTTGCCCGGGCTCGGAGGCGACATGGACCTGAAAGAAGCCCTCACCGTGGCCATCGACTACGAGCACCGCGTGCGCGACCACTACGCGCGCGGCGCCGAGGCGCTGCTCGACCCCAAGGCGAAAAAGGTGTTCGAGACGCTGGCTCGCGAGGAGCAGGGGCACGTCGGCTATCTCGAGAGCCGCCTCGACGAGTGGCAGGCCCGCGGGCACTTCGAATCCCCCGAACTGCCGACGCTTCTCCCCTCCGGAACCTGGATCGAGGCGGCGCGGGCCCGGCTCGCCAGCCTGCCCGCCGGCAGCGCGACCGGGAGCGAGCTCGACCTGCTCAAGACCGCGCTCGAGCTCGAGCGCACCACCAGCGCCTTCTACCGGTCCCTGGTCGACACCCTGCCGGCAGGCCAGCGCGAGCTGTTCGCCCGTTTCCTGGCCATCGAGGAAGGCCACCTGGCCATTGTCCAGGCCGAGATCGACGCCGTGGCCGGGCACGGCCACTGGTTCGATTTCCAGGAGTTTTCGCTCGAGGCGAGCTAAAGCGCCGTCGGCGCCGTTTCCGAGTTTTCCAGGAGGCAGCATGGCTTTCGATCTGGGCAAGCTTTTCGAAGATGTCTTCGACCCGCAAGCTGGCGAGGTGGTGCTCGTCGCGTGCGACCTGCCGCGGCGGCAGGAGGACGACACGCCGGCGTGGGCCGACCGGCGGGCAATGGCGAGCGAGTGGCGGGACGCCATGGAGGCGCTGGGGCGCACCCGGGGGTTCACGACGTTGCCGCTGCTCACTTACACGGCGACCGGCGCCAACAACGCCGAGCTGCCCGCCACCGGCACCCTGGGCTACCAGAAAGTGGAACTCGGCCCGACCCTCCTCGGCAGCACGCTGGCGCTCTTCCTCACCCAGTACTCCGCCACCGCACCCCTGGACGGCTTCACGCGGCACAAGGAGGATTTCCGCGCCGCCTCGATGCCCGGGCTCGCCCGCGCGATGCAGGACACGGCGCTGGCGGCCGACTACCGCGAGGTGGCGAGACGGTGCCGCATTCTGGCCGAGCTCCTGGACGGCGCCGATGCGGTCGAGGTGCGCTTTTCGACCGGCGACGAGTGCCGCTTCGACGTGCGCTTCCGGCGGCCCGAGGCCGACGACGGGTTCCTGCCGCGCTTCAAGCCGGGCGACCGGATCATCAACTTGCCGTCGGGGGAAACGTTCATCGTGCCGTACGAAGGCGAGCGGCCGGATGCACCGTCTCGCACCGAGGGGATCCTGCCGGTGCAGGAAGGCGGCGAGCTGGCGCGGTTGCGGGTCGAGGGCAACCGCATCGTGGCGGTGGAGGGGGACGGCGAGCTGGTGGCGCGCCTCACCATGGTCTTCGCCGCCGACCCGGCCCGTCGCAACGTGGCTGAGGTGGCGTTCGGCTGCAACGACCGCGCCCGCGTCTGGGGGAACGTGCTGGAGGACGAGAAGGCCGGCTTCCACTGGGCCTACGGGCGCTCCGACCACCTCGGAGGCGTGGTGGGGGTCGCCGCCTTTTCCTCCCCGGCCATGGTGGTCCACCAGGACATCGTCTACGCCGCCGGCAACCCGATCCAGGTCCTCGACGCCGTCGTCGTGCGGGGGGAGCAGCGCACCCCGGTCATGCGCGACGGCCAGTACGTGGTTTTCTGAGATCGCTGCCGCGCGCCGTCACTCGCTTTGGCGCCGGCCGGCCCGCGTCGTTCCGGTCGCGTCGTCCCTCTTCCCCCTCTCCTGGACCGGCGACCGGCTCGCGCCTGGATGCCCGTACTCGGCCGAGCGGATGTTCCGGAGGCGGGCTGCCGCCTCGGCCTCGGTGACGCTCGACTGCCAGTGACCGGCGAGGCGAAAGCCGGCGAGCACTGCGAGGAAAACCCCTGCGACCGCCAGCGCTGCCAGCGCCGGGCGTAGCGCGCCCCGGCCATGTCGCGGAGGCCGGACCCCCAGACACCCCGCCACGGGGCAGGCGGCGACGCAGTCCTGGCACCCCGAGCACTCCACGTTGCCCACCCTGCTCGCCGCGTGCACCGGGATGCGCGCCGGGCAGGCCTTCGTGCAGGCCCGGCAGTCGACGCAGGTGGCGGCGTCCCGTTCCACGCGCAGCGGAGCCAGCCGGCCGAGCAGGCCGAGGAGCGCCCCGTACGGGCACAGGTAGCGGCACCAGGCGTCCCGCACCAGCACCGACGCGACGACGAGTGCTCCTACCACGCCGATCGTGAGCCGGGAGGGCTCGGCGAAGAACAGCAGCATCTTGACGTCCGCCACGCGGTTGTACGGGGAGTCGAGAAAGGCGACGAGCGCCGGCAGTTCCATTGCCGCCCAGGTGGCCCAGACGAAGAAGGCGAGCAGCGCGTACTTCAAGCCACGTAACGGGATATCGAGCCAGCGGGGCAGCATCCACGTCCTGCCCAGCAGCCCGCGGCCGACGTCGCCCAGCAGCTCCGAGAGCGTCCCCACCGGACAGATGTGGGAGCAGAACGCCCGCGGCAGCACGAGGCTCGAGGCGAAAGCGGCGAGGAGGATCGCCAGCGCCGCCGGGTGGATCGGGTGGATCCCGCCTCCGGCCGCCCACAGTCGCAGCGACATGAGCGCCGAGATCGGCAGGAACCCTTCGACGCCGGCCGGTCTCGCCACCGCCGGGTGCCTACCGGCGAGGTGGGCCGACGCCCAGAGCGTGAACTGGATGCCGATCGCCAGGACGAGCACGCCGAAGAGCGCCTGGGCGAGGCGGCGGGTGCGAACGCGCAGCGGGACTCCGGTGCACATGACCACTCCCGCTGCATCCTGGAGTCCTGCCGCTGGCTCCGGCATTGACCTCGGTCAACCTCGCCCCGAAAAGGCGTTCGGCGGTTTCGCCCGAACCGGCCCGCGTGTCGAAAGGGCATGGCGGCGTCCGTACCTTTCCGCGCCGGTACCCCGGTTGCTACAGTGGCGGCGACCATGACCGCTTACCGGGACGAGGCGAGCCTGCTGGCAGGCCTGCGGGCCGGCGAACGGGCCGCCGCCGAGGCAATGGTGGATGCCACGTATCGCCTCGTGTTCGCGCTGCTTTGCCGGTTGTCGGGAGGGGACCGGGACCTGGCGGCCGACCTCACCCAGGAGACGTACCGCCGAGCCTGGCCGGCCCTCGGATCGTTCGACGGCCGCTCCCGCCTTTCCACCTGGCTGTACCGGATCGCCACCAACACGTACCTCAACCACGTTCGACGGCCGCGGCTGCTCGCCCCGCTCGAGGAGGAGCTCGCGGCGATCGTACCTGATCGCTCTCCCCGGCAGGACGAGGAAGCCATCGCGCGGCAGGGCGAGGAGCGGCTGCGGCTCGCCGTGCTCGCGCTGCCCGAGGCGTTGCGCTTCCTGGTCGTCGCCCACTTCTGGGGGGAGGTGCCGGTGCGAGAGCTGGCCGCCGCTGAAGGCGTCAGCCAGGTCGCGGTTCGCAAGCGGCTGCACCGCGCCTTCGCGGTCCTGCGCCAGATGCTGGAGGAACCATGACGAGACGACCCACCGACGACGAGCTGCGGCGGCGCCTGTCCACTCCGGCGGTGCCGGAGCCCCCCGCTGACCTCGCGGCGCGCATCAAGGCGGAAATCCCCGGCGAATTGCTGGCCGGTGCGCCCGCCGCCGCTGCATCCCGCTCCCGCCAACATTTCGTCCCGGTTTCCCTGCGGTTGATGGCAGCCTCGCTCTTGCTCGGCATCGGGGTGGGGTGGGTCGGGGCCAATTTCGTGCGTCCCCCGGCCGACCTGGCCCGCGACATCGCCCTCGACGGGGTGCTGACGATTCCGTTCGAGCCGGTGGAAGTGCTGGTGCCTCCGCGCTGGCAGGCCGAGCGGCATCCTGGGCGGGCTGCCCGCGATGCCTGCCTTGCCTGCTTGCAGGAGCAGGTCCGGCTGTGGAGGTTTCCGGCGGCGGCCGGCGTCAGCGTGGTGCGTCTGACGCTGTTCGTGGACCCCCACGACAGGCTTCATCGGACGACCGTCGAAGGAGCGCTGGCCCCGGCCGCCCTCGAGACGCCTCTCGAGCGCGGCCTCGAGGCGGCCCGCGGCTGCTTCGACGCGCGCGCCGAGGCCCGCTTCACGGTCTTCATCGAGTTCGTGGTCGGCAGCGACGGGAAGGTCGTCTGGGTCGAGGCCACGGCCCCCCGGTGAGGCAGCGGCGGACCTGGCTTCAGGCTCCCCCGCCCGGGAGTGCCGCCTGGGTGCTATCCTGCGAGCGGCTCGCCGCCCCCAAAAGGCCAGCCGGGAGTGCGCCATGGACACCATCGAGGCCATCCTGACCCGACGCAGCGTGCGCTCCTTCACCTCCGAGCCGGTCGCGCCCGCGGTCGTGCAGGAGCTGCTGCGCGCCGCCATGCAGGCTCCGTCGGCCGGCAACCAGCAACCGTGGCAGCTCGTCGTGCTCGACGACCGGGCCTTGCTCGAACGCGCCGCTGCCGCTCACCCCTACGCTCCGATGGCGGCGCACGCCCCGCTCGCCGTCGTGGTCTGCGGCGACACGCGGCTCGAGCGCCACACCGGCTACTGGGTCCAGGACTGCTCGGCGGCCGTTCAGAACCTCCTGCTCGCCGCTCACGCCCGCGGCCTGGGAGCGGTCTGGACCGGCATCTACCCGCGGGCCGAGCGGGTGCAGGCGTTCCAGGACCTGCTGCGCCTGCCGCCCGAGGTCATCCCGCTCGCCATGGTCGTGCTCGGGTACCCCTCCCAGGTCCCGCCCCCCGCCGACCGCTTCCTTCCCGACCGCGTGCACCACAACGGCTGGTGAGGTGCCCGATGGACCTTTTCGAGACGATCGCGGCCAGATACAGCGTGCGGGCGTACAGGCCCGACCCGGTGGAGCCCGACAAGCTCGCCGCCGTCCTCGAGGCGGCGCGCCTGGCCCCCACGGCGTGCAACCTCCAGCCGTTCCAGATCCTCGTCATCCGCACCGAGGGCCGCCGCGAGGAGCTGGCGCGCATTTACCACCGCCCGTGGTTCGCCGACGCCCCGCTCGTGATCGGCATTTGCTCGCTGCCCGGCGCCGCATGGAGGCGCCGTGACGGCAAGAGCTACGCCGATGTGGACGCGACGATCGCCATGGACCACCTCATCCTCGCCGCCACGGCACTGGGTCTCGGCACCTGCTGGGTGGCGGCGTTCGACCCCGCTGCCGCCCGCGAGGTGCTGCACCTCCCGGCCGACGTCGAACCGCTTGCGTTCACGCCGCTCGGCTACGCGGCGGACTCTCCGCGCCCGAAAGCCCGCAAACCTCTCGGCGAGCTCGTGCGCCAGGAAGGCTGGTAACCCACCCATCCACCCCCCGTCTCCCCCAGCCCCCCCGGTTGTTGGTTCTTGGTGCTCCCCCGCACTCCCCACACGGTACGGCCACCCGACCCCCTCCTCCACCCGTCCGCCGGGGATGGGTTGCGGAGCCAGCCACGATCGACCACGGACCAACAACTGTCTCGCCACCACTTGCAGGCCCGGCAGGAAGCGGTTATAGTGATCGGCCCCGCGTCGCGGGGCCACGAGGAGGCACCATGAAACCGAAGATCCATCCCGCGTACCAGGAAGTCGAGGTGCGCTGCGCCTGCGGCAACGTCTTCAAGACCCGCTCGACGAAGAAGGAAATCCGCCTCGAGATCTGCTCCAACTGCCATCCGCTGTTCACCGGCAAGCAGAAGCTCATCGACTCCGCCGGCATGGTCGAGCGCTTCCAGCGCCGTTACGCCAAGCAGGCCGCGCAAAAGTAGCTTCGCTGCTGCCGTTTCCTTCCAGGCCGGGGGGCGCCCCGGCCTTTCGCGTTCCCCGCCCGCAGAAGTCGTTGCTTGACGGTCGGTCGTTGTGCCACTGCCCCCAGAAAGGCCTGGATGTGGGCCTGGACCGGGCGGGCGGGTGACGGAGACGGGCGGGGGGCGGGCTACCAAAACCCCAGCTCGGCCCGGACCTCCTCGCTGGCGTCGGTGCGAGGGTCCCACGGCGGGCTCCACACGAGGTCGACGGCCGCCGAGGTGACGCCGGGCAGCGCCGCCACCGTGGCGCGCACCTCCTCCAGGATGCGCGGCGCCTCGGGACAAAACGGGGTGGTCAAGGTCATGAGGACCCGCACCCGGCTGCCGCCGACGCCGATGTGGACGTCGCGCACGAGCCCGAGATCCACAATCGAGAAGCCGAGCTCTGGATCCTCCACCGGCCGCAGCGCCGCCCGGACATCGTCCTCCGTCAGAACCTGTTCGCTCACGGCGCCTCCTCCTCGGTGCTCGCGACCCCGGCGGCCGTCCCGGTGGCGTGCGAGCGCAGCGCGTCCTCGAGGGTGACCCACGGCAGCATTGCGCACTTGACGCGGACCGCAAACCGCGCCACGCCCCGGAGCGCCTCGAGGTCGCCGAGGTCGACGTCCGGCGGGACGGCGCGGCCATGCAGCACATCGCGGAACCCTTCGGCCAGCCGGTGCACGGCCGGCATGCCCAGCCCTGCCGTCGCCTCGGCCAGCATCGATCCCGACGCGGTGCAAATCGCGCACCCGCGCCCCGTCACCTGCACTCCGGCCAGCCGCTCACCTTCCACCGCCACCCGCACCTCGACCTCGTCGCCGCACACCGGGTTGAACCCCCGGGCCGAGGCGTCGACCCGCGCCAGTGGTTCGCGACCGCGCGGGCGACGGTGGTGGTCCAGCACGACCTCCCGGTAAAGCTCGTCGAGGGGCTCGCCAGCCCCGCCGGCGGAGGACCGCACATCGGGGACGACGCTCCGCGCGCCGGACGGACCGGTGTTCTCGCCGCTCATGAGCCGAAGTACCGCCGGGCGGCACGCAGGCCGTCGACGAGCGCGTCCACGTCGTCACGGTCGTTGTACACCCCGAACGAGGCGCGCACCGTGGCTGGCTCGCCCAGGCGCCGCATCAGCGGCTGGGCGCAGTGGTGGCCGGCCCGCACCGCGATGCCGAGCGAATCCAGCACCTGCGCCAGGTCGTGGGGGTGGATGTCGGGGTCAGAAAACGACACCAGACCACCGCGACGCTCCGGGTCGAGCGGTCCGTGGATCCTGAGGGCGCCGAGCGAGGCCAGCCGTTCCAGGGTATACGTGACGAGCGCTCGCTCGTGCGCCCGCACCTCGTCCATGCCGAGTTCTTCCAGCACATCGAGGGCGGCCGGAAACGCTGCCGCGTCGGCAATGTTGGGGGTGCCGGCCTCGAGCCGGTGCGGCAGGTCGTTCCACGTGGCGCGGTCGAGGTGCACCTCGCGGATCATCTCGCCGCCGCCCCACACCGGCTCGACCTCCTCGAGCCGCTCGAGTCCGCCGACGAGAAACCCGACCCCGGTGGGGCCGTACGCCTTGTGGGCGGAAAAGGCAAGAAAGTCGGCGCCCGTCGCCGCGAGGTCGAGCGGCAGGTGCGGCACCGCCTGCGCGCCGTCCACCACCACGACCGCGCCGACCCGGCGGGCCATCTCGGCGATCTCCGACAGCGGGTTGATGGTGCCCAGGACGTTCGACATTGCAGCGACGGCGACGATGCGGGTGCGGGGGCCCAGCAGCCGCCCGCAGGCGGCGAGGTCGAGCTCGCCGGACTCGGTAACCGGCACGTGGCGCAGCGTCACGCCCCGCTCGCGCGCCAGCATGATCCAGGGCACCAGGTTGGAGTGGTGCTCCATCTCGGTGACGAGCACCTCGTCCCCAGGCCCCAAGCGGCTGCCCCACCCCCGCGCCACGAGGTTGAGCGCCTCGGTCGCGTTGCGTGTGATCACGACCTGGCGCGGGTCAGCAGCGCCGACGAACCGCGCGACCCGCCGGCGGCACGCCTCGTACGCGCTCGTGGCTTCCTCGGCCAGCGTGTGAACGCCACGGTGCACGTTGGCGTTCGACAACCTGTAAAAGCGCTCCAGCGCCTCAAGCACGGCAGCCGGCTTCTGGGTCGTGGCCGCGTTGTCGAGGTACACGAGCCGGTGCCCGTTGACCATCCGCCCCAAGATCGGGAACCGTTCCCGCAGCGCCCGGGCGTCGAACCCCCCGGCACCGGCCCCGGTCCCCGCCTGGACCCCCGTGCAGCCTTCCGCCACAGCTCAGTGCTCCTCGTGCAGCCGCTCGGCGACGAGCGCCTCGATGCGCTGCCGGGTGGTCTCGGGCAGCCGCTGCAAGGTCTGATCCAGGAAGCCGTAGACGATGAGGCGCTGCGCCTGCCCCGGGGGCAGCCCACGGGAGAGCAAGTAGAAGAGCTGCTCGGGGTCGAGCGGCGCCACCGTGGCGCCGTGGCTGCAGCGCACGTCGTCGGTGAGGATCTCGAGTTCGGGGATCGACTCCGCCCGCGCGTGCTCGGAGAGCAGCAGGTTGCGGTTCTCCTGGTACGCCTCGCTCGCCCCCGCGCCCTCGGCAATGCGGATCATGCCGGTGTACGCCGAGCGCGCCGCCTGTGTAAGGGCGACCTTGAAGTCGAGGTTCGAGCGGGTGTGCGGCGCCGCGTGGAGGTGCTCGGTGTGATGGTCGAGGTGCTGCCTGTTCCCGCCCATCGCCACCCCGTACGTCTCCACTTCGGCCCCCTCGCCTTCGAGCCTCGCCCCGATGTCAGCCTTGACCACGGCGCCGCCGAAGCTGGCCAGCGAGAGCTGGGCCGCCGCGCCCCGCGCCAGCCTCGCCCGCACTGTGAGGTGGCCGACGACGCCTTCGCGCCAGCGTTGCACGAGGCCGTAGCGCACGCGGGCCCCATCCGCGACGAGCACCTCGGTGACGCTCAGCACGCGCGTGCTCGCACCGTCACCGCGCACGTGGCTTTCGACCACCTCGAAGCTCGAGCCCTCGCCCGCCACCACGAGCACTCTCGGCACGCTCACCGACCCCGCCCGCCCGGCGATGACTCGCACGAGCACGGGTGCTTCCAGGCTCACCCCGGCTGGCACTCGCACCAGCACGCCACCACGCCAGGCCGCCGCGTTGAGCGCCTCCACGAAGCCGTGCGAGGCCGGCACGGCGCTGCCGAGCAACCCTTCGACACCAGCCGCCTGCAGGTCTGCCACCACCACGCCGGCGCGCCGCGCGCCCTCGCCGAGCTCGAGCAGGTGCGGCGCCCCGTCGGCAATCACCACCGCGGCACTGCGGGGGCCTTCCGGAGCCGGGCCGGCCGGAGAGTCGGCCGGCGCCGCGCCCGGCGCGTCGAGGGCCGGGACGAACAGGCGCGGGTCGGTGTAGCGCCAGAGGTGCCGGGCGCGATCCGGCAGCGCCATCCCGGCCAGCACTTCCCGGGCCTGCCGGCGCATCGCCCGCAGCGCCTCCGGCTCCTCGTGCGCCTCGAGGCTCTTCTCCAGCCCTGGCACGTCCAGAGCGAACACTGGCTCCGCGCTCATCGCCCACCTCCCCGCCTGGGGGCAGACGGCAGCACGGGCCACGGACCACGCGCAACGGCCACCGAGCTACCCAACGGACCCCTCCATTTCCAGCGCGATGAGCCGGTTGAGCTCCACGGCGTACTCCATCGGCAGCTCCTTCACGAACGGCTCGATGAACCCGTTGACGATCATGAGCCGCGCCTGGTCCTCCGAGATTCCTCGCGAGCGCAGGTAGAAAAGCTGCTCGTCGCCGAGCCTGGAGACCCGCGCCTCGTGCTCGATGCGCACGTCGTCCTCGGCGATCTCCATGGTCGGGTAGGTGTCGGTGCGCGCCTTCTCGCCGATGAGCAGCGCGTCGCACTGCACGGCCGTGCGGCTGCCGTGCGCCCCGTGACGCACCTTCACCATGCCGCGGTATGTGGCGCGCCCGGTGTCCCTGGAAATCGATTTGGAGGTGATCTTGGAGCTGGTGTTGGGCGCGAGGTGGATCGCCTTGGCGCCGGCGTCCTGGTGCTGGCCGGGACCGGCGAAGGCGATCGACAGCACCTCGCCGTGGGCGCGCTCGCCCTTGAGCAGGATCGAGGGGTACTTCATCGTGAGGCGCGAGCCGATGTTGCCGTCCACCCACTCGACCACCGCGTCCTCGTACGCCACCGCCCGCTTGGTCACGAGGTTATAGATGTTGGTCGCCCAGTTCTGGATCGTCGTGTAGCGGATGCGGGCGCCGCGCCGGGCGATCAGCTCCACCACCGCCGAGTGCAGCGAGTGCGTCGAGTAGACGGGCGCCGTGCACCCCTCGATGTAATGCACCTTCGCGCCCTCGTCGGCGACGATGAGGGTGCGTTCGAACTGCCCCATGCGCTCGGCGTTGATGCGGAAGTACGCCTGCAGCGGGATTGCCACCTCGACGCCAGGCGGCACGTAGACAAACGACCCCCCCGACCACACCGCCGTGTTGAGCGCCGCGAACTTGTTGTCCTCGGCCGGGATCACGGTCGCGAAGTACTGGCGCACCAGCGCTTCGTGCTCCCGCAGCCCCGAGTCCATGTCGAGGAAGATGACGCCCTGGCGGGTGAGCTCCTCCTTCACCGAGTGGTACACCACCTCCGATTCGTACTGCGCCGAGACCCCGGCCAGGAACTTGCGCTCCGCCTCGGGGATCCCCAGCCGGTCGAAGGTGCGCTTGATGTCGGCGGGGACGTCGTCCCAGCTCTCGCCCTGCCGTTCGGTGGCGCGCACGAAGTAGGTGATCTGGTCGAAGTCGATCTGCGACAGCAACTCAGTGTTGCCCCACGAGGGCAGCGGCCTGGCGAGGAAGGTGTCGAGGGCGCGGTGGCGAAACGTCCGCATCCACTCCGGCTCCCCCTTGAGGCGGGAGATCATCTCGACCACCTCATGCGACAGCCCTTTCGGCGCCTTCAGGAAGTACTGTTCGGGATCGCGGAAGCCGTAGCGTTGGGCGTAGTCGGACCCGATGTCAGCCAGCTGGGGATGCGAGGCCATCACACCCTCCCGTCCTGCGGGGCCAACCAGTCGTAGCCGCGGGACTCCAGCTCGAGCGCCAGCTCGGGCCCGCCGCTGCGCACGATCCGGCCGTTCACGAAGACGTGCACGACATGCGGTTGCACGTGGTCGAGCAGGCGCTGGTAGTGGGTGATCAGCACCATCCCGACCTCCTCGCGGGCCGCGGCGTTGATGCCGGCGGCGACCACCTTGAGAGCGTCGATGTCGAGCCCCGAATCGGTCTCGTCGAGCAGGGCGAGGCGCGGGCGGAGCATGAGCAGCTGCAGGATCTCGAGCCGCTTCTTCTCGCCGCCCGAAAAACCGTCGTTGAGGTACCGCCCAGCGAACGCCGGATCCATCTCGAGTTCGTCCATGCGGGCGGCAAGTTCGCGCCGGAATTCGCGGACCGGGACCTCCCGCCCGCGGACCGCAGTCAGCGCAGCGCGCAGGAACGAGGCGACCGACACCCCCGGAATCGCGACCGGGTACTGGAACGCCAGGAACATCCCGGCCCGCGCCTTCTGGTCCGGCGAAAGGGCGGTCACATCCTGCCCGGCTAGCTCGATCCGACCTTCCAGCGTGTACGCTGGATGGCCCATGAGCGCGTTGGCGAGCGAGGACTTGCCGGAGCCGTTCGGCCCCATGATGGCGTGCACCTCTCCCGGCGCCACCGCCAGGCTCACGCCTTTCACGACCTCCCGGTCGGCCACCCACACGTGCACGTCCTGGCACGAGAACACGACTGCCTGCTGTTCCTTCACTGTGAAACCTCCCTCTCGACCGCCCGCTCCGGCGGTGGCTGCTTAACCCCGGATCGCCCGGCCAGCCGGTCCCTCATCCGGGCCTCGCCGGCCACCAGGTCGGCCAGCGTGATGCTGCCGAACAGTTCCGCCACCGCGGAGTCGAGACACGCCCAGACCGGACGCAGCGCGCAGTCGCGGTGGCGGCGGCACGTCGCTTCCACATACCCGTGGCGGTCGCAAAAGCCGACATCGAACAGCCGCTCGCCGAGCGCCCCGAGCACCTGCAACACGGTGATTTGCCCCGGCGGCACGGCGAGGGTGTAACCGCCGCTTCGGCCCCGGCTGGCTCGTACGAGGCCGGCGCGCTTGAGCACCGCCACGACCTTGGCGGCAAACGGCTCGGCCAGCCCCTCCGCAGCGGCCAGGTCGCCGACCGCCGCCGTCGCCGGGTAACGGCCGGCGAGCTGAACTACGAGCCGGAGGCCCGTCTCCTCTGTCGCGGTGATCCGCATGCCTCGACCCCCACCCGTCAAACCGGGAAAGGCGAGCTGCAATTCCGAATTCCGGTGGCAAGCGGAGAGTGGCTGGTGGCTGGCAAGAGGTCAGCGCACGCGGGTGCCGTGTCAAGGAGGGAGCAAGATGCCCGCGCGCCCGCAGCTGGCTGGGAACCTGTCGCACGGACCGCAGCCGGAGCGTTCGCGCAACAGGATCCTAACGGCGGGCGGCAGCGGCCTGCAGCGCCACGGCGAGCTCGGCCGGGAGCCCGTCCCGGTTGGCCGGCGTCACCTCGAACAGGCGCGCCCCCGGGTGCTCCTTGATGTGCGCCACCAGACCGCTGCCGCGCGCCGCAACGGTGGCGACCAGCGGCACCGGGCCGTCCAGCACCCGGTGCACGGCGCGCACCAGCTCGCGGCTCAGGCACTCCATGCTGCCGATCTCGTCCACCACGAAGAGCTGGATCCCGGGGGCGGGCGCCAGCTCGGCGGCGAGGGCGTCGATGGCGTCGACGAAGACACCGTACCTTCCGACTCGCTGCGGGCCGCGGTGGTCGACGTGGGCGATGAGTCGCTTCTGGCCGGAGAACCCCTTGCCGACGAACCCCACCCGCTGGCCATCCTGGCGCAGTTCGGCGGTCACGAAACCGCCTACGCGCCACCCCGCCAACCGCTCGCACATCCTCTGAATGACGGTGGTCTTGCCCACGCCGGGCGGACCCGACAACAACAGCACGACGCCCATGGCCGGGATAGTGTACCCAACGTTCGGCGAAGGTCGAGCCTGGCGTCGAGCCGGCGGCGGTCAGACGAGAGCGCCGGCGGACTCGCCGAGGCGCACGAGGTCGAGAGCCGCGAGGTCGGTCGGCCCCAGCCCGTACCTGGTCCCTGCCACTTGAATGTGGTGGGGCGCGGGGGTGATCGGCCGGTCCTCCCCGAAGTGCTCCCGTCGCTTGACCGCAATGATGGCCGCCCCCACGGCGTCCACCGAGGCTGGCTGGCGGCCCACGACAAGGCCGCCGTACGGCCAGGTGTACGCCCGGTTGAAATGGTGCGGACCCACGCCGTGGAACAGCGGCGTCAGCATCACCAGCACGTTGAGGCGCGTCCTGTCCTTGACGTGCGGGAGGCGCCAGATCGCTCCCAGCCTCTCGCAGGCGTTGTCATGAAAGGTCCAGGGCTCGCGCACGAACATGATGTAGTTCTTGACGCAGCTTCCCAGGCCCGCCCAGTGGTGCGTGCGCATCGGCCGCACGTTGACGAGCGCCGTGGCTTTCGTGAAACCGGGGTTGGCGAGTACACCCCGGTCGTCCACGGCCACGGCGTCAGGCGCGATCCCTGCCTCCACGGCACGCGTACGGATCGCGTTCTCGAGCTCGGCAGGCGTGGCGAGGTGCCTCCAGGCGTTGCTCTTGATGCCCAGCACGTCCCCCGGCCCCAACAGGTGTGCCCATGCTTCCTTCGCGGTCGGGGCATCCACGAGCGCCGCCACCGCCTGATCGAGCATGGCTGCCAGGCGGGACCCGACCACCGAACCGTCCGGACCCACGGCCTTCGAGTCGCGAACGAGCACCACGCGTTCGCGAGCGGCCCCAACCGAAAGCCCGAGCCGGGCCCCGACCAGGCCAGCTCCGACCGCCAGCGCCGAGCCGATCACCTCGCGGCGGTTGGGACGCTCAAAACATTCGGACATCGCTGCCTCCCCTCCGCAGGCGCCGGACTTCCTTCGCGGAAAGCCCCAGCGCCTCGCCCATGAGCACGATGCTGAGGTCGCTCGAGCTCGAGAGCACCACCCAG
This sequence comes from Thermoanaerobaculaceae bacterium, assembly GCA_035384965.1. Taxonomy (GTDB): domain Bacteria; phylum Acidobacteriota; class Thermoanaerobaculia; order Thermoanaerobaculales; family Thermoanaerobaculaceae; genus JAAYVZ01. The sequence goes on from DAOOJE010000001.1 coordinate 266,925, forward strand.
GCCACCCGGTCGCCGTTGCGGCCGGCAGCCGACCCCGGCGCCAGCGGCTTGCCGGCCCCGGTGCGCTCGCGCGCAAGGGCGAGCATGGCCTCCCTGGCCCGCCCGGCCGACGGGTAGCGGGCCACGATCACCACCGCTTCGTGAGCACCCCGCTTCACCCTGCCCAGCACCGCCTCGGTGTCCGGAGCGAGCAGGAGCGGGTTGCCCTCGATGCGCGGCAGGTGGGTGCGCAGCAGGACAGGGCTATGAAAGTAGCGGGCGCTGCGTGGCACCAGCCCCCTGGCCGGCAGCCAGCGCAGCAGCTCCGGCGGTTTTCCCTCGACCGGAATCGCGGCGGCGATGGCCCCTGCGAGTTCCACGAGCGTTCGCTGCGCCGGTCGGGTGTCGGCGTCGGCCGTGAGGGAGACGAAGAACGGCCCTTTCCAGAACGAAAGCCAGCCAGGTCGTAGCAGCGCCCCCTGCCCGACCGGCACCTCCTCGCCGTCCTGGTCGTGCGTGAAGACCCCGAAGGCGTCGGCCGGCGACGAAAGCTCGAAGACATCCGCCACCACCGTCATCCCGGTGCCCGTGTACTCCCGCGCCAGGCATCCCACGAGGCCGTACGCGAGGTACACCTCCGCACCCCCGTCCAGGTAGTCGAAGATCCGCTCCGGCCCCCAGATCTCGCCTGTCCCCGTCGCCTCGAGCTCGCCCACCCTCGCGGGCAGCGCGCGCTGGAGCTCGGCCAGCGTGGCGGAGGCTGCTGGCCCTGCCGCCAGGGCGGCCACGAGTGCGGCAAGCGCGGCCGGGGGTGCCACGCACCCATTTTCCCACGGCTCGCCGGCCCCGTTCCCGTCAGTCGCGCACGACCCGCAGCGGCACCGGCGGGCGGCCGGTCACCCGCAGGACGGGGTAAATGCCCGGCTCGGCGCTCCACTGGCGAACCAAGGCACGGCTGAAAAACCCCCACGCCGCAAGGCTGTCGGCGGAGGACGGCTCGAGCAACACCGGGACGAGCCTGGCGAGAGGCTGCCGCATATCGATGAACGTCGCCCCGGCCGGCAGCTCCGCCTCGGCCTCGACGTAGCGCCCCTCCAGGGAGACCAGCGCATGCCCCTGGAACAGGCCGGCGGCGACCGTCACCTTTTCGAGGGCGAAGCGCTCCGCGTGCACCGTGCACGACCTTTCGAGACGCTCAACGGCGAGGCCGTGGGCGACGAGGTTGCCGACCGCTTCTTCGAACCCCGGCAGCACCACGTACCCGGCCGGCAGCTCCAGCGTGCGGGTTGGCACGGCCCTGGCCAGGTAGGGAACGGTGTAGTCCCGTTGCACCTCCGTGGGCTTCATGCGGAACTCTCCCCACCACGGGAACTTGGCCCTTTCCTCGGGGGTGGTCGCCACCTTTGCGTGCTCGAACCCCTTGATGGTGACGTCTGACAGTCGATCGAGCTTCCAGTCGACAGCGAACGGCTGCCGGTGATAGGCGTCGCGGGTCTCGGCGTCCACCTTGCGCACGAGCGCCACAAGCTCCGCGGCGTGGGCGTTGCTGAACTCCAGGATCGAGCGCACGAAGGCGTACGAGGCGAGCACGCGGGTGCGAAAGTCGGCGTACGAGTAGTTCTCGTCGAGGATCGCCAGCCGGTTGCGCAGCGCCACGTAGTTGGTGCCGTAGCGGGCCTCCATGCTGTCGTTTTCCCAGCCCTTGTCGGGGAACTCCGCATCCACGAAATTGCCGTACGGCACGCTGTCCCAGCCGTGCTCGCCCTGCAGGGTGCGGGCCACCGCCGGGAACAGCGTGCCCCACATGTAGTCGGCCAGCGCCTTCGAACCGTTGGGGTTGCCGCCGGTGGTGTAAGTCACCGGCTCGCGGTGGTACGAGCCGTTGGTGGTGTGCATGTCCACGATCAGCACCGGGTCCCACTCCCTGAGCACCCGCACGAGACCCCGCACCTCGGGGCTTTCCAGCTTCGTGAAGTCGCGGTTGAGGTCGAGGTACTGGCCGTTGTGGCGCACGCCCGCCAGCTCCGGGCCGTCGTCCCGGCGGTTGCGTCCGAGCTTGTCGTTGCCGTCCGCGTTGAAGATCGGCACTACCAGCACGACCTGGCGTTCGAGCAGCCCCGCGAGGGCTCCGGTGGCCACGTCGCGGACCAGCATCTGGCAGGCTTCCTTGCCCTCCACCTCGCCGGCGTGGATGTTGGCCACGACCAGCACCGCCGGCTTGCCGGCGGCGCCCAGCTCCGCCGGTGTCCGCACCCGTTCCTTCGAAAGGATCACGAGCGGAATGTCCCGCCCCTCTGGCGAACGGCCGAGCGTCGAGAGCGCGACCAGGCTCGAGCCCGCGGCGACTCGCTGGACGTGCTCCACCACCTCGGCGTACAACGATGTCCGCGCGTAGCCCGTCGTCTCGACCACGGTCGGCGGCTCACCTGCCAGCGCTCCTACCGCCGCCAGCAACACAACGCCACATGCGATGCCTCTCATGCGCCCTCCCCGCCAGGCTCCGCCGGCGGACGCCAGCGTAGCAGCGTCCCCCTCGGCCTACGAGACCGCAGCCGCCAGCGCGCCGTCGAGGAACTCGAGGTAGCGCTGCACAAACAACGGGAGGTCAAACCGAATTGCGCCCGTTCGAGCCGCGACGCCCATCCTTCGGCGCAGCTCCGGATTCTCGGCCAGCCGCCGCAGCGCCCCATACCACTCCTCCGGCGTCGTCGCCCACAACCCCGTCTTTTCCGGAACAACCACCTCGCGGTTGGCGCCGACCGGCGACGCCACCGCCGGCAGGCCGGCCGCGGCGTACTGGATCGAGCGGTAGGCACCCTTGCCCCGAGTCCAGGGATCGTCGGGTAGAGGCGCAAGGCCCACGTCGCAGACGGCGAGCGAGGCACCCTCCGAGTCCTCGTGCCACGGCACCTCGCGACACGGCACGCCGGCGAGGTCCGGCATCCCGCCCGAGATCACGTGTACTTCGAGCCGCACTCCTCCGGCAACGAGCTCCCGGAGTACTGGCGCGAGATTTGAGAGGTACGGCAGGTTGCCGGTCATACCTATCCACGCCAGACGAAGCGTGGGCGAGGGTTCGTGGCTGGCAACGGGGTAACGGGCGAGGTCCACCGGCGTGGGGAGGATCTCGAGCCGTTGCGCGAACGGCTGCGCCCAGTCGGCCAGCGCCTGCGCCGCGACCACCGTACCGCTGGCCCCCTCGACCATCCGGCGGAGTCGGCGCTGCCGCCACCACGCCTGGTCGGGCGCCGCTCCCGGGCGGCGCGGCTTGGCGAACATCACCGCGTCGTCGAAGTCGAGCACCCACCGGCCGCACCATCGCCGCACCAGGGCGCGCTCGAGCGGCAGCAGCTTCTGCTTGGAGAACACTACGAGGTCGGACCGCCGCCAGAGCTCGCGCCGCGACCAGACCCGCCACCACTCTGGCCGGCGCGGCATGGAAAACGCGTGGACCGCCCAGCCGCGTGCCTCGAGCGCCGGCCGCAGGCTCGCCAGGCGCAGCCGGAACGAGGGCAGGGCGGTGTTGGGCGAGACCATCGTCACGGCACGGGTCACGCCCGCCCGGTCGAGCCAGCCGCCAGCCAGCCGCACCTCAGCGCCCATGTCCCGCTTGCCTCTCCTCGAGGCTGGGTTCAGTCGCACTCGGGACGCGCGTGGACACGTGGCAGGCCTTTCCGCCCGCGATGGCGTCACGCCCGTTTGTCGCGGCTTTCGGCCCGCCCCTGCGATCGGCGTGACATTGAGAGAAGCGCCTCGCGGGCGCGAGGCGATCGGCGTCATCGAGTTGGTGGAGCCGAGGAGGATCGAACTCCCGACCTCTAGAGTGCGATTCTAGCGCTCTCCCAGCTGAGCTACGGCCCCACACCAGGAAGCGGAGTGTAGCACCACTGCCTGGGGCCCGTCCACTCCCGGCCGGCGGGCCGGGAAGCCCGGCGCCGTGACGTTCGTTGTGGCCTTCCGGCGCGAGGCGCCTGCCGCGCTATACTGCGCCGACCGAAAGGGGGATTGACCATGGCTCTGCGTGTCGCCATCAACGGATTCGGACGGATCGGCCGGCTCGTCTTCCGGCAGATGTTCGGCCAGCCGGAGTTCGAGATCGTGGCCATCAACGACATCACCGACGCCGCCACGCTCGCCCACCTCCTCAAGTACGACTCGGTGCACGGGCGCTGGGACCGCGACGTCAAGGCCACCGCCGAGGGCATCGAGATCGGGGGTACGGCGGTCAAGGTGACGGCTATCCCGGACCCGACCAAGCTGCCCTGGAAGGAGCTCGGGATCGACCTCGTCATCGAGTCGACCGGCCGCTACACCAAGGGCGAGCAGGCCAAGGCCCACATCGATGCCGGCGCGCGCTGGGTCGTCATCTCCGCCCCGGCCAAGGGCATCGACCTCACGGTCGTGTTCGGGGTCAACCACACGCTGCTCGACCCGGCCCGGCACGTCATCGTCTCCAACGGCTCGTGCACCACCAACTGCCTGGCGCCGGTGGTCAAGGTGCTGCGCGAGCGGTTTGGCATCCACAACGGCTTCCTCACCACCATCCACTCCTACACCAACGACCAGAAGATCCTCGATCTGCCGCACAAGGACCTGCGCCGGGCCCGCGCTGCCGCCGTCTCGATGATCCCCACCTCGACGGGGGCCGCCAAGGCCATGGCCGAGGTGTTCCCCGAGCTCAAGGGCAAGCTGGACGGCGTGGCGGTGCGCGTGCCGACCGCCGACGTGTCGCTCGTCGACTTCACCTTCACCACCGAGCAGCCGATCACGGTCGAGGCGATCAACGACGCCTTCCGGGCCGCCGCCGCCGGGGAGCTGCGCGGGATCCTCGAGGTGTGCGAGGAGCCGCTCGTTTCGATCGACTTCCGCGGCACGACGGCTTCCTCGATCGTCGACGCCCTCTCCACCATGGTGATCGGAGACCGGGTCGGCAAGGTGTTCTCCTGGTATGACAACGAGTACGCCTACGCGGCCCGGTGCGTGGACGTGGCGCGGTTGTACTTCGGGAGGTGAGCATGCTGCGGCAGATGGACCGCTTGGAGGTGGCGGGCAAGCGGGTGCTGGTCCGCCTCGACCTCAACGTGCCACTCAAGGAGGGCCAGGTCCGCGACGACACCCGTGTGCGGGAGGCGGCGCCCACGGTCAGGGCGCTGGCCGAGCGCGGCGCCATCGTGGTGGCGTGCTCCCACCTCGGGCGCGCCAAGGGCAAGCCCGACCCCGCCCTTTCCCTGGCGCCCGTCGCGCCGGTGCTGGCAAGGCACACCGGGCGGGCGGTGCAGTTCGTGCCCGACATCGCCGGCGAGGTCGCGCAACGGGCCGTGGCGGCGGCGAAACCCGGGGATGTGCTGCTGCTCGAGAACCTGCGCTTCGATCCCGGCGAGGAAAGCAACTCGCCGGAGTTGTGCCAGAAGCTCGCTGCTCTGGCCGACCTTTACGTCAACGATGCGTTCGGCACCGCCCACCGCGCGCACGCCTCCACGGCCGGGGTGGCGAAGCTGTTCGCCGCCCCCGCGGCGGGGCCGCTCATGGCCCGGGAGCTCGCCGCGCTCGGCAAGGTCCGGGACAACCCCGAGCGGCCGTTCGTGGCGGTGGTCGGCGGCGCAAAGGTCTCCGACAAGCTGGCGACGCTCGAGTCCCTGGCCGCGCGCGCCGACACCCTCGTGCTGGTCGGCGGCATGGCCAACACGTTTTTGCTGGCCAGCGGCGTCGCTATCGGCGCCTCGCTCGCGGAGCCCGATCTCGCCGATGCTGCGCGCGCGATCATGGGCGCAGCGGCGGCTCGCGGCGTGAAGGTGTTGCTCCCGGTCGACGTGGTGGTGGCGGCCGACCTCGAGGCGGCAGGCCGGACGGTGCCCGTGGGCGAGGTGGGCGCGAGCGACAAGATCTTCGACATCGGGCCGGCCTCCCGGGCGGCCATTGCTGCTGTCGTGGCCGGGGCCAGGACAGTCTTCTGGAACGGGCCGGCCGGCGTGTTCGAGAAGCCGGCGTTCGCGGAGGGGACGATGGCTATTGCCCGGGCACTCGCCGACTCGGGCGCCTTCACCGTGGTGGGCGGCGGCGAATCGGTGGCGGCGGTCCAGCAGGCCGGCCTGGCGGCGAAGCTGTCGCACGTGTCGACCGGGGGAGGGGCGTCGCTCGAGTTCCTGGCCGGCGACGCGCTGCCGGGCGTCGCGGTGCTCGAGGAGCGATGATGCGCCGCCCGCTCGTTGCCGCCAACTGGAAGATGCACGGCACGATCGACGGTGTGCAGCGCTACCTCGAGACGCTCGTCGGGCGACTGCAGGGGGGCGGGCCCCAGGTCGTGGTGTGCCCGCCCTACACCCTGCTGCCGGCTGCAGTGATGGTGGCCACCGGTTCGGCGGTGGAGATCGGCGCCCAGAACTGCCACTGGGAGGAGAAGGGTGCGTTCACCGGCGAGATCGCGGCGCCCATGCTGGCCGAGCTGGGGGTGAAGTGGGCCGTGGTCGGGCACTCCGAGCGGCGGCAGTACTTCGCGGAAACCGATGCCACCGCCGCGGCCCGCGCCCGCGCCGCCCAGCGCGCCGGGCTGGGGGTCATCTTCTGCCTCGGCGAGACCCTCGACCAGCGCGAAGGGGGGGAGACGCTGGCCGTGCTCGAGCGCCAGAGCGCGGTGCTGGCCGGCCTCGAACCGGCGCGCCTCGCCGTCGCCTACGAGCCGGTGTGGGCGATCGGCACCGGCCGCAACGCCACCCCCGAGCAGGCGCAGGAGGCCCACGCCTTCCTGCGGCAAAGGATCGCAAGCTTGCTGGGCACCGACGCCGCCACCGGGCTGCGCATCCTGTATGGCGGCAGCGTGAAGCCGGACAACGCCGCGGCGATCCTCGCGCAGCCCGATGTCGACGGCGCTCTCGTCGGCGGCGCCAGCCTTGACGCCGAGGCATTTTCGGCTATCATCCACGCTGCTCCCGGCTCGAGCCGGGTCGACTGAGGAGTCTCTCTCGTGCTTTACACACTGCTGGTGATCCTCTTCATCGTGGTTTGCTTCTTCCTGATCCTGGTCGTGCTGCTGCAGCAGGGCAAGGGGGCGGATGTGGCCGCGGCGTTCGGAGGCGGAGCCTCGCAGGCCTCCTTCGGTCCTCGCGGCACAACCACGCTCCTGCACAAGCTCACCACCGGCTCGTTCGTCGCGTTCGTGCTTCTCTCGATCGGACTTTCCGTCATGACAGCCCGCAAGTCGCGTTCGGTCACCGACGGTTACAAGGATCAGCCCGCCGTGGCCGCGCCCGCGACTCCGGGCCCGGCTCCGGCGGCGCCCCCGGCGGAGCCGGCCAGTCAGCCCCCGGCTCCCGCCGAGGAAGCGAAGTGAGGTAGAATTCCCGTGATGGTGTTGGGTGCCGAAGTGGCGGAATTGGTAGACGCGCACGTTTGAGGGGCGTGTGGCGCAAGCCATGCCGGTTCGAGTCCGGCCTTCGGCACCATCTTTCTCAGGGGGGCCGCCGACCCTCCACTCCCCCACCCGTCGGCTAGAGCCCCCCCGAACCCCCCGCGCTCGCCTGAAGTGAATTCAGGCTCGCTTTCTTCTGCACC
>DAOOJE010000001.1:274551-354825 GCA_035384965.1 Thermoanaerobaculaceae bacterium
CCTCCACTCCCCCACCCGTCGGCTGGAGGGGTCCCCGAACCCCCCGCGCTCGCCTGAAGTGAATTCAGGCTCGCTTTCTTCTGCACCCCCTCCCAGCCAGCTCCCACCCGCCGCCGACCCTCCACTCCCCCACCCGTCGGCTGGAGGGGTCCCCGAACCCCCCGCGCTCGCCTCAGAACTTCGCGCCTGCCATCGACGCTCGCACCTGCGAGACCGGGGCGACGGCGCGCGTGACATGGCGCACGCCGGGGACTTGCCATCGTCCGCGATTCGCGCCAAGATGCTCCTATAATGTTTGCACGTGTCGAGTCACCCAGCCCGGGAGTCGAGATCGGGGGGGGGCGACGTCGCAAGGAGGACATGATGAGAAAGCTCGTGCTCGGTCTCGTGATGCTCGCGGTGGCGAGCTCCCTCGTGGCGCTCCCGCCAGCCAAGGAAACGTTCATCCTCTCGGCCGGGCAGGGCCCCGGGTCAGGCACCAGCCAGTGGCGCACCGATGCCTGGATCTTCAACCCGTCGACGACGCAGAGGGCGACTGTCGACATCTACTTCTTGCCCAGGACCACCGGGAGCGGCGCCAACACCAATCCGATCTCGCGGCGGGTCGAGGTGAACGCACTCGAGACGCGCGAGCTCGCGGCCATCCTCTCCACCACGTTCGGGCTGTCCGGCACGAATTTCGGTGCGCTCCGCTTCGTGTCCGACCAGGATGTGGTCGTGACCGGCCGCATCTACGACGCCAACGTCAGGGTCCAGGGCCAGACCACGGCCGGCACTGCAGGCCAGTTCTACCCGGGCCTGTCGTCCGCGCTGGCGATCGGCAACGGCCAGTACACCGACCTCGTCGGGCTCGCCGAGGATGCAGCAGCGCGTTCGAACCTGGCGTTCGTCGAGGTGACCGGCAACGCGGCCAACCTCCGGATCGAGCGCATCAACGCCTCCGGCGTCGTGCAGGCCAGCCTCAACGAGGCGATCGGCGGCTACGGCGCCCGCCAGATCAACCGGGTGCTGCAGTCGCTCCAGGGCACTTCGACGACCAACCAGCGTGTGCGCGTCACCGTGACCGGCGGCACCGGCAAGGTGCTAGTCGCCGCCTCGCGCCTCGACAACGTGACCAACGACCCGTTCACGATCGAGATGACCACCGCGGCCGGCACCGGCGTTCCCGGCACCGGGACGTTCGAGGGCGCGATCTTCATGGAAGGGAACTCGACGACCGTAGATGGCGGCTTGCAGCTCGTGGTGGGCACCTCCACGATCACCGACTACCGCGGGGTGGCCGGGATCCTCTGCGGTTCGGTGCCGTACACGCTCGACTTCGGGCCCACTGCCGGCACCACCATCCAGATCACCGGCAACAGCTTCACGGCACCCGGCGTGGCGATCCCGTACGAGGACACGCCGGGTCACACGATTTTCACGACGACGTGGACGCTCGCGGGGACCCGCGCCTCGAACGGCACGTGGTCGGGCACGCTCACCAGTGTGACGGCCGGCGGCACCGGCGAGTGGGCGTCGTGCAACGGGACCGTGAACCACACGTGGAGGGGCGGCTGGGTTTCCAACTGACGAGGTGAGCGATCTTGCAGCCTCGAGCGACCACTGCCGCGGGGCGGTGGTCGCTCTGGTGTTTTCGGGGTAGTCTTGGGGCCCGGAAGGAGCGATCGATGAAGCGGATTCTCGCAGTCGTCCTCGGTGCGGTCCTGGCGGCGTCGGGTGCCCTGGCGCTGGAGCCGGGCAAGGACCTGTACGTGCCCTCGGTGGGACATGGACAGGGGCAGGTGGTCAACGGCGTCCGTGCCCAGTGGCGGGCCGACCTCTGGGTCTTCAACCCCGGCACCCAGGCGGCCACGGTCGACATCTTCCTGCTGCTGCGCAACCAGGCCAACGACCACCCGGAGTCGCGCCGCGTCACGGTCAACCCCGGGGAGGTCCGGCACTTCCCGGACATCGTGCTCACCCAGTTCGGCAAGGACAACACCTACGGCGCGCTGCGCATCGTCGCAGACCGGCCGGTCTTCGTGACCGGTGCGTCGTACGACGCCAACGTCACGGTGGAAAGCAAGCAGCGCGGAGCCGGCACCGCCGGGCAGTTCTTCTCGGGGATCCCGGCCTCCCAGGCGGTGGGCGTCGGCGAGAGCGTGGACATCATCGGCCTCGATCAGGACGGCCAGGGCACCGACGGGGTGTGGCGCTCGAACCTCGCCTTCGTGGAGACCGCAGGACGAAGCGCCAGCCTCAACGTCGAGCGGCTCGACGAGGCCGGGCAGAGCCTCGGCATGATCCCGGTCAGCTTGCGGCCCCGCGAGGCCAGGCAGCTCGACCTCGCGCTGCTGGCGATCAGCCCCACCCCGGGCACGAACCAGCGCATCCGGGTCAAGGTGATTGCCGGCCCTGGCCGTGTCGTTGCCTCCGCGTCGCACATCGACAACCGCACCGGCGACCCGTCGACCATCGAGATGGCCGGCATGGGCAGCACCGGCACGTACCTGTGCAAGATCGACAAGGCGAGCTACGACACGCCGGTGACGATGGCAATCGCCGACGGGACGATCACCCAGGTCGAGGCGACCGTGCTGATCACCGACGAGGATGTAGGCTCCTCCTGCACCGGCGGCGAGCTGCTGCGGATCGCGCAATCCCTGAACCCGCCCGTAGCGCTCGAGGACGGCACGTTCTCGTTCTCGGTCGGCGGCACGGTGGGCGGCGTCGGGGTCTCGATGGAACTCGTGGGCGGTGTCGACGGGTACGGCGGGCTGTCCGGCGAGGTCACGACCACGCTCACCGGCGCGGGAGGCTGCAGCGGCACCAAGAAGTGGCCGCTGGTGGGCGCCCGCCTGCGCTGAGGCTCGCCCGGGCCGCGCCGCGGCGGCCGTGGGAGGAGCCTGCGCCGATCGAGTGCTACTCTTGCCGAATGGCGAGGATGTCGTGAGCGAGCCGCGCCAGCGACGCCGGTCGGACCGCTCCCACCCCCCGGTCGAGGCGGTCGCGCCCGAAATCCCCACGGTCGTCATCGTGGGCCGCCCGAACGTCGGGAAGTCCACGCTCTTCAACCGGCTCACGGGGGCCCGGCGCGCCATCACCCACGACCTCCCGGGCGTGACGCGCGACCGGGTCATCGGCGAGGCGTCCCGCCCCGGCGGCGGCACCGTGGCGGTGGTGGATACCGGCGGTTTTGAGGCGGACACCGAGGCGGTCATCCCTGTGCAGGTCCGGCGCCAGGCGCTGGCCGCCGTGGCCACCGCCCACGTTGCGATCCTGCTCGTGGACGGCGCGGCCGGCCTCACACCCGGCGACGAGGAGCTCGCCGCGGCGCTGCGGCGCACCGGCACACCGGCCGTGCTGGCCGTCAACAAGGCGGATCGCCGCGACGCCCGCCTCGGGTTCGGGGAGTTCACCGCCCTGGGGTTCGAGACCGTCGTGCTGTCGGCCGAGCACGGCCACGGCCTCGACGAGCTGTGGGAGCGCCTGGAGGCGGTGCTCCCCCCCCCGGTCGAGCAAGGCCCCGCCGCCCCCGAACTCGCGATCGCCATTGTGGGCCGGCCGAACGTTGGCAAGTCTTCTCTGCTCAATGCTGTGCTCGGGGAGGAGCGAGTCATCGTCTCGGACGTACCGGGCACCACGCGCGACTCGGTGGACACCGTCGTGCGCTGGGGCGACCGCACCTTGCGGCTCATCGACACGGCCGGCATCCGCCGCAAGGGCCGCACCGATCGCGGCCCGGAGGTGCTCGCGGTGGTGATGGCACGGCGGGCCGTGGAGCGAGCCCACGTCTGCCTGCTGCTGCTCGACGCGGCGGAGGGAGTGACGGCGCAAGACGCCCATGTGGCGGGGCTCATCAACGACGCCGGGCGGGCTGCCGTGGTGGTCGTCAACAAGGCCGACCTTCTCGATATCGGCGATCCCGACCGCCGGCGCACCCTGGAAGGGCAGATTCTCGAGCGCTTCAAGTTCCTCAAGGGCACGCCGGTGCTGTTCGTTTCCGCGCTCGAGCGCCGCGGGCTCGACCGCATCCTCCCCGCCGCCGCGGCCGTGGGCGACGGCTTTTTCCTGCGCGTCGGCACCGGGGAGCTGAACCGCGTGCTGCACGCCGCCTGGGAGCGCCAGCCCCCCCCCGGAGGGCGCCGCCCGGCCAGGCTCTACTATGCCACCCAGCTCTCCGGCGGCCCGCCCCGCTTCATGCTGTTCTGGAGCGGCGGCGAGTTGCACTTCTCGTACCTCCGGTACCTGGAGAACGCGCTGCGCGAGGCGTTCCCATTGGCAGGGGTGCCGATTCGGTTTATCATGCGTGGGAAACGCGAACGGAGCGCGTGAGATGGTCCAGTTTCGACCGCAAGCCCGGGAGATCATCGCGAAGATCGTGTATTACGGTCCTCCCCTGGGTGGCAAGACCACCAACCTGCGCACGCTCTACAAGGGCTACCCGGCCGACACCCGCGGCGAGCTGGTGGTGGTCCCGGCCGGCGGCGACCGCACCATCTTTTTCGACTTCCTGCCTCTCGACGCCGGCACGCTGCGGGGGATGAAGCTGCGGGTGCAGCTTTACACCGTGCCCGGCCAGGTCCACTACAACGCCACCCGCCAGATCGTGCTGCGCGGTGTCGACGCTGTCGTCTTCGTGGCGGACTCCCAGCGCGAACTCGTGCGCTCAAACCGCGACTCCTGGGAGGACCTCAAGAACAACCTGCTGCTGCAGGGCCTCACGCTGGCCGACCTGCCGCACGTGCTGCAGTACAACAAGCGCGACCTCTCCGACATCCTCCCCGTGGAGGAGCTGGACGCCGCCCTCAACGAGTACAACGCGCCGTTCTTCGAGGCGGTGGCGACGGTCGGCATCGGGGTCGAGGAGACGCTGCAAAACGTCGTCAAGCTCGTCGCCCGCTCGCTGCGCGACCGCTTCAAGCTGGGCACCGATACGCAAGGGATGCCGACCGACCTCGTCTCCACGCTCCCCCCCATGGCTGAGCCGCACGTGACGATCGGGAGCAACCGGGTCGTTCAGTTCCCGCCGTCTCCTGGGCCGGTGGACCTGTCCGGCCTGGCCGCCGGGGTGCGGCCCGAAGCCGTCGGGCTCGAGCGCGAGTCGGCCGAGACCCGGAGGGTGAAGGTCACGCAGCTCGATCACCAGCTGGCCGAGGCCACACCGCCAGCACGCGCGCCCGAGCCGGCGCCCCCACCGGTCCGGCGCGCGGAGCCCGAACCGAGGCCCGAGCCGCCACGCCCGGCGTTCGAGGCGCCCGAGGCGGAACCGGCACCCGAGCCACTCGTCGAGCCGGCCGGCCTGCCCGAGCCGCTTCCCGCTCCGGCCCCGCCGGCCGAGGAGGCCTTCTTCCAGAGCGAGGCCGTGGCGCCGCCGGCGGCGTTCGAGCCCCCGGCCCCGCTCGACGATCCGTTCGCGGCCGTGGTACCGGCAGTGGCGGCCGACCTGGGCGACGACGTCTTCGCTCTGGACCAGGAGCGTGTCTCCCCCCCGGAACCGGCAGCCGAGCCACCCGAGCCGCCGCCCGAGGCGGTGCTCGGCGAGCCGGAGACGGTGGCGGCCGAGCTTCCGGCCTTCGAGCCGTCACCACCCGACCGCCCGGAGCCCGCCCCGGCCAGCGAGCAGGCCGCCCAGGCGGTGGAGAGCTCGGCCATCCAGCGCGCTGTGCCCCGCGCCCTGGCGCAAATGGGCGAGGTGCGCGAACTCGAGGTCGAGGTACCCGTGCCTGCCGTGTGGACGGGAGGCAAGCGCATGACGCTACAGCTCCGGCTCACGCTGGTGCCGCAGCAGGACGAGGAGCCTGGCGATGGCGACTGAGGTCGTCATTCCCGACCGCGATGACCTCAAGATCAGCGAGGTGTGCGAGCTGACCGGCGTCAAGCCGTTCGTCCTCCGGTACTGGGAGACCGAGTTCCCGGAGCTGGCGCCGGCCAAGGGCGCGGGGGGCCAGCGCTCCTACACGAGGTCGGATGTCCAGCTCATCCTGCGCATCAAGCACTTGCTGTACGAGGAGCGTTTCACCGTGGCGGGCGCCAAGAAGCGGCTGGCCGAGGAGGTGCGACCCGTCGTCGCGGTTTCGCCGCCGCCCGCGGTTGACAGCCCGGCCCCGGAAAAGGTAGAACGTGTGATACGGGTGCTCGCCGAGGCCCGCCGCGAGCTCGCGGAGCTCGTCGAGATCCTGAAGAAGTAGCGGCACTGCAGCACCATGCGCATCCTACGGTCGGGACGTGGCGCAGCCTGGTAGCGTACTTGAATGGGGTTCAAGGGGTCGCGGGTTCGAATCCCGCCGTCCCGACCAGTTCTCACAGCATGGCAGTCGGATCCGGTTCGGCAGGTGCCGGGCCTGGGGGCTGCGTGTCTTCGAACCGCTCGGGTAACAAGCGCGCAGGGCCGGCGGTCACCGCCGGCCCTGGACGCTCGCTGGCGAGCAGAGGCTAGAAGATGATCTGGTACTGGAGGCGGAACTCCTTGTCCTTGGTCTTCTTCGCCTCGTTCTCGATCTGCCGGAAGTCGGCCTGGATCTTGTTGTTGTGCTTGTTGGGGAAGAAGCCCAGGACGATGCCGGTTTCGATGCGCTTGTCGTTCTTGGCGAGGTCGGTCGGGTCGACGACGGCGTAGCGACCTGCCACCTCGAACTTCTTTGGCACGATGAAGTAGCCGACCTGAGTCGTGAGGCCGTTGGACTTGAAGCTGGCGCCAGTCTCGGGGTCGTTGTCGGCCGCGAAGTACTCGGCGAAGGCGAACAGCCCCTTGTACTTGAACACCGCGTCACCAGCCACGATGGAGCGGTTGTTGTCGTTGCCAGTCGTGGCCCCGTGCTTGTCGTTGGACTCGTAGCCGGCGGCGAGGGCGAACAGTGGCTTGTCGGTGGAGTCGAAGTCGCTCTCGGAGTACTTGGCGTCGCCGAAAGGCTGCCACGTCAGGCGGGCGTTGTACTGGTACTTGTCGTTGTCGTTGCTGGCCTGGTTGCGGCCGGCGCCGTTGAACGCCCCGAGCCGCCAGTCGAGCTTGCCGCCCGCCAGCAACCCGTGCATTTGCAGACCGATGTCGCGCCCCTTGCTGAACTCGGCCGAGGCGATGGAGCGGTCCACGAACTCCTGGCTTCCGGAGGAGGTCAGCTCCTGGCGCCCGAACGGCACCTTGAACTGCCCGGCGGTGAGCATGAACGCCTTGGTGCCGCCGGTGAAGTCGTAGGTGATGCGGGCGTCGCGGAGCGCCGGGGCCTCGGTCCAGTCGACCTGCAGCTCGTAGGTCAGGTTCTTGGTGTAGGCCCAGCCCTCGATCTTGGTGCGCATGCGCTGGATGCGGAACGAGCCCTTGCCCTTGCCGATGTCGGGGTCGGTCTGGGTGAAGCGCACCTGCATGCGGTTGGACAGCACGAGCTGGGCGTTCTTGGTGTCGAGCGTGGTCTTGCCATCCTTCCAGCCGATCGTGAAGTCCGGCTTGACGGGTTTGGGCGTGGGGCGCTCGTAGGCCGGGAGGCTGTTCTTGAACAGGAAGAGGTCGAGCGCCGTCTCGTTTTCGGCCACCACCGTCTCGCCGTTCGGGCCTCGGCCGACGAGCGTGATCGAGGTGCCCATGTCGCCCGATGCGGTGAACGTCGCGAACCGCTCGGGGGTGTTGAAGACGTAGTATCGACCGTCCTTCTGGATCTCCTTGTAGTACAGGGAGCCGACCTGGGCGCCGGCCGGGCCGGCCAGCAGCACAGCGAGACCGAGTGCCGCTGCCATGGCTAGGGTTCTGGCGAATCGCGAGTGCATCGAAACCTCCTCCTTGACACGCGCGCTCTCGGCGGTGTCCGGCAGAGCCTACGCAGAGCGTGTGAGCCTCGGCACATCGCGGGGTGAAGGCGGCGTGAAGACCGCGGGCGGCGCCAGCGGGTTCACCGCGTCTTCACACCTCGCCCCGACAATCGGCGCGACGGGAAGGCCCGTCTGGAGGGTGACAACCATGAAGAGACGTTCTGTCGTTTCGATGCTGGCGCTGCTGCTGGCGGCCACGGCCGCCGTCGCACAGACGGTCGAGGTGGACCGTGGCATTCCGCCCTACACGCGCGGCGCCATGGTGTCAGGGAACCTCAGCTCGGTGGGTTCCGACACCATGAACAACCTCCTCACGCTGTGGGGCGAGGCGTTCGCCCGGCTGTACCCCACCGTTCGCATCCAGGTCGAGGGCAAGGGCTCCTCCACAGCCCCGCCGGCGCTCATCGCCGGCACCGCGCAGCTGGGGCCCATGTCGCGCGAGATGAAGGCCGAGGAGCTCGACGCCATCGAGAAGAAGTACGGCTACAGGCCGATCCAGATCAGGGCCGCGCTCGACGTGCTGGCAGTGTACGTGAACAAGGACAACCCGATCGCCTCGCTGTCGCTGCCCGAGGTCGACGCCATCTTCTCGAAGACCCGCAAGCAAGGCTTCCCGAACGACATCACGACCTGGGGCCAGCTCGGCCTCAAGGGGGAGTGGAGCGGCCGCCCGCTTTCGATGTTCGGCCGCAACGCCGCCTCCGGGACGTATGGCTACTTCAAGGAGCACGTGCTCGCCAAGGGCGATTTCAAGGACACCGTGAAGGAGCAGCCCGGCTCGGCCTCGGTGGTGCAGGGTGTGACCGAGGACAAGTTCGCGATCGGTTACTCCGGGATCGGCTACCGGACCTCCGGGGTGCGCGCCCTGCCGCTGGCTGCTAAGCTCGGGGGCCAGCCGATGGAGCCCTCGTACGAGAACGCGCTTTCCAACAAGTACCCGCTCGCCCGCTACCTGTACATTTACGTGCTGCGCGATCCCCGCCGCCCGATGGACCCGCTGGTCAAGGAGTTCCTCACCCTCGTGCTGTCCCGCGAAGGGCAGGAGGTCGTGGTGAAGGACGGCTTCTTGCCGCTGCCCGCCGCCGTGGCCGCCGAGGAGCTCGCGAAGCTCAAGTAGGTGCACCGCCCTGGCGCACGGGCCCGCCCGCGCGGGCCCGTGCGCCTATCATGGTGCGTCGACGCTCGCACGACTTGCCCGATGAGCCCGCTCGCCACTTCTCGCCTCGCGCGCAGCCGCCTCGTGGACCGGCTCGTGGCGGGCGTCATCACGCTCGGCGGCTCGCTCGTCCTGCTCGCTGTCGCGTTTCTCATGGTGTTCCTCGTCGCCCAGTGCCTGCCGCTCGTCGGCGCCGGGACTTCCCGCCACGACGCGCCTGCGGCTTCGCGGCCGGAGCCGCTCGTCGCCTTCGAGGACGAGTACCGCGAGAGGCTCGGCATGGTGTGGCCGGACGGCTCGGCGGCACTGGTCGACCGCGAAGGAGCCTCGCGGCCACTCGCCACGCCCGCCGTCACTCCTCCTCTGCGCCAGGGCGTGGCTTCGCGCTCCGGGGAGCTGCTCGCTCTCGAGGACGCCGAGGGCCGCCTGCTCGTCTGGGCGGTGCGCAGCGCGTCCACCTGGGAGGGTGAGCACCGCCGCATCGAGACCTCGCTTCGTGCCGTCTTCACGGCCCCGATGGAGCCTGCCGGCCGCCTGCTCGCCGTGTCCGGATCCGCCGCTGACCCTCACGTGCTCATCGCGAGCCCGCACGGTGCCATCCTCGCCTCGCCCTCCGGCGAGGCGCTCGAGTTCCAGCTCGGCGCCTCCGCCACTGCCGGCGCCCTTACCCGCGACGCCAGCGAGGCCTGGGTGGTGGCCGGCTCCGAACTGGCCGTGTTCAGCGCCAGCGGCTCCGACGCGGCCCGGCCCCTCGCCACCGTGCCGCTGCCCACCCCGGCAACGGCTGCGACGCTCATGGTGGGCGATGTCACGTGCCTGGTCGGCGACGCCTCGGGCGCTGTCACCGCGTGGCAGCTCTTGGCCGGGCCGGTGGCCGGCACGCGCGTGCTCGGCCGCGCCGGAGTGTTCCCCGGAGCTGGAGCGGTGCGCGCACTCGCGGTGTCGGAGCGCAACAAGAGCTTTGCCGTCGCCAGAGACGGCGGCATTTCCCTGTTCCACCTCACGACCAGGCGGCGTCTTTTCGATCTGCCGTCGGTGCCTGCCGACGTCATGCTCTTCTCGCTTTCCCGGCGCTTCGACGGCGCCTGGGCGGTGGCCCGCGGAGGAGAGGTCCATCGCTGGGAGCTCGACGTCCCGCATCCCGAAGTGTCGGCTGGCGTGCTTTTCCTGCCGGTCCGCTACGAGGGGTACACGAGGCCCACCCTCGTATGGCAGTCGACCGGCTTCGACGAGAGCGCCGAGCCCAAGCTCTCCCTCGTGCCGTTGATCCTCGGCACGCTGAAAGGGGCGCTTTACGCGCTGCTGTTTTCTGCCCCGTGCGCGCTGGCGGCGGCGCTGTACATCGCCCAGCTCGCCCCGGCGCGGCTGCGGGCGATCGTCAAGCCGGCCATCGAACTCATGGCGGCGCTGCCGTCCGTGGTCGTCGGGTTCATTGCAGCGGTCCTGCTCGCCCCCGTGCTGCAGCGCCACCTGGTCGGCACGCTCACGGTCTTCGTCGCCTTGCCGATCGTGGTCGTGCTCGCCGCCGCCAGCTGGTCGCTGGCGCCGCAGTACTGGCGGCACCGCCTCACCGCCGGTCGGGAACTCGGGCTGGTGCTGGGCTTGCTCGCGGTGGCGATCGTCGCCAGCTACCTCGTCGAGGGCCCGCTCGAGCGCGCGCTGTTCGGCGGTGACCTGACGCATTGGCTGCTGGCCAGCGCCGGGATCACCTACGACCAGCGCAACGCCATCGTCGTCGGTTTCGCCCTCGGGTTCGCGGTCATCCCGATCATCTTCACGCTCGCCGAGGACGCCTTTTCGAACGTGCCACAAAGCCTCATCTCGGCTTCCCTGGCGCTGGGCGCCAGCCAGTGGCAGGCGGCCCGCACGGTGGCGATCCCGGCCGCCAGCCCCGGCTTGTTCGCAGCCGTGATGACCGGGCTCGGACGGGCCGTCGGTGAAACCATGATCGTGCTCATGGCCACTGGCAACACCCCCATCCTCTCGCTCCTGCCGTTCAACGGCATGCGCACGATGTCGGCGTGCATCGCCGTGGAACTGCCCGAGGCGCCGTTCGGCGGCAGCCTGTACCGCGTTCTCATCCTTACCGCCCTGCTGCTGTTCGTCATGACGTTCGTGATCAACACCGCGGCGGTCATGGTGTCAGCCCGCCTCCGGAAGCGGTTCGGGAGGCTCGCGGCATGAGCTCCCTGCGCCGCTTCGTCGCCGAGGGCTCGGCGCAGCGCTGGTTGACGGCCTCCGCCGTGCTCGTCTCGCTCGCCATGATCGCCGGGCTGGTGCTGGTGGTGGTGCAGGTGGCCGGGGGGTTTTTCTGGCCCCGTCCGCTGTTCGAGCTGCAGCTCGCCGACGGGACGGTGCTACTCGGCGAGGAGTGGGGGAAGGAGCCCGACCCCGCGAGCCCCGGAAACGTGCGCACCCGCATCAAGGTAGGCAACCGCGACATCGAGGGTGCCGACTACCGGTGGGTGCGCAGCTCCGACATCCAGGCGATGCGCACGCCGCCCGATGCGTGGCTCGTCGAGCGCCGCGAGTACGGGAGCTTCTTCGGCTTCCCGGTGCGGCTCGAGGTGGGCAGCGAGCAGGTGCCAGCTGCCGATGCCGGGCTGCGGGCGCGGCTGGCCGCGGAAATCGCGGTTACAGAGCGGCTCCGCCGCGAGGAAAAGGATATCGTCACCCGCCTCGAAGCGGCGCACCGGCCGGTGGCGAAGCTGCAGACCCGTCTCTCCTCCGCCGCCTTGCGCGGCGCGCCGACCGAGGCTCTGAAGGCCGAGCTGGAGGCCGCCTCCCGCCGCGAGGCGGAGCTGGCCGGGCCGCTGCTCGAACGCCTCGTTGCCGTGCGCGACCAGGAAGGGCGGTCGCGCCTCGTCCTGCGCACCGCCAGCGGGGCGGAAAGGGCCGTGCGGACGGCCGACATCGTGCGGACCGTCCCGGCCAACCAGCTGGCGTTCGGAGGCAAGCTCGCGGTGTATGCGAGCCGCTGGTGGGAGTTCCTCTCCGCCGAGCCGCGCGAGGCCAACACCGAGGGAGGGATCCTGCCGGCCATCTTCGGCACCGCGCTCATGGTCCTGCTCATGACCGTCGCCGTGGTTCCGCTCGGCGTGGTGACCGCGGTGTACCTCAACGAGTACGCCCGCGACAATGCCTTCACCGCCGCCGTGCGGCTCGCCCTGGCCAACCTCGCCGGTGTGCCTTCGATCGTCTTCGGCGCCTTCGGGCTCGCGTTCTTCGTCTACGCGGTCGGCGGCTCGATCGACAGGTTCTTCTTCTCGGACGTGCTTCCGACACCCACGTTCGGCACCGGCGGCATCCTGTGGGCGGCGCTGACGCTCGCACTGCTCACCCTCCCCGTGGTGGTGGTGGCGACCGAGGAGGGGCTGCAATCGGTCCCCCAGGCGGTGCGCGACGGCGCCCGCGCGCTCGGAGCCACGCGCTGGCAGACTCTGCGGCGCGTCGTGCTCCCCTACGCCACGCCGGGGATCTTGACCGGCACGATCCTGGCGATCGCGCGAGGCGCCGGCGAGGTGGCCCCTCTCATGCTCACCGGCGTGGTCAAGCTCGCCCCGAGCCTGCCGCTCGACCGCACGTGGCCGTTCTTGCACCTCGAGCGCAAGTTCATGCACCTCGGGTTCCACATTTACGACGTGGGGTTTCAGTCCCCCAACGTCGAGGCGGCCAAGCCCATGGTGTACGCGACGGTGCTCGTGCTGCTGGTGCTCGTCGTCGTCCTCAACCTCGCCGCCATTCTGCTGCGCAACCGCCTGCGGAAGCGCCTGAGAGGAGCCGTGGTGTGAGCGCGGCGCCGAGTGCTCTCGAGACCAGGAACCTGTACGCCGGGTTCGGCGACACCGAGGTGCTGCGCGGCATCACGCTGGCCGTGCCGGCCCGCCGCGTCACCGCGCTGATCGGCCCCTCCGGGTGCGGCAAGTCGACGCTGCTGCGCTGCTTCAACCGCATGAACGACCACCTCGCCGGGTTCTTCCGGCGCGGCGCGGTGCTGGTCGAGGGCCGCGATGTCTACGACCCTGCCTGGTCGCTCGAGGCGCTGCGCTTCGGCGTCGGGATGGTGTTCCAGAAGCCCAACCCGTTTCCGCTCTCGATCCGGGACAACGTGCTGTTCGGCCCGACGCTCGCCGGTGTCAAGGACAGGACTGCGCTCGAGGAGACGCTCGTCGTCTCGCTGCAGCGCGCCAACCTCTGGGACGAGGTCAAGGACGCCCTGGGCCGCTCGGCGTTGCAGCTTTCGGGCGGGCAGCAGCAGCGGCTGTGCATCGCCCGCGCGCTGGCCTCGTCGCCCGATGCTTTGCTGCTCGACGAGCCTGCATCCGCGCTCGACCCGATCGCCACGGCGAAGCTCGAGGAGGCGGTCCTGGAGCTGGCGCAGCACGTCACGGTGCTGCTCGTCACCCACAACCTCCAGCAGGCCGCCCGGGTGGCCAGCCGCACCGCCTTCCTCTATTTGGGCGCGCTCGTCGAGGAGGGCGACACCGCCGAGTTGTTTTCCGCCCCTCGGGAGAAGCTCACAGAGGAGTACATCACCGGCCGTTTCGGCTAGAAGGAACGAGACGATGGAGCATCCACTGGACCACGACGTCAACGAGCTCAAGACGCTCCTCGTGACCATGGCGGGGGAGGTCGAGCGGCAGCTCGAGCTGGCCGTTCGCGCCCTCGTCGAGCGCGACAGCGCCCTGGCCCAGGAGGTCATTGCCTCCGACGCGACGATCGACCGGCGCGAAATCGAGGTGGATCACCGCGCCGTCGAGCTCATCGTGCGCCACCGCCCGATGGCGCGCGATCTACGGCTCGTGGTGGCGGCCACCAAGGTCGCGCCCGACCTCGAGCGCGTCGCCGACCACGCGGTGGGGATCGCCCGCCAGGCCGTCGTCCTCAACGCGGTGCCGCCGCTCAAGCCGTTCATCACGCTGCCCCACATGGCGAGCACGGCGGGGGGCATGGTGCACGACGCCATCGACGCCTTCGTCCGCAACGACAGCCAGCTCGCGCGCCGCGTCGTGGCCCGCGACGACGCCGTCGACGCCATGCACGAGCAGATCTTCCGCGAACTCCTCACCTACATGATGGAGGAGCCGCGCACGATTCCGCGCGCCCTGGCGCTGCTCATCGTCGCCCGCTCGCTCGAGCGCATCGGCGACCAGGCCACCAACATCGCCGAGCAGGTCGTTTACCTCGTCGAGGCCGAGGACATCCGCCACCAGAAGCCGTCCGAGGAGGCGCGCGGGTGAGAGATGCAGCGCGCTTCAGCCTGGACCGCGTCACCTGCCGGTACGACGGGAAGGTGGCGGTGCAGGACGTGTCCATGGAGGTGCCGGCAGCCGGCGTCACCGCCTTCATCGGCCCCTCGGGGTGCGGAAAGTCGACGATCCTGCGCTGCTTCAACCGGATGAACGACGTGGTGCCGGGCTTTTCGCTCTCCGGCGAGGTGCGTCTCGACGGGCAGGACATCTACGCGCGCGACACCGATCCGGTGGCCATCCGGCGCCGCGTCGGCATGGTGTTCCAGCGCTCCAACCCTTTCCCCGCCTCGATCTTCGACAACGTCGCCTACGGGCTGCGACTACACACGCGCATATCGCGGCCGGATCTCGAGATGCGGGTGGAGCAGGCGCTCCGCGCCGCGGCGCTGTGGGACGAGGTGAAGGATCGCCTCGACTCCCCGGCCTCCGCGCTTTCGGGCGGCCAGCAGCAGCGGTTGTGCATCGCCAGGGCGCTCGCCGTGGACCCCGAGGTGCTGCTGTTCGACGAGCCTGCCTCGGCGCTCGACCCGATCTCGACACAGCGGGTCGAGGAGCTGGTCACTGAGCTCGGGAAGCGGCTCACCGTGGTCATCGTCACCCACAACCTGCAGCAGGCGACGAGAGTGGCCGACCGCACCGCGTTCTTCCTGCTCGGCCAGCTCGTCGAGATGGGTCCGACCGTGGACATCTTCACGCGACCGCGCGATCCTCGCACCGAGCAGTACGTGTCGGGGCGGTTCGGATGAGCACTCTCATTTACCTCGTCGAGGATGACCCGGACATCGCCGGACTCGTGCGCCGCCACCTCGAGCGCACCGGCGAACACCGGGTGCTCGCCTTTCCGACCGGGAACGAATTCCTGGCCGCCTGCGAAACCAAGCTCCCGGACCTCGTCGTCCTCGACCTCAACCTGCCCGATGTCGACGGCCTTGCGCTGTGCCGCGAGCTGCGCGGCTGGGAGGCCACCCGCACCGTTCCGATCCTCATGGTCACCGCCCGCGCCGGGGAAGGCGACCGCGTCACCGGGCTCGATCTGGGGGCCGACGACTATCTGACCAAGCCGTTTTCCCTCAAAGAGCTGGGGTCCCGCGTCCAGGCGCTGCTCCGGCGGGTGCGGTGGGAGAGGGGGACGAGCGGGGGCGTGTATCAGGATGCCCACCTGTCGGTGGACCCCTCGCGGCACCTGGTGCTGTGCGAGGGGCGCGAAGTGCACCTCACCCGTCGGGAGCTCGACGTGCTGTGGTACCTCATCTCGCTCGGCGGTCACCTGGCGACACGCGACCAGATCCTCGACGCGGTGTGGGGGCTCGCCACCAACGTCGACGCCCGCACCGTCGACGCCCACATCCGCACGCTGCGCCGCAAGCTCGGAGCCTCGGTCATCGAGACCCACATCGGCTCCGGCTACCGGTTCCGGAGGTCACCATGAAGGCGTCCCGCCACGACGCCGTTCTCGTCGGGGTCGTGACCTTCGTCGTGGTGCTGGGAGGCGTGGCCGGCATCACGCTCGACCACCTCGACACGGCCAGGCGTGCCGAGCTGGCGCGCCTGCGCACCGCGGTCGAGATGCTGGCGCCGCGCGCCGCGGCGCTGCTGGCCGAAAGCTCCGAGGCTGCCGACGCCCAGATCCGCGCGTGGACCGCCGCCAGCGGCCTGCGGGTCACCCTAATCGCCGCCGATGGCCGGGTGCACGCCGACTCCTGGACCCTCCCAGCGCTGCTCGGAAGGCTCGAAAACCACCTCGACCGCCCCGAGGTGCAGGCAGCGTTGCGGGGCGCCACTGGCGTGAGCCGGCGACGCTCGGCCACCACCGACCGTCCCACCACGTACGTGGCACGCATGCTCGGACCAGCTCAGCAGCCGCTCGGGTTCCTGCGCCTGGCCACCGAGTCCCGGCCGGGTTACATCCCGTGGGGAGCGATCGTGGTGGCCGCCGTGGCCGCGCTGTCAGCCGCCGTGCTCACCCGCCACCGCCTTTCGGCCACGCATGCCGCCGTGGCTCGCCACTTGCGGCCGTGGACCGATCTGCCGCCCGACGCCGGGCTCGAGGTCATGGCCGAGGAGGCGATCCGGCGCCTCGCGGGGGAGCGAGACGCGCTCGCGCTCGAGATCGAGGCCACTCGCATCGCCCTTGCACAGCTCGAGGACGGCGTGGTTCTGCTCGATCGCAGCGAGCGGGTGCGCTTCGCCAACCCGGCTGCGGTGGCGCTGCTGGGACACGAGCTCCCGGCTGGCCGGCCTCTCGTGGAGGCGGTGCGCGCCCCCGAGGTGCTCTCGCTGGTGCGTGACGTGCTGATTTCGGGCCGCACCCGGCACACCACTGCCTCGGCCGGGGGCCGCGAGCTGCTGCTGCGGGCGAGCGCGTTCGAGGACCGGGCGCCGGCGGTGGCGGTCGTCATCCGCGACATGAGCGGCCAGCGCAACCTCGAGCGGGCCCGGAGGGCGCTGGTGGCGGACCTGGCGCACGAGCTGCGCACGCCCCTGACCGTGCTGGGCGGCCTCGCCGAGGAAATGCGCCTCGACCAGGCGGTCGACCCCGACCTGCTCGCCACCCTCGATCGGCAGGTGCGCCGACTCGGCACCTTCGCGAAGGAACTCGAGGACCTGGCTCGCATCGAGTCCGGGCAGGTGGCGCTCACGCCCTCGGAAGTCGATTTGCTCGTGCTCGCCCGCGAAGTGGCCGCCGATCACCGGCACGCGGCGGACGCGGCGGGGGTCGCGCTGGAGGTGGACGGCACCGGCGCCGTCGTGACCACCGACCGCGAGCGGCTCGCGCAGGTACTCTCGAACCTGCTCGACAACGCGATCCGGTACAACCGTCCGGGCGGCCAGGTGCGGATCGCCGTCGCGGCCGAGGCGGAGGGGGCCCGGATCCGCGTCGACGATACCGGCCTGGGGATCCCGGCGGCCGACGTGCCGCTCGTCTTCCAGCGCTTCTACCGCGTCCACCGCGGCGGCGCCCGGCACGGCAGCGGGCTGGGGCTGGCCATCGTCAAGCACCTCGTCCAGGCGCTCGGAGGGACGGTCCAGCTCGCTTCGCAGGAAGGCCAGGGCACGCAGGTCGCGGTGGCGCTGCCGGCGACGCCGCCGAGCTCGCTCAGTCCTCCGGCGGCTCGCCGCCCGGAGCCATCTTGACGAGGCGCGGCGAGAAACGGGCGAGCGGCTCCACGAGGTCGGCCTGCGCCGCCATGACCTCGTCGATGTCCTTGTACGCCATCGGCACCTCATCGAGACCGGCCGACAGCAGCGTGACACCGGCGGCGCGCAGCACCCGCTTGACGTCCTCCCAGGTGTAGACCTGCCTGGCCCTTGCGCGGCTCATCCGGCGCCCGGCCCCGTGCGATGCGGAGTCGAGCGAAGCCGGCTCGCCGCGTCCCCGCACCACGTACCCCGGGGTTGCCATCGATCCGGGAATGATGCCGACCGCACCGCGCCCTGCCGGGGTGGCGCCCTTGCGGTGCACGACCACCTCCCGCTCGCTGCCGTCGGGCAGGCGGTGGCGCTCGCGCCAGGCGAAGTTGTGATGGTTTTCGATCTCCAGGAGCGAACCGCACCGCAGCGCCCGCAGCATGTGGTGGTGAATGAGTTCGTGATTGGCCGCTGCGTACAGGCCCATGAGCTCCATGGCCGCCCAGTACTCCTGCCCGGCGTGCGAGTCGAGGTCGAGCCACGCCAGGTGCGCCATTTCCTTCGGCAGCTCCGGGTGGAACGAGCGAGCCAGCTCGCTGAAGTGACGCGCCACCTCGTTGCCGGTGCCCCGCGAGCCGGAGTGGGACAGCAGCGCCAGATACTCCCCCGGCTCGAGGCCGAGCCCGGCGTCCCAGAGCTCGAGCACGCCGAACTCGACGAAGTGATTGCCGGAGCCCGAGGTGCCGAGCTGGCTCCACGCCTTGTCCTTGAGGCGCTCTGTGACGCGCGAGACCGACCAGTCGCGGTCCATGACCTCGTGCTGGCGGCGGTCGTGGAAGGTGGCACCGACCCCGAACCGCGTCTCCCGCTCGAGCGCCGAGACCAGAGCCGCCGGCTTGCGCTCGAGGGCCTGCACGGGGAGGTCCAGGACGGTCATCCTCATCCGGCAGGCGATGTCCACCCCCACGGCGAACGGAATGACCGCGCCGTCAGTGGCGAGCACGCCGCCGATCGGCAGACCGTACCCCTGGTGCGCGTCGGGCATGAGCGCCCCCGCCAGCGCGATCGGCAAGCTGCAAGCGTTGGCCATTTGTTGCAGGGCCGTCTCCTCATGCCCGCTTCCCCAGATCCGGTACGGCGCCGGCCCCTGGCGCGGGACGCGGGGGCGGGCCGCCGGCTCCGCTGCCGCAATGGCCCGTGCCAGCTCGCCCCAAATCGGGTCTTCAACGAAGCGGTCGGGGTGCGCCACGAGGGTGCGCAGGTCGCCGAGGATGCCGAGCTCGCCGTGCCCTGCCTGGCGCGCTGCGGCGATGGCGCTCCGCGCCAGGCCGATGCACGGCCCGCGGGGGATCCCGAGCCTCGTGAGATCACGCGTCTTCATCTCGCCCTCCCCTCCCGAGGGACTCGCCGGCGGCGCGGATCACCGCGTCGCCCGCTCGCGCCGGACGCCCATACATGGCCCGGCTCGCCAGGCCGGGGATCGAAGCGTTAGCGACTCGCCGGCAGGCGCCGCAGGACGGCTTCGGGGTCGTGGTCGAACGTCTCCTTGCAGTGCGCCGAGCACAGGTGAAAGGTGTACCCGGCGTGCACCGAGGCGTGCTCCGGCGAACCGTCCATGCCCAGACCGCAGACGGCACACCGGTGCACGACGCGATCGGCCTGGCCGTCGGCCAGGTCGGCGGCAGCCAGCACGGCCGCAGCAACCGGCGGCGCTGTTTTTTCCCCCCGCACGAGACCACGAAGGCAACGCACAGCAGCACCAGCACGACACGCATGACACCCCCCCTGCCGGACGGCCCGGCACGTTTCGAGCTTATCAGACCCCCCCGCCCCGCCCGGTGCATGCCGGTATACTGACAGCCATGACGCGCGAGGAGCTCGTCAAGCTCACGCACCTCGTGACATGCGCCGGTTGAGCCTCCAAGCTGGGTCCGGCGGACCTGCGGGCGGTGCTGGAAGGACTCCCCGAGGTGAGCGATCCCCGGCTGCTCGTGGGCACCGGCACGTTCGACGACGGTGCTGTGCTCAGGCTCTCCGACGAGCTGGCGCTCGTGCAGTCCGTCGACTTCTTCACCCCGATCGTCGATGACCCGTTCGACTTCGGGCGCATCGCCGCGGCCAACTCGCTTTCCGACCTCTACGCGATGGGCGCCGAGCCGTTGTGCGCCATGGCCGTCTGCGCCTTTCCGAAGGGCACGCTGCCGCTCGAGGTCCTGCACCGCATCCTGGCCGGCGGCCTCGCGGTGTGCGCAGCCGAGGGCGTGGTGCCGATGGGCGGCCACACGGTCAAGGGACCCGAGCTCACGTACGGCCTCGCCGTCACCGGCACGGTGCACCCATCGCGCGTGCTCACCAACGCCGGCGCCCTGCCGGGCGACGCGCTCGTGCTGACCAAGCCGATCGGCACCGGCGTGCTGTCCACGGCGGTCAAGCAGGAGCGGCTCGACCCCGACGCCGCCCGGACACTCGTCGACACCATGGCCGCGACCAACCGCGCCGCCTCGCGGGCCTGCCGCGAGGTCGGCGTGCATGCGCTCACCGACGTCACCGGCTTCGGCCTGCTGGGCCACGCTCTCGAGCTGGCGGCGGCTTCCCGGGTGGCCATCGAGATCGACGCCGCTGCGGTGCCGCTGCTCCCCGGCGCGCGGGAAGCGGCGCTCGCCGGCGCGATTCCGGGCGGGCTCGTCGCCAACCGCGCCTGGGTGGCCGACAAGGTCCGGCTGCTCGAAGTCGAGGACGTGGCGGCGCAGCTGCTGTGCGACCCGCAAACCTCGGGGGGGCTGCTCGCCGCCCTGGCGCCGGCCGACGCCCCCGCTCTCGTCGCTGCGTGCGCCCGAAGCGGCGTGGGTGCCAGCGTGGTCGGCCGCGCCGTGGAGGGCGAGCCCGGTACCGCCGTGGTCCGCTGACGGGGCAAGAAATCACACGCCGGAGCCTTGCCGGCGCCTTGCCGCCCCGCCCAGAAGAACTCTCTTTTCGACCGGGCGGGAGGAGGCGAACTTTCGGGCTGCCGAGGGGTCAGGAAGAAAACGAGGCGACGGCGTCGGCCTCCTGCTCGTAGACCTCGAGCAGCGGAAGTACCTGCGAGAGGTGGAGGGTATGGCGCACCCGGTCGCCAAGGCGCACCAGCTTGACGGAGGCGCCCAGCTTGCGGGCCTGCTTCCAGCCTGCCACCAGCTCGCCGATCCCGGAGGAGTCGAGGCGCCCCACCTTGGAGAGGTCGATCACGATCTTCTTCCACCCCTCCGCGAGCACCTCCGCCATCACCTCGCCCAGCACCTCGTCGCCATCCCCGACCACCAGGTTGCCGGCCAGTTCGAGGATGATGACGTCGTCTTTCTTCTTGGCGTCCACCCGCATGGTGCGATTCTACCTCACGGCAAGCACTGGAGCCGTGGGCTCACCCCGGCAGCCGCCGGCGGCGGCCCGACACAGCACGAGGGCGGCGCCGAGGCGGCCCACCAGCATGGCGGCGGCGGCCGCCACCGCGCCCACGAGGCCGAGCCAGCTCGTGGCTGCCCAGATGAGCAGGGCGATCCCGCTCACCTCGATGGCGGTGGCCCAGGTGATCGGCGGGGTGCGGCGAGCGAGCACGAGCAGCGCCCGCTGGAAGCTCACCAGCACCTCGAGGGCCGGCAGCAGCGCCAGCAGGCGCAGCGGCGCGATCGCGAAGCTCGCCAGCTCGGGGCGCAGCCCGGCCACACCCCCCAGCCACAGGCGTGACAGGGGCGTGAACGCCACCAGCGCCAGCCCGCCAGCGCTCGCCACGGCCAGCAGCGTCCCGAAGGAAGCCAGCGGCTTCCGCCCGCTGCCGTCGTCCCCCACGAGCGCGATGCAGGTTTCCTGGAAGGCGAGACCGGCGCTCCGGAAGACGAAGGCGAACCCCGTGACCACCGGCAGCACGGCGAGCGACTCGAGCGCCATGCGGCTGTGCGCGACGAGGAAGGTGACGAGGGGGTGGACGCCGATGGTCAGGATCGAGGTGAGGGCGAGGGGCAGGTAAAAGCGCGCAATGGCCGCCGGGCCGAGTGGCTGCCCGCCCGGCGCCGGCTCGCTGGCCGCCACCTCGCGCACCGCGCACGCGGCCCACAGCCGCGTTGCCGCCGCCTCCAGCACCACCCCGGCCGAGAGCGCGAGCGCCCCCACCGCCGCGCCCGGCCAGGCGGCAACGGCGTACGCCGCCAAGGCGGTCGCGGCCATGCCCGCAAGCCGCGTGACCGTCCCGTACGCGACCCGCCGCGTCTGGCCCCGGCGGATGAGCACCCCCTGGTAGAAGCGTCGGTAGCCGATGGCTGCGGGCCACGGCAGCAGCAGCGCCGTGGCACGGAGGGCAAGGCGCGTCACGTCCTCCGGCAACCCCAGGAGGCTGCGCGCCACGAAGGAGAACACCGGCGGCACGAGCAGCAGCAGCATGACGGCCGTCACGCCGCCGTTGAGCGCCAGGGAGAAGCGCCGCAGGGCGCCGAGCGACTGGCGATCGCGCACGAGGGCGGTGGCCGCGCTCATCATCATGATCACCGGCGCCTCGATGAGCATGGCGAAGGCAATGGCCACGCCCCACGCGGCCAGGTTGAGCTTGGGCTCGGGCAGACGGGCGATGAGCGCGGCGATGAAGGGGCCTTCCGCCGCCATCATCAGCCAGGTGGCGGCGAGCGGCGCCCAGAACCGGGCGATGCGTCCGGCGGCAAGAGGAGGGACCGAGAGCATTCGAGTGCGCGCCCGCGCCTCGGCGGTCGCGCCGGGGAGGATAACCCGCCCGAGCCCGCGCCGCGTTCCCTTTTGTCCGCCGACCGTGTACCCTCTGGGGCAGGGAGGCGGACATGAGCCGCGAGGTGGTGCTCAAGGTCAACGGCGAGCTGATCAGGATGAACGCCTTCGTGCAGGCCGCGCTGGCTGGCGTGCTGACCGGGTTTCTCTCGGCCCTCGACGAGGTGCCGGAGCCTGTGCGCGAGATCGAGGTGTCGATCAGCGAGCGGTAGCGCGAGCCGAAAGCGGCGGGCCAGCGCGCGAAAGGTCGCCTTTCCGGCGGGCCCGGTCTCGCCGGTCCTCAGGGCCGAGCCGGGGGATCGAAGACCGGAAAGACGCGCTCCGCAAGAGTCCCGCCCGGCCGGCGGTCGGCATCGGTGAGAGGCGGAACATCCGGACCCGGCCGGCGCCCGACGTACTCGGAAAAGAGGCCCAGCACGAGGGTGCGCTGCACCCGCACGAAGCCGGCGTCGTGGAGAGCCTGCAGGATGCGCTCGGGCGGCACGCACGCCTGGATCGTCTCCCAGAAGTAGCGCATGAGCAGCCTGGCGTCGCGGTTGCGAGTGAACACCCCGGTGAAGAACGGCACTACCCACTTGAGATACGCTCGCAGCAACCCGCGCCCGAGGGCGTTGGCAGGGCGCGTCAGCTCGAGGATGCACACCCGGCCGCCGGGCCTGAGCACGCGCAGGAACTCGCGAAACGTCACGGTCAGGTCCTCGAGGTGGCGCAGGGCGTACCCCATGCTCACGAAGTCGACGCTGCCGTCGCGCAGCGGAATCCGCTCCCCAAAGCCCAGCACCGCCGGAACGCCGAGCTGGCGCCGGGCCTCGCGCAGCATCCCGGGGCTGGGGTCGAGCCCCGTGACGAGCGAGGCCCGCCCGACGACGGTGATCGCCTCGCGGGCCACGAGGCCCGTGCCGATCGCCACGTCGAGCACCCTCATCCCCTCGGTGAGGCCGGCCCGCCCGAGGGCCTGCCGGCGGTACCACGGGCCCGAGCCGAAGCCGATGAGGCGCTCGATGCGGTCGTACGACGGTGCGGTGCTGTCGAAAAGGTGCTGGACGAACTGCGGCCGTGCGGAGGCGTCTCGGTAGTAGTCGCGCAGGACCGGATGGGGTGCCAGCTTGCCGGGAGCGGTGCGGTCGGTGTCGCTCACGAGCGCAAGCATAGCAGGGGCACGGCCCGCTGCCCGTCTGCCCTTGCGCGGGCGGGACCGGACGTGTACGCTCCCGCTCCGAATGAGGTCACGGTCGGGCTCCGCTCGCGCCATCGTCCGGCTCGCGCTTGTGCTGGCGGCGGCGCCGCTGCTTGCCGCGCCCGGGCTCGCCGTCCCGGTGACCACGCCGCAAGGGCCGGTCGAGGTGGCGGTGCGCGGCGATCTCATCGATATCCTGGCGTTGCTCCGGCTCACCGGCGCCGAGGTCGGTTATGCGCCGGCCGCCGGCTCGTTCACCGCCACGCTCGGCGATTTCGAGGTGCAGTTCACCCCCGGCGGCAGCCTCGCCGTCGCCGACGGGCGCCTGCTCACCTTGCCCGGCCCGCTGCGCCAGATCGGGGACAGCGTGTTCGGCTCGTTTGGCACCGCCAGCGCTCTCCTCACCCCGCTCGGCTGGTCGCTGGCCGGATCGCCGGCCGCCCCCGTTCTCGACAGGACCGTGTCGCGCGAGCGCTTGATCCTCACCGTGGTGCGCGCCGAGGGCGGCGTGATGGTGGTGGTCGGCGGCACCACGCGGCGCCCTCGGGTGAGCACGGCAGCGGGCGCGGTGACGCTCCAGTTCACCGTGCCCATCGAGCTCGGGGCCCCCTTGCCACACGCCGAAGAGCTGCGCGGCGCCGAGGTGGCCGGGGATGCCATCACGCTCCGGCTCGCCCCCGACCAGGAAGTGGCCTCGACCTACACGCTCGAGGATCCGCCGCGCTTCGTCATCCGGCTCCAGAAGGTGCAGCCGGTGACCGGCGTGGTACAGCAGCCCCACGGACCGGTGGTGGTCATCGACCCTGGCCACGGCGGCGAGGACCTCGGGGCCCAGTCAGCGTCGGGCGCAGCAGAAAAGGACATCGTGCTGGCCGTGGCGCGCGCCACGGCGGCGCGGCTGCAGGCCGCCGGCATCACCGCCCGGCTGACGCGCGAGCGGGACGAGGCGATCGGGCTCGGCGAGCGCACCGCCATGGCCAACCGGCTGCAAGCCGTCGCTTTCGTCTCGATCCACGTCAACGCCTCGCCGGCACGCAGTGCCCGCGGCGCAGAAACGTACTTCATGAGCGCGAACGCCTCCGACACCCAGGCGGCGCAGTCGGCGGCGCGCGAGAACGTGGGCGCCAGCGAGGACGCTGTGCAACTCATCCTCTGGGACCTCGCGTACGTCGCCAACCTCAACGCCTCGGCGCGGCTCGCCCGCACCATCCAGGAGCGGCTCAACGCGTTGCAGGACATCAAGGACCGCGGCGTCAGGCAGGCGCCGTTCGTGGTCCTGACCGGCGCCACGATGCCGGCGGCGCTGGTCGAGCTGGGCTTCATCTCCAACCCGGAGGAGGCGGTCCGCCTCCAGACCGCCGAGACCCAGGACCAGCTCGCCGCGGCGCTGGCCGAGGCGATCGCCGAGTTCGTCCGCACGCCCGGCGCGGACGCCGCCGCCACCCCGGCGGGAACGCCGTGATCGTCGCCAGGCGCCGTCGGGATGAGCAGCCGCCCCGGCCCGCACGCGGATCGGGCGGCAGGCTCGGGCGCACCATGAGCTGGGTCGTGCTGGGCCTGGCGATGGCGGCACTGGGGTGTGGGCGCCGCGCTGCCGCACCGGCCGCGGTGGCGACCCCTGTCGCCGCCCGTCCCGGTACCAGCACGCTGGTGCTCTTTTTCGTCGGCGAGCAGGGGCGCCTGCGGCGGGAGTCGCGCGAGGTGGCGGAGCTGCCCGCGGCCACCCAGGCGCGGGTTCGCCTGGTGCTCGACGAGCTGCTTGGCGGCTCGCGCTCGGGGCTGGCATCGCCCATGCCGTGGGCCGTGACGGTGCAGGCGGTGTTTGCCGACCGTGCCGGCAACGTCTTCGTCGACCTCTCCGCCCCCCCGCAGCCGTCCGTGGCCGGAACCAGCGCCGAGCTGGCGTTCGTGTACTCGATCGTCAACAGTGTCGTCGCCAACTGCCCCGGTGTGGCCGGCGTGCAGCTGCTCATCGGCGGCAAGGAGGTCGCGACGGTCGGCAACATCGACCTCCGCCGTCCACTGGCCCCCAATCTGGACGTCGTCGAACCGTGAGCGACCGGCGCCCGATCGGCGTCTTCGACTCCGGGATCGGGGGACTCACGGTGCTCTCGGCCCTCTGCTGCCGCCTTCCCGCCGAGCGGTTCGTGTACCTCGGGGACACCGCCAGGTTGCCGTACGGCACCAAGTCGGCCGAGACCGTGACCCGGTACGCCTTGCGCGCCGGCCGTTTCCTGGCGGACGAGCGGATCAAGCTGCTGGTCGTCGCCTGCAACACCGCCTCGGCGGCGGCGCTGCCGGCGCTCGAGCGCGAACTGTCGGTGCCGGTTATCGGCGTCGTGGAGCCAGGAGCCCGGGTGGCCGTGGCGCGCAGCACCGGCGCCATCGGGCTCATCGGCACCGAGTCGACGGTGGCCTCGGGCGCTTACCAGCGGGCGATCCAGGCCCTGGGTGGGAGCTCGCCGGTGCGCGCTCGCGCTTGTCCGCTGTTCGTGCCGCTGGCCGAGGAAGGGTGGTTCGACCATCCGGTCACGCGCATGGTCGCCTCGATCTACCTCGCGGAGCTGCGGGGGGTGGTGGACACCGTGATCCTGGGATGCACCCACTACCCGCTGCTCAAGCCGGCGATTGCCGAGGCGCTGGGCGAGGGCGTGCACCTCGTCGACTCCGCCGTGGCCGTGGCCGAGGAAGTGGCGGTGCGGCTGCGCGCCTCCGGCACGGCGGCCGAGGGTGGCGACGGTGAGGTGCGCCTGCTCGTCACCGATGCCCCGGCCCGCATAGCGCGCATTGCCGCCCTCATCCTCGGCGACGACACCCCGCCGCTCCAACTCGTCGACCTCCCCGCCTGAGCGGGGGCCGGCTTGTCGCGTCGCGGCATCTCGACTACCGTGCGCGGCGTGGAGGTCGCATGACGCCGGAACCGAGCCTGGTGCGCGACGATGGGCGGACGGACGAGCAGCCTCGCCCGCTGGTGCTGACCCTGGACTTCGTGAAATACCCGGAGGGGAGCGTGCTGGCGCGAGCCGGGGACACCGTGGTGCTCTGCAACGTCACGGTCGAGGGGAAGGTCCCGCCGTTCCTGCGCGACACCGGGGAGGGCTGGCTGACCAGCGAGTACGCGATGCTTCCCCGCGCCACCGAGTCGCGCACCCAGCGGGAGACCGGCAAGGGCGCTCCCTCCGGCCGCTCGGCCGAGATCCAGCGCCTCATCGGCCGCTCGTTGCGGGCGGCCCTCGACCTCGGGGCGCTGGGCGAGCGGACGCTGCTCGTGGACTGCGACGTCCTGCAAGCCGACGGCGGCACCCGGACCCTCGCCGTCACGGGGGCGTTCGTGGCGGTGGTGCTGGCGCTGCTGCGGCTGCGCAAGGAGCGGGCGCTGCCCGACTGGCCGGTCCGCGACCAGGTGGCCGCGGTCTCGGTCGGCAAGGTGGGAGGCCGCTACCTGCTCGACCTCGCGTACAGCGAGGACAGCCGGGCCGCGGTGGACCTCAACCTGGTCGGCACGGCCCGGAGCGGGATCGTGGAGGTCCAGGGCACCGGCGAGCGAGAGGCGTTCTCGCGGAGCGAGCTCGATCGCATGCTCGACCTGGCCGAGCGCGGACTGCAGCAGGCGTTTGCCGCCCAGAGCCAGGTGCTTGCCCGCCGTCTCGCCGAGGCAGGCCTGGGGAGCCTCACGGCGCACGCCTGACCACCTGCGAGCGAGCGCGCCGGGATCGACGAGCCCGTCAGGAGAGCCGAGCGCTGCGCCGGTCTCCTGCCGGACGGGGCCACGGGAAGCGCACGAGGCGGTTTTCGATGTCGGTCACCACGAGCTGCCCGTGGACGGGGTCGAAGGCGATGCCGATGGGAATCGCCACCGGCGGGACCAGCGAGGCTGTCTGGATGGTCTGGCGGAGCTGGCCCTGGGGCGAGTAGGCGCGGATCTCGCCGGCCAGCGGCACCGTGACCCACAGCAACCCGGCGGCATCCACCGCGACGTGCGGCTCGGAAAACACTTCCCGGCGCCAGCCGGGCACCGCGAAGAGGGTGAGGAGGGTGCCGTCGGGGCGGAAGACCTGGACCCGCCCGTTGCCGCTGTCGCACACGACCAGGTGGCCGGCAGCGTCGACCGCCAGCCCCATCGGCTCGAACAGCGCCCCGGGGGCGTTGCCGTGCTCGCCCCAGCTGCCGAGCTGGCGGCCGTCGGAGGTGAAGTGCACGATGCGATGGTTGCCGGTGTCGGCCACCCACACGCTGCCGTCGCGCCCCACGGCAATGCCGCGGGGGCCATAGAAGTCGCCGCTCCACTCGCGGAGCGCCACCCCCTCTGGATCGAACACCTGGACCCGCGCGTTCCAGGTGTCCGCCACGAAGATCGATCCGTCCGGCCCCACCGCCACGTCGGTGGGCTCGGTCAGCTCCCCCGGAGCTGTACCCTTGCGGCCCCACACCGCGACCGCGGTGCTATCCGGCGCCACGACCTGGATGCGGTGGTGCCCGAAGTCGGCCACCACGGCGTTTCCGACCCGGTCGCAGGCCACGCCGCGCGGCTCGCGCCAATAGCCGGGCAGGGCCTGCGGTTCACCCGTCTCGTCCCGTCCGGCTTCCCGAGCCGTGAGCGGGAACGTCCCGGGGAGGTTGTCACGCACGCCGAAGATGCTCACCTCCGGGTTCTCGTACAGCAGCACGAGAAGGTCGTTCCAGGTCCGGAAGTTGCCCAGGTTGGCGCCGCGGTAGGTCTGGCGCTCGAGCCGGCCCACGAACACCAGCCCGACGTGGTGGCGCGCCAGGGCGTCGGCGACGAGCAGCGGGCTCGGCGACGTGTAAACGAGTTCGATATCGCGCTTGCGCTGCTCGATGGCGGTCCGGCTCTGGCTGCGCTGAAAGACGTGGTACTCCCACCCCAGCACCGTGGGAAGACCGGTGTTCATGCTCACCCGCGCGTACTCCTGGTACGAGGGACCGAACGCCTCGACCACCACCGGCAGCCCCTTGACGGAGCGGTTCAGCCAGTCGAACGCCGCCTTCTCGTGCGGGGCGCGGTGCTCGAGGTACGCCATCCCGTCGAGGGTGCAGCGGGGTCCTGCTGTGTGGCGGCCGGTCACCGCGCCCCAGGCGCCGGTGACGGCCGTGAACGCCGCCACGGTGCACGCCGCCCCGACCGCCAGCCGCCACATCCGCCCCCCCCATCCCCCGGCGGCGAACACCCGGGGCAGGAGCCCCGCCGCCGCCACCGTCACGAGCAGCCAGGCGTCGAGGTAAAACTTGAAGATCGTGTTCATGCGGTCCCACACGAACACGAACTCGCACCCCAGCACCAGGCCGACGGCCATGGCGGCCAGGGCGAGCGGCAGGCGCGACGCCGGGGAGGCGTCCCGCATCCCGGCGAGAAGCACCGCGAGCAGGATGGCTGCGAGCAACGCCACCGACCGGCTCGCGGCTTCTCGCCCGGGCACCAAGCCCGGGGCCATGAGCACAGCGGCCGCCGCAGCGACGGCCAGCATCCCGGCCGCCGCCACCCGCCAGCCCAGGGGCCGGGCCGCCATGCGGGCTCGCCACCATGCGCCGAACCCCGAGGGGACCGCGATGAGCCAGGGCAAGCCGAAGATCAGCAGAACCTTCCAAGGGTGCGCGTACGGCCCCACCTCCCGCCCCCACGACCGCGGCGGAGGGGAAAAGTTGTGCCAGAACGGCTGGGTCAGCAGCAACGCGCCGGCGCTCACCACCGCCACCGGCAGCAGCCATCGCCGTGCAGCGGCTGCTAGCCACGCGGCGACGCCCCGTTCCGGCGCCTCCCCCCACCACGCGACCAGCGCCACCCACGCCACTGCCGCCAGGTAGGTCGGCGTGCTCCAGCCGTTGGTGATCATGATGGCGCCCAGGGCTGCCGCCCCGAGCGCCAGCAGCGCCGCCCGCTGCGGGCGGCCGGGACGCGACGCGGCGAGAGCGAGTGCGAGGAGGGCGATCAGCGTCAGCGCCCACGGCATCGCCAGCACGTGCGCGTGGAGGTCCGCGAAGACCAGGTTCCACGCCGGGACCTCGTTGATGGTGTTCGGGATCACCCTGGAGGTGGCCCAGAAGTAGTCGAAGTTGACCACCCGCCGCCGCCACAGCTCGCCCGGGCCCGCCAGGTTGCCCGCCAGCACGCACAGCCCCACCGCCCACACGCCCCAGCGCAGCCGCCCCCCGAGAAACGCCCCGGCAGCCAGCGCCGCAGCCGCGAGCAGCAGGGCAGTCAGCGCGATGCCGAGGTTGAACATGATCTCGGGAGCGATGGCCAGCGCCTTGCCGAGTGCCGCAACCAGGAAATGGCCGAAATAGGTGTAGTGGAGCGCCGAGCCCGAAAACCACGGCTCCGGAGGCGGCAGCGTGGAGGTGCGGTACAGCGCGTTGAGGAACGAGAAGTCCATTGGCTTCTCGCCCCAGTAAATTTCGGGGTTGAGCAGCCGGAGCCCGAGGAAGGCAGCGAAGCACCCCCACACCACGACCTCGCTCACCATGACTTCCCGGACCGCCGGCCGGGGCCGGAAGCGGCGCCAGGCGAGCCCGCCGGCGAGCATCACGGCGGCGGCCGCGGCCAGTACGGTGGTGCGCGCGAGCGGCAGCCATCCGGCGGCCAC
Source organism: Thermoanaerobaculaceae bacterium (assembly GCA_035384965.1). Lineage (GTDB taxonomy): Bacteria > Acidobacteriota > Thermoanaerobaculia > Thermoanaerobaculales > Thermoanaerobaculaceae > JAAYVZ01. Next base: position 304,411 of record DAOOJE010000001.1, read on the forward strand.
CAGCCACCAGCTCCCGAGCCCCACCAGCAGCACCCCCACCGGCTTGCCCAGGGCGTACACCCCCTGCCGGGCCGTGCCGAGCCCGCTGGCCAGCAGCGCCCACCCGGCGAGCCCGAGCGCCTCGAGGAGGCCGGCTAGCAGCAGCGTGGCGAGCCAGCCGTTCTTGACGGCCGGCGCAGCGCCGGTCACCGGAGCGTCGGCCCGCGCGGTCAGCATCTGGGCCCGGCTGATCGGCCGCGAGGCGACCGCACCCCGGATGCGCCGCTCGATCTCCTCGGCCGGCAGCCTCGCCTGGTTGCGGAAGATCAGCACCTTGGGGTGGTCGTAGACGGAAAACGACTCATCGGCCAGCTCGGAGGGCAGCTCGAGGCCGAAAAGCCTCGGGCGCGACGTGAAGTCGACAAGAATGTCGTACCCGAGGTCGCCGGCGAACAGCAGGTAAAAGAAGTTGCTGGTGAGGGGAAAGCGGGCGTGTGCCTGCGTCGTGGCGCCGTACAGCCGCTTGGTCTGCAGGGCGATGAAGTCTGCGACCGCGACCTCCTGGGCCAGCCGCGCCACCTTACCCGGACCGTCGGGCTCGTAGAACGGAAAGTTGATCACCACCGTCGCGGTCTCGGGCCTGCGCCCCGGCAGGTGCTGGGGAAACCCCTCGTCCCAGTCCTGCGAGAGCACGCGGCTGCCCGGCGGCACGTGGGCGTAGTACCACTCGGAGGCGGCGCGCACCGTGTGCGGGCGCACATAGATGGCCATGAAGGCGAGCAAGTAAGCGGCGCTGGCCGTCACCACCCCGGCCCGCACCCAGCGGCCGAGACGGGCAACGCGCCCCCAGCGCTGCAGCGCCGCCGCCCCCCAGAGGACGAGCAGCGGGTAGACCGGCAGCAGGTAGCGCGGGAACTTTACGTCGAACGACATGGTCACGGCCGCGAACGGCACGACCCAGGCGAGCAGCAGCAGCTCGCCGGCCCGGCGCTCCCGCGCCCCTCGCACCACGGCGAGTGCAAGGCCGGCGAGAGCGGTGAGCCCGAGGGCGGGCCCCATCCCCCAGACCACCAGCTCGCGCAGGTCGTACGCGACCTTCGGCACCCCCACGTACTGGTTGGTGTAGGGGTACAGCCCGGCGTTCCTGACCATCGCGCTCTGTTCCAGCACGTCGTGGAGAAAAGCACGGTGGTCCAGCAGCGCGTACGGCTGGCCGAGGCAAAAGCCGGCCGCCAGAGCCGCGCCGGCGGCGGCGCCCCAACCGAGCATGCGTCCCCAGGCGCGGCACGGGGCCCATCGCAGCACCGCCGCCAGGCCGAGCGGCAGCGCCAGCGGAGCAGCCGAAACCTTGGTGGCGAGCGCGAGGCCTCCCACCACGCCAGCGGCGACCACGTCGCCCAGACGCCCACCTTCCGCCGCCCGCACCGCGAGGTGCAGCGCCAGCAGCACGAGCGTCGAAAGCGGAATGTCGTTGGTCGCGAAGTGGGCGTTCTGGACAGGCAGCACGCACACCGCGAGCAGCGAGGCAGCCAGAAGCCCCGTCGCCCGGTCGAACAGGCGGCGCCCGAGCAGGAAGACGAGGAGCACCGACAGCGTGCCCCACACCGCGCCGAGCAGGCGACCGGCCCGGATCGCGCCGTCGTAGCCCCCCCACCAGGGGTCGACGAGCGCCGCGAGCGAGCACACCGCCCGCGTGACGTAGAGCGGGAACGACCCGTAGGCGAAGAAGTGCGGGTTGAGCTGCAGCGGCTTGAACGACATCCCCGCCGCCGCCTCCGCGATCCGCCGTTCGTCGGGGTGGAAGTTCGCGCCCTGGTCCCAGTTGACGCCGAAGACCCGGACCCCCAGCGCGAGCGCGAGGAGCGCCGCGAGCGCCCACCGGCGCTGCCAGGGTGGAAGGCGGGTGGACGGATCGAGCGCGCTCATGCCCTCGTCGCGGGCTGGCCCGACCGCAGGTAGCGCTCGAACAGGGCGCCCCACGGGGACGAGGCGGCGAACTGGCGGACGCGGACGCGGCCGAAGAGGGGGTACCACACGAAGTCGTGGTACACGTACGACCCGGCCACAAAGAGGTACACGAGCGGGGTGCGGAAGAAGAGCTTCTGCAACCCCTTGAGGGGACCGAACCAGAGCACGTCGCCGAACCGGCTGGCGAAGTTGTCCCCCACCTTGAAGCCCCAGTTTTCTTCGGCAATTTCCGGCTGGCCGACGACCTCGATGTCGCGGGGGTCGGCGGTCCCCAGCCCCCGCTCGTGCGCCAGTGCCAGGTAGCGGATGGAGAGGGGGTCGAACCCCATGAGACGGGCGGCAACCGCGTCGATCGCCACCTGATCGGCCGCTGCCAGCAGGACATCCTTGCGCACCGGGATCATGGTCCGGGGTCCCGGCCCGTTGCCGGCCGTGGTGCCGTCCATGACCGCGAACAACCCGGTGTGGATCTCCTTCTGGATGGTCAGCAGGTCGACGAGCGTCTCGTGGATCCAGGTGTGGGTGTAGTGCCGGCGGGTGGCCAAAAGCCCGCCGAAGGCGTTCTTCATCGCCCCCGTGGTGGTGGTGTAGATGTGGCACTTGACCGTCGGCAGGTGCACGACGTTGGTGCCGATGAAAAACTCCGGGATGCGAATGCCGTCGGGAAAGATGCGCGGCAGCGCCAGCATCGGGCCCCGCGGCACGTACTCCACCCACGCGAGGTCCCAGGCGAAGCAGTTGTAGCGGGTGGGGACGCCGTAACGGCGGAGCACTTCCACGTAGCCGTTGAGACGCTCGCCCTTCTTGGGATCGGTGACCACCGTGTTGTTCTGCACGCACACGAGGTCGGTCTGTCCGGCGGCGCGCAGCCCGAGGATGGTGCCCTCGAGCTGCCACGGCGTGGTGTTCGCGCCCGGGAACGGGAAGTGCCACGAGATGTTGTCCTTGAGGATCGTGGTGCAACCCGGGGCGAGAGCTTCCCGCGCGCCCCCGAGTTCCATGAGGCGCACGGTATCGTCGAGGACCCGTTCGGGGGTGGTTCGCAGCAGCGCGACTCGGCTCTTCACGGATGACCTCCGGCCCGGGCGACGATGAGCCCGGCGAGCGCCGTCCAGACCACGACGGTGAGCAGCAGCGGGCGATCCGCGAGGAGCGCGGCCGTGGGGTCCTGCGAACCCTCCCTGGTGAGCAGGAAAAGGTAGCGCAGGATCCCGAACAGCACCACCGGCGCCGTGATCAGGAGCCCCTTGGAGTGAAACTTGGCCTGGGTGTCGGGGGCCACGGTATACAGCACGTAGGCCACCAGCGTGACGCCGGCCAGAAGCGTCACCGCCTCGGTGAGGAACGCCGCCGGGTAGCGTGGGGTGCGCGAGGTGGGATGGGAGACCTCCGGCACCCGCTTCCCGAACGCCAGCAGCAGCGCCAGCAAGAAGCCGCAAATGAGCAGCCAGTGCGAGATCTCGACGCTGATCGCCAGCGCCCCCGCTGCCAGGCGCACCACGAAGCCGGTGGCGAGCAGCATCGCCTCCAGCACCGGGACCAGCTTGCCGCCCAGCGAGTAGACGAGGTTCAAGCCCAAGTAAATGCCGAGGGTGACGAGCACACCCCGTCCCAGCACTGCCCCCAGTGCCACCGCGGCTATGGCCAGCACCGCCGCTGCCGCCAGGGCGACGCCGACCGGGATTTCGCCGGCGGCGATCGGGCGGCGCCGCTTGATCGGATCGGCGCGATCCGCCTCGCGGTCGACCACGTCGTTGACGAGGTACACGGCCGAGGATGCGAGGCAGAACAGGCCTGCTGCCGCCCCCACCCTGAGCAGGGCCGAGGGGTCGAAGGCGTGGCCGGCGAACACCGCCGGCGCGACCACGAAGCCGTTCTTGAGCCACTGTCGCGGGCGCATGGCCCGCACCAGGGCGGCGGCGGCGCGGACGACGGTCACGCCGGCAATGCTAGCATCCCTCATGGCCCGCAACCGGACGCGGCTCGATCAGGCGCTCGTGGAGCGCGGGCTCGCGCCCTCCCGCGCGCGGGCGCAGGGCCTCGTCCTCGCCGGGGTGGTGCGGATCGACGGCCAGGTCGCCGACAAGCCCGGGCGGCAGGTCGACCACGACGCGACGATCACGGTCGACGCCCCGGACCACCCGTGGGTCTCCCGCGGCGGCGTCAAGCTGGCGGCGGCGCTCGACGCCTTCGGCCTCGACCCCGCGGGACGCCGCTGCCTCGATGTCGGTGCATCCACCGGTGGGTTCACCCACGTGCTGCTGGCGCGCGGGGCGGCGTCGGTGGTGGCGGTGGACGTTGGCAAGGGCCAGCTCGACTGGCGTCTGCGCCAGGATCCGCGGGTCGAGGTGCGGGACGGCGTCAACGCGCGCCTTCTCACCCCGAGCGACCTCCCAGGGCCGTTCGAGCTGGTGGTCGTGGACGTCTCGTTCATCTCGTTGCGGCTGGTGCTGCCGGCACTCCGCCCTTTGCTGGCGAACCGGGGCGATCTGGTCGCGCTCGTCAAGCCGCAGTTCGAAGTCGGGCGCGGGCAGGTGGGCAAGGGCGGGGTGGTGCGGGACCCGGCGGCACGAGAGGCGGCCATCCTCGGCGTGATCGCTGCTGCCGGCGAGCAGGGCCTGGCGCTCCGCGGCCGGCTCGCCTCGCCGCTCCCCGGTCCGGCGGGCAACGTCGAGGAGCTGGTGTGGCTCACTCCTTCGGCTTGATGACGACCGCGATCCCCGAGCCGTCCAGGAGGCGAGCCAGCTCGCGGGCGTCGGCCTCGCTGCCCACGATCGTTCCCCAATGCATCGGCACGACCGTGCGGGGCGCGATCCGGCGGGCCGCCTCGGCGGCCTCCGCCGCGGTCATGACGTAGGTCCCCGACACCGGCAGCAGCGCCACGTCGGGGCGCAGCCCTTCCATTTCCGGGATGAGGTCGGTGTCGCCAGCGTGATAGTACGTCACGCCGCCGACCGTGAGGACGAACCCCACCTTGCCGCTTTTCTTCGGGTGGAACTTCTTGTTGGTGTTGTAGGCCGGCACCGCCCGCACCGACACCCCGGCGAGCGTCCGCTCGTCCCCTGCGTGCAGCACCTCCACGCCCCCGAGCCTGGCGGCGACTTCCGGCGGCCCCGCCACGATCGTGCGGGGCACCCTCACCTTTGCCACGTCTTCCGCGGACAGGTGGTCGAAGTGGTCGTGCGTGATGAGCACGAGGTCGGCAGGGGGAAGCTCCCCGGCCAGCCTGTACGGATCCAGGTAGACGACCGGCGGGCCGTCGATCCTGAACGCATCGTGACCGAGCCAGTGCAGCGTTTCCAGCATCTTCTCCTCCCGGTGCACCCGCCGGTGTCCTCCGGCTCAGCTCGGCGAGCGGTGCGGGGCCGCCAGCAGGCACGCGAAGTAGCCGTCCCGGCCGCGCAGCGTCTCGAGCGGCATGAGGACCCCCTCGGAGTCGCGGCGCAGCCCCTGGTAAAGCATGGCGAGCTCGCCCCGGCGCTGGAACAGCCAGACCTCGGGCGAGTCGCCTTCGTTGAGGCCCACGGGGTTGAGGCCGACCCTGAACGCATGATCCAGGGCTCCCATCTCCTCCTGGAAAAGGCCGATGTACCACACCCACTTGGAAGCCTCGTCGAGCACCCCCACGACGCACAGCCGGGGGTCCACGACCGCAGCGGAGGCAGCAGTCTCGAGGGGGGCGGCCCCCCCTTCGCCTCCCTGCTGCTGCACGGCGGGCAGCAGCGCCAGCCCCTCGGGCAACGGCTCCAGTTCGCCGGGTGCCGACTCGAAGGTGATGGCCTCCACGAGCGGCATGGCATCCAGTCCCTTCAGCCTCGCCACGCCGAGCGGGCGCAGGCCGTGCCACGGCTGGATGCCGCTCGGATCGCCGGGAGCGAGCACCACCCAGGCCGTGTTGAAGGCGTGGGTGAGGAAGAGCTGCTGCGGGCCGAGCTCGACGTCGAGGGCGCGCACGAACTCCTCGGTCAGCACGGTGCCTTGGTTGACGAGTTCGCCGTTCTCGGCGATGTACGCCGCGTACGGCCGGTCGCGCACGCCCTCGGGCGCCCGGCTCGACGTGCGCACCGGCTCGAGGAACTTTAGCACCTCGTGCACGTCGTACCCCGATGCGATGAGGAAGTCGGCGATGTCCTCCACCTCGTGCGTGCGCTTGCCGCTCGTGAGGCGGCCGAGCTCCACGATGCCGTGGCCGAAGAACTCGTACTGCGGCCGCTCGGCGGTGGCGGAGACCATCGGCAGCAAGTGATACGAGCCGATGTTGACCGCGATCCGCATGCCGCGGTCGAACGGAAACCCCTGGCGCCGCAGCCGCTCGTACAGCAGCCGCAGCTCCGACGCCATCTCGAGCAGGGAGCGAGCCGACCTTCCCGAGTAAAACGCGCCGTCCCCCAGGAACTTCTCGAACTTGAGCCGGAACCGCCCGCGCAGCGCGTCGACCTGTCCGAGGAAGCGCACCATCTGGCGCATGGCTCCCTCCTCGGTGGCGCGCCCGCGGCGGCGCAGCGCCTCGAGGATTTGCGTGAACTCGACGAGGTCGTACACCAGCCCGTACCGCTGTACCACCGACGGGACGACGCCGACCGTGGTGAACGAGAGCGGGCGGGTGAAGGCCGAGAGCTGGACCACCCGGCCCTGGAAGCGGGCCGACACCCTGCCGGCGCGGGTCTCCACCGGGATCACCCGCCGCCGGAGCGCGGAGATCACCTCGTACCGGCGGCACCGAACCGCCAGCTCTTGCACGATCGTGCGCAGCTCGGGAGGCGGGTGCGGGGTGTCGGGGTGCGGCCACAGCGGCAAGAGATCGTGGACGGCCCGGCACAGGAACAGCCGCTCGCGCGGCAGCAAAGGGGCTTCCGGGTCGAGCGCCGTGAGCACTTGGTCGAAGCCGGGGTCCTTTTCCCGCAACGCGAGGATCTGCTGGTTGAGCGCGTGGAGCAGTCGCCGCGCCCACCCGGCGTCGACCCGCAAGAACCCGTGGAGAAAAGAGTTCGTGCGCCGGACATCGCACCCGACGTGGCTTTCCGCGAACGGCAGCAGGTCCTCGCGCAGCAGCCTCGCGAACGCCCGGGAGGCGGCTGGCATCTCGAGGCCCTCGCTTCGCCGCACCCGGGAGCAGGCCTCGGTCTCGCCGCGGTGGGCCACCTCGGCCAGGCGCTGGGCCAGCTGGTATCGCAGCTCGTCGAGGTTGCGCTGGCCGATCTGCGGAAACGCTGCCTGCTCCGCGAGCGTCGCGGCGTGGACGCGGTCGCCGATTTCGGCCGTGAGCGCCAGCCAGAAGATCTCCGGGAGCCGCTGCCCGTAGTCGTGAAGGATGGCGTTCTCCAGGAAGTCGGCGATCCGCCCGGCCACGGCTCGCCGCAGCTCGACGAGGCCGGACTTGTCGAGCTGCTGGTTGGCGGAAAGAGCGCGCCGGTTCGCCGCCTCGGCGTCGATAAGCCGTCCCAGCTCCCGGCAAAACACCTCCCACTCGCCGGTTGTGGCGTGGGGGAAACCGAGGCCGATGGGCCGCTGCTCGTCCTCTGCGAACAGCCAGTAGGGCTGCGGCATGCGCGAGGCGGCCTCGTCGAACACCCGCGGCCACGCGCCGGCGATCTCCCGCGGCGTGAGGAACGCGAGCTGCGGCGAGCTTTCCTGCAACACCTGCTCGATCGTGCCCGGCCCTTCTCCCATGCCCCCTCATTGTACGGCCGCCTGCCGCTCACATCCGAGCCGCTCGCTCCAGGGTCCGGTAGGCTACCGCCTCGGCGACGTGGCGAGCCGCCACGGCGGAGCTGCCCTCGAGGTCGGCAATGGTCCGGGCCACCCTGAGGACGCGATGCACCCCCCGCGCCGACAGCCCCAGCCGACCCACGGCCAGCTCCAGCAGCCGCTGCCCTTCGGCGTCCGGGTGGCACCATCGGCGCACCTGCTGGGCGGTAAGCATGGCGTTGGTCGCCGCCGCCCCTTCCCGGCGCCGGGCAAGCTGCCGCTCCCGGGCCGCCACGACCCTGGTGCGCACGGTGGCCGAGCTTTCGCCGCCGCCGCGGGCGAATAGCTCCCCGAAACCCACTGGCGGGACCTCGATCTGGAGGTCGATGCGATCCAGCAGCGGGCCCGAGAGGCGAGCGCGATAGCGCTGGATCTGCGGCGGCGTGCACCGGCACTCGCGGCGCGGGTCGCCGAGGTGCCCGCACGGGCAGGGGTTGGAGGCTGCGACGAGCTGGAAGCGGGCCGGAAAGCGAAGGGCGCCGACCGCCCGGGCGATCACGACCTCACCGCTTTCGAGCGGCTGCCGCAGCACCTCGAGGACGTCTCGCCGGAACTCGGTGATCTCGTCGAGGAAGAGCACGCCGTTGTGAGCCAGCGAGACCTCGCCCGGGCGCGGCATCGAGCCTCCCCCCACCAGGCCGGCCGCCGAGATCGTGTGGTGCGGCGCCCGGAACGGCCGGTGGGCGACGAGGCCGGCCGGCCGCGGCACGCGCTCGGCCACCGAGTAGACCTTGGTGGTGGCGAGCGCCTCGTCCTCCTGGAGCGGCGGCAGGATCCCGGGCAGCCTCTGCGCCAGCATCGTCTTGCCGGCGCCCGGCGGTCCCATCAGCAGCAGGTGATGGCCGCCGGCAGCAGCGATTTCGAGGGCGCGCCGCGCCTGCGGCTGCCCGCTCACATCGGCGAGGTCCGGCCCGTCCGGGGGCGCCGGTGGCGGGCTGCCGTTGCCGCCGCTTTCGGGGGCGATCGCCTTCTCCCCGCGCAGGAACGCCACCCCTTCGCCGAGGCTGCGGGCCGGGAAGAGTCGCGCTCCGGCGATGACCCTCGCCTCGCCAAGGTTGTCGGCCGGCAGCAGCACCGCGGCGCCGGCCTCGGTGGCGGCCTCGACGATCGGCAGCACCCCCCGCACCGGGCGCAGCGCCCCGTCGAGCGCCAGCTCCCCGAGCAGCCAGAGGTCGGGCGGGACCGCCGGGGCGTGGCCGCACGCCGCCAGCACTCCACACGCCATCGCCAAGTCGAGCAGCGCCCCTTCCTTGCGCTCCTCGGCCGGCGAGAGATTGACGACGATGGCGCGGCCGGCCATGTCGGCGCCCAGCTGGCGGACGGCCGCCAGCACCCGCTGGCGCGCCTCCCGCACCGCCGCATCCGGGAGCCCGACCACCGCAAGCTCGCCCTGGCCGTAGCGGGCGTCCACCTCGACCTGGACGCACAGCGCCTCGACGCCGCGCGGCACTGCCGAGTTCACACGTGTCACCATGGTGCCCCCTTTCGGGGCAATGGCAGGATGGGATACAAGCATTGTCGACCCCGCGCCGCCTCTCGTCAAGGGCGGTCCGTCACCTCGGAGCCGCACGGAGGTATGCTGGCGCCGTGCACGGCGAGCACGACGAGCAGGTGGCCATCCTGAAGCGAATGCTGGACGAGGAGATCCGGCGCCAGCTCGCGCCTCAGATCGGCTGCTGGCCGCTGCTGGTGGGCGTGGCCGGGCTGCTGCTCGGGCTGGTCTTGCTGGCCGGCAGGCTGTGAACCGCCAGCAGTGTCTGCCCCACCCTCGACAGGAACACCGCGCACGGCGAGCTGGCTGGATGGCCGCCCATCGCCGCGAGGGCCAGCAGCAGCCCCAGCACCACCGCCGAGAGCCCGCCGGCCGCGAGCATCCCGGCCAGCCGGTCGAGCCATCCCAGGCGCAGCGCCTCGAGCGCCTTGCGCAGCCCGCGGGCCGCCACGAACACCACCACCGCGGCCACCAGGGCGCTCAGCGCGATGGCTGCTACCCGGAGCCCGGGACCCGGCGCCGCACCCCCGGCGACGACGGCGGCCGCCGCCGGAGCGACCCAGCGGCCGGCCGCCACGGCCGCCACGGCCGCTGCCAGGGCCGCCGCCAGACGCAGCGCCCCCCACCATAGGCCGGCCAGCGCGCAGCCAGCGATCAGGATCACGAGCACGATGTCCATGGCGCCGCATCATAGCGGAGCCCGCCGGGCAGCGTCCCGGTGGTACCATCGCCGTCCGTGAAATACCACCCCCTGCCGCCCGCGGCTGCCGTCCTGCTGCTGGGAGGCGCCTGGGCCGCCACAGTTTCGGGCGCGGCCCGTGTGCTCGGGTGGGAGGTGATGCGCCACGACACCCCGGCCGTGATGTGGGCCGACACCACCCACCGCGTGCGTATCGTGCTCCACAACCCCAGCCCCCAGGAGTGGTCCGCCAGCGCCGGCGACCATCTCTCGTACCACTGGCTGGGCCGCGACGGCTCGGTGCGGATTCACGACGGGCTGCGCACCCCGTTCCCCGGCCCCGTGCGGCCCGGGCAGGTGGTGGAGCTGGAAGCGAGGGTCGAAAGCCCGCCGTCGAGCGGGCTCTGGGTGCTCGAGTGGGACATGGTGCGGGAACAGGTGGCGTGGTACGGGCCGCCGCCAGGCGGGGAGGCGGTGCGAGCGCGGGTCCTCGTGCTGCGGCGCAGCGTCCTTCTCCAGCTCGGCCTGGCCTTCGGCACGCTCGCCCTCGCGCTGGCAGCGCGAGCGCGCCCGGCGTGGCTGCGCCCGGGTGGGTGGCCTCTCGCGGGGGCGGTGCCGATCGTCTGGACCGCCGTCGCGCTGGCGATTCTGGCCGTGAGCTTTTCCGAGCTGGCCCGCCGCCAGCTCTGGCAGGGAGGAGGCTGGCTCGTGGCTTCCTCGGCAGCGCTGCTCGCCCTGCCGCTGCTGGTGCTGCCCGGACGCTGGCGCATGGCCGGCGCCGCCGCAGCGGTCTCGTTCTGGAGCCTGGTGGCTGTCGCCGACCTCGCCTACCTGCGCTTTTTCGGCAGCATCGTGCCGATCGTGGCGGCGGCCGCCGTGGGTCAGGTCGGACAGATCGAGGGATCGATCCTGGCGCTGCTGCGGCCGGTCGACGCGTGGCTGATGGTGCTGCCTGCTGCCGGGATCGGGCTGGCCGCAGCCTGGCCAAAGCCAGCGCCCGCCGAGCGGAGCCGGCAGCGGGCGCTCACCGTGGTGCTCCTCCTGGGCTGCGTAGCCGGCGCGACCCCGGCGGTGCGGATGCTGTGGCGCGGCCTCAGCCACTCGGCGTTCGGCGACCAGCTGTTTTCCCAGGAGATGCTGATCGGCCGGTGGGGGGTGCTCAACGCCCACCTCTTCGACCTCGCCCGCGCGACCCGCGAGCGGCTGCGGCTGGCCCGGCCGGACGCGACGGCGCTCGCGGAAGCGGCGGCGTACCTGCGTGAGCGTCCCCGCACGGCGCCGGGGGGTGCGGCGCGTGGCGCCAACCTCCTGCAGGTGCAGGTCGAGTCGCTTCAGGGGTGGGTGATCGGGGCCCGGGTCAACGGCCAGGAGGTCACTCCGTTCCTCAACCGGCTGCGGCAAGAGTCGCTGTACTTTCCCAACCTCTTCGACCAGAGCGGACAGGGACGCAGCTCCGACGGCGAGTTCATCACCCTCAACTCGCTGCCTGCCCTCGACCGCGGCGCCGTCTCGTTCCGCCGCCCCGGCAACCGCTTCCTGGCACTGCCGGCGGTGCTGCGGGAGCACGGTTACACCACGCTCTCGGCTCACCCCTTCGAACGGGGGTTCTGGAACCGGGCGGTGCTCCACCCGCGCTACGGCTTCGAGCAAATGCTGTTCAAGCGCGAGCTGGGCCCGGGAGAAGTGATCGGCTGGGGGCTCGCCGACGAGCCGTTCTTCCGCAAGGTCGCGGCCCGGCTCCCGGCGCTTCGGAAGCCGTTCTTCGCCTACCTCATCACGCTGGGGCTGCACCACCCGTTCGACGAGTTTCCCGACCGCCACAAGGTCCTCGACGTCGGCGACGCAGCCGGCACTCCGCTCGGCAACTACCTGCACGCCATGCACTACCTGGATGCCTCAGTGGCCGTGCTGGTGGAGGAGCTGCAGCGGCAGGGGCTGTGGGAAAACACGGTGCTGGCGCTGCACGGGGATCACGAGTCGGGGGTGGCGATCGACCGTCGGGTGCTGGCCATCGCGAATGAACCGCGATGGGAACCGTCGATCCTGGTGCGGCTGCGGAAGGTGCCGTTCCTCGTCCACCTGCCGGGTGGTCGGCTGGCCGGCGATCGCCTGGTCGCGGGCGGGCACATGGACATCGCCCCGACCCTGCTCGATCTCCTGGGTTTCGAGGCTCCCGCCTGTTTTGCGGGGCGCTCGCTGTTGGCCGGCGGGCCGTCGTGGGCGGTGCTTCACGACGGCTCGGCGGTGTGTGGCGACCGCCTCTCCGTCACGACCGGGCCGGGGATACCGGTCGGGGGTGCCTGCTTCGCCTTCCCCGACGGGCAACCCAGGCCGCTCGAGGAGTGCGAGCCGGTGCGCCGCGCCGCCGAGCGCGAGCTCGAGCTGACGCGGCGCGTCGTGCTGTACGATCTGGTGCCGCAGGTGCTCGCCGGTGGGCAGGCCGGGCACGGGGGAGGGACGCGATGACGGCGCGAGTGCTGGATGGCGCGGCGGTGGCCGCCGGTCTGCGGGCACGGGTGGCCGCCCGGGTGACGGAGCTGGCGGCACAGGGGGTTTCGCCGCGGCTGGAGGTGATCCTCGTCGGCGAGGATCCCGCCTCCCGCGTCTACGTGGGCTCCAAGGCGAAGGCGTGCCAGGAGGTCGGGGTGCGCTCCGCCACGCAGGCGCTGCCTGGAGCGACGAGCGGCGACGAGCTCGCGGCCCGCATTGCGGCGCTCAACGCCGACCCGGACGTGGATGGCATCCTCCTCCAGCTCCCGCTGCCGGCCCCGCTCGAAGCCCGCCGCTTCCTGGACCTCGTCGACCCCGCCAAGGACGTGGACGGGTTTCACCCTCTCAACGTCGGCCTGCTCCAGCAAGGGCGTCCGAGGTTCGTGCCGTGCACCCCCGCCGGCGTGATGGAACTCCTGGACGCGAGCGGGGTGAAACTGGCCGGAGCCCACGCCGTGGTCGTGGGGCGCTCGGATATCGTCGGCAAGCCGATGGCGGCGCTGCTGCTGCAGCGCCACGCCACGGTCACGGTGTGCCACTCTCGCACCCGCGACCTTGCGGCCATCTGCCGCCAGGCCGACGTCCTGGTGGCGGCGGTGGGCAAGCCGGCGCTGGTCAGCGGCGACTGCGTCAAGCCTGGCGCGGTGGTGATCGACGTGGGGGTCAACCGCGTCGAGGACCCCGCGCTCGTCGAGCGCTTGTTTCCCGGCGATCAGGCGCGCGCGGCGCAGCTCGCCAGGCGCGGCTACACCCTGGTCGGCGATGTCGACTTCACGGCGGCGGCGGCCGTCGCGGCGGCGATCACACCTGTACCGGGCGGGATCGGACCACTCACCATTGCCGGCCTGCTGCTCAACACCGTGCGGGCCGCCTGCCGCAGGCGTTGCTTGCCGTGCTGAGGGTCGGCCTCACTGGAGGCGTCGCCAGCGGCAAGTCCTCGGTGGCGGCGCTGCTTGCGGCGCGGGGCGCAGCCGTCCGGGATGCTGACGCCCTCGTTGCCGAGCTCTACGAGCCCGGGACGATGTGCGGGCGGGCAATTGCTGAACGGTTCGGCGTCGAGGTGCTGGCCGCGAACGGCAGCGTCGACCGGCGAGCGCTGGGCCGGCTCGTGCTGGGCGATACCGAGGCGCGGCGCTGGCTCGAGTCGGTGGTCCACCCGGAAGTGCGGGCCGCAGTCACGGGATGGCTCGAGCGGCTCGATGCCAGTCTCGCCCCGCCCGCGGTGGCGGTCGTCGAGGCGGCGCTGCTGGTCGAGACCGGCGCCTGGGAGGAGTACGACCGGCTGGTCGTGGTGACCGCGCCGCTCCCGCTGCGCCGCCAGCGTGCCGTTGCCGCCGGATGGGATCTCGACGTCTTCGAGCGGATGCTCGCCGCTCAGCTCGACGACGCGGCGCGGGAGGCGGTGGCCGACTACGTCGTGTGCAACGCCGGCGAACGCGGCGCGCTGGCGACGGCGGCTGGGAGCCTGTGGGCGCACCTGCAGGACGACGCGGCCGCCCCCAGGCCGCTTCAGCGGCGGCGCCCGGCGCTCAGGCTCGGATGAGCCACGGCACGCGGGCCGCGGCCAACTGCGCCCGCAGCGCCTCGAGCGCCAGGAAGCGGTGCGAGCGGGCGTTCTTTTCCGCCGGCGGCATCTCGGCGTAGGTCCGGCCGCCGCCCCAGCTTGGGGCGAACACCACGTCCCAGCCGAAGCCCTCCGTGCCGCGGGCCGCTTCGACGATGACGCCCTCCACCGCCCCGCTGCCGACCCACTCGTGCTCGCCGACCCGCACCACGGCAACGCAGCGCGCCGTGGCGCGCTTGTCGTCGAACCCGGCCAGCAGCCGCGGCAGCGCCCCGGCACCCGCCGCCTCCAGCAGCCAGCGCACGAGGGGGCCCGGAAACCCGCCGAGGGCGTACAGCTCGAGCCCCGTGTCCTCCACCAGCACCGGACGGCCCAGCGCCCTGGCCGCCTCGGCCGCCTTGTGGCGCGCCACCGCCTCGAGGTCGAGACCTTGGATTTCGGGCAGGGTCAGGCTCTCCCACGCCAGGCGAGCGCCCAGAATCTGCTCGGCTTCCCTGCGCTTGTGCGGGCTCGAGGTGACGAACGTCAGGGGCTCCGGCGCGCTCACGCTTCCGGCCCGCCCAGCTCCTCGGCGAGCACCCGGAACACCGGCAGCTTGCCCTGCAGGCCGCGGAGCTGGATGTTCCCCAGGTGCTCGGTGGGGAACAGGTGGCCGACCGCCCGCTGGGTGGCCGGCCCGATCACGAGCTGCCCGGGCCTGGCGACCATTTCCTCGAGCCGCGCCGCGACGTTGACGGTGTTGCCGAGGACCGTGTAGTCGACGCGGGTGGCCGAGCCGATGTCGCCCACCACCACGAGGCCGGAGTTGATCGCGATCCGGACCTGGACGACCTCCTGCCCCGCCTGCTCGCGCTCGCGGTTCCACCGCGCGAGGCGCTCGAAGATCGCGAGCGCGGCGCGCACCGCCCGCTCGGCGTGGTCGCCCTGTTGCAGCGGCGCCCCGAAGAATGCCATCACCGCATCGCCGATGAACTTGTCGAGGGTGCCGCCGAACTCGAACACGGCGTCCGAGGCGAGCGTGAAGAACTCCCCCAAAAAGCGCGCCACGTCGGGGGGCTCCATGCTCTGGCAGCGGCTCGTGAAGCCGACGATGTCGGCGAACATGACCGAGACCTCGCGGGTCTCGTGGCGCTCGCCCTCGCCGGCCGGCGCCCGGTGCCCCACGATGGCCTCCACCACGGCCGGTGAGTGGTAGCGCTCGAGCCGCTCGCGGATGCGCTTTTCTTCGCGGATCGAGTCGTTGAGCCTGGCCCGGTCGATGGCCACGGCCGAGTAGTTGGCGAGGGCGGTGAGGAGGTCGAGGTGCTCGGCCGTGAAGCAGCCGATGGCCAGCGGGGTGTCCACGAACAGCACCCCGATCACCGAGTCGCGGTGCCACAGCGGCGCGCACATCGCCGAGCGGATCTGGTGCAGCCGCACCGACATGCCGGCGGCGAAGCGCTCGTCGGCCTGAGCGTCGGAGGTGAGCACCGCCACCTTCTGGCGGCTCACGAGGTCGAGAATGGTCTGCGAGACAGGGGCCTCGGCGAGCTGGTGGCCACCCCGCGAGCGGGCCATCCGCAGCTCGGCGTCGCCATG
Source organism: Thermoanaerobaculaceae bacterium (assembly GCA_035384965.1). Classification (GTDB taxonomy): domain Bacteria; phylum Acidobacteriota; class Thermoanaerobaculia; order Thermoanaerobaculales; family Thermoanaerobaculaceae; genus JAAYVZ01. The sequence continues at coordinate 319,909 of DAOOJE010000001.1, forward strand.
GGGGTTGAAGAGCAGGATGAAGGCGCGGTCGGCGGGCAGCTGCTCAAATACAGCTTCCATGACCTTTTCGAGCACCGGTTCGAGCTCTTCCACCTCGAGCAGGGTGCGCGCCACCTGCGCCAGCGCCTCGAGCACGCGCTCGCGGGCCGTCACGGCGGTGGTATGCCGCCGCACCGGCTCGCGCTCGAGGCGGAAGTCCTCGCGGAACTCTTCGAGCGAGCGCAGGAACGTGGACGAACTCACGCCCATGCTCTGGAACGACTCGGTGCGGTGGAACGAGATCGTGAAGTTGCCAACCATGAGCTGGTCGCCGTCGGCGAGCAGCGCCTCGGTCGCGTAGGTGCCGTTGACCTTCACGCCGTTGGTCGACCCGAGGTCGACGATCCACCACGCGTCACCCCGCGGCTCCACCCGTGCGTGGTGCCGGGACACCGAAAAGTCCTTCAGCACGATCTGGTTGTCGGAGGCACGCCCGATGCCGACCGGCGTGTTCTCCAGTCGCACCTTGCGGCTCGCCTCGCCCTCGGTCCACCGCAGCTCCGCCATTCCGGTATTGTACCCGGCCCACTCCACCCGGAATCGATCGATCGAAAAAAAAACCCCGGTCCGAAGACCGGGGCCGGAACACCGCGAAGTGAAATTCTAGAAACGAACGCCCATCGACACCGTGAAGGTGCGCGGGGTCTGGTAGTGGGCCGGCGCGGTCGGCTTCCCGAACGACGGTCCCTTCATCCAGTTGGCGCCCGACTGGGTGCACACGGTGCCGGAGGCGTTCTTCTGCGTGCACTCCACCGGCTTGGTGGTGAAGGGGTTGAACGCCACGAGGCCGCGGCCGGCGTTGCGGGAGGTGTAAATGACCGTGTTGGGGTTGACGACCTTCTGCTGGTTGAAGACGTTGGTCACGGTGGGGGTGATGAAGAGCTGGACTTCCTTGCCGACCGCGTTGAAGGCGAACGTGTAGGTGGCGGAGAGGTCGGTCGGGTAGGTGGCGGGGGTGCGGTACGCGTCGCGGTCGGTGAACCAGTAGGTCACGCTGCTCGGCGGCGTCACGTACTGGGCGAGCACCTCAGACGACACGTAGGGGCGGATGGTGATCGAAGCCGAAAGACCGTACGGCGTGCCCGAGGTGTAGTTCTGCATGACCGACACCGAAAGGCGGTTGCGCTTGCCGGCCAGCACGTCGTAGGCGGCGTAGATGCGCGCCCGGTGCGTGGTGTCGGTGGACAGCAGCCCCTTCGGGTTGTACTGCGAGAACGCCTTGAACTCCGGGTACTCGTTGATCGCGGTCGCGACCGGGCCGGAGCCGGTGGTCTCGCCCACGACGTTGCCGTACAGCTTGGACCAGGTGTAGGAGCCGCCGGCGTTCAGCCGGTCGGTGACGCGCCACGAGAACTGGCTCTGGACGGCGTCGTAGACGCGCTCGAGCCCGCTGTCGCTGTTTTCCACAAGCTTGAGGTCGAACACGCCGGATTCGGTCTCGACCTGGCCAGTGTTCTTGTCGATGCGGGTGGTGTAGAAGTCCTTGAACTCGCGGTGCACGTAGTCGAGGCGGACCATCGCAGTGTTGCCGATGCGCTTCGAGAGCCCGAGGGTGAGTTCGTCGGCCGACGGCGACTTGAGGCTGCCGCGGATTTGCGTCGAGCCACCCGGGATGTCAACGTAGTCGAGCCAGGGGTTGTTGGAAGAGAAGCCACCCTGGGAAAGCCACCAGTTGTAGACGGCCTGGATGACCTGCGGGCTCGTGAGGCAATTGGCGCCGGTGGCCGGGTCGCAGTCGGTGTTGAGGTCGGGACCGCCGTAGTAGTAGTCGAACTCGGCAGGCGTGCCGCCGGCCGACGTGGAGTCGCCGACCGTGTTGGCGATCGCCGTCACGTACTTGGCGTAGCCGAGATTGATGATCCAGGTGCCGTCGCCCTTCGGATCCCAGGTCAGGGACAGGCGCGGCGAGACCTTGGAGTCGTCGGTGACCTTGGCGCCCTCGGCGTTGCGGCCGTCGTTCTTGTCGTAGCGGGCCCCGATGTTGAAGCTGAAGTTGTTGTTCAGGCGCCACGTGTCGTTGATGAAGATGGACTTGGTCTTGAAGTCGGTGCCCTTGGAGAGCTTCAGGATCGGCCAGTACAGCCAGTACGCCGCGGACTCGCTCGGCACCACGGGGTACGGCACGCCCGAGGGGCTCTGCAGGGTGTCCTCGACGTAGAGGAAGAAGTTGGAGCCCGACTGGTAGTTGTTGGACAGCCGGATGTCGACGAACTCGTCGTACCCGAACACGAGGTCGTGGGAGCCCATCGACGGCGTGGACAGGAACCAGGAGCCCTTCGCCAGGTACGACTTGTTGTCGCGCTGCTCGACGCCGCAGACGCCGCAGAAGATCGGCGAGTTGTACGTGAAGCCGTTGAAGTAGTCGTAAATGACCGTGCCCTTCTGCAGGTCGGTGTAGCGCGAACCGGAATTCTGGAACTCGAGCGTGCGCTTGGAGTACTGCGCCTCGACGAAGAAGTTGTCGGAGAGCACGCCGTTGTAGTTGATGGCGGTGAGAGTCTCCGGGATCTGGCGGTCGTAGACCGACGCGAGGTCCAGGATCGGGATCGGGGTGAACCAGTAGCCGGTCCACTCGCGCTCACGGGAGATGTAGGAGCCGACCGCGCGGTGGTTGGGGGTGATGGCGCCGGTCAGCTTGATCTCGTAACGCAAATCGGTGAGCGAGGTGTCGAACCCGACCGGGGTGGCCCCGGAGCCCGGCACGACACGGGTCTGGTCGCGGCCCTCGGTCTTGCGGTAGCGGCCAGCGCCGAAGTACCACAGGCGGTCCTTGATGAAGAACCCGCCCAGGGTCGCCTCGTACGTCTTGTTGGTGGTGTCGCCGCGCGTCGTGGTGAGCTTGGTCTTCTCGGTCCACTGCTCGTTGTCCAGGCTCAGGCGCAGCGAGCCCGACAGCTCGTTGCCGCCGGACTTGGTGATCGTGTTGATCACGCCGCCGGCGAAGCGGCCGTACTCGGCCGAGACGTTGGCCGTCGAGGTGGTGGTCTCCTGGATGGCGTCCTCGATGAACAGCGGCGTCGCCTGCCCGCGCACGTTCTCGTTGACGACCACGCCGTTGACCAGGTACAGGTTCTCGTACGACTGCGCGCCCGAGATCTGGAAACCGTTGACGCCGCCGCTCACGCCAGGGGCCATCGCCACGTAGCTGTTGAGGTCGCGGCCGACCGGCAGCTTGTCCATGAGCGTCTTTTCATAGGTGGTCGAGGCCTGGGCGGTCGAGGAGATGGTCTCGTAGCTGCCGGTGACCGTCACCTCTTCGGCGACCTGCGCCATGGGCAGGACCGCGTCGATCTTGCTCGACACCGCGGCCGAGATCTTGACCGAGGTCTCCTGGGTCTGGAACCCCGAGAGCTCGAACTTGATCCGGTACTCGCCGGGCGGCAAGAACTTGAAGATGTAGTCGCCGTCCACCGAGGTCACGGCGGTGCGCGCACCCTGCAGGTTGGGGGACGTGACGGTCACGGTCACGCCCGGCAGCGCCTCGCGGCCGTCAGTCACGCGGCCGGAGAGGGTTCCGGTGGGGTTCTGCGCGAACAACGGCAACGCGACCAGCCCCATCAACAACGCAAGCACTGCAAAACGCTTCATCCTTTCCTCCTTTGCTGTGGTGACGCCGGGCTCGCCCGGCCGTCCTGGTGTGGTAGCACGCGTGTTCAAGGTGACGATGCTACGCTCGGCGTGCCCTCCTTTCCAGTGCAGCTCGCCCGCCGCACGGGGCGGCGGGCGGCATGGTACCACTTCCTGACGAGAGCAATCACCGTGCCACCGGCCATGACGACTCGTTGCACAGGAATCGCGCATCGCGTCCGGATTTCCGAACAATTGATCCGGCGAGACGAACACGCCGGCGTCTGGCAGGTCAGCGATCCGGCCTCGCAAGGCACGGCACCGCCACCGCGCCCGGGTAGTCGGTGGCGAGCCGCCGTGCCGCCGCCTCGGCCGCCCGGCAGCCGCCCGCGACGTCCACCCGCACCCTGGTGAGGCCGCCCGAGGCCGGCAGGAGGCGCACCCGATACCCCTGGCGGACGAGCCGCTCCTGGGCCCGCGCCACGTTTTCCGCGCGGGCGAACGCTCCCACCTGCACCTCCCAGCAAGGTGCGTCGCGCAGGCCATCGCCGGTTTCCAGCACGGCAAGGCGGACGCGCGCGACGCCAGGTCCGACGAGTTGCAGTTCCTCCGCCGCCGCTCGCGACAGGTCGATGATCCGCCCGGGCACGAACGGTCCGCGGTCGTTGATCACGACCTCGACGCTGCGGCCGTTTTCCAGGTTCACGACCAGCACACGAGTCCCGAACGGCAAGGTGCGGTGCGCTGCGGTGAGCTCGCGCTGGTCGTAGATCTGGCCCGACGCGGTGGGGCGGCCATGGTACGGCTCGCCGTACCACGACCCCAGGCCCTCCTCGCCGCGGCTCGCCACCGGTCCCCGGGCCGATGCGCAGGCGCCGAGGAGGGCGACCGCCAGAGCGAGCCAGGCACGCCCCGGCCGCTCAGATTTCGGGGGCGCGTTCGTCATCGGGGGCCTCGGGGTGGGCAGCGAGCCACGGCTCGACCCACCCCTCGAGGTACGCCTCCACCTGCTCGGGGGCCCGCCCCACGAAACGGGCAGGGTCGAGTAGCCGAGCGAGGTCGGCGACCGACAGCCCGAACACCGGGTCGGCCGCGACCAGCGACAGCAGCGGGTTGGGCTCGCCAGACTCCTTGACGCGGCGCGCCGCCTGGCGCGACAAGCTGCGCAGCCGCTCGTGCAGCTCCTGGCGATCGCCTCCGGCCGCAGTGGCGGCGAGCAGGATCTCTTCGAGGGCCAAGAACGGCAGCTCCTCGTCGAGGTTGCGGAGGATCATCGCGGGGTAGACCTGCAGGCCGGCCGCCACCGAGCGCCAGACAAGCAGGATGGCGTCCGCGCACAGGAACGCCTCGGGGAGCACCAGACGGCGGTTGGCCGAGTCGTCGAGGGTGCGCTCCAGCCACTGGCCCGCGGCGGTCCAGGCGGCGTTCGGCTCCAGGCTCACGAGGTAGCGCGCCAGGGCGCACATGCGCTCCGACCGCATGGGGTTGCGCTTGTAAGGCATGGCCGAGGACCCCACTTGCGTGGTCTCGGCAGGCTCGTCGAGCTCCTTGAGCCGCATCAGCAGCCGCACGTCGGTGGCGAAGCGGGCGGCCGACTGGGCGAGCCCGGACAGACAGGCGAGCAGGTAAAACTCGGGCTTGCGCGGCGAGGTCTGGCCGGTCACCGGATACGTGCCCGAAAACCCGAACGCGGCGGCGATCCGCTCGTCGAGTTCCTGCACCCGCTCGTGGCTGCCCAGCAACTGGAGGAACGACGCTTGCGTGCCGGTGGCCCCCTTGGCGCCCCGTAGCAGCAGCCGCCCCGCCTCCACCTCGAGGCGTTCGAGGTCGGCGAGCAGATCCCACAGCCACAGGGTGGCGCGCTTGCCCACCGTGGTCGGCTGCGCGGGCTGGAAGTGGGTGTGACCCAGGCACGGCAGCGCCGCGTGACGGCGTGCGAACGCCGCCAGCGCCGCCACCACGGCGGTGGCCCGCCCGAGCAGCAGGCGGACCGCCTCGCGAAGGATGATGAGATCGGCGTTGTCCGTGACGTAGCAGGAGGTGGCCCCGAGGTGCAGCCAGGGACCGGCGGCCGGCGCCACCTCAGCCAGGGCCCGGATGTGCGCCATCACGTCGTGGCGCGTCTCCCGCTCGATTTCCACCGCCCGCCGCATTTCCGCCGCGGTGGGCTCGAGACAGGCGGCGAGCTGGGCGATGGCCTCCTCCGGGATGCCGACCCCGAGGTCCCGCTCGGCCCGCATCAGCTCGAGCCACAGGCGCCGCCACAGCCCGATGCGCGTGGCGGGAGAGAAGAGGCGCTTCATGGACGGCGAGGCGTAGCGGCCGCTGAGGGGGTGGACGAACTCATGCATGTGGGTATTCTCCCACGCCCGCGGGCCGCGCCGACAGCCCGCGGACGCCGCCCCGGGACGCCGCGACCCTGCATGCCCGGCGAGGCCGCCGACCCCGAGCCGCGAACCGCCGGCCGGCCGGCGAGGGTGAGGTACCATACGCTCGCAATGAAGCTCTGGCAGGGGCTGCGCAACCGCATCGTGATGCTGGCCATCGGCGCCGGTGTGCTGCTCTTCGCGGTGGTGCTGGCCGTGTTCGAGGTGATCCGCCGGGGGGAGGCGGCGGCGGCGCTGGCACAGCAGGCGGCCGTGATCAGCGACGCCATCGGCGAGCTGGTGGGCGAGCACGTTCTCGCCGGCAACAAGGACCAGGTCGAAAGCCGCCTCGGGGGTCTCGTGTCGCGCGGGCAGGTCCTAGGGGTGGTGGTGCTCGATGCCCAGCGTCGGGTGCTCGCCGCCGAGCCGCGGTGGCTGCGCAAGGAAGGCCGGCTGGTGGTGTGGCCGGGCGACAACGGCCGCATCGTGAAGCTCGAGCTGCGCGGCTTCCCGGCCTCGGCCCACTTCCAGCCGCTGCTGGTGCGGGAAGAGATGGCGGGCGGCATCTGGCTCGTGCTCAACCGTGAGCCGATGGTGGCGGCGGACCGGCGCTTTTTCACCGTGGCGCTCCTGCTGCTCGTCGGCCTGGTCGGCGTGTGCATGGTGCTCGCCACGATCGGGGCGGAGGGCCTGGTGCGGCCGCTCGAGGAGCTGGGCGAGACGGTGGCGGCGCTGGGCCGCGGCGAGCTCGCCACCCGGCACGAGGTGCGCGGCCCCGAGGAGCTGGCTCGCCTCGCCCGGCGGGTCAACCGCATGGCCGAGCAGCTCGAGGCCTCCCAGGCCGCCCTCTCGCGCCTGGCGGCCGACCTCGACCGGCAGGTGCGGGAGCGCACTCGAGAACTCGAAGAGTCCAGCCGCCGGTTCGCGGCCATCGCCAACACCGACCCGCTCACCGGGCTCACCAACCGGCGCGGGCTCGAAATCGAGCTCGACCGCTACCTCTCGCTGTCCCGCCGCAACCAGCAGCCGCTCGCCGTGATCATGATGGATCTCGACAACTTCAAGACTTACAACGACCGCTGCGGGCACCTCTCGGGCGACACCGTGCTCAAGGCCGTGGCGGCGGCGCTGCGCGGCCGTGCTCGTGCCTCCGACGTGGTGGCACGCTGGGGCGGCGACGAGTTTTGCCTGCTCATCCCCGCCACCGATCCCGACGGTGCGCTCGCCGCCACCCGCCGCTTCGTCATCGCGGTTCTCGAAGCCATGGCGGATCTTTCCCGGGCCGACGTCTCGGCGGTGCTCGGGGCTTCCGCCGGCGTGGCCTGCTACCCCGAGGACGGCGAGGAGGCTTCCGAGCTCATCGCCCGCGCCGACGCCGCGCTTTACAAGGTCAAGGCCTCCGGCGGCAGCGGCGTCCTGCGCGCCAGCCCACAGTGGGCGGAGACGTAGGCCTCCCGCACCCCAGCCCGGGCCGCGCGCTAAGCTGGGAACGTGTCGTGAGGGAGGCGTCGATGGACGAGGGGCAGAGCTATCACATGACCCCGGAGGAGTTCCGGGAGTGGGGCCACCGGGTCGTGGACTGGATCGCCGGGTACTGGGAGCGGGTCGAGTCGTTGCCGGTGCGCTCGCAGGTCGAGCCGGGGCAGATCCGCTCCTGGCTCCCGCCCACCCCTCCCGCGCGCGGGGAGGGGTTCGGCGCGGTGCTCGAAGACCTCGAACGGATCATCGTGCCGGGGCTCACCCACTGGCAGCACCCGAGCTTTTTCGCCTACTTCCCCTCCAACTGCTCCGGGCCTTCCGTGCTGGGCGAGATGCTGGCGTCCGGGCTCGGCGTGCAGGGGATGTCCTGGGTCACGAGTCCGGCCTGCACGGAGCTCGAGGCGCACGTTCTGGACTGGCTGATCGAGATGCTGGGGCTGCCAGAGAGGTTCCGCTCCACCTCGGAGGGCGGCGGCGTCATTCAAGACACGGCCTCGTCGGCGGCGCTGTGCGCGATCCTCGCCGCCCGCGAGCGCGCCTCGGGGCTGGAGACCGACCGTCTCGGCTGTGACCGGCGGCTGGTCGCCTACGCCTCGACCCAGGCCCACTCTTCGATCGAGAAAGGTGTGCGCGTGGCTGGCCTCGGGCGAAACAACCTGCGACTCGTGGAGGTCGACGAGCGCTTCGCGATGCGGCCCGAGGCTCTCGCCGCGGCCATGGCGGCGGACCGTCAGCGGGGGCTGGTCCCGTGCTTCGTGGCCGCCACCGTCGGCACCACCTCCTCCAACGCCGTGGACCCGCTCGCTGAGATCAGGCCGCTGTGCCGCCAGCACGGCGCCTGGCTGCATGTCGACGCCGCCATGGCCGGCACCGCCATGCTCTGCCCCGAGCATCGCCACCTGCAGGCCGGGGTCGACTGGGCCGACTCGTACTGCTTCAACCCGCACAAGTGGATGTTCACGAACTTCGACTGTGACTGCTTCTGGGTGGCCGACCGGCGGTCGCTGGTGCGGGCGCTCTCAATTCTCCCGGAGTACCTGCGCAACCAGGCCACCGACTCGGGCCAGGTCATCGACTACCGCGACTGGCAGGTGCCGCTGGGCCGCCGCTTCCGGGCCCTCAAGCTGTGGGCGGTGATTCGCCACTACGGGGTCGAGGGGCTGCGCCACCACGTGCGAGAGCACATCGCCCTCGCCCAGGAATTTGCCGGCTGGATCGCCGCCGACCCCGACTTCGAGCTGGTCGTGCCGCCGCCGCTCAACCTCGTGTGCTTCCGCCACCGAGCCGGGGACGCCGCCAACCAGGCCATCATGGACCGGCTCAACGCCAGCGGCGAAATGTACCTCTCGCACACCAGGCTCGCCGACCGGCTGGTGCTGCGGCTGTGCGTGGGCCAGACCTGGACCGGCCGGCGCCACGTCGAGGCCGCCTGGCGGCGCATCAGGGAGGCGGCGCGCCGACTTGACGCTGTCCGGCGCGGCGTGTGATAACCCCCCGGCCGGCGGCGTTCCCGCGCCGTGGCCCCGCAGCCGGGCTGCAGCAGGCGAGAGCGGACGCCGGGGGAGCGGCGAGGCGGAGGTACGGCAATGACGACGGTGACGACGCGGGTCGAGCCGCTCCGCGTGGAGCGCGGCCTCGAGATCCTGGACCAGCGGCACCTGCCGTGGCGAGAGGTGTGGATCGAGGTCCGCGACGCGGCCCACGCCGCCCGCCTCATCCGCGACCTGGCGGTGCGCGGTGCGCCTCTCATCGGCATCACGGCCGCCTACGCGCTGGCGATCGAGGCCGCGCGGACCTCCGACCTGGGGGCGCTGCGCCGCGCCGCCCGCCGGCTTGCCGGTGCCCGCCCGACGGCCATCAACCTGGCCTGGGCGGTGGGGCGGGTGCTGGCCGCCGTCGAGGCCGCGCCGCCGCGAGCCCGGTCAGAAGCCGCAAGGCAGGCCGCCCTCGCTCTCCACGCCGAGGATGCGCAGGCGTGCCAGCGCATCGGTGCGTTCGGCGCCGGGCTGTTTCGGGGCGAAAAGGTGTCGATGCTCACCCACTGCAACACCGGGGCGCTCGCCACCGGCGGGATCGGCACCGCTCTCGGCGTGGCGCGAACCCTGCACGCCCAGGGCCGGCTCGCCCGGGTGTTCGCCTGCGAGGCGCGACCGGTGCTGCAAGGCGCCCGCCTCACGGTCTGGGAATGCCAGCGGGACGAGCTGCCGGTGACGCTGCTGCCCGACCACGCTGCGGCCACGCTGCTGGCCAGCGGCCAGGTGGACGGCGTGGTGCTGGGCGCCGACCGCATCGCCGCCGACGGCTCGCTCGCCAACAAGCTCGGAACCTATCCGCTGGCTGTGCTGTCGGCCCGTCACGGGGTGCCGTTCTTTGCTGCCGCGCCGCTCGCCACCTTCGACCTGTCGTGCCCCGGCGGCGCCTCGATTCCGATCGAGCACCGGGGCGGCGAGGAAGTGCGCAAGGTGGGCCGGGTGCGCGTGGTGGACCGCTCCGTCGCGGTGTTCAACCCGGCGTTCGACGTCACGCCGCCGGAGCTCCTCACCGGCATCGTCTGCGAGCGCGGGGTCGTGCGCCCGGTCAGCGCCGAGACCGTGCGCGAGGTGGCGTCGTGAGGACGCTGGGGATCGAGACCTCCTGTGACGAGACCGCGGTGGCGGTGCTCGATGGCGACGGCACGGTGCGCTTCTCGCTCATCTCATCGCAGGCGGCGGCTCACGCGCCGTACCTCGGCGTGGTGCCCGAGCTGGCGGCGCGCCGTCACCTCGAGGCGCTGCCGCGGCTGCTCGCCGAGGCCGACCGGCAGGCCGGGCTGAGATCGATCGAACTTGTAGCGGTGACACGCGGGCCGGGTCTCATCGGCTCGTTGCTCGTCGGCACCTGCTTCGCCCAGGCGTACGCGTGGGGGCGGGGGCTGCCGCTCGTCGGTGTGGACCACCTCGAGGCCCACCTCGTGTCGCCGTTTCTGAACCTCGACGGCCACCCAGCCCGGCCGCTCCCGGAGCGCACGCTCTCGCTCGTGGTCTCCGGCGGCCACTCCTCGTACTTCCTTCTCGACCCAGGGGGTGCGCAGCCGCTCAACCGGACGCGCGACGACGCGGCCGGGGAGGTGTTCGACAAGGTGGCGGCGGCGCTCGGTCTCGGATATCCCGGCGGGCCCGTGGTGGACCGGCTCGCCGACGGCGGCGACCCGCGAGCCTTCGCGTTTTCGGCGCCTCGCATCAAGGACCCCCGCGGCGGGCTCGACTTTTCATTCTCCGGCCTCAAGACCATGGTCATCCGCGCCGCGCAGGAGCGCGCGGCGCTGCCTCTCGCCGACCCCGCCTCGCCGCCGCAGGTCGTGCTCGACCTTCTGGCCTCGTTCCGCCACACCGTCGTCACCTGGCTGCTGGCACCGCTCGACGAGCTGGCCGAGCGCCACCGCCCGCAGTGCGTCGCGGCGTCCGGCGGGGTGGCCGCCAACCGGGAGCTGCGGCGGCGCCTGGCGGCGTGGGGCGAGCGCAGCGGGGTGGAGGTGCTGCTCCCGCCGCTGGCCCTCACCACCGACAACGCCGCGATGATCGCCCGGGCCGGGCAGCTCCGCGCCGCCCGCGGCCGGCTCGACGATCCACTGGCCCTGCGCGCCTATCCCCGCGCCCCTTGGAAGAGGATGGCCTCCTGACAGCGAACGCGCACGCCGGGCGGGAGCGGGGATCCGCTCTCGCGCCCGCCCGGGGCTCGCAAGAAACGCGCCGGTCGCCAGTTGCCGGCCTTTCGCCAGGCGCGGGGGTGCTATGATGCGCGGCCGGGGAGCGGGCATGGCGAAGGGCCACTGGTTCAGGGAGTACTACGAGGCCATCCTGGTGGCGGTCATCTTCACGCTCTTCGTGCGCACCTTCGTGGCCCAGGCGTTCAAGATCCCCACCGGCTCGATGGAGGACAACCTCCTCATCGGCGACCACTTGTTCGTCAACAAGATGATCTACGCCCCGCACCTCGACACCCCGCTCCACGCCCTCATGCCGTACCGGGACATCCGGCGCGGCGACGTGGTGGTCTTCAAGTACCCGGTGGAGCCCGAACGCGACTTCATCAAGCGGGCGGTGGCTGTGGGCGGCGACACTCTCCAGGTCCGGGCCAAGACGCTCATCGTCAACGGCGAGCCCGAGCGCAACCCGTACGTGGTCCACAAGAGCCCGGAGATCATCCCGGATTCCGCCTTCCTGCCCCCGTCGGTACGCAACCGCGATCACTACGGACCGTACACGGTGCCACCCGGCTCCGTGTTCTGCATGGGTGACAACCGTGACAACTCGCTGGACTCGCGCTTCTGGGGGCCGGTGCCGCGCCACTACTTCAAGGGACGCGCCCTCATCATCTACTGGTCCTACGACGCCGAGCCCAATTCGCACCTCGTGCAGGGATTCTGGAACCGCGCCAGGCAGTTTGCTGAGGTGGCGCTGCACTTCTTCACCCGCACCCGCTGGTTGCGCACCTTTTCCCTCGTCCGCTGACCTCCGGACCGGCGGCGCGCACGGCCCGCGGAGCTGGTTTAGAATCGCGCCAGGAGGCATTCTGATGGGACGCAGATTCGAGCGAGGCGAGAGCAAGGTGGGTTGCGCGATCGGGCTGATTCTCCTGGCCCTCGCGGTGTGGATCGGAGTCAAGGCCGTTCCTGTCCGGGTCTCCGTCGGCGCCCTCCAGGACTACGTGGAGAAGACGGCCGAGAAGGCCTCCCTGCTGCGCGACACCCCCGGCGGTGACTCCAAGGAGAAGCAGATCGTCTGGCTGGTCGTGCAGAAGGCCGAGCAGGAGCGCCTGCCCGTCAAGCCGGAGGACGTCGAGGTGATGGTCTCCTCGCAGCGCTGCGTGATCAAGGTGAAGTACACCGTCCCGATCGACTTCGGCTTCTACAAGTACGAGTGGAACGTCGTGCACGAAGCCGACCGCACCTTGTTCTAGGCAGCCGGCCGCGCATGGCACCGCCTGACCGCGCCGCCTGGTGGCGGACCAAGCCGCTTTCTGCCCTCCAGCACGACGGGGAAGCGTCGGGCCTGCGCCGGGCGCTCGGCGGCTGGGACCTCGTGGGGCTGGGGATCGGGGCGATCATCGGTGCCGGGATCTTCGCCACCGTGGGCACCGCCGCCGCCGGCGACGCGGCCCGGCCCGGCGCGGGCCCCGCCATCATCCTCTCGTTCGTGTTCACGGCCGTCGCCTGCGGCCTCGCCGCGCTGTGCTACGCCGAGCTCGCCGCGCTCGTTCCGATCTCGGGCTCGGCCTACACCTACGCGTACGCGACGCTGGGCGAGGTGATGGCCTGGATCATCGGCTGGGATCTCATCATCGAGTACGCGGTGGGGAACGTCGCCGTGGCCATCTCGTGGTCCGGTTATTTCTGCGAGATGCTGCGCGGGATTGGCATCATCGTGCCGCCGTGGCTCTCCACCGACCTGCGGACCGCCCTCGCCGACGGCGAGCTCGTGGCCTCGGCGCCGCACGTGCTCGGCGTGCCGATCATCGTCAACCTCCCGGCTGCCGGGATCGTGCTGCTGCTCACCTGGCTGCTGGTGCGCGGCGTCAAGGAGTCCTCGCGCGTCAACGCCGGGATGGTGATCCTTAAGCTCTCGGTGCTCGTCTTCTTCGTCGTGGTGGGCGCCGCCTACGTCCAGCCAGAGAACTGGAAACCGTTCGCGCCCAACGGCTGGCACGGGATCTGGGCTGGCGCCGCCATCGTGTTCTTCGCCTACATCGGCTTCGACGCGGTGTCGACCGCGGCCGAGGAGACCCGCAACCCGGGCCGCAACCTGCCGATCGGCATCCTTGGTTCGCTCGCGATTTCGACCTTTGTCTACATTCTCGTGGCCGTGGTGGTGACCGGCATGGTGCCCTGGTTCGACCTCCACACGGCAGAGCCGCTCACCGTGGCGATGAACCGGCACAATCTGGGTTGGGCCGCGGGCATCGTGGCAGTGGGCTCGGTCGCCGCCCACACCGCCGTGCTGCTCGTCTTTCAAATGGGTCAGCCGCGCATCTTCTACTCGATGGCGCGCGACGGCCTGCTGCCACAAGCGTTCTCGCGCGTGCACCCGCGCTTCAGGACCCCCCACGTCACGACCATCCTCACCGGCGTCGTGGTGGCGTGCTTCGCGGCGTTCGCCAACATCGAGGAGATGGTCGACCTCACCAACATCGGCACCCTCTTCGCGTTCGCCCTCGTGTCGGCCGGCGTGATCGTGCTGCGCCGCACCAACCCCACGGCTCACCGGCCGTTCCGGGTGCCGCTGGTGCCGTTCCTGCCGCTGACCGCCATGGGCGCCTGCCTGCTGCTCGCCGCCGGGCTCCCGAGAGTGACCTGGCTGCGCTTCGGGCTGTGGCTGGCGGGCGGCCTGGTGATCTACGCGCTGTACGGGCGCCGCCACTCCCGCCTCTCCGAGGCGCCTCCCGCCTGAGCCGTCCTGCTGCCAGCGTTCTGCGAGGGTCTCCGCCCCCCTGGGCGGGCGGGCAGGTTGAGGTCTACACTCCTCTCCTGAGAGGTGCCTCATGCCGGTGACGTTTGAACTCGACTTCGACCAGCTCCCGCCCCCACCCGCCTTCGAGCCGGGCATTCGGCGGGCCCCCAGCCGCGGCTTCGCCCTCTCCCGCAGCGACGCCGCGACCGCGCTCCGCAACGCCTTGCGCTACGTGCCGGCCCGCTTCCACGCCGAACTCGCCCCCGAGTTCGCCCGCGAACTCGTGACGCGCGGCCGCATCTACGGCTACCGGTTCCGCCCGCCCGGCCGCATCTTCGGCCGGCCGATCCACGAGTACCCAGGGAAGATCCTGGATGCCAAGGGCATGCAGGTCATGATCGACAACAACCTCGACTTCGAGGTGGCGCTGTACCCGTACGAGCTGGTGACCTACGGCGAGACCGGCCAGGTGTTCCAGAACTGGATGCAGTACCTGCTGTGCAAGCGGTACCTCGCCGAGATGACCGCCGACCAGACACTGGTGGTGTCCTCCGGGCACCCCCTCGGCCTCTTCCCGTCCCGTCCGGAGGCGCCGCGCGCCATCATCACCAACGGATTGATGGTCGGCATGTTCGACAACCCGGAAAGCTTCCACCGGCTGGCCGCAATGGGGTGCGTCAACTACGGGCAGATGACGGCCGGCGGCTGGATGTACATTGGGCCGCAGGGCATCGTGCACGGCACCTACATCACGTTGCTGGGGGCGGGGCGGCGGTACCTCGGGGTCGAGGAATCCGGCAACCTGCGGGGCCGGACGTTCGTGTCCTCCGGTCTGGGCGGCATGTCGGGCGCCCAGCCCAAGGCGGTCGAGATCGCCGGCGGCGTCGGGGTGATCGCCGAGGTCGACCCCTCCCGCATCAAGACCCGCCACGAGCAGGGGTGGGTGAGCCTGGTCTCCGACTCGCTGCCGCAGGTGGTGGAGTGGATGCAGGCGTACCAGGACCGGGGCGAGCCGATCTCGATCGCGTACCACGGCAACGTCGTCGATTTGCTCGAGTACCTCGAGGCCAACCGCATCGCCGTGGACCTGCTGTCGGACCAGACCTCCTGCCACGCCGTCTACGAGGGCGGGTACACCCCGGCCGGGCTGTCGTTCGAGGACGGGCGGGCGCTGCTCGGCAGCGACCCCGCCGCCTTCAAGGCCAGAGTGGACGAAAGCCTGCGCCGCCACTTCGCGGTGCTGCGGCAGCTCACCGCTTGCGGCGCACACTTCTGGGACTACGGCAACTCGTTCCTGAAGGCGGTGTTCGACGCCGGCGTGCCGGAGGTCGCCCGCAACGGCCGCGACATCAACGACGGTTTCATCTGGCCGTCGTACGTCGAGGACATCATGGGGCCGCTGTGCTTCGACTATGGCTACGGCCCGTTCCGCTGGATCTGCCTGTCCGGCAACCCCGAGGACCTCAGGCGGACCGACCGGGCGGCCATGGCATGCATCGACCCGGAACGCCGAGGCCAGGACCGCGACAACTACAACTGGATCCGCGACGCCGAACGGAACCGGCTGGTGGTCGGCACCCAGGCGCGCATCCTGTACGCCGACGCCGAGGGGCGGGTACGCATCGCCCTCGCGTTCAACGAGCTGGTGCGGCGGGGCGAGATCGGCCCGGTCATCATCGGCCGCGACCATCACGACGTCTCCGGCACTGACTCGCCGTTCCGCGAGACGGCCAACATCCGGGACGGCTCCAACCTCACCTCCGACATGGCGCACCAGTGCTTCGCCGGCAACATCGCGCGCGGCATGACGTACGTCGTGCTCTCCAACGGCGGCGGGGTCGGGATAGGCAAGGCGATCAACGGTGGCAACGGCATCCTCCTCGACGGCTCGGAGCGCATCGACCGGGTCCTCGCGAGCGGCCTCGACTGGGACGTCATGGGTGGGGTGGCGCGCCGAGCCTGGGCACGCAACCCGAACGCCCTCGAGACGGTGCTCGCCTGGAACGACCGCATGACCGGCAAAGGCCACGTGACGGTGCCGGAGCTGGCCGACGACGCGCTGGTGGCGGCCGCCGTCCACCGCGCGCTTGCCGATCGGTAACCGGAATCCGGGCCAAGCCATTGATGTTCTCTCACTTCGGTAGTAGGGTTGCAGACGGAGGTGCGGTTGAGACAAGATCACATCATGGGCCGCCGGGGCAGACGGCACGCAGACGGTAGCATCCTGGGCCTGCCGGACCTCACCAGGGAACACTCCCACCTCGACGAGGAAGGAGAGACGAGCCTGGCTGCGCTGCCCGCCGGCGCCGCGGCGCGGGTGCTGCATCTGTACGGAGGCCGCGAGCTGATCGCCCGCCTCGCCGCGCTCGGCTTCACCCCCGGCACCGAGGTTCGCGTCGAGCAGAACTTCGGGCGCGGCCCGCTCATCGTCGGCCTGCGCGGCACCCGCCTGGCGCTCGGCCGCCGCGAGGCAGGCCGGGTCCACGTGCTGCCGCTGGAGTAGCACCGTGGGGGGCTGCCTGCCCGCACCGGCTTCCGCCGGAGGCGAGGCGGGGTCCCCCCGCCTGCTGGTGGCGCTCGCCGGTCAGCCCAACGTCGGCAAGAGCACTGTCTTCAACCTCCTCACGGGCCTCTCGCAGCACGTCGGCAACTGGGCCGGCAAGACGGTCGAGAAAAAGACCGGCATCCACCGCCACGGTGACGTGGTGCTGGAACTCGTGGATCTTCCGGGCACGTACAGCCTTTCAGCCGCCTCGGAGGAGGAGCTCATTGCCCGCGACTTTCTGCTTGCCGCCAGGCCCGATGTCGTGGTGGCGATCATCAACGCCGCCGCGCTCGAGCGGCACCTGTACCTCGTCGCCGAGCTGCTGCCGCTGCCGGTGCGGCTCGTGGTGGGCCTCAACATGGTCGACGTGGCGGCCGGCGAGGGCGGCGGGGTGGACTGCGCGGCGCTGGAGCGCGCGCTGGGGGTGCCGGTCGTGCCGATGGTGGCCAACCGGAACCAGGGCGTGGCCGAGCTGGTCGCGGCCGTGGTGGCGCGGGCCCGGGACACCGCCCCGGACAAGCCGCGCCTGCCCGGCGTGCGCGCCGACCACCAGAGCGTGTGGAGGGAGCTGGAGACGCTGCTTGGGCCGCACCTGCCGCCGATGCTGCCCGCCGCCTGGGCCGCCAGCAAGCTGCTGGAAGGCGACCGCGAGGTCACCCGCGCCGTGCGGGAGGCCTGCCCGGCGCCGGAGTGGGCGCGCATCGAGCGCCTGCTGGCCGCGCACGAGGACGGCATGCTCGCCGTGGCCTCGGGCCGGTACGAGTGGATCGCCGACGTGGTGCGGGCGGCGGTGCGCCGCCCGCGGCCAGGGCAGGTGAGCGTCACCGAGCGGCTCGATCGCTGGCTCACCCACCCTGCCTGGGGGCTGGCGACGCTGGCTGGCGTCTTCGGGCTCGTCTACGGCCTCACCTTCCTGCTCGGCGTGCCCCTGCAAGCGCTCGTGGAAACGCTCATCACCCGCGGCCTCGGGCGGCCCTTGAGCGCGCTGCTCGCCGGCGCCCCCTGGTGGGTGTCGGGGATGCTGCTCGACGGCGTGCTGGCCGGAGCCGGGACTGTCGCCTCGTTCCTGCCGCTGCTCGCGATCTTCTTTGCCGTGCTGGCCGTGCTCGAGGACGTCGGGTATCTCGCCCGTGCCGCCTATGTCACGGACCGCTTCATGCACCTCGTGGGACTGCACGGCAAGAGTTCGCTGCCGCTGCTGCTGGGGTTCGGATGCAACGTCCCGGCTGTGATGGGCGCCCGCATCCTCGACTCCCCCAACGCCCGCCGGCTCACCGCGTTGCTCGCCCCCCTCGTGCCGTGCGCCTCGCGCATGACGGTCATCCTTTTCGTCGCGCCGCTGTTCTTCGGCGCCTGGGCCCCCCTCGTGGCGGGCGGCCTCGTGCTGGCGGCGCTCGCCATCCTGGTGGCGGTCGGCGCCCTGGCGGGCCGTCTCCTGCTGCCCGGCGAGAGGGGGGCCTTCATCATGGAACTGCCGCTTTACCACCGTCCCAGGCTGCGCACCGTGGCGTTGCAGACCTGGCAACACAGCCTCGAGTTCCTGCGCAAGGCAGGCACCGTCATCGTCGTCTTTTCGGCGCTCGTGTGGGCGCTCTCGGCGCTGCCGCACGGCCGCATCGAGGACAGCCTGCTGGCCCGCGCCGGACAGCTCCTCGCGCCGGCTGGAGCGCTCATCGGTCTCGACTGGCGGCTGCTGGTGGCGCTGCTGTCCTCGTTCTTCGCCAAGGAAAACGCGGTCGCGAGCCTGGCGGTGCTGTTCGCCGGAGGGCAGGAACAGCGCCTGGGGGAAGCCCTGGCCGGCGCCTTCTCGCCGCTGTCCGCCCTCAGCTTCCTCGTGGCCTACACCCTCTTCGTGCCGTGCGTGCCGACGCTCGCCACGCTCCGCCAGGAAGCGGGCGGCTGGCGCTGGGCCGCCCTCTCGTTCGGCTTCTTGCTGCTGCTCTCCCTCGCCGCTGCGGCGGTGGTGTTCCAGGGCGGGCGGTGGCTCGGGTGGGCGTGATGCTCGAACGACTCCTCGCCGCGCTGGCGGCCGGGGTGACCAGCGTCTCCGAGCTGGCGCGCACGCTCGACACCTCCCCGGCGCTGGTCGAGACGATGCTCGAGGACCTGGCGCGGCGCGGCCTGGTGCAGGCCGTCGAGGGCTGCAAGGGCGCGTGCTCGGCCTGCGGGGTGGCCGGCTGCCTGTCGGCCTGGCGCGGCCGGGCGTGGACCGCAACTCCCCGCCCACCCACCCAACCGACCGAAGACCGAAAGCCGCACGTCGAAGGCCTTCCGCCGGAGTGAGACGACCTGCCCGTGGGGCCGGGGGCCGCCGCTCCTCCCACGCTTGGCCCATCGGAAGCGTCGGACTGCCCCCGCAGGCGGACGCGGGGAAAAACTCCCGACCCTCGACTCTCGACCGCGCGGGCGGAAGGGCGGGCGGTGCCGTTGCTATGATGGCCGGTGCAAACGAGGAGGACGGCATGGGCTCGGACGTCAAGTACCACGTGCACCTCAACCGGGAAATGCTGGAAGGCGCAGAGGTCGCGATCCTGCCGGGCGATCCGGGCAGGGTCGGCAAGACGGCCCGGTACCTCGATCCGGACGCGCACTTCGTGGCCTCCAACCGGGAGTTCACGTCCTGGCTCGCGACACTCGACGGGCACAAGGTTCTGGTGTGCTCGACCGGAATCGGCGGACCCTCGGTGTCGATCTGTCTCGAGGAGCTGGCCTCGCTGGGGATCACGGACTTTTACCGCATTGGCACCACCGGCGCGATCCAGCCCGACATCGAGCTCGGGAGCCTCATCATCACGACCGGGGCTGTGCGGCTCGACGGCGCCTCGACGCACTACGCGCCGATCGAGTACCCGGCGGTGGCCGACCTGGAACTCACCAACTCGCTGGTCGCGGCGGCCCGCGAATTCGGCCTTCCCCACCGCGTGGGGATCACCGCCGCCTGCGACACCTTCTACCCCGGGCAGGAGCGCTACGACACCTTCACGGGCTATGTGCCGCGCCGCTTCCAGGGCTCGCTCGAGGAGTGGCGGCACCTGCAGGTGCTCAACTACGAGATGGAGTCGGCCACCCTCTTCGTCATCGCCTCGGTGTTCGGGCTCAAGGCCGGCATGGTGGCCTCGGCCATCGTCTCGCGCGCCCGCAGCGAGACGCCGGACGACACGGTCCTGGCCCTGGCCGAAGAAAACCTGGCCCGGGTCATGAAGCGAGCTTTGCAAATCCGCTTCGCGTCGCTGAGCTGAGAAGCTGACCCGCCCGGCAGTGGACGCCACCTGCATGAACCACATCCCGGACCTCCGCTTGCGCGCTTGCAACCGGGCGCCGCTTTGTCCCGACGGCGACTACGTGCTCTACTGGATGATCGCCAACCGGCGACCCCATTTCAACTTCGCCCTCGAGCACGCGGTCGGGGAGGCCCGGCGGCTGGGGAAGGGGCTCGTCATCCTGGAGGCGCTGCGCGCCGGCTACCCCTGGGCCTCGGATCGCCTGCACGCCTTCGTGATCCAGGGGATGGCGGCCAACGCGGCGGCGTTCGCGCGCACCCCCGCCCGGTACCTGGCGTACCTGGAGCCGGAGCCCGGCGCCGGCAAGGGGTTGCTCGAAACACTCGCAGCGCGCGCGTGCCTCGTGGTGACCGACCGCTTCCCGGCCTTTTTCCTGCCCCACATGGTGGCGGCGGCCGCGGCCAGGCTCGAGGTCCGTCTCGAGGAGGTGGACGCGTGCGGGTTGCTGCCGCTGGCCGCGGCGGCACACGCCCACCCCTCGGCCCACGCCTTCCGGCGCTTCCTCCAGCAGGTGCTCCCCCTCCACCTCGAGGACGTCCCGTCGCCCGACCCGCTCGCCGGCGTGCTGCTGCCGCCGCCGGTATTGCCTCCGGATCTCGAGCGCCGCTGGCCGATGGCGCGGCCGACCGAGCTGGCCGCGGACCATTCCAGCCTTGCGGCGTTCCCGATCGACCACGGGTTGGCGCCTGCCCCGACCCGCGGCGGATGGCACGCCGCCCGCGCGGCGCTGGGGGAGTTCCTCGACCACCGCCTGGCCCGCTACGCCGCGGAGCGCAACGACCCCGACGCCGACGTCACGTCCGGGCTGTCCCCGTACCTGCACTTCGGGCACCTCTCGGCGCACGAGGTGCTGGTGGAGCTGGGCCGGCGGGAAGGGTGGACGCCCGAGCGGCTGAGCGCCGGCGGCAGCGGTCGACGCGCCGGGTGGTGGCGGATGTCGGAGCCGGCGGAAGCGTTTCTTGACGAGCTCGTGACCTGGCGCGAACTCGGTTACAACTTCGCCGCCACTCGCGACGACCTCGAACGCTACGAGTCGTTGCCCAGCTGGGCCCGGCAGACGCTCGAGCGGCATGCCGGGGACGAGCGCGCGCACTGCTACGACCTCGCCGCGTTCCTCGCCGCCGCCACCCACGACCCGGTGTGGAACGCGGCGCAGCGCCAGCTCTGGCGGGAAGGCCGGCTCCACAACTACCTCCGCATGTTGTGGGGGAAGAAGATCCTGGAGTGGTCGCGCTCGCCGCGCGAGGCGCTCGCGATCATGCTGGAGCTCAACAACCGCCTGGCGCTTGACGGCCGCGACCCCAACTCGGCCACCGGCATTTTCTGGTGCCTCGGCCGCTACGACCGCCCGTGGGGCCCCGAGCGGCCGGTCTTCGGCACCGTGCGGTACATGTCGAGCCAGGCGACGCTGCGCAAGGTGAGGATGCGGGAGTACCTCGAGCGTTATGGGGCGTGAGCGCGCCAGCGCTCTCCGTCACGTGCGGGCCCGACGTCTGATCCAGACCCAGGCGCTGTGCCCCAGCCCGAGGCCGGTCAACGGCACGACAAAGCACAGCGCCGCGGTTCCCACGACCTCCTGTGCCTCGTGGCCCGAGGCACCGAGCACCAGGTACGCGAGGTAGAAGCCGTAACACGTCAGCAGCAGCGCACCCTCGGCCCGCGAGATCGTGCTGTCGGAAATGAAGATCGGCAGGCAGACGAGGGCCACCGCCAGCATCACCGGCAGGTCGAACCGCAGCGCCGCGGGCGCCACGGGCACTCCGGCGGGCGAAGCCGCGGCGGTGAGGCCGAGCACCCCTAGGAGGTTGAAGAGGTTGCTCCCCACCACGTTGCCGACGGCAATGTCGCGCTGCCCCCGGACGGCGGCCAACACCGACGTGGCCGCCTCCGGCAGCGATGTCCCGATCGCAATGACCGTGAGGCCGATGACGAGCTCCGAAACCCCCAGCGCCCGCGCCGCGGAAGCCGCTCCCTCCACCATGAGGCGTGCACCTCCCACGAGCAGGAAGAGGCCGGCCACGACGAGCAACAGGCTGACGAGCCACCACCTCCAGCCGGACGGACGGCTTGCGTCGAGGCCCGGACGGGCCGCCACCACGGCCCGGCCCTGCCGCCGGCCCATGACGATCGACCACGCCAGGTAGGCCACGAGACCGGCGAACAGCAACAACCCTTCGAGCCGGCCAAGCCGACCGTCGAGCGCCAGCACCATAACCACACACGAGACCCCGATCATGAGCGGCATGTCGAGGCGGACGAGCTGCCGAGCCACCGCCAGCGGCACGATGAGCGCCGATACGCCGAGGATGAGCAGGACGTTGAGGATGTTGGAGCCGACCACGTTGCCGAGGGCGATGTCTCCCTGGCCGCCGAGACCGGCGCCGACGCTCACCGCCAGCTCCGGCGCCGAGGTTCCGAACGCCACGACGGTGAGACCGATGACGAGCGGGGAGACTCCCGCCGCCGCAGCGAGCCGCACGCCACCCCGCACCAGCCCCTCGGCGCCGAAAACCAGAAGGACGAAGCCGCCGACGAGGAGGACTCCGATCACCGGGTCTCCAGCGTGACCGACAGCCGCAGCTCGCGATCTCCCCGCCGCACCGTCACGGTCACCGTCTCGCCGGGCCGGTGGGCCGCCAGCGCGGCCGCGAGGTCCGCGAGCCCGACCACCCGCCGCTCGCCGAGGGCGAGCAGCACGTCCCCCACTGCGATCCCGCCTCGCTCGGCCGGGGAGTCGGGCGCCATCTGCGCCACCTTCACCCCCGGACCCTCGAAGGCAAAGTCGGGCATGGTCCCGAGGCCCGGCCTGCGGCCCCCGGTGGGAGGAGGCGAGGTGGGCGCTGCGCCGCCCACATCGATCGTGGCGGTGAACGGATCGCGCCGGTTCGCGAGGTACGAGATCGTCTCGGCCGCCACCGAGGCGACCCTGATCAGCCCTGGGACGTTGATCCTGTCGGCGGTGTCGGACGGGCGATGGTAGTCGGCGTGAGGTCCGGAGAAAAGCTGCACTGCAGGCACGCCCACCTCGAGACATGATACGTGGTCAGAGGCGTCCAGCTTTTCGGCTGCCATCGCCACCGACACGCCCACGGTGGCGCCGGCGCCCATGACCACGAACGGCCACTCGCGCGCCGACTCCGCGCCGAGCACGAGCAGCGGGCCGGCCCCGAGCCGACCCACGGTGTCGAGGTTGAGGCACGCCGCCGGCAGCTCGCCGGCCATCTCGTCGAGCAGGTGCCGCGACCCGACGCGACCGGCCTCCTCCCCGCTCACCACGGCAAAGAGCAGCCGGCGCGGCGCCGCCGGCTGCGCCGCAAAGTGGCGCGCCAGCTCGAGCAGCACCGCCACGCCCGAGGCGTTGTCGTCAGCCCCAGGGTGGACGAGCCCCTCGTTACCGGCCCTCACGTCAGGCCAGCCGCGGCCCAGGTGATCGAGGTGGGCCATGAGGAGGACCGGGGGCAAGCGCGGGTCGGAGCCGGGCACGGCCCCCACGAGGTTGGTGACCGCCATCTCGCGCTCGGGAGTACCGCCCCGCCATGCGAAGCGCTGGCGGAACCCATCGCTGCGGGCGGGCACGAGACCGGCCTCGCGCAGCGCCGCCTCCACCCGGTCGGTGGCGACCTCGAGCCCCGGCGTGCCGAGCCCTCGCCCCTCACGCTCCGGGTCCGCGAGCCAGGCAACCGTGCGCGCCATGCGCTCCCCGTCGAACGGCGGGGGCAACAGGGCGAGAGGCTGCCGCCGCGGCAGCTTGAGTTCCGGCAGCGCTCCGTCCGCGAGCGACCGCACGAGGGGTGAGCCGGTCGGCGCCCACACCCCCTTGGCCACGTTGTCGGGGGCTTCGCCGCGAAAGCCGAGGTAGCCGTACTTCCCGTAGTGCGGCAGCTTGCGCCCGAGACCTGCGATGGCCGCCGGGGGGTCCGCCGCCACAAGCGCCACGGCCTGCTCCGGCCGCGTCGGGTGCCGGGCCACCAGCACCAGCGACAGGCCACGCCGGTCGAGCTGCTCGTGCCCGACGGTCACCGCCTCGGCGCCGGCCTGCACCCCGTGCCCTTCCAGCCCCTGGAGCACGACCGGCAGCAGGCGGTTCGACCAGCCCAGCACCCACACGTCGCCGTCCGGCACGGCAGTGAGTTCCGAGTCCAGCACCAGGCGCAGCTCGCCCTTGCCGCGCTGCCAGGCCGCCGCCAGCTCGCGCCAGGCCGCGAGCTCCTCCTCGGGCGCCGCGGCCGGCAGCACATAGGTCGGCCGGTCCTCACCGAGCGCCGTGGAAAGCGTGGGCGGCAGCTCGGCCGGGTCGAGCCGGCGCATGACGTCGAACGCCGGGTCCACCTCGAGGCGCAAGGGGCGCGAGGGCAGAGCGATGACGGTGCTGGCCGTGCGCCCGGACATCGGCACCACCGCCTCCACGGCCGGCCCTTCGGCCACCGTGACCACGACCGGGACGCGGACCGGGAACGGCTCCTCGGGCTGGGTCTGCTCGAGCGTGAGCTCGAGCAGATACCCACCTCCACCGGGAAGCTCGCGAGCAACCGCTGCTGCCACCGCCAGGCGGGGAGCCCCGGGGCGCGACACCCAGGCCGCGAAGAACGCCCGCCGGCTCGTGCCGGTCTCGGCCTCGAACGCGGCTTCGAGGTCGGCGAACGAGGCACGTCCGTACGCGTGCTTGCGCCAGAACCGCCCGAGCGCGGCCAGAAAGGTGGGGTCGCCTACCTCCTGTCTCAGCATATGGAACAACATCAGGCTCTTGCCGTAGCCAACCGCCTCCGTGGCGGCCGAGGTGCGGGAGCGGAACTCCGCGAGCGGGAAGTCCTTGCCGTCCCGCACGAAATCGGTGTACTTCTTGAGCGTGTCGCGGCGATACGCCGCCCCCTCCCCTCGCTGCTCGGCGAAGAGGTGGTCGGCCATGTAGGCGGTGAGCCCCTCGCACCAGTTGCCGCCCTCGGCGGCCACGTACACGGAGTTCCCCCACCAGTTGTGAAGCAGCTCGTGCGGGTAGGAAGAAGTGAGGATCCAGGGAAAGCGGACGACCCTTGGCCCCAGCAGCGTGAACCCCGGCATCCCGTAGCCGGTCTCCCAGAAGTTCTCGACCAGCGCGAAGGAAGGCCAGGGGAACGGCGGGAGCATCGATTCGTACAGGGCCAGGTAGCGCTTCGTGGCGTCGAGGTAGCGGCGAGCCAGCAGCGGGTCGGGGTCGCGCAGGAACGCCATGAGCTCGACGGAACCAGCGTGCTCGCGGGTTTCGGTCCACGGCCCGGCCACGAGGTAGACCTCTTCCACGGGGTGCTCGCACACCCATCGCTCGCCGTCTGTGCCGGCGGCCCGCCGTCCCTGGCTCACGCTCCGCCAGCCGGGCGGCAACTTCACGACCTCCAGCTCGAACGTCACGAGAGCTTCGCCGAACGTCGGCACCCAGAAACTGGTGCCGGCCAGAAAGACCCCCTGCGGGTCGACGAGGCCGGGACTCTCGGAAAAGCTGCGCTGGTACTCCTCGCCTTGCGTCCCGAGGCCGTGGCGGATGTACCCGCCGTAGCTGATTTCCACCCGGGGAGGCGCCGCCTCGTCCCTCGTGAGGCGGAAGCCTTCGAGCGGGACGTTTTCCGCCACCGTGGCGGTGGTGGCGTTGATGCCACCGAACGAGGCGTCGACGGCACTTCCGAGCGGCTCGAGGCGCCAGCCCGGCGTCGCCACGCGCGGCGCCAGGCCAGCGTGCAGCACAAACGTCGTTCCTCGCCCTGCCGGCGGCGTGAGCACGTCGTGCACCTGGACAGTGCCTGCAGCGGGGTCCAAAACGACGGTGAGCTGATGGTGCGGTCCCGCACCCGCCGGAGGTGCCGCCGCCAGAACGCCCGCAACAACGAGAAGAATCGCTCGCATGCCTGCTCCACGGCCATTGTAGTGGCCCTCGTCCTCAACCCCGAGCCGCCGCCGCGCATTGCACCTTCGCCACGCGCAGCCGGCGGCACCCCGCAGCTGCGCTCCCCGTGGCATTCCCCTTGCACGGTGATGAGCGCCGCGGCGCCTCGACGCGACGCGTCCCCGGCAATGGGAGTCGCTCATGCGCAAGAGCTTGCACCTGTCCTTCGTGATGATCCTGCTGGCGATCGGACCTGCCATCGTGGCACAGGCTCAGGAGCGCTACTGCAACGGCCGCCCCAGGGTGCTCCGCGGCGTGAAGATGTATCCCAACGGCCGGCCGATCCAGATGGGGGAGTTGGTGCTGTTCCCCAACGGCACGCCGACCATGGAAGAGGACGGCTCGCTCCTGTACCCGAGCGGGGCACCGTTATTCAAGACCAAGCTCACCCGCAACGAGCGGCCGCGGGCGCTTTACCCCAACGGCAACACCCTGGCGCTCGATGGCACCTCCTACTACCCCAACGGCAAGATCCTGTTCCAGAAAGGGGTGTTCTACGACCAAAAGGCCAGGCCGTCGCTGACCGGGCCCGACGAGGTCGTCGCGCTCTGGAAGGGCTACCACTACACGTTCCAGGTCCGAGACGGCGTGCCCTCCCAGGAACGGATCCGCATCAAGGCGCTCGAACTCGGCGTCGTGACCACCTTCACGCTGGAAAAGGGCATGATCACCGACGTGGATGCCGTTTGCCCCGCCGAAAAGACTCCGGCTCCTACCCCCTGACCGGCTTGCCGATCCCGCGCACCAGCAAGTCGTAGGCGCGCTGCACCCGCTCCCAGTGCTGCTCGCGGTCGAGAGCCCAGTAGCGGCCGATGACCGACACCACCCGCCCCAGCCCGAGTTCGGCGGCGCGCTCTTCGACGAGCCGCAGGTAGTGGGCGCCCGACTGCGGCCGTTCGCCACGCCGGCCAAGCAGTGCGTGGACGAACACCTCCGGCACGCCGGCCCGGCGAGCCAGCTCGAGTAGGGCGAGCAGGTGGTCGAGACTGCCGTGCGACGAAAAGAACGACACGATGCCAAGCACGTGGAGCGGCCGGCCGCCGGCACGGGCAGCCTCCGCGGCCCAGCGAAGCGCCGCGTTCTCGAAGAAGCTGCCGTCCTCGATGGCCGCGTCGATGCGCACCCGGTCCGCCGGCACGATGCGGCCCGCCCCGAGATGCAGGTGCCCTGCCTCGGAGTTCCCCACCGTGCCCGGCGGCAGCCCCACGGCCTTGCCGGCTGCCGCCAGCAGCGTGTGGGGAAAAGCCGCTCGGAGCTCGTCCATCACCGGCGTCGGGGTGGCGGCGATGAGGTTGCCGGGACTTGGCGGAGCCTCTCCCCAGCCGTCGCAAATGACCAGCAGCACCCGCCCGGTTTCCCGGCCGCTGCTGCTGGCCAGCAGGCTGCGGCCGGTCATTTCCGGGGGTTTTTCGAGCCCGAGGAGTTCGAGGAGGGTCGGTCCCACGTCGGCGAGCGACCCGCCCTCTCGCAGCCGGTGCGCAGATTCGCGGCAGGGCGGCACGAGGACGAACGGGACCGGGGAGTCGGTGTGGCCAGTGTCGATGCTGCCGTCCGGGTACAGCCAGCGCTCGACCGTGCCGTGGTCGGCGGTGATCACGGCCACCACCCCGGATTGCCGTGCCGCGCGCACCATCCGCCCCACCGCCGCATCCACCGCCGCCACCGCGCGCTCGATCGCGGCGCGGTTTTCGCTGTGCCCGACCACGTCGATGTTGGCGAGGTTGGCCACCACCAGTGCCGGCGAGGGATCGGCAAGCTCCGCCTCGACCGCGTCCGCCACCTCGGCGGCCCGCATGTGCGGCGCGTCGAGCGGCTCCGAAGGCGAGCGGAGCACGATCCTGCGCTCGCCCGGGAACGGCTCGTGGCGCTTGCCGGAAAAGAAGTACGAGACATGGATCGCCTTCTCACTCTCGGCAACGCGACTTTGCCCGAGGCCGGCCCGGCTCACCGCCTCGGCGAGCGTGCCGCCCAGCCGCTCGAGCGGAGGAAAAGCCACCCGTACCGGCAGGTGCGGGTCGTACTCGATCATGGTGGCGAAGCGGAGATTCAGCCGCTCGACTGGGAACGCCGAAAACGCCGGATCGACGAGGGCGGCGGTCAGCTCGACCTCGCGCTCGCCCCGGATGTCGCAGAAGACCACCGCATCGCCCCGTGCGATTCGCCCGACGGGGCAGCCCGCCGCGTCGACGCGGGCCAGCGGCTCCATGCGCTCCTCGTCCTGCCCCCGCTCGTACGCCGCCCGCACCGCCTCCGACATGCTGTAATCGATGGCTGCCACCTCCCCGCCTCCCTCCTCGCGATTATCCGGGAAACCCCGCCCGATCTCCACCGCGAGCGCCGACCGCGTCGCGCTGGCGGTCAGCTCCTCCTGTGCCTCCAGACCTTCCCTGGCGCACGCGCTGTACCCGCCAGCTTTCCGGAACGTGAAGTCGAGAGACATTCGGCAGGACACGGCCGAATGGACAGCGTGGACCCCGCATCGCCCACGGGCTCGACCACCCCGACGACCCGGAATTCGCCACGCTCGTCACCGCCCTCTTCCTCTGCGCTTGACCCTCAGTCATCGTATATTCACCCTGGTTCACCGCATCTCGCTCTGTCCTTGCATGTTCCCTAGCACCCCCAGGGCGTCCGTCATGAACTCGCGCTAGCCCTCCCGGGCGCCCATCCAAGGGCTCTTGGGCCGAGACTTCCTGAACACGCCGGTGTGCCGTGCTGGAGGTACTGCTAAAACGAAAGAGCGCCGAGTTCCTGTGCGACCCGGTGTGTGACAGCTCTCTGCGGGCACGGCGGCACTACTCGGGCTCCGCCCTCAGGAGGCCTCTGTGCCGTAGCTCCTCTCGGGAGTGCTCGGGACCCAGCAGGAGCGACTCCTCAAACTGGAGGTTTTTCGACTGAGACGTCGGATCGCCCAGCGCCCGAATTGCTCTCACGAGAGACCTCCCTGCATGGGTGTCGCGCGGCGGCTCACTGTCCATGCGCCCTTTCGCCACGAGGGCAGCGCGCCCCTCGACGCTCAGCCCTTGTGGCCTGTCGGCGACTGGGATCGCCAGCCAGGTCCTCTTCAGGCGCGCAACGGCCTTGGTCTGCTTGTCCATCAGCAGGGCAAGCAGCGCCTCCTCGAGGAGGACATCGGGTGCGATGCCGTCCACGAGTTCGCCCGGTCGGGCCTCCGCCTTCACGGCAGCCTCGACCAAGTCCAGCACGGCGCCCATGGACCGGTTCTCCGCCCTGGCCCACGCCAAGCGGACTACGGAACGTCCGAGGTCACGAGTATAGGGGCTCGCCCAAACGCCTGTCGGGTTGAAACACGCGCGCTCGGCTTCCGAAAGGAACTCGCGCGGATTCTCCCAGACTCCTTGCAGGCACCCGTCGAGGTAGGACATTCCGAACGGCCCGTGCGAGACGTGTTCCGCCATCAGCTTGTGATACAGACTGAACCGGTCAGTCTCGGAAAGAGCGTTGATTCCGGCTCTTTGAGCGAGGCTTTCGCTGGTTTGACGCCATTCGTATCCGTGGATCGTTGCGTCGCTCGTCGACACTTGCGTTGCTCTCGCGGCGAATGGCGTCGGGTCAAGGAGCCGTCGAGAGAAGTAGGGGTTTGCTTCCCTCACGAGCCACGACGCAGCCTCGATGCTGCCGGACCTGGGAAACCCCTCCAAGACCTCGGCCAGCGCCTCCGACTTGGCGCCGCCGGGTCGCCACACCTCCGCCACGACCAGCTCCTTGATCAGCCGCTTGTCGGTCTCGCTGAGATACACGACCTTTTCCGCCGCCGGCGCGGCCCAGCAGTGAAGCGCCAACAGAAGAACGACGCCTGATGCCATCCGGATTCTTGTCATATTCCCCTCACTCTCACCCACATGACCCTTGTGCCTGCCGCAGTGCAGATCTCAGCGTCATCCGCTGAACCATCGCCCTCACGGTTGAGGCCTCTCATAGTCACCGAGAAGACGTTCATATTCCGAGCGGCAGATTGAACACGACCCAGACTGGAGTTGGCTGACTGACCAAGATATCCGGGTCGATGCGCTGGAAGCTCTCATCCAGAAACTCCCCACCCGCCACCGTGCACACCGCATACGCCCCGAGGTACTCCGACTCCTGCCCGGCCCTCCGAACCAGGTCGGCGCCCTGGCGGATGCGGTACGGGGTCGCGCCGGTCGACTCGACGAGCACGTAGTACGTCCCCGGGTCCACCGGGGCCTTCGTCAGCTCGATCCCCAGGTAGCCGCGCGCGCCGCCGGCCGGGTTGAGCTCGAGGCTCGGGAGGATGCCCGTCATGCCGTCGCTGTTCACTGCTCCCAGAGTACACGGCTCGGGGTGCGGGCTCTCCTCGGTCAGGTGCTCCTCCCGCGGGCAGCGGTGGACGCGGAAGGCGGTCTGGGGGACGACGTTGAACGATCCGTCCACGAGCGACAGGCGGACGGCGCCGCCCGGCTGCGTGTCGAGCACGACGTCCTGGCTGCCGGGGGTGGCCTGCACCTTCTGCCAACTGCCGAGCTGGCTGCGGTAGACCTTGTCCGGCTCGAGCGACGGCTCGTCCGAGCCGCCGACGAGCGCCCACGGGACCTGGGTGCCGCGCACGGCGAGCAGCACCAGGCGCGGGGTGTCCCCGGCCGGGCTCAACGGCAGGCCGCCCTCCCCGGCGCCCGGGGCGACGGTCATCGGCATGACGCCGTCGTCGGCCGAAAAGCGCGCGTCGTAGCTCTGCTTCTGAACGAGCATCCGGGTCTCGCCGCTCTGGAAGTCAAGGGTGATGGCCTTGCTCACCGTGCCAGCCGGCCACTCGCCGCCGGGGTCGGCCGGGACGTCGACGGCGAGGGTGACGGGGAGGGCACCGGAGGGCTGGGAGGCGCCGGTCGGCCAGTCGACGTCGAGGGTGTAGCCCTGGGGGGAGCCGCCGGTCGAAAGCTGCGAGGTGAAGTCGACGTGGACGCCGCCGCCGGGCTGGGTGGCCGAGGCGCCGGTGAGCCCGAAGACGGTGTTGCTAAAGGCGTCGACGACGTGGTACGCGTCGTACAGGCCGTACGCCTCGAGGTAGCCGGGCCAGAAGCGGAAGGTGTCCCCGCACGGCTGCCCGTCGTGCTGCCAGCAGGCGAACGCGTCGGGACGGCCCGGCTCGGGGTGGACGTTGTGCGAGGTGAGGAGCGGGTCGGAGCGCTGGGCGTCCGGGAGCTTGGCCTGGGCCGCGAGGTGCAACGTCTCGGCGGTGCCCCAGACGGGCGTGACGCCGCCAGGCTGGCCCGCATCCGGGATCACCCCGACGTAGCGCGCCCAGGTGCCGAGCCGGTACGAGATTTCGTTCCCTATCTATCCGGTCCCTTCAACGGCAAGCATGGGCGCAGCGCCTCGATCTCCCGGTTCACCCACTGTCTCATCTGCTTCTCAGGTTCTGGCTCAACGGGCGGGGCAAGCGTCTGAGGCGTGAAGCGGAAGGTGCTGAGCTGCTGCCTCCTTCGTTCTGAGAGGCGGGCGGAGAACCCGTCGAGCAGACGTTGCAGACCTTCGCAGGTTTCTCCTACCCGACCGTTGACGACACTGTTCCTCAGTGCATTCCATGCGAGTCGCCAAGGGCCGCCGTCGCTGCACCCAGTGTCCATGCCCTGCTCCATCAGTGTCTGGAAGAGACTCTCCTGATCCATCTTCTCCAGGCGCCTCACGGCCATAGCGTTGCCTGTCGGCAGGTCCGGGGAGCCCTCTCGCAGGTCGAGCAGAATGGCGCCGCTCTTGCACCCGTAGGGGTCACGCTCGGAGCAATACTTATCGTAGAGCGACCGCAGCTCCCACAGCCCATCGGTTGCCACCATTGAAACCGCAGAGCTCCTGTGGAAGGAGTGGAAAAGGCGGAAACGAACCTCTCCCTCTTCCATGGCCCGCGCGAGAAACGCCACCTTCTCGCTGCGCGAGGAGAGCTTGAACTCCACGAACTCAGCGAAGTCACGTCCATCAGTGCACTCGCACTCGGCGTCCGAGCAATCGGACGAGGTCTGTAGCTGGTCGTAGCGCTCCAGCGACGGCCGCAGCGCACGCCAATCGACCGCCCCAAGCGGCACCTCGTCTCGCAGGAAGACCATCGTCTTCTTCCGCAGCTCCTCGTCGGGTGACTCCAGTGCCGCAGCGATGAGCTCACCGAGCGACTGGCCGCTCGATGCGGCAGCCCCCGTGTTGCGCAAGGCGTCGCAGAGGTGCTGGATCTTGGCGTCGCACCCTGTCACTTGGGTGCTCGGCGTGTAGCCAACCGAAGGGCGCTGCCCGAGGGTCGCGGCAACCACGACCGCGGCAAAGGCGGCAATCTGACGAAACCTATGGCTTCTCACGGGGTGACCTCCTTCTCATCGACAATCGTCAGCCCGGCGCACTCCTGGGGCAGCACCAGCTTTGCCCGGACTCGGGTGGCTGTCGCCCCGCCACCAGGAGGCGGTTGGAGCATCACTCGTGCTTCGGCCTTGGTGCAACTTGGGTCCGTGCATTTCGCTCTGCTCGCGGCCCGGGTGACGCCCTCCCGCAGAACGTCCGACACCCTGGACACGCCGAAGCCGGCCCATTCGCTCACGGGCGGGAAGATGTCGCCGACCGGGAGTCGCTCCGACAAGAGCATGTTGCCGGAGTTGACGACCTCGAAGATGACCACGACACCCTCGAAGACGTGCCAGATGCTCTTGCTGTCCTTCCATTTCACCTCGGCGACCAGCTTGTGGTCGGCGCCGACCGCCTGGGCCGAAAGCGAGAGTACGTAGTTCGCGGCCGGAAAGCAGGTGGGAGCGCCCCCAGCGAGGCTCCCTGCGAGCCTGATCGCATCCCACTCCTTCGGCGCGTGGCCGGCTGCTGCGTAGGACGGATTCGCCCCCCACTCCTTGAGGTCCACGAGGTTCGGATGGAGGAAGTCGGACTCCGTGTTGGACCCGAGCCCGTCCAAGGCATACCGGGAATCGACGAGACCCATGGCCGAGGCCGCACCCTGCCCAGGCAACTGGTCTCCATCGGTGTCCGGGTCGTTGGCCGTGAACACGTAGGTCTGCTGCCACACATGCCTGGCCTCGTGCACGGCGATGTTCTCAAAACTCAGTCGAGGCTTGACGACATGGAACCCGTCTTCATCAAAGGCACGCTCGACCGAGGGGTTCGGAGCTGGGTTGACTCTGACCTCGGCTTCAGCCAGCGCCCACGTCATCTTCGCCATCGCCGTCTTGCCGTTGACAGGAGGCAGGTCCGGCTCCGTTTGCGCAACGAAACCGGGACTGGCAGCCGCCGTCTCGGCGAGGGTGCCAAGACGGGACATGCCGAGAATGATCTCGGGGTGCGTCCCTGGCCAGGTCGCATAAAAGTCGCGGACTCTCGCCTCCAGCCAATCGCGCACGCCGTTGGGCGGCGTTGGCGTCCCGCCCGATCCGATCCAAGAGCCAGACGACCCTCGCGCCCTGGTGTAGCTCCGCTCGTCGACCCACAGCGACACGCCGAGCTTCCAAGCTGGATCCTCCTTGACACTCCTGCATCGCTTGCACTTGGGCACCAGCAGGGCGCCGTAACCCTCCGCAGCATTGAATGCCGCGTGTCCAGACAACGTGCCAGTCGGGTATGGCGCACCTTGGTCGTCCTTCTTCATGCGGACGACGGCCTTCAACGCTGCCACCTTGTCGCTCTTCCCGCCGACGAGCCTCAGTGCCCATTGCCCGTCGATCTTCCCGCTGGAGGTGAGCGTCGTCGAGCCGTTCGAGCCGTCGTAGAAGTACTGGAAGCCGCTGTCGAACTTCGTGTTCTTTCTCTCGGCGACTCCGACCTCGGTGCCGTCGCATGCGGCCCCACACAGTGTCAGCTCTGAGGGATCCAGGGGATCGATCGCCTGGACCTGCACGTTGACGATCTCGGGGCTGTTGTCCTCGAAGCTCCCAATCTCGGTCTCCTGGACCTGCCCGTTGTTCGCTGTCAGCGACGTGCCTTGGCGATCAACAAACCTCAGCCGCAGAAGTGCGGGGCGGTCGACGCCGACCTGACCCTGTGCGCCGCCGGCACTTGCGGCCGCAGTGTTCGCTCCCAGGGGCACCATGAAGACCCCAGACGAGGCGAGCGAATCGCCACTGCGCGACAAGGCTGGGCTTGCCGCCACGTCCGGCTCGAACGTGATGGCCCCGATGTAGACATTGGAGCCCGTAGCAACCCGCGAGAGGTCAATCGCCTGTTCCGGGCTGACGATCGCGCCGCTTCTGTCCTGGACCCGCACCTGGCATACCACAGAGGCTGCCCCGTGCGTTGGCCCGAGAAGGCGTACATAGGCCGGGGTCGGATCGTGCACCTCGAACGAGTCGACGCGTTGGAAGTTCTGATCTAGGAACTCCATCCCCGCCACCGTGCACACCGCATACGCCCCGAGGTACTCCGACTCCTGCCCGGCCCTCCGAACCAGGTCGGCGCCCTGGCGGATGCGGTACGGGGTCGCGCCGGTCGACTCGACGAGCACGTAGTACGTCCCCGGGTCCACCGGGGCCTTCGTCAGCTCGATCCCCAGGTAGCCGCGCGCGCCGCCGGCCGGGTTGAGCTCGAGGCTCGGGAGGATGCCCGTCATGCCGTCGCTGTTCACTGCTCCCAGAGTACACGGCTCGGGGTGCGGGCTCTCCTCGGTCAGGTGCTCCTCCCGCGGGCAGCGGTGGACGCGGAAGGCGGTCTGGGGGACGACGTTGAACGATCCGTCCACGAGCGACAGGCGGACGGCGCCGCCCGGCTGCGTGTCGAGCACGACGTCCTGGCTGCCGGGGGTGGCCTGCACCTTCTGCCAACTGCCGAGCTGGCTGCGGTAGACCTTGTCCGGCTCGAGCGACGGCTCGTCCGAGCCGCCGACGAGCGCCCACGGGACCTGGGTGCCGCGCACGGCGAGCAGCACCAGGCGCGGGGTGTCCCCGGCCGGGCTCAACGGCAGGCCGCCCTCCCCGGCGCCCGGGGCGACGGTCATCGGCATGACGCCGTCGTCGGCCGAAAAGCGCGCGTCGTAGCTCTGCTTCTGAACGAGCATCCGGGTCTCGCCGCTCTGGAAGTCAAGGGTGATGGCCTTGCTCACCGTGCCAGCCGGCCACTCGCCGCCGGGGTCGGCCGGGACGTCGACGGCGAGGGTGACGGGGAGGGCACCGGAGGGCTGGGAGGCGCCGGTCGGCCAGTCGACGTCGAGGGTGTAGCCCTGGGGGGAGCCGCCGGTCGAAAGCTGCGAGGTGAAGTCGACGTGGACGCCGCCGCCGGGCCGCGCCGGGATGTCGAGGATGACGGTGCCCTGGCTGTCGCGCTCGTGCCACAGGAAGGCGACCTGGTCGCA
>DAOOJE010000002.1:0-240133 GCA_035384965.1 Thermoanaerobaculaceae bacterium
GCACCACTGGTCAGCGCAACTCGCCGCCGTGACTTCCGCGAAACACGCTCCTAGGATCGCGCCGGGCCGCTCGCGTCCTCGGTCGTCCACTGACGGCCAAGCCCACGAGCCGAGCGGACTGCAGAAAGCGTTTCCGGCCCGTGTCTGATCCTGCCGCCGGGCCAGGGTGGGCACCGACCCGGTGTCACGAGGCGCTGCGCCCAGGCACGCTATGGCATCGACACGACACCCATGGCTCCGCAGGCAGGACGAAACAGACGGCGCCGGGCTGGGCGATAATCCTTCCACGGGAGCGAGATGGACACGACACCTGCCGAACGTCCGCCGAGCGGGGTGGTTCGCTCGATGGCGCGCTTCGCGCCGGGAATCGCCGCCTTGCTGGCGCTCTTCGCGCTGTACGCGACGTTCCGGCAGCGCTACGTGGGCGCCAGCGACTGGTACGGCTACTACGCCCTCTCCCGCCTGTTCCTCGAGGGGCGCGTGACGATGCCGATGAGCCGGGACACGGCGAGGTACCCGGCGGCGGCGCCGCTCGGTTTCGAGGCCGGGAACGGGTGCGCCATCCCCCGCTACCCGCCCGGATACCCCCTCCTGATGGCGGTCGCCGGAGTGGTCGGGGCGGAGTTCTTCGTCACCCCGCTGTGCGGAGCGCTTTCCGTGCTGGTGCTCTACCTCATCCTGATCCGGCGCGTCAGTCGTTTCGTCGCTGTCCTGATGAGCGCGCAGTGGGCGCTCAGCCCTCCCGTGGTGTGGGGCGCGGTCAGCGTCATGAGCGACCTGCCGGCGGCGCTGTGGCTCCTGACCACGTATTGTCTGCTGGACCGGGACCGCCCGGCGCTGGCCGGGGCGGCGTTCGCGCTGGCGGTGGCGACGCGGCCCACCAACGCCCTGTTCGGTCTTCTGCTGCTGCCGTTGCTCGCCGAAAGGCGCCGCTTCGCCCGTTTCGCGGCAGTGGCCGCAGCGTGCGCTGCCGTCCACGGCCTTTACAACTGGCAGGTGTTCGGCGCCCCCTGGCGGATGGGGTACCACGACACGTTCCAGTGGTTCAGGCTCGCACACGCCCCGCGCAACTTCCCGCGCTTCGGGTGGCACCTCGTGACCGTCCTCACCGCCGGGACGCTCCTGCCGGCCTTTGCAGGCGCCCTTCGGAGAGGGCGGAGGAACCTCTTCTTCCTCGGCTGGTTCCTGCTCTTCTGGGGGATCTACTCGTTCTGGTGGGTCTACCCCGACGTCTGGTGGTGGCTGCGCTTCCTCCTGCCAGGGCTGCCGGGGCTGTTCATCCTCGCCGCCGACGGCTGGGACGACGTGCTTTGCTGGTTGGAAGGTCGTGGCAGGTGGTGGCGACTGGGGGCGCGAATCGCCGGCTCCCTGGGAGCCGCCACGCTGATCGCCTTTTTTGTCCGCTTCGGCCAGGAGCAGATGGTATTCACCCGCACGACCGCCAGGGTCTTCCACGACGTCGCCGAAAGTGCCAGGAAGTACCTGCCGGCCGGCGCGCTGGTCGGCGCCTTCGAGCACACCGGCTCGCTGCGGTTGTACGGCGGGTTCGAGACGTTCCGGGTCCCCTGGCCGGGCGCGGCCGAACTGGTGCGCGACGAGCTCGAGGCCGGGCAGCCGGTGTACTTGCTCCTGGAGTCGAGCCTGAACGACGACGTGACGATGAAGCGCCTCCTCGAGGAGTACGAGGTGGACGGCGGGGTGGAACTCGGAAGCGGCCCCGGCCCGCGCGCCGTGCGGGTGATCGCGCGCAAGCGTTGAGCCCACACCCTCGCTGGCGGGCCCGCGGCGCCGCAGCGGGTCCCTCGGGACCTACACCCCGTGTGAGAGCAGCCGCTCGATCGTCTCGCTCCAGGCAGAGAAACCGCGGTGGATGACGCGGCGGGTGAACGCCCGGCGGAGCGCCACGAGCGGGGCGAGGTCGCGGGCGGCGGGGGCGAGCCCGGCGCGCTCCCCGGTGAGCGCCTCCACGCCGAGGTAGACGATCTCGCGGGGAAGCCGCGTGGCAGCGAGCCAGAACGCGAGGGCCTGCGCCAGCTCCGGCCCTCCTGCCAGGACGTAGGTCGCGACGCCGCGCACGCCGAGGTCCTCGACGAGCCAGCCGCCGGGCAGCCGTACCGCTGCCCAGAGGTCGGCGCCGGCGAGCGTCCCGCCGCCGTCGGGCGCGGCGGCGGCACTCGCAACGGACGCCCCGTCCGCCGGCAGCGGGACGGGCTCGACCTCTTCGTGCGCCTCGCCCTCCCCCCTCTGCGGGCCGACCCGGTAGCCGAGCAGGACCTCGACCGCGCCGCTGGCGCCCAGCAGCAGCTCACCCTCGCGCCGGCGAGGCAGGCTCGAAAGCCAGCTCGCCGCCAGGGCCCGACCGAAGCCCGGGGCCAGCGACTCGAGCGCCGGCAGCGCGAGGAGACGGCCCGGAGGCCAGTGCGCCGCGAGGCTCGCCCGCCGGGCCGGGTCGAGGCCGGGCAGGCTCGCGGCCAGCGCCTCGCCGGCCTGGACGGCGAGCGCGGCGCGGGCGGCGGCGACAGCTTCGGCCAGCCGCGTCGTGTCGCCGGCCAGGCGAGAGAACGTCCAGGCCAAGCCGTCCCACGGTCGCACGCTCACGGTCCACGCGTCGGCGTCGGCGGCGACCTCGGCCACGTGAGCGAGCGGCAACACCTCGAGATCGCGGCCGCGCGGAGCGACGACCACGGCCTCCGGCCACACCAGGATCTCGGAGGGAGTGGGTTCCCGGTGCTCCGGCGTCGCTGCCGAGCCCGCGAACCGCTGCGGGGCCTCGTCCCCGGCGACGCGCAGCGCTGCGGCGCGCAGCGGCGGCCAGGCGCGACGGAGCGCCGACACCAGGCCGTCCGCCTCGGCGCCGAGCCTCGCCAGCCCGATCTCGCCACTGCCGATGCGCAGGCGCACGCTCCAGCCGTCCCAGTCCACGCTCCGCACCTCGGCGAGCGGCAGCGCTTCCGGGGGGCGCCTTTCGGGCGACAGAAGCAGCGTGTCCGGTGTCAGCTCCCAGCTCGCAGCAACCGCCTCGCCGCCGCGCTCGAGATGGCAGCTCCTGCTCATGGCGCCAGCTTCTTGCCACACTCGGGGCAAAACCTGTCGTTGGCCCCCACTTTGTTGCCGCAGCGCGGGCACTCAGTCCTGGCGGCGAGCCTGACGCCGCACTCGGAGCAGAACTTGCCGGGTTTGGTCTCGGCGCCGCAGGAAGGGCAGAGCACGACGGCTTCGGCGCCCACGTCGACGCCCTCGGTGAGGTCGCGCTCGCGCAGCTTCTCGCGCGCCTGCTCGACGGCGATCTCGGCCTGCGCCGCGGCCAGCTCACGCTGCAGAACCGGCGCGCACCTCGTGCACAGTGCCCTGGCCTGGTTCCAGCAGACCTGCTGGCAGACCCACTGCCCGCAACGCTTGCACTGCACGAACAGCGGCCGGATTTCCTGGACGGCGGACTCGAGCGCCCGGTCGTGCTCGGGTCCGCCGACGGCCCGCTGCACCTCGTAGGCGCCGGAGGCGGCGCGACCGAAGAGCCCGCCGAAGATGCTGCCGGCGGCGCGCACGACCGAGCTGGCCATCCCCGAGGTGGAGGCCTGCCACGATGACATGTAGCCGTTGCCGCAGCACTCGCAGAAGAACTTGAACTGGTACCCGAGGTCGGTCGAGAGATCCTCGTAGTTGTCGGTGAACTCGATGCGAGCCATGCCCAGCTCCCTTCCTGGCGTGGACGGCACGCTAGCAACGCGGATCGCGAGCGTCAAGGTGCGACGGCCCGCCATCCCGGCGCGGGCGGACGAAAAGGGCGGAGACGAGGGCGAGAGGGATCGCCAGGCCGAGCCAGCTGAGGGCCAGCGCCGGCGACCCGCCGCTAGCGGGCTCGGCGAGCGCCCCGGCGACCACCGGGCCGACCGCGCCGATGCACCACGGGACCCCCATGAGCAGCGAGCTGACGGCGCTGGCGTGGCCGGGGAGCATGCGGTTGCCTTCGGCCACGGTCACGACGGTATTGACCCCGTTGAACAACCCGTACGCGGTCACGAGCGCCAGGCCCGCCACCGGCGCCGCGCTGCCGGCCAGCAGCAGCGCGAGCAGCACGCCGGTCGCGGCGTTGCCGACCAGAAGCACGCGGCGTGCCCCCCAGCGGTCGGCCGAGTGCCCGGCTGGAAGGAGTGCCAGGCAGCCCCCGGCAACGAGCCCGAAGTGCGCTCCGCCGTTGGCGATCCACCCCGGCGCCTGGCGCGAGGCCATGAGTTCCGGGAGGAGGAACACGAGCGACTGGAAGGCCGTGGTGGCGAAGACCTGCACCCCGAACAGCGGCAGCAGGGCGACCGCCTGGGTGTCGAGGGTCTCTCTCCCGCGGCCGCGCTCCCGCCTCCCGCCCGGGCCGGAGGGCAGCAGCACCGCCAGAGCCGCGGCCGCGGCGAGCGGGGCGACCAGGATCACCGGCGTGAGCTGGCTCGAGCGCAGGTATACCGCCGAGAAGAGGAGCTGCGAGAAGCCGTAGCCGAGGAAGCCGCCGGCCAGGAAGATGCCGATCATCACGCCGGTGCGCGAGCGCGAGACCTCTCCTGCGGCGCCCGCCCCGGACGGGTGGAACGCTGCGGAGCCGAGGGCGGTGGCGAGCTGCAGCGCGAACATGAGGGTGTACGAGCCGGCGTACGGCACGAGCGTGATCGCGCCCGCCAGGACGGTGCCGCCAACGAGCATGTGCTTGCGCCACCCACGGTCGGCGAGCGTGCCGAAAACGACCTGGAGCCCGTTGGCGGCCATCGAGCCCACCGTCGCGATCAGGCCGGCCTTGACGAGGTCGAGCTGCGCCAGCGACTTGAACACCGGCCAGATGCCAGTGCAGCAGTCCACGGCGAAGTGGGCGGCCGACAGTGCGACGAGAGTCAGCCACGGCACCACCTCCGCGCCGCGGGGCGCGGCGGCGCCGGCTGCCGGGAGAGGAGCCGCCTCGAAGTCGGAGTCGGGGAAGGTGCTCACCTGGGCGTCAGTCGGCGAGAGCGGCGCGCAACTCGCGGGCCAGGATGCCCATACTGAAAGGCTTCTGGAGGAAGCGGACGCCGCCGATCCTGATGACGTGCCGGACGGCGTCGTCCTCGGCGTACCCCGACATCAGCACGACCTTGAGGCCCGGCCAGCGGCTGCGCAGCTCGACCGCCGTGTCGGGTCCCGACCGGCCGGGGAGCATGACATCGGTGAGCACCAGCTCGAAGGCGGGTTCGGCCGGCAAGGCGAGCGCCTCCTCACCGCTGGCGACGGCGTGCGGCCGGTAGCCGAGCGTGGCGAGGATCGAGCGCAGCGCCTCGCGGGCGCCGGGCTCGTCCTCGATCACCAGGATGCGTTCGCCCCAGGCCTCCGGGATCACCCCGGGGTACTCCTCCGCCGCCCGCTTCTCGTGGCAGGCTCGCTGCCGGGCCGTCGGCAGCTCGACCCGAACCACGGTGCCCTCGCCGACGCGGCTTTCGACCTCGACCCGCCCGTTGTGACTGCCGACGATCCCCTGCACGACCGGCAGACCGAGACCGGTGCCGCTGCCCGGCGGCTTGGTGGTGAAGAACGGCTCGAAGATGCGGTGCCGGATCTCGGGCGGAATGCCGGTGCCGCGGTCCTCGACTGCCAGCCACGCAGTGGCGCCGGTACTTCCGGACCGGACGCCGATGCGGCCTCCCCCCGGCATGGCGTCGGCGGCGTTGAGGACGAGGTTGGTGACCACCTGCTCGAGCTGACCGAGATCTCCCGGCACCAGCAGCGGGTTGGGATCGAGGTCGGCCTCGACGGCGAGGTTTTCGCGCAGCAGCCGCCGGAGCAAGGCGAGCGCGCCCCGGATCGCGTCGTTGAGGTCGACCGTCTCCATTTTCGTGGCCTCGCGGCGCGAGAAGAGCAGGAGCTGGCGGGTGAGCTGGGCGCCGCGGCGGACGTTGTCCTCGATCTCGGCCAGGTACTCGCTCGACCGTGCCGGGTCGTGCAGGCCCGCCCGCGCCACCTCGAGGGTCGAGAGGATGGCTTGCAGCAAGTTGTTGAAGTCGTGCGCGACGCCCCCGGCGAGGCTGCCGATGGCCTCCAGCCTCTGCGCCTCCCAAAGGCGCCTCTCGCTTTCGGCCGCCGCCTCGGCCGCCCTCCTGCGGTCGGTGATGTCGCGGCAGACCGAGAGAATCGCCTTCGCGCCGCGGAACCGGATGAGGCGGCTGCTCACCTCGGTCGGGATCGAGGGGCCCTCGCGCGACACCTGCTCCGTCTCGAACACGGCGGCGCCTTCGGCGAGGATCTGCGCGACCCGCTGGCCGGCCTGGCCGGCCGCGGCTGGCGTGTCAAGCGCGCGGACGTTCAGACCGGCCAGCTCCTCGGCCGAGAAGCCGTACCGTTCGCAGGCGGCGCGATTGCCGGCCAGGATCCTCCCGTTGAGGTCGACGATCAGGACCGCATCCCCGATGCTGTCGAAGAGCAAGCGCAGCTCCTGCTCGCTGGCCCGCAGCGCCTCCTCGGTCCGCTTGGTCTCGGTGACGTCGTCGTAGATCGCGACAACCTCGCCAGTCGAAAGGCGGAAGACATCGTTTTCGCGCCAGCCGGCGATCCGGTCGTCGCCGTAGACGGCAGCCGGGAGGCGCTCTGACTCGCCGCTCTTCCACACCCGCCGCAGGACGGGCAGCAGGCCGAGCTCCCCGACACCCGGAAACGCCTCCGTGACCCGGCGCCCGATCACCTCCGAACGTTCTACCTGCTCGATCCGCTCGGCAGCCCGGTTGAAGTCCCGGATCACGAAGTCCTCCCCGTCGTCCACTGCCTCGTAGACCACCACCCCGCTGCGCATGTGCTCGAACAACTCGCGGTGGCGCGCCTCGCTGGCGGCAGGTGCGGCGCGGGAGGGTGTCAGCTCTTCGGCCATGGCGAGCGCTTGCGCGCCGCCGTGCCTCGAGCTTCAGGGCGGTCGGGCCGGCGGCAAGGATCCCAGCAGCATCGTACTCTCGATCGGGGCCGAGTCAACGCCCGGGGCTTGCCGGCTCGCGACACGCTCTCGGGGTAGAATCCGCGGATGACCTGGATCGCCATCCTCGCCGTCGCGGCCGTCGTTGCTGCCACCCTTGCCGGCGGCGCGTTGCCGTTGTGGTTCGACCGGCACAGCCGCGCCTTTCTCGGCTTTTCCGCCGGCACGCTGGTAGGGCTGGCGCTGCTCGAGCTGGTTCCCGAGGGGATCGAAGCTCTGCCGCTCGACGTGCACGCCCAGATGCTGATCGTGCTCGGCGCGTTCCTGGTCACCATGCTGCTCGACAAGCTGCACGTGCTCCACCCGCACTCGCACGGCATGGACGCGAACTGTCCGGACCACGAGCACGAGCACCGGCCCCTGGCGATGCACGGAGCGGTCGGCCTGCTGGTCCACTCGGCCGTGGACGGGCTCGCGCTCGCGGCCGCCTGTCGGCAGTCGCTGGCCACGGCGGCCGCCGTCGCGGTTGCGCTCTCGGCCCACAAGCTCACGGACGGAATCACGACAGTCTCGCTCGTCCTCAGCCATCATCACACACGGCGGCAGGCGGTGCGGCTGCTCGGCGGCAACGCAGCGTGCCTGGTCGTGGGCTTCGCGCTGGGCATGCTGGTCGAGCTGGGGCACGACCAGCTCGGGGTGCTGCTGCTCGTCATGGCCGGGTTCTTTCTCTATCTCGGGGCCTCCGACCTGCTGCCTTCGGTCACTGCGGCGCGCTGCCGCAAGCGCGACGTGCTCGCCACCGCCCTCGGCATGGCCGCGATCGCCCTCGTCTCGACCCTCGCACACTGACCCGTCTGAGGTTCTCCGGCTGAGGGAATGCCCGGCGCGCCGCCG
Organism: Thermoanaerobaculaceae bacterium; assembly: GCA_035384965.1. Lineage (GTDB taxonomy): Bacteria > Acidobacteriota > Thermoanaerobaculia > Thermoanaerobaculales > Thermoanaerobaculaceae > JAAYVZ01. The sequence goes on from DAOOJE010000002.1 coordinate 7,805, forward strand.
GGCTTGGAGAGAGGGCACGCCGCCGCCCGACACCGAAGTGTTCTCCGGGCCTGGGTTCTGGGCAGCGGCCGCAAGGGAGCACGCGCATGAGCCACTCGCTGCTGTTCGAACCGACGACCATGGGAGAGCTGCGGCTTGCCAATCGGATCGTCATGGCGCCCATGACACGCTGTCGCGCCGAGCGCGCCAACCTACCCAACGACCTCATGGCCGAGTACTACGCCCAGCGGGCTGCGGCCGGGCTCATCGTCACCGAAGGCACCTCGCCCTCGCCCAACGGCGCCGGCTACGCGCGCATCCCCGGGATCTGGCACGAGGAGCAGGTGGCCGGCTGGCGCAGGGTCACCGACGCCGTGCACGCGCGCGGCGGCCGCATTGCCGTCCAGCTCATGCACTCCGGGCGTGTCGGCCACCCTGCCAACCTGCCGGCGGGGGCCGAGGTGCTGGCCCCCAGCGCCGTGGCGTGCGAGGGCGAGATGTACACCGACGCGCTGGGGATGCAGCCTTACCCGGTGCCGCGTGCGATGACCGGCGCCGAGGTGCGCGCCGCCATCGCCGAGTTCGTGCAGGCGGCACGCAACGCCGTCGCCGCCGGGTTCGACGCCGTCGAGCTGCACGGCGCCAACGGCTACCTCATCGAGCAGTTCCTGAGCCCGCAGACGAACCGGCGCGACGACGCGTGGGGCGGCTCGCTGGAGCGACGCATGGCGTTCGCCCTCGAGGTCGCCCGTGCCACGGCAGCGGCGATCGGCGGCGGGCGGGTCGGGATACGGCTGTCGCCGTACGGCGTCAACGCCGGGATGCACGCGTACCCGGAAGTCGACGAGACGTACCGGGCGCTCGTGGCTCGCCTGGCCGAAATCGGCATTCAGTACGTGCACCTCGTCGACCACTCGGCGATGGGCGCGCCGGAGGTGCCCGCCACACTCAAGCGCGAGCTGCGGCGGCTGTGGCCGCGGACGTTCATCCTCGCCGGCGGGTTCGACCGCGCCACGGCCGAAGCGGCGCTGGCCGCTGGCCACGGCGACCTCGTCGCCTTCGGGCGGCCGTTCCTTGCCAACCCCGACCTCGTGGCCCGGCTCGAGCGCGGGCTGCCGCTCAACGAGCCCGACTTCTCGACCTTTTACACGCCGGGGCCGAAGGGCTACACCGACTACCCCTCGGCGGCGTAGGCAGCCGGCGGGCGCGGCTCGAGATGGCCGAGACGGCGCTCGACTGACCCTCGTCGCAGCCGCCGGCGCTCCTGCGGACGGCGGGAATCCCAGTGCGACCGGTCGGTGGCCCGCGCTCCGGTGCGGCCGGATCGGCGAGCCGCGGCTGTGTGATACTCGGGGGCAGGTCGGAAGGAGGCTGTCATGGCGTCCAGAGAGTGTCGCGAGTGCGGGCACCCGATCCCCGAGGGCGAGAAGGTGTGCCCGGGCTGCGGGGCGGCCTGGTCGTCCCAGAAGAGATGGCTGTGGGCGGTGTTCGCCACTCTGGGCGTGGCCGTCACCGCCGGCTTTTACGTCGGCATGTTCCAGCCCGAGCTCATGCGCCGCAAGGCCGAGGCCAGGGTCACGCCGCTCGAACGGATGCAGGCGCAGGTCGATCAGTTGCTCTCGACGACGGCCACCATCACCAAGCTGCAGGGGCACGTCATCTGGGTCGAACCCGGCCTGTGGACGTTGCGCAGCCAGGAGGAGCGCGTGGCGCTGGCCTCGCTCATCGGCACCTATGCCGGGCTGAAGGACGGGTCCAACCAGGCACGCTGCGAGGTGCGGGACAACCGCACCGGCAAGGTTATCGCGGAGTGGTCGGAGGCGGGGGGGCTGGTGACCGTCGCTCGGTGAGGCGGTGGTCATGGCCGGGGGCGCGTCGGCTACACTCGTGCTCGTGCTGCTCGCCGCCCTTGTGCTCGCCGCCGCGGTCCAGCCCCCGCCCGCGCTTCGCCTGCTGCGGGTCGAGCTCGACCTGCCGACGCCCGACCAGGCCGTGCTGGTGCTGCACGGCGAGGGGCGCCGCGAGCCCGCACCGCTCCTCGCAGCCCATCGTCTGCGCATCGCCGACCTCGAAATCCCCCTGGCGGCTCCGCCCGACCTCACACTGTCGGGATCGGCGAGCCGCGTGCGCGTGGTCGTCCGTCTCGCGGAAGTCGGAGAGGGGATCCTCGCCGTGGACTCGTCCACCGTGCCGGTGCGCTGGGAGGGGCTCGACGCGCGAGGCGGCGTCGTGGTCGCCCTGGAAGGCAGGATCGATCCGGCCGACGGGCAGCAGGCGGTCCTGCCGGCCGAGACGCTGTACCGCCACTACGCCCGCCTGGCCGACTACGGCGTCGCCCCCGAGGGCATGCTGGTGCACGTCTCGGCCCTGCTCAGCATCTACAACCCGTTCGCCTTCGAGGTCGTGGCCACCGGCCTCGAGTACCGCCTGGAGGTCGGCGGGGTGCCGGTCCTGGATGCCCGCCGCGGCGGCTTCCGCCTCCGGCCCCGCCAGGCGAGCGACGTGCTCGTTGAGCAGACGCTGCCGATCCTCGACCTGGCCTCTGCGCTGTCCGCCGTGCTGGCCCGGCGCCCGGCGACGTTCAGCGGGATCCTCGGCATCCGCACCCCGAACGGCGAGCGCGGCATCCCGATCCTTCTCCGTTCCGGAGGGTCGTCACCTCTCGGGCAGGTGCTCGAGCGCGGCCGGGAGGGAGTGGCGAGGCAGACACGCGGCGCGGAGGTCGACGAGCGCCTTCTCGAGCAGGACCACGCCCCGCGCTCGGTCTTCCGCCGCCAGCTGCCGCCGGCCCCCGAGAGCGGCGCCTCCTGCACGCGCTAGCGGCGTGCGAGCGCCGCGCGCAGCGCGGGTAGAGCCGCGCGCATCGCGCCGGTGCCGGCCTCGATCAGGCGTGGGCGGTCGGAAAGGTCGTCGATGGCCGTGTCGCCGACCGGCGGCTCGACCACGACGTCGGCATCGCGGGCGTACACCCGGCCGATCTCGGCCGCCATGATGTCCATGGCGTGCAGGAACACCGTGATGGGGTTGCGCGGGCATTCCTCTGGGACCGCGGCGGGCAGCGCCACGGCCAGCACCACCTCGGCGCCGAGCCGGCGTGCGACTCCTGCAGGGACCGGTGCCACGATGCCTCCGTCGACATAGGTCACGCCGTCGATCTCGACCGGAGCGAAGACGCCGGGGATCGTGCAGGAGGCCCGCACGGCCCGCGCCAGTGGTCCGCGGTCGAAGACCGTGGCCTCGCCGGTACGCAGCGCCACCGCCACGGCCGCGAAGCGGATCGGGAGCTCCTCGATGATGTGTGCGCGGGCGTGCGTGGCCACGAAGCGCTCGATGCGCTCGCCCCGCGCCAGCCCGCCCGCCAGCAGAGAGCGCGGACCGTAGTCGAAAAAGTCGTCCTTCTCGACCGTCAGCGCGAGGCGCTCCACCTCGGCGGCGTCGCGCCCATCGGCGACGAGAGCGCCGATGAGCGATCCCACCGACGTGCCCACCACGACGTCGGGCCTGATTCCCTCAGCCTCGAGCACCCGCAACACGCCGATGTGGGCGAACCCGCGCGCCCCGCCGCCGCCCAGCGCCAGCCCCAGGCGCGGTTTTCGCCGCCGCTTCCACCAGCCCAGCACGCCGGCCTCCGCGCGGAATGATACGCGCCCCCGGGACGAGCGGAGGCCGGCCGCCCCGCTTCGCGCGGCAAGGCCTGGCCGCGTGCCGCGACGAGCGGCGGGGCACCGGCTGTATCATGCCAGCGGGATGGGCACGGCCCGGAAGCTCCTCGTGATCGGCGAGCGCATCGAGCCTCTCGAGCGCGTCCTGCCTTTGCTGCGGCGCGCGGAAGTCTCCTCGCAACGCGCTTTCAGTCTGGACAATGCCAGAGCCATGATCAACAAGGAGCGATACGACCTTATCATAATTCATTATCCGGAAATTGCGATATCGTTGACAGAGCTCGTCGATACAGTGCGCAGCAAGGAGTCGCCCTGTCGCACGTCGGGGCTCCTCGTCGTCGCGGAGCGCTCCGAGGTGGGGGAAGTCGGCGCCCTCCTCGGCCGCGGGGTCAACCGAGTCGTCGATATCGACGCGCACATCGACCGCCTGCTCGACGCCATCGCCGACCTCCTCGCGGTCAAGCCGCGGCGTTTCCTGCGCTCGGTCATCCAGCTCGACATCTGGGTGGGGTTCGGCGTCAAGCGTATCCTCACCGTGACGGAGAACGTCTCGATCACGGGCATGCTCGTCCGCGGCGGCTCGGACTTCGCGGTCGGGACCAGGCTGCAGTTCGAGCTGCTGCTGCCCCACCAGGCGGCGTCGGTGCGCGGCGATCTCGCGGTCGTTCGCCACACCGACCGGGTGCGTGAGGGGGTGGAGGGTTTCGGCGCCCGCATCCTGGGCTTCGTCGGTGATGACGAGGCCCGCCTGCGTGCCTTCCTCGACGCCCCTGCCGCCGACCCCGCCGACGAGAACGCCCAGACGCTGAGGATGTGAGGAATGGGTCGCGCCGTTCCACCGGTTGCGTCGAGCGAGGATCGACCGGTGGCGTCCCTCATTCACCTCGTTTACGCCAGCGCCGCGCGCGCCGCGTACACCCGAGAAGAACTCGCGCAGCTACTCGAGGAAGCCAGCCGCCGCAACGCCGAGCTCGGTGTCACCGGCATGCTGCTGCACCTCGAGGGGAGCTTCTTCCAGGTGCTCGAAGGCGAGGCCGAGGTGGTGGACGAGCTGTTCGCACGCATCGCCTCGGATCCCCGCCACGGCAACGTCACGGTCATCGTACGCGAGCCGATCCCGCGGCGAGCGTTCGCCGACTGGAAGATGGCCTACGCGGCGCTCGACGCCGAGGATGCGGCCCGCGTCGCCGGCCTGACCGAAGGCGCCGTCAGTCTCGACGCCGGCCGGGCTCGGAAGCTCCTTCGGGCCTTCACCCAGGGGCGGTGGCGCTCGCGGCTTGCCAGCGAGCCGCCGCCGGTGCAACAGGCCCCGGCCGAGCGCCTTGCCCTCCACGCCAGCGCCGAGGTCGCCGAGCGCGGCTTTTCGTTCGCGTTCCAGCCCATCGTCCACGCCCCCAGCGGTGTCGTCGTCGCTTACGAGGCGCTGGTGCGCGGCCCCGGCAACGAGCCGGCCGCGCACGTCCTCCAGCGGGTGCGACCACACCGGCGCTACTGTTTCGACGAGCGCAGCCGGAGCGTGGCGATCGAGCTGGCCGCCCGGCTGGGCTTGCCGTGCGCCCTTCACATCAACTTGTTGCCGCGCGGTCTCGGGGCCCGCTGCACCCGCCCCGGCCCGATGCTGGCCGCGGCCGAGAAGGCGGGGATCGCCCCGGAGCGGCTCGTGCTCGAGATCGTGGAAAGCGAGGCGGTTCGCGACCACGCTCGCTTCCTGTGTGCGGTCAGCGGGTTTCGCGCCGCCGGGCTGCGCATCGCGCTCGACGACTTCGGCGCCGGCTACGCCGGGCTCACCTTGCTGGCGGAGCTGCAGCCCGACATCATCAAGCTCGACATGGCGCTGGTGCGGGGGATCGACCACCTGGGGCCTCGCCAGGCGATCGTGCGGGGCATTGTCCGCACCTGCCTCGACCTCGGCATCGACCTCGTGGCCGAGGGGGTCGAGACTCCTGGCGAGCTGGCCTGGTGCCGCGCCGAGGGGATCGAGCTGTTCCAGGGCAACCTCATCGCCGAGGCCGCCTTCGAGCGCTTCCCGCCGGTTCGTCTTCCCGCCTGAGTCCGGGAGCGGTCGGCTTGACACCCCGCCCGGTTGGTCGATCATGACGCGCATGTCGAACCTCTCGAACGCCCGCCCGCAACCCGAAGCAGCCGCCGCCCCGGCCCCGATGGAGCTTTTCCCCCTGCTCGCCCGCAGCGTCTTCGGGGGCGTTCTCATGGGACTCGCCAACCTCGTGCCCGGGATATCCGGCGGCACCATGCTGCTGGCGGTCGGGATCTACCCGCGCTTCATCGCGGCCATCAGCGAGGTGACGACCTTCCGCTTCCGCAAGCACTCCCTGCTCACGCTCGCCGGCGTCGGCCTCGCCGCGGCGCTGGCGATCGGCGGGCTGGCAGGGGTGGTCAAGGACCTCGTCGTCGACCACCGCTGGGTCATGTACGCGCTCTTCATCGGCTTGACGCTGGGTGGCGTGCCGCTCGTTTGGCGGCTCATCGGCACCGCTCGGACGCGGACGACCTGGGCCGGTGTGGCGATCGGGTTCGTCGGGATGGTGTTCGTCGCCCTCGCCCAGATGCAGGGTGGCGGCTCGCCGAACCGCGACGGGGTCCTCTTCCTGCTCGTGGCCGGCGTGGCGGGCGCCAGCGCGATGATCCTCCCGGGGATCAGCGGCGGCTACCTGTTGCTCCTGCTCGGCGCCTACGTGCCGATCCTGGCCGGCATCGACGCCTTCAAGGACGCCCTGCGGGCACGGCAGCTCGACGCTCTCGTGGACGTCGGGATGAGCATCATCCTGCCCGTCGGCATCGGTGTGCTCGTGGGTGTCGTGGCGGTCTCGAACCTCCTGCGCTGGACACTCGAGCGCCACCGCCAGGCCACCCTCGGAGTGCTGCTCGGCTTGCTGCTTGGAGCCGTGGCGGGGCTGTGGCCGTTCCAGCAGGGCGTTCCGCCGCAGCCCGGTGCCGTCGTCAAGGGCCAGACCGTCGAGGTCGACGCTGACGGCCGGCTGGTGCTTGCGGGGACGCGCCGGCCGGTCAAGCCGGAGGACTACCCCACCAGCGTCTTCCGTCCCTCGGCCGCCCAGGCGGCCGGCGCGCTGGCCCTCATCGCCGCCGGCTTCTGCGTCACCCTTCTCGTCGATCGCCTCGGCAACGAGGACCGTCGTCCGGAAGACGCCTCCTGAGCATCAGAACAGCACCGGTATCGTCGTCGGGTCGCCGGTGCTGTTGTCCACGACCGAGCCGTACGCCCAGACGCGGCCGCCTGGGGTCTGTACCTCGATCGTCGCGTAGGCGATGTCGCGGGAGCCGGCGCCGAGGCTCGTGAAGACGTCGTCCTGTTGCCAGTAGCGGCCGGGAGCGACACTCTGCGTCTTGGTGGTCCCGGCCTGGCTGCCGGTCGCCGACCACAGCTTGATCGCGACCGTGACGTCCGCGGTGCCCAGGTTCATCACCCCGACGTTGGTGCGGAACGCCGCCGTCTTCTTGAGCTGCGGGATGACGCCGGCCTGCCCGGAGGTGAGCCCCTGGAGCGGCCGCACCGACGGGTAGTACTGGCCGTACGTTCCGCTGGCCGCCTGGTTGTAGGTTCGCGAGGTCACGTACAGCGGCTGCGTCGAGGTGATCTGCACCGAGCCCTTGCTGGCCGCGGAGGCGCTCTTGCCGAAAAGGCTCACGAGGATGTCCTGCCACTCCACGATCGCGCCGGCAGCCAGCGGGTAGGTGCGGGCGACAGGCAGGGTGCCGGGGGTGTAGTCGAGGAACGACAGGCCGAGCGTCGTGGTGGTGGCACCGCCGTTGACCACGGCGGTGTTGGTGCGCCACTGCGTGCCGCCGCTTCCGGGGGCGTGGGCCACAGCCGCGATCGTGTGGGCGGCCACCTCGCTGCCGAACAGCACTGGGAACGTCGTGGGGTCGCCGGTGTTGCCGTCCACGACCGAGCCGTACGCCCATGCCGCGCAGCCGGGGGTCGTGGGCTGCACCCGCGCGTAGGCGATGTCGCGGTTGCCTGCCCCGGCGCTGGTGAAGATGTCGTCCTGTTGCCAGTAGCGGCCGGCGGCCACGGTCTGCGTCTTGGGCGCGCCGATCTGGGTGCCGTTGGGGCCGTGGAGCGTGATGGTGACGGCGCAGGGCGCGACCCCGAGGTTCTGGACGCCGACGTTGGTGCGAAACACGGAAGTCTTCTTGAGCTGGACGATGGTGCCGGTCTGCCCGGCCGGGATAGCGTCGGAGGGGCGCAGCGCCGGGTAGTACTGGCCGTAGGTTCCGCCCGGCGCCTGGTTGTAGGTGCGGGAGGTGGCGAAGATCGGCAGAGGCGAGGAGATGTGCAGGCTGCCCTTGTTCGAGGCGGCCGCCCCCAGGCCGAAGAGCGAGACAAGGATGTCCTGCCACTCCACGGTGTGGCCGGCGCCCAGGGTGTGCTGCCTGACGATGGTGGGCGACGTCTCGGCGTAGGGGTAGTAGGTGAGCGTGAGGTCGACCGGCGTGGGGTTGCGGTTGACCACCGCGACGTTGCTGCGCCACTGGGTGCCGCCGCTGCCGGGGGCGTGGGCCACCGATGGGATCATGTAGACGATCGACTGGCCCCCGGTCGAGATCACGATCCGGCCGCTCCGGATACATGGCGTGCCGCCGCTCGGGCTGGATGCCAGGAACGTCCAGTCGTACGCGCCGGGCTGCGCGTAGACGTGTGTGGTGTCGAGCGAGGTCGAGGTCCCGCCGTCGCCGAAGCTCCACAAGGCGGTCGGTGCGGCGGCGCAGCCCGAGGCGGTCACGGTCGCCTGGAAGGTCACGGGCACCCCCGCCGAGCCGGTGGCCGGCACCGTGGCGGAACAGCTCACGACGCACCCGCCGCCGCCGGTGACCTGAATCGTGAGGCGGTTCGACGTGGCCGTCGCGTTCGCGGCGTCCCGCACCGTGAGCGTGGCCTGGTACGTCCCGGGGTTGACGTACGTGTGCGTCGGGTTCTGTCCGGTGGCCGGCAGCGAGCCGTCGCCGAACTCCCAGCTCCAGGTGTAGGGAGGTGTCCCGTTGGCGGCGGAGCCGGTGAAGGAGACGGCGAGCGGTGCCGCTCCGGAGGTGGGCGTGGCGGCAGCGGTCGCGGTGAGCACCGGAGCGGCCCCGCACAGCTCCCGGCGGCTCAGGGTCGTGGTGGTGGCGGAGAGGGCGGGGTCGGTCACCGCGAGCGTGACCGCGGTGGCGGCCGTGCTGCCGGCCGTGGAGGTGAGCGAGGTGGTCTGGGGGGAGGCGCTCGAGGTCCTGGGCGTCACGGACGTGCCGGTGATGAACGGGCAGGCTCCGGCCATCGTGCCGTTGGTGTCGAGCCTGAGCAAGAAGGCGTCCTCGCCGCCGGCGCCGTAGGACTCGGTGACACCTTCGATCAGCACGCTGCCGTCGTTGAGCCGCAGCGGCGTCGCGGTGTCGTCGTTCGGACCGCCGTAAGCGCGCTGCCAGGTGATGTTGCCCTGGCTGTCGAGGCGCAGCACCCAGGCATCGGCCCGGCCTTGGCCGAACGACTCGGTCTCGCCGGCCAGGAAGTAGCCGCCGGTGCCGTCCGGATAGGCGCCGCCCATCTCCTTGCCTGGCCCGCCGTAGGTCTTTTGCCACAGGATGTTCCCGGCGTTGTCGAGCTTCACGACCCAGAGATCGGTCTCACCGGCTCCCCACGACTCGGTCGTGCCGGAAAGCAGGAACCCTCCGTCCACGGCCGGGATGACGTATCCGACGTCGTGGCCGGTGCCGCTGTAGAGCTTCTGCCAGCTGACGCTCCCGTCGGCGTTCAGGCGGACGAGCAGCACCCCGAGGGTTTCTTCCTCGTCCTCTTCGGGGGCGGCGCTGCCGACCAGCAGATAGCCGCCGTCGCCGAGGCGAAGAACTTCGGTGCCCGTCTCGTGGCCCGGCCCGCCGTAGGTGCGGTTGAACGCCACGGCACCGGTGGCGAGGTCGAGCTTGATGAGGCGGATGTCGAACGAGCCGGTGGCCATGTCCATGAAGGAGCCGACGATGAGCGCGCTGCCGTCGCCGGGGTCGTGGGCGAAGGCCAGCATGATCGGCTCGCCGAGGCGTCTGGCCCACCCGACGGAGCCGTCGGCAGCGAGCCGTGCCACGACCAGAGACGCCTGCATCAGCGGGAAGGTTGGCGTTTCCGTACCGATGAGGAGAAAGGTCCCGTCCTGGAGCGGAACGAAGGTCGACAACGTCGATCCCGCGAGCGAGTACGCCTTCTGCCACTGGATGGCACCGCTGGCGTCGAGCTTGCAAAGCCAAGGCCTCAGCGTGCTGTCGTCCTGGGTCGTGCCGGCCAGCACGTAGCCGCCATCCGTGGTGGGCCAGGCATCCCCGCTGTCGAGGTTGGCGGTGCCATAACTCTTTTGCCACTGGATCGCGCCGGCGGGGTCGAGCCTGGCGAGCCAGACGTCGCCGGCCCGCACCCCGAGAGTGTGGCCGCCGACCATCAGCGAGCCGTCGCCGAGTTGCCGGACCACCGCGGCGCTGTCGTTGTCGCCGCTGCCGAACGTGTACGCCCACGTGCCTCCGGCGGCAACGGCGCTCGCCAGTACCGGCGGGCGGAGGTCGGGTCGCCGCGGGAGGCGGCCCTGGGCGGTCGCTGCAACGGCGAAGAGGACTGCAAACAGCGGTGCCACGATACGGGAGGTGAGGGGGGGCATGTCATCCTCCGTTACCTGGGCTGGCTGCCCTTGGTGTCATGTTGAGAGTAGCGACAGCTGCAAGGCCCTGCAAGGCCGGACCACGTTTCCGCGGCGGCGTGAGGGCGAGGCGGGTCGAGCGCCCGCGGCCCGGCATTGCGCCCGCACCGTGCGAGCCGGGAGGAGGGGACCGCGTCCGGGACCTCCCGGTCGACGAGGCCGGAGCCGAGGGCGGGTGCTCGTGCCGCCGGCGGAAAGCGACGTCACTGGCCGGCCGCGTGGGGGGGTGGTGGAAGAAACGGCAGGATCTCCTCGGGGTTGCGGAACGGCGCGACGCAGTAGACGCCGGCGGCGTACCGCGGTGCCTCGGCGGCCATGCGGCGTGCGAGCTCGGCGCCGACCTTGGCGGCGTCGGGACCGGCCGCCTCGAGCTGCCTGAGCAGCGGCTCCGGCACCACGATGCCGGGCACCTCGTTGCGCAGGCGGAGGGCGAGCTTGAGGGACGAGAGGGGCCAGATCGCCACGATCCCGGGCACCGGCAGCCGTCCGCCGCAGCGTTCCAGCAAGCGCTCCCAGGGCGCCCACTCGAAGAACACCTGGCTCATGGCGAAATGAGCGCCCGCCTCGACCTTCCGGCGCAGCCGCGCGGCCTCGGCATCGAGATCGTCGGCGCCGGGGTTCACGGCGACGCCGAGGCAAAACGCCGGCGGCTCGCCGATCGGGTTGCCGGCACAGTCGACGCCCTCGGCCATCCGCGACAGCGCGCGCACCAGCTCGAAGATGTCGACGTGATAGACGTCGTGCACGCCAGGGTAGTCGCCGAGCTGCGAAGGGTCACCGGAAATCGCGAGCAGGTTGCGCAGGCCGGCGCGCCACGCCCCCAAAAGCTGCGACTGCAGCCCCATGAGGCTGGCGTCCCGGGGCGTGACGTGCGGGATCGCCTCGACGCCGGAGGCGCGCTGGATTTCTGCCGCCAGCCACAGGGAGTCCATGCGGAGGCGGGCGAGCGGGTTGGAGTTGACGTCGAAGGCGTCGACCCGGGCCGAGGCGGCGAGCCGGCGCGCCGCGGCCAGCAGGCGCTCGGAGTTGGTGCCCTTGGGCGGGTCGAGCTGCACGATGTGGACGTGCTCTCCGGCGGCCAGCCTGGCGGCGAACGAGGACCGCTCCGCGACCGGCGGCGCCGGCCGGTGCGGCGGCTCCGCCACGCGGACCTGGACCGGTGCCCGCCGGCCGGGGCGAACGCCCTTCACCGCCTCGGCCATGGCTCGAATGTGCTCGGGGCCGGTGCCGCAGCACCCGCCCACGAGGTGGGCGCCCAGCGCCGCGGCGCGGCGAGCGAAGGCAGCCAGGTAGGCGGGCGTGGCCGGCGGCGGGATGATCCGGCCTTCGCGGCGGACGAGCGAGCCGGCGTTGGGTCGCAGCGCCAGGCGGCCGCGGAACTCGCCGAGCGCCTCGACGACTTCGAGGGTGGCGTGCGGCCCCGGCGCACAGTTGATGCCCGCCGCCAGCAGGCCGGCGTCGAGCAGGCGCCCGACCTTCTCGGCGTTGGCCGCGACGCTCTCGGGAGCGCTCTCGTCGGGGAAGGTGAGCGAGGCGACGACCGGCAGCCCCGACACCTCCCGCACCGCCGTGATCGCCAGCTCCAGCTCTTCGAGGCGGAAGAACGTCTCGAGCATCAGCAGGTCGCAGCCGCGTCCGGTGAGGACGGCGGCCTGCTCCGCGTGGGCGGTGGCGATGGCGGCACGCCCCGCCGGGTCGTCGAGGTCGAGGACGCCGGCCAGCGGCCCGATCGAACCCGCGACCAGGACGTCGACGCCGGCGATCTCACGGGCCTCCCGCGCCAGCTTGACGGCCGCCAGGTTGAGCGCCTCGACCCGGTCGCCGGCCTGCAGCCGCTCGAGGCGGGGCCGGGAAGCCGCGAAGGTGGCAGTCACCAGGAGCTCCGCCCCGGCTGCGAGGTACGAGAGGTGGACCTCCAGCACCTCGCGAGGGTGTTCGAGGGCGGCCAGGTCCAGGTGAGCGTGCCGCGGGAGGATGGCCAGCAGCTCCGACCCGGTGGCGCCGTCGGCCACCACGACGTGGTCGTCGAAGCGCGCCTCGACCCGGTTCAGCACGGCGCCCTCCGGCGTGCGGCGCGACCTGCGGCGTGTGGTCCGCCGGGAGCAAGCCGTCTGCCGCCGGCCGTGCAAGGAGCGAAAACCCCCAGGGCGCGGGCTGCCGACCACGAACCGGAGCGCCGGGCAGGTCTTCTCACGAGAGGTACCGTCCCTCGGGGTGGTGGAAGACCACGGCCGAGACCGACGCCTCCGGCTCCATCATGTACCCCTCCGTGAGCTGCACGCCGATGATGTCGGGCTCGAGGAGGCGGAACAGCTCGGCTTGCGGCTCGATGGCCGGGCACGCCGGGTAGCCGAACGACAGCCGGATGCCGCGGTAGGCGGCGCGAAAGCGCTCCTCCATCGTCATCTCCGGCGGGTCGGGGAACCCCCAGAGGGCGCGGAGGCGTCGGTGCAGCCACTCGGCGGCCGCCTCGGCGGTCTCGAGAGCCAGCGCCTGCAGCGCAATCGAGTCGGCGAGCCGGCCAGCTGCCCGCAGCTCGTCGGCGCGCTCGCGCACGCCCGTGCCGGTGGTGGTGACGAACAAGGCCACGGCGTCACGCGCGTCCGGGTCCGGCGAGACCCAGTCGGCGGCGCAGGCGTGCGGGGGCCGGGTCTGGCGCGCGAACGGCAGCGCCGCGAGTTCGCGGCCCGCTGCGTCGAGCACGACCACCTCGTCGCCGCGCCCGATCGCCCGATAGAACTGGTACACGGCCGCCGGCTGCAGCCATTTCCGGGTCGCGGCGGCGTCCTGCAGCGCCTCCACCCGCCGCGCCACCTCCTCGACCCGCACGTCGTGCGCCTCGAGCAGCCGCTTGACGGCGCCACGTACCCCGAGGTGCTTGCCGAGAAGCATTTGCCAGTTGAGGTGCGCGAACACGTCGTCGAGAGGCAGCTCGGGCAGCACGTGCCTGACCAGGTCAGGGGGAGGAGGCACCGGCGGGCGAGGCGAAGAGGAGGGTCTCTCGCCCGACTCGCGCGCCGGGGTCTCGAGCACGGCGGCAGCCACCCTCGGGACAGCTTCTTCTTGCTGCGTGACCGCGCGTCCTGTGGCGTGCTGGCCTGCCTCACCGCCGGCGTTCGTTGCTCTGTGCTCCGTGCTCTCGTGGCTCTTCGTCTTCTCCGTCGGGCGTGTGTGGAGGACTTCCTGGGCGATGGCGAGGCCGGCCATGGCGTCCGGGGCGTACCGGACCGGGCCAGTGTACGCAGGGGCGATGTGCTGCCGGGTGAAGGCGCTGGAGAGCGCCGCCCCCCCGACGAGCATCGGCACGTCGATGCCGGCGGCGGCCAGATCGGCAGCGGTGGCCGCCATCTGGTGCGCGGAACGCACGAGCAGCCCCGACAGCCCGATGAGGTCGGTGCGGTGCTCCCGCCAGGCCGCGACGAGCCGCTCGGAGGGGCACTGCACCCCGAGGTCCACGATGCGGTAGCCGTTCGAGGAGAAGATGATGCTCACGAGGCTCTTGCCGATGTCGTGGACGTCCCCGCGCACGGTCGCGAGCAGCATGCTGCCCCGCGAGGCCGCCTCGGCGGCGCCCAGGTGCGGCTCGAGCCGCGCGACCGCGGCCTGCATCACCTCGGCCGAGACCAGCACCTCGGCGACAATGAGCTGCCCGGAGCCGAACAGACGGCCCACCTCGTCCATCCCCTCCAGCAAGGGACCGTTGATGATCTCGAGAGGGTCCATGCGGCCGAGCAGCTCGTCGAGAACGGCCTCCAGCCCGGAGCGCCGTCCCTCCACGACCATGCGCCGCAGCCGCTCTTCCGCGGGCAGCGCCGCGTCGTCGGCGGCGGCCCGCGGGCGGGCGGCGCGAAACCGGGCGGCGAAGGCGTCGACGGCGGCTTTCGACCCCTCGAAGAGCACCGCCTCCGCGAGCGCGGCCTCCTCGGGCGGAATGGCCGGAAAGCGCACGAGCTGCTCGGTGTTGACGATCGCCGCGTCGAGACCGGCCTGCACGGCGTGGTGCAGGAGGACCGCGTTGAGCACCTCGCGGCCGGCCGCAGCCAGCCCGAACGAGACGTTGGAGATCCCGAGCAGGGTGTGGGCTTGGGGGAAGCGCTCCTTGATGAGCCGCACGCCCTGCACCGTTTCCGCCGCGGCGCCGGCAAACCGAGCATCCCCGCTGACGGCCGGGAACACCAGCGGGTCGACCAGCACGTCGGACGCAGGAACCCCGCACGCTGCCAGCCGCTCGAGCAGCCGCCCCGCCACCTCGAGTTTGCGCTCGGCCGTGCGCGCCATCCCTTCGCTGGGATGCTCGTCGATGCACCCGGCCACCACGGCAGCGCCGAACCGTCGGGCGAGCCCCGCCACCGCCTCGAGCCTCGCGCCGCCGTCCTCCAGGTTGACCGAGTTGATCACCGGCCGTCCCGGGATGAGCTCCAGGGCGCGGGCGATGACATCCGGATCCGTGGAGTCGATCATGATCGGCACGCGCACCGCGCGCCGCAGCGCCAGCAGCGTTCCCTCGACGAGCGCACGCTCGTCAGCCTCCGGGTCGGCCACGCAGACGTCCACCACGTGCGCCCCGCCGCGCACCTGGCGGCGGCCGATCTCGGCCGCCTCGGCGAACCGCCCGCTTCGCACCAGCTCGCGGAACTTCCTCGATCCCAGAGCGTTGGTACGTTCGCCGATGAGCAGCGGAGCGGGGGACTGGCGAATCTCGACCGCCTCGCCGCCGGCCAGCCGGGCGGGCGGTGCCTGCACCGGCCTGCGGGGGGCGCGGCGATCCGCCACCGCACGCAGCGCCCTCACGTGGGCGACACCCGTACCGCAACACCCGCCGAGCAAGTTGATCCACCCCTCGCTGGCGAACCTCTCGAGTACGCGCGAAAACTCCTCGGGCGTCTCGAGGTAGCGCCCCTCGGGGTCGGGCAGGCCGGCGTTCGGGCACACCGCGACGGCGCACGGGGCGATCGCGGCGAGGGCCCGCACGTGTTCGGCCATGGGTCCCGGGCCGGTCGAGCAGTTGATCCCGAGCCACAGCGGCTCCCACGGCGCGGCAATGGCGGCGATTGCCTCGATCGTCTGTCCGCCGAGCGTCGTGCCCGTGGGCTCGATCGTGGCGGACGCCGCGACCGGAACGCCCGGCGCCGCGTCGCGGCAGGCGATGAGGGCCGCCTTGAGGTTGAGCGCGTCCTGCACGGTCTCGACCAGCAGCACGTCGACGCCGCCTTCGGCCAGCCCCTCGACCTGCCGCCGGTAGGCGGCGACCATTTCGGCGAACGTGACGCCACCGGTGAGGGTGAGCGAGCGCGTGGTCGGACCCATGGCCCCGGCAACCCAGCGCGGCCGCCCGTCCCTCGCCTCTGCCTCGCCGGCGACCCGGCGGGCCAGCGCCGCCGCCATGGCGTTGATCTTCTCCGCGTGATCGGCGAGTCCGTACTCCGCCAGCACGATCGGCGTGCCTCCGAAGGAATCGGTCTCCAGGATGTCGGCGCCTGCCGCGAGGTAGCCGCGATGCAGGTCCAGGATGACTTGGGGGCGGTGCAGCAGCAGCGCCTCGTGGCACCCGAGGTACTCCTCGCCTCCGTAGTCGGCGGCCCACAACCCCAGCGCCGCGAGCGCCGTCCCGGTGGCGCCGTCGAGCACCAGGATGCGCTCACCGAGGGCGCGGCGGAGCGCCGCGGTTCGGGGGTTCTCGCTCACGCCCCGAGTCTACAGGACACGCTCGAAAATCCATGTCAAGCCCCGGGAGAGCACGCTCTCGTCCCTTTCCGCGGAGGCGGGCCGGACGCGCTCCCCGCCGGAGCCGTGACGCCGCCCCTTTTCTGTCGCGCCGCCGAACGACCGGCAGAGCCCTGTCGCTTGGCGCAGGCGGTGTCGGGTGCCATCGCCCGGTTGACACGGCGTGGGCAACCACGCATAATCCGCCGGCCTGGCGTGCCCAGGTAGCTCAGTTGGTAGAGCAGGGGACTGAAAATCCCCGTGTCGGCGGTTCAATTCCGTCCCTGGGCACCACGCAATCCAACAGAAATCAACACCTTGCAGAACGTGACCGCCGGGACCGGAGCCCGGCGGTGGTCGTTTGACGCCAGGCTCACATCACTTGGGCTCACCCGCCCAGCCCGACGCTCCATCGGGCGGGGCTGCGCGTCTGGGGCGGCCGTCTATCCTGGACGGGGGTTGAGGGTGCACGCGATCGACCTGGCCATCGTGGGGGCGAGCCTGGGAGGGCTGCTGGCACTGGGCGGCTGGCTGGCCGCCCGCCAGCGAGCGACCTCGGACTACTACCTCGGGGGCCGCAAGCTGCCGGCGTGGGCGCTGGGGCTGAGCTTGGCCGCCAACCAGGCGAGCGCCATCTCGCTCATCGGGGCACCGGCCTTCGTGGCGCTGCGCGAGGGAGGTGGGCTCGGTTGGCTGCAATACGAGCTGGCGGTGCCCCTGGCGATGGCGGTCCTCGTGGTGTGGGGGGTGCCACGACTGCGATCGGCACCGGGCGCGGATGTCTACGCCGGGGTCGAGGCGCGCCTGGGGCCGCCCGCGCGGCGCGTGCTGGCGCTGCTCTTCCTGCTCGGGCGGGGCTCCGGCACCGGGGTGATCCTCTACGCCTCCTCGCTGCTCGTGGCTTCAGTGACGGGGTGGGGGCTCGGTTCGAGCCTGGTGCTGATGGGGGTCGTGGCGCTCGTTTACACGGCACTTGGCGGTCTGGTGGCAGACGTCGTCACCGATGTCGCACAGCTCCTCCTGCTCTGGGGCGGGACCGCGGTGGTGGCGGTGCTTGTGGCCGGACACCTGGCAGGGCACGGGCCGATGCTCGAGGGCATCGATCCGGCCAGACTCGCGGCGCTGGATTTCGGCCACCACGGGCTTGGCGACGGGGCGAGCTTTGCGTTCTGGCCGATGCTGCTGGGGGGGTTCTTTCTCTACCTTTCCTACTACGGCTGCGATCAGACGCAGGCCCAGAGGCTGCTCGCGGCGGGCAGCGACCGCGAGGTGCGCGTGGCCCTGACGACGGCGGCGCTGGTGCGCGTGCCGCTGGTAGCCACCTACTGCCTGCTGGGGGTCCTGCTCGCCCGGCTGCTCGTGGTGGACCCGGCGTTCGCCGCGCGGCTGGGGGGCAAGCCCGCGGATGCCCTGGTGCCCGAGCTGATCGCGTACTGGCTGCCGGTGGGAGTGCGCGGGGTGGCGGTGGCGGCGATCCTGGCGGCGGCGCTGTCCAGCATCGACTCGGCCCTCAATTCGCTCTCGGCGGTCACGATCGAGGAGCTGGGGTGGAGCCGGGGAAGGTGGGCGATCTGGCGAGCCCGCGCGGTAACAGTGGCGTGGGGTGGGCTCACCGTGGTGGCCGGGCTTGGCTTTTCGCGTGCCGGCGAGACCACGATCGAACTCGTGAACCGTGTTGGCAGCGCGCTGTACGGACCGATCCTCGCGGTGTTCGCGCTGGCGTGGTGGGCGCGCCGCGCGTCCGGCGCCTCGGCAGTGGCCGGAGCGCTTTCCGGGCTTGCCGCCAACCTCGCCCTGGCGTGGCTGGCACCCGGCGTGTCCTGGCTGTGGTGGAACCTCTGGGGTTTCGGCATCGCCCTGGCGGTTGGCATCACGTTCGGTCGCCGTACCTCGCCCGCCCGGTCGTTCGAGATCGAGGGCCGGGGTCAGGCCTGGTTGCTGCTCGTGATGTTCGGCATCATCCTCGCGGCGCTGGCACTTTTCGGGTTTCGCTAGCCGGAGCTGCGCACGAGCCAGCGCGGGTCGCGCGCCCAGAAGTGCCCCGCGGCGAACCCGCAGTTGTGCCCCGCCTCGCCGGCCGTCGCCTGTGGCGAGGACAGGCCGAGGCGTCAAGAAGAAGGCGCCATGCCGGAAACCCGGCATGGCGCCTCGGGCATCGAGCGAGAGTGCAGGCTTACGCCTGAGCCTCCTTTGGCCTGGGCCGCTTGTAGACCAGGGCCAGGAAGAAGCCAACGACGAGCAGCCCGGCCGCGACATAGAGGGCGACCCCCTTGATGGCGGCAAAGACGAGCGGGCCGACGACGCCCGCGGCGCCCCAGGCCGTCAGCATCACGCCGTAAATCCGGCCGATCGAGGTGGGGCCGAACGAGTCGGCGGCAAAAGCCGGCATCGTGGCGAAGCCGCCTCCGTAGCAGGCCAGGAGGTAGCACGCGATGACCGTGAACAGCAGCTGGCTGCTGACGCGGGGGAGGAGGAGGTAGAGGATCGCCTGGGTGATGAACATCGCGATGAAGACGTTCCGCCGCCCGATGGCATCGGAGAACCAGGCCCAGAAGAGGCGGCCGAGGCCGTTGAAGATCGAGGCGTAGGCGAGGATGGACCCGCCGACGAGGGCGAGGGCCGCCGCCGCCATGTCCGGGTTGGCCTTTTTGACGACGTCCTGCGCCATGGGGGAGAGCTGGGAAATCAGCCCGAGGCCAGCGGAGATGTTGAGGAACAGCATGCCCCACAGCATCCACCACTGCGGGGTCTTGATAGCTTCATCGAAGGTGAAGGACTGGGCCGCGGAGACGCTCGACGCCTTGGGCGTGAACCCCGCGGGGAGCCATCCCTTGGGGGGGTTCTTGTAGAACTGGGCCGCCGCCGTGACCAGGACCAGGAAGATGGCGCCCCAGATGTAGAAGGTCTTCGCCACGCCCATGGAGTTGACCATGGGAGGGGCGATCTTCCCCATGAAGAACGCGCCGCCGCCGAACCCCATGACGGCGAGCCCCGTCACCAACCCTCGCTTGTCGGGGAACCAGCGGATGAGCGTGGCGATGGGGGTGATGTAGCCGAAGCCGTTCCCCAGCCCGGCGATGAGGCCGAACCCCAGGTAGAGGAGCCAGATGCTCCCCATCTGGTCGGCCAGGCCGGCAAGGAGTGTGCCGAGGCCGAACAGGATGCCGCCAATGGTGGCGACGAAGCGCGGACCCTTCTTGTCCACCAGGGCTCCGCCGAAGGCGGCCGAGATGCCGATGACCGCGATGCAGATCATGAAGGTGACCTGCGTCGGGGTCTCCGCCCATCCGTGTGTCCCCATCAGGGGCTTCTTGAACACCGACCAGGCGTAGACGGTGCCCAGGCAGAGCTGCATGACAACCGCAGCCACTGCGATCCACCAGCGCTTGCTTTCCAGGTCATCGTTGCTCATGATCCCTCCTTGCTTGGACTTAGCGAGATGCCCTGCAGTGGTCCTGCAGGCTCCCGGTGCGTGCGAGGCCGTCGTGGGCGGAGTCGAGCTTGAGTCGGGTCAGGGTCGTGAAAACTCTCACACCCCTGGGCGCGAGTACGACGGTCAACGGCCCGATGGCGCAGGGCGTCGTCGTCCTCATCGGGAGCACCCTCCCCGCCGTCTGGTCGCTGTTGCCGGGGTGTTGTGGCGCCCGGCCGTCGCGGAGAGCGGGTGGAACCCCCGGCCCCTCCAGCCTTGGCCGGCGCTGCACCGGTTCCCCGACCGGCGCTGGGGGCAGCCCACGGTGTCCGGTCGCGAGGGGCGGGTGGGCCGGGCCAACAGACCCACCCGCACCGCCCCCGAACGAGCGTGGCGTCCGCTTGGACGGGGCGAGCGCTTGAGGGGGGCAGGTCGAGCAGGACGGAGGGGGGCTCCCGTTCTCACCGGGCAAAGGGTAGGGCTCGTGGCAGCCGGAGTCAAGGTGCCAGCTGCGTCCAGAAGGAGCCCGGGCCGGGGGCTTCCGGTCCGGAGGGTGGCTGGCTCCGGAGGGTGCGGCGGCTCCTGGCGAGAGCGCGGCGATCGTCTATGATCGGCCCATGTGCGGCCGCTACACGCTGGCGTCCCCGGGCAACGTGGTGGCGGAGGTGTTCGGGCTCGACGAGGTCCCCGAACTGCGGCCGCGTTACAACATCGCACCGGCACAGGACGTGGTCGTGGTTCGGGCCCGCGAGGGGCGCCGCGAGCTCGCCACGGTTCGGTGGGGCCTCGTGCCTGCCTGGGCGAAGGACCTCACGATCGGGCACAAGCTCATCAACGCCCGGGCCGAGACCCTGGCCGCCAAGCCGGCGTTCCGCGCCGCCCTGCGGGCGCGGCGCTGCCTGGTCGTCGCGGACGGGTTCTACGAGTGGCAGCCGACCGCCGGTCGCAAGCAGCCGTGGTACTTCCAGCTCAGTGACGGCCGCCCGTTCGCGCTCGCCGGGCTGTGGGAGCGCTGGCAGGCGCCCGGCATCGACCCCCTGGAGTCGTGCGCCATCGTCACCACCGAAGCCAACGAGCTGGTGGCGCCAGTGCACGGCCGCATGCCGGCGATCCTGTCTCCCGAGGGAAGCGCCCGTTGGCTGGCGGGCGGTCCGGCCGGGGAACTGCGCGCCCTGCTCGTCCCGTTCCCGTCCGAGAAGATGCGCGCCCACCCCGTGAGCCTGCGCGTCAACAGCCCCGTCGTGGACGATCGAGGCTGCATCGAGCCGATCGCTGGCTAGCCACGATCGCCGATGAAGGCGGCGTCCCGTCTTCGCAAGCAGGCGGGGGAACCGGCGTCATCACTCGTCGCGCCCGTCCCGACGGCACCTCCTGCTCCAGACTTCGCTCCGGGAGGAGACGAGCGCGGACGCGCGGATCGAGGAGCTTCGGTGCACAGTGGCCGCTCGACAACGACGCCTTCGAGCGGGCCCTCTCTGTTGGATGAGGTGTGAACGATGCTTTCGGGGATGCGCACCCCCGTGCACACGGACACCGGCGCAGGCAGCGGCACGGTCGCCGACGCGGACACCGACCCCGTCACGGACGCGGACACGGTTACCGGTGCGGTCGGGGCAGGCCTTTGCCTTCGTGCTGGACACACTGAAGCGGCCGCCCGCCAGGGCGGACGAGCGATGCAGTGTGACGGAACAGTGGCTGCCGGTTGCGGATACGGTGCGATCCGTGTGTTCATATCTTCAACATCATGGCGCGTCTTGACATTCGCTGGTGGCTTCGTACTCTTGCAGACGTGAGATCCAGGGGTCCCGGAAGCTGGACGAAGCGACCGACACCCCGGACCGGCGTTGTCGCTCCCGTCTCGTGCAGCGAAGCACCCTCCGTCATCGCGAAGTCGCGCAGCGGGGTCGGCGGCAGCGCTCGCCGCCCGCGTCGTGCTTTCTCACCTTCTCACCTCAAGGAGTCAGCCATGACCGGACCAGTGAAGATCTCCCGCGTTGTCCTCCTGACCGTGGCGGCGGCGATCGTCGGAGCGTCGGCCGCCTCGGCCGGCGGCGCCGCCTCCCCGGCCACGCAGCACGCGTACTGGGTGCAGGTGGCGTCCCGGGCGTCGGGGTTGGCCGGGAGCCAGTGGCGCACCGACGTGGGCATCAACAACCCCAACTCGGCCACAGCGAACGTGGAGATGCGCTTCCACCCGGCGGCGGGAGGATCGCCACTGAGCCAGAGCGCCTTCGTCGCGCCGCTGTCCCAGGCGCTGTACGCCGACGTGGTGGGCCAGTTGGGGGGCAGCGGCAACGGCGCCCTGGAGGTGCGATCGGACCAGCCGGTGGTGGTCACCTCGCGGACCTACAACCTTGTCCCGGGCTCGGCGGCGTGCACCCCGGGGGGCACATTCGGGCAGTACTATCCGGCCTTTACGGTGGAGCAGGGGCTGGCGGGCGGGACAACGGCCCTGATCCCGCATCTCATCGAAAACGCGGCGTTTCGTAGCAACCTGGCGATTACGAACATGGGAACGACGGCGGCGAGCCTCAAGGTGGAACTGCTGGACGGCGCCGGGGGTAAGCTCACCGAGTTCACGGTCAGCGTCGACGCAGGCCGCTTCAAGCAGGAGACGCAGCCGTTCAAGAACCGGGCGGGGCAGACGAACCTGAGCCGGGGGTACGCGCGGGTGACGGTACTGTCGGGGACAGGAGTCATTGTCTCCGGTTCGGTGGTGGACAACACGACCAACGATCCCACCACCATTCCCTGGGCCGAGGTGGAGCCAGCAGAGGGGCAGGAGATCACGATCATGCTCCCCGGCAACGTGCCGCTGGTGCTGGTGAAGATCCCCAAGGGGACCTTCACGATGGGCTCGCCGGATTCCGAGCGGGGGCGGGACTCGGACGAGGGTCCGCAGCACCAGGTGACGATTTCGCAGGACTACTACATGGGGAAGTACGAGGTGACGCAGCGGCAGTGGGCGTCGGTGATGGGATCGAACCCGTCGAGCGGCTGCGGAAGCTTCGGGATCGGGGACGACTACCCGGTGTACTGCGTCTCGTGGAACGACATCTGTGGGGGGACCACGGGGTCGTCGTGCACCTCGACGAGTTTCATCGGGAAGGTGAATCAACTCTTGGGAACGACGAAGTTCCGGCTCCCCACCGAGGCGGAGTGGGAGCGAGCGGCGAGGGGTGGGACGACGGGGCCGTTTTCGTTCGACACCTCTGCGAACCCGAGCTGGGATACAGAGTGCGGTGACTTTCCTCAAGCCGACCCATACATGTGGTGGTGCAACAACTCGGGCTCCACCAGCCATCCGGTCGGGCAGAAGCTTGCCAATCCTTACGGGCTTTTCGACATGCACGGGAACGTCTGGGAGTGGGTGGCGGACTGGTATGGGAGCTATTCCTCCGGAGCGGTGACCGATCCGACGGGCCCCTCGTCGGGCTTGTCCCGGGTCGTTCGCGACGGCGGCTGGGACTATTACGCGCGGGGCTGCCGCTCGGCGGGCCGCGACGACATCTCGCCCGGCCGCAGGTACGCCTACCTCGGCTTCCGCCTCGCCAGGTCACAATGACCTTGTATTCTCTTAACCTTTCAGCACTTGTGTGTCGCGCTGATGTTCAACCGAGCGAAGAGGTCCGCACCGTGCACCACCACCGCCCGTTCCTCCGGGAACGGTGGGTGAGGTGGTGAAAGCGGAGTCCGGGTCCACTTCGAGGTCGAGGAGCAGGTCATCCGGGACAATGGGGGTTCCGGTGTCGACCGGCAGGACCATCTCGTCTCCAGTCGCGGATGTGCTTGCCGGCCGGCTTCGGGCTGGCCGGCGCGCAGGGTGAGCTCCCAGGTCCGTGTGGACGGTGCCGATGGCGGCTGGGCTGGAACGTCCACCCTCAGGGGGCAAGTGCTGACCGTGGCGCGTGCCGTCCTCCTGGGCGAGGCGCGCCGGCGCTGCACCCGATCCGCGGCGCAGCGCTGACGTCGCGGAGTCGTGTACTATCGCGCCAGCGGTGAGGCTTGGGGTTGGCCAGGGCCATGGCAGAGGACGCGGAGCGGACCCCGATTTGGCAGCCGGGTCACGAGCCGAGGCCGGAGCAGGTATGGCGGCGCATCCCGCAGCCGGGCGAGACCTTGGCCGGGAGGTTCGCACTTGGGCCGGTGTTGGGCGCGGGGGGCAGCGGCGTGGTGTTCGAGGCGGAGGACCTCGAACTTCGCCAGCGGGTGGCGGTCAAGGTCATCCACCCGTATCTGGCCGCGGCGCGGTCCCTGGAGCGGCTGCGGCGGGAGGTGCGGGTGGCCCGCGGCCACCACGAGCACGTGGTGGCGGTGTACGACCTGCACGAGGTCGACGGACTGCGCTTCCTGAGCATGGAGCTGGTCGCGGGCGCCAGTCTCGGGGCAGTCCTCGCGGCAGGGAACCCGCTTCCGGTGCACGAGACCATCGCTCTCGGCCGGCAGGTGGCCTCGGCGCTGGCCTTTTTCCACGGCCGGGGGCTCATCCACCGCGACGTCAAGCCCAGCAACATTCTGCTCGCCGGCGCCGGGGGTGAGAGCGATTCGACAGGTGGCCACCGGTGGACGGCCAAGCTCTGCGACCTCGGACTGGCGCGGTCGCTGGAGCCTGGGATCACCGTGACCGAAACCGCCATGGTGGTCGGCACCCCCGCCTACATGGCCCCGGAGCAGGCCACGGGCGACGATCTGACGCCGGCCAGCGACGTCTACGCCCTGGGCCTGGTGCTGTGGGAGTGCTTGACTGGGCAGATACCGTTTCGCGGCGACACGGCCGTCGCCACGCTGGTCAAGCGCCAGTCCAGCCGGCCGCCTCGGTTGCGGTCCGAGCGCCCGGATGCTCCCGCCTGGCTGGCGCGCTTGCTGGCCGCCATGCTCGACCCCCAGCCGCGCCGCCGGCCCAGCGCAGCCGAGGTCGAGCGCTCCCTGGCCAGCGGCCAGGTGGGGCGACGGCCGCCGTGGCGGAGCCTGGCCGCCGCCGCGGCGGTCCTGCTGGTCGCCGGCGCCAGCCTCGCCGGCTGGCGGGCGCTGGCGCGCGGCGCCACGGTGCGGGTGGAGGCGGCGGGGCGCGAGGTGGCGGGGTACGACCGGCGCGGCCGCGCCACTTGGCGGCACACCTTGGAGAACCCGGTGCAGCAGGTGGAGCGCGCCGACCTCGACGGCGACGGCCTCGAGGAGGTGCTGGTCGCGGCGTATCCGGAGACCGGGTCGGGGTTGCGCAGCGATCGACTGCCCTTGAGTGAGTTCCTCATCGTCAACCGCTCCGGTGCGCTGACCACCCACATCCGTCCCGAACAGCTCGTGCGGTCGTGGAACCACCCCTTCCCGCTGCGTCTGGCGGTGGGTATCACGCTCGCCGACGTGGACGGCGACGGCGCCCCCGAGGTGCTTCTCAACGCCCGGCAGCGCTCGTTCTTTCCCAACCAGGTGCTGCTCTACTGGCCCCGCCACGGGGTGTGGGACTGGGCGCTCGACCACAGCGGCTACCTGATGGACCTCGCGGCGGTGCCCGGTCGGTCTGGCCAGATCGCCGTCGTCGGGGTCAACAACCGGCTGGGTATGCAGCCGGTGTTCGGAGTGTGGAGCGTCGTGCCGCCCGGCTTGCGCCGGAAGGCTGTTTCGGGAACACTTCTGTCGCCAGATTACGGGATGGAGGCAACGCCCACGTCGCGCTGGCTGCTTTACGTCCCCCTCTCTGCCGAGCTGTGGCGGCGCGAGGGCGAAGGCGGGTCGTACATCGTGCCGGCTGCCGACGACGGCTTCGCGGCGGTGTTCAACGGGAAGAGGGTGCGGGTGGATGCCCGCGGCAACCCTGAGGGCCCCAACTGGGGCTGGGATCGGCTCGCCCAGAGGGGCAAGATTCTCGCGCGCATCGCCGGCCTGCTCAACGGGGACGCGGTCGGTTCTGCAGCGCTGGTCGAGGCGAAGGTGGGCCGTCTCGAATCGGAGATGGCGGAGCTGCTGGCCGAGCCGCCCTACCGGGCGATGCTGGCGCTGGCCGCAGCGCGCGCCTTCGCCCGCGTCGGCGCCACGGCGCGGGCCCGCGAGGTGCTGCTGCCGGCGGTGTCCAACGAGGACGTGGCGTTCCGCCTCGCCAATCTCGAGGCGATGGAGGGCAGGATTCCCGACGCCGTGGCGCGCACCTGGCGACTGGTCGAGAGCGGGCACTCCCCCCGCTCCGGCTTCGACGCGCAGCGGCTGTTGCTCGATCTGGCCGTGGAGACTCGCGACGGCGCAGAACTGGAGCGCGCCATCGCCGCCTGGGTGAGGTTTGTGAACGCGCCCACCGAGATGCACGCCGGGTTGGTGCCGGCGTTCTGGGCGCGGGCCAGGCTGTGGTGGGACGAGGCCACGGCGGCCGACGGCCGGCTGCGCTCGTCGCCGTTCGCCGACGAGGGTGAGGCGGTGGCCTGCCTGGCCCGCTGGCGGCTGAAGCAGGCCTCGGCTGCCGACGCCGCGGCGATGGACGAGTACGTCCGTGCCGGTTTCGAGGGGGCGCCGCTGGGCCTGGCGGCGCACGCCGCCGTGCTGCTGTCCACCGGCGCCAGCGGCGACGCGCTCCACCTCCTCAACCGCCTGGTGAACGAGCTGCAGTGGGACGCCACCTGGGACCTGCGCACCCGCCAGTACCAGGACCTCGCCCGCGCCCTGCGCGCCCACGCTCTGGCCGCGGTCGGCCGCCCCGAACAGGCCCGCGCCGAGGCCGAGCGCCTGCTCGCTGACCGCGGCCCCGACCTGCTTCCCGGCATCCTGGCCCGCGAGGTGCTCGACGAGCTGGCGCGGGCGGAGACGACGGAGCGATGAACAACGAGGTGGACTGGGTCTTTCGTCTCCGAGGCAGACTCGGCGGCCGGCTGCGGATCGTCGAGTTGACTCCCAGGACTGCGTCCGTCGGCGCCAGCAGGTTGTCTTCCCACTGCAACGCGCCAACGAGGCCGCAGGTGCGGTAGGCGTTGACACCACCGAAATGCTGGTGCTTCCTTCTGCGCCAATCCTTGTCGAGCCACCTCGACTTCGGCCGGTCGGCGCAGCACGGGGTATTCCCGCCGTTGTCCGCGCACCACGGCGATGCGCAGCGCCACGGACGCAGCGGCCAGGCGCGGTGATCGCCTCCTCCTCGGGCTTGCCGGAGGCGTTCTGCGGGTCCGCATAGCACGGACGAACACATGCTCGGGACCGCGACCGGCGGGCGCCCGTCGAGGTGGTGCAAGGTCCGTCGGGCGCACGGCTTGCTGCCACGTTGCTCACGACGCGGCCTCCTCGAGCGGTTCCTCGCCGTCCCACTCCCTCGGCCCCTCGTCGTAGGCCTCGGCCACGACGCCGGCGCGGAAGGTCTCCGGCGCGCGCGCGATGGTCTTGCCCGTGGCCGCCTCGATGCGCTGGAGGAGCGCCTCGGCGCGCTCGGCGAAGAACTCCCAGAAGCGGTCGGCGCGCAGATACTCGGGCGCGATGCAGTGTGAGCGCAGGATCTCGTCCATCTTCGCCGCGCCGACGCCGGCCGCCTTCTCGATGGCGGGCAGGTATTTCGACGGCGCATGGCCGCCGATCTGGCGGTTGGTGCGCGCGGCGAGCGCGGTCTTGTTGATGATGCTGTTGTAGATGCCCGGATCGAGGCCGGCCTCCTTGCACCACTTCTCGGGGAAGATGTGGTGGATGTCCACCTTGTCGTCGAAGAAGGTCTGTGCCTCGATCGACTCGCCGGTACGCCAATCACGTCCGCCGTCACGCATGAGGAGCGCGTAGAGCCCCTTGTACGCGGAGCTGTTGCGCGTGCGCAGCGTGAGCAGACGGTTCGGCTGGAAGCTCGACTCCTGGATCGTGATCGGTTCCACGTTCTCACCGCGCACCATGGCCACGACTTCAGGGAGGTCCCGGGCGAAGCGGCTCTCGATCGCACCGCCGTAGAGCTCGCCCAGCACGCCGCACCAGTACCAGCGCGCGATCTTCTGGCGTGCCCCTTCGGTCTCGCCGTCCTGGCCCAGCTCCACGAAGATCGCGGCGAGTGGAACGAGCTGCGTGCGGTAGGGGAGATCGCGCGCCTTGAAGATCTTCTGGCCGTATAGGAAGCGCGCCGCGTGCACGAAGCCGGCCTCGACGCGATCGGCCCACGCCTTCCAGTCGCCGACCTCGAGCTTCAGGATGTCCTTGCGCTTGCAGCTAATGCCGGGCGCGTTGTCGGCGGCGGCGCCGGCCGCGATCGCTTCCCGCCGCCGTGCCTGCGTCACCAGCAGCGAGATGGCCTGCAGGAAGTCGTCGTTCTGCAGGTTGCGCAGGACAGGATACTGGCTCTTAAGGCGCTGCTCGCGGGCGTTCCAGTCGTCGCGGAGCTGGAAGTCGTCGGCCGCGAAGGCGGCGGTCAGCAGCTCGAAGACGTTGAGTGCCACCCCGCCCGTGTTGACGCGCTCGAAGACGAGGCAGACGGCCTCTTTGGGCGTCTCCTTCTTGAGCTCGATGACCGGCACCTGATACTGCTCGAAGCGCTTGACGACCTCGCGCTCGAAGGCGTCATAGAGCTGGATCTTCTCGGGCGCGTAGTTCCAGTGCCTGTTGAAGGCCTGGCGCCACTCGGCGCTCTGGAAGATGCGGTTGAGCGGGAAAAGGTCCGCCGCGTACTCGCGCTCCGGCGTCGTCACGTCGAGCGTGATCTCACCGCCGAAGGTTTTGACCAGGCGGTCCTCGGGGACGCTCAGCACCGCGTCCTCGCGGTCGTCGTCGTTGGCGACCGCCTTCTTCATGTCAAGGTAGTACCAGCGCCGGATCGGCTTGCCCTTGGCGTCCCTAGTGTCGACCGCTGAAGCACTCATCAGCGCCTGGTGGAGCGAGGTGAGGCGCTGCTGGCCGTCGAGGATGAGCGTCTCCGGCTGGACTTCGCGCAGCCGCGGGTCCGTGCCAGCGAGCGGGCGCGGCTTGAAGCGCACGTGCTCGCCGCCGGTCTGGAGCAGCATGAGGGCGCCGATTGGAAACGACACCGAGACGCTGGCGAGCAGGCTGCGGATGCGCTCGTCGTCCCAGACCCAGCCGCGCTGGAAGTCGGGGAGCTGGAGCGAGCCCCTGTCGGCGCGCGCGAGGAGTTCCTGCAGCGGGGTCTTGGTACTGTCGAAGCTGGCGCTGATCATCGAGGTGCACCTCCTGTATGCGTACCTGCTGACGACCACGGCCCTCCCGGCGGCCATGTTCCGGCGAACGCGGTGCCACGCGCGGTGGCGGCGAGCACGGGCACGACGAAGCCGGCGATGCCTGCGATGGCCCCCGCCAGATCCGCCGGCGCGGTGGAGAGCCGGTTCTTGCGGCATCTTTGGCGGTGATCACGCCCTGGCGCCTCACGAAGGCAAGCAGTCGGGTCTCGGCGGGTGCCGGCATGTGTGAAAGTGTATGCAGTTATGCCGATCTGTCTACGCTTCCACACGCCAGAGAAGTTTGCGTTGCGAAACGTCGGGGACTATGTGCAACCCCCGACGTTCAGCATCACGCCTCCAAACCAGAAAACGTAGGTACTTTCTTAGCAAGTGCCGACATTGTGTGTCAGCCTGCCAGCCGGCCCGCCCGTCACTTCCGCCAGCATCCGCAAGACGTCCTGCTCGAACCGCCGGATCTCGGCCTCGATCTCCTCGAGGGGCCGAGGCGGGGTGTGGCGGTAGAGGTAGCAGTTGAAGCTGATCTCGAAGCCGGCGCCGCCGACCTTGCCGTCCCTGGGGACGCGCCGTTGACCCCGCGCTGCACCACGACCACGGCAGCCAGTTCATGAGCGATCACGTCCAGGGAGAGCTGCGCTTGCCGGGCATCGAGTCCTCGCCGGCGTTCAGCCGGGAGCCGGAAGGCAACGGCTGCGCCGAGCGCTGCATCCGCACCTTGAAGGAACAGCTGCTGTGGATCGTTCGCCACCGTGGACGAGCTGCAAGCCGCCCTCGATGCCTTCCGGCGCCGCTCCAACCACGGCTGGCTCGTCGACAAGCACGGCTTCACGACCCCCACCGCCGCCCGCCAGGTCCTGACCGCTGGCCTGGGGGTGGCAGCGTGAGCAGCGCTCAACCCAGTGTCCACGCAACCGGGGCGGTTCATCCGCTGACACTCGCGACGGATTCCGCTCAAGGAGGCTGGCTCGCCGCCGGTGGCCGTCACCCGGCGCGGCGAGCGGCGTACCACCCTCCGAGCGCGATCAACAGCAGCGCCAGCACCGTCAAGCTGACCCCGCCGAGGGTCGGGATCGGCTCGGCCAGCTCTCCCTGCCCGGTCACCGTCACCACCGCGGCGCCGGCGTTCGAGGGGATGTCGAAGCTGTCGTTGAAGGTGCCAGCCGCCGTGGGGGCGAAGCGCACGCCGAGCACGCAGTTCTCGGCGGGCTGGAGGGTGCGGCCCGAGCAACCGTCGCTGGCGATCGAAAACGGCGCAGCCAGGGGGTTGCCGCCGCCGACAGCCCCGAGCACCAGTGCAGCCTGCCCGGTGGACTGCACCGTCACCGGCAGGATGGCGTCCTGGCCTGCCCTCAGGAGACCGAAATCGAGGGCGGTCGGAGTCACGGAGATCGCGGCGACGATCTGCCCGGAAGGTCCACCCTGGTCGACGATCATGCTGTCGGGGGTCGCGATGTCGTCCCCCTTGGCGCCGTCTTGCAGGAACAGCCGCACCTGCACGTAACCGCTCTTTGGCCAGATCTCCGCGCCGGGCAGCGCCGGGTGATAGTGCACGAACTCGTACCAGTGCGGCGCTACGTTGTCCGGTGTAGGGCCGTGCTTCCAGTAGGAGGTGAGCTGCGACGGCGGGAAGAACATGTCGAGGTTGACCCAGCCCCCGAGTGCCACACCCTGGATGGTGAAGGCGAAGAAGCCGAAGGGGAAGCCGACGCCCGGGGGGGTGTCTCCGAGAGAGGGGTTGTCCACCGCGGCAACCCCGGTGAGAACCGCCGGTGGCTCCACCGCCAGGGTGACATAGGAGGCGCCGTTGAACGTTGGCAACGAGACCACGCTGGCCTGCTGGTAGTCAGGGACGCCATCCCGGTTGCCGTCGTAGCCGAACGTGCCACCTCCCGCTCCGGTCTCGGCGACGTCAGGCGTGCCGTCCCCGTCGGTGTCGCCGCTCTCGGCACCGAAGTAGGCGGCCACTGCGGCGTCTGTGGTCATCTTCAGCGAGGCCGGGTTCAGCGATCCCGAAAGCGCCCCTCCCCACCCCAGGAATACCCAGCCTGGAGCCGGGACAGTGGCAAGAGCGACCGTGGGGAAGCCCGAGTAGGTCTCGGTGCAATCGGAGGGGCAAGCGATGCCGGAGCCGAGCACCGTGCCGCCTCCGGAAGGGCTGACGGCCACGCCCAGGGTTTCTCCCGGAGCCGACGCCGTCTCCGCGACGAGGTTGTTGGCGCCATCGTAGGTGAAGGTCACGATGCGGCCGCCGCCGTAGTCCACCCGCACCACGCGCCCCTTGGCGTCGTACTGCACGGTGGTCTTGGCGAAGACCGCGGCAGACAGCAGCAGCGCTGCAGCGGTGGCGAGTGTCAGGCGCATGCTCGTCCTCATGACGGGTCCTCCCTTGCAGGTGCAGGCGTGACGGCTGGATGTGTCGAGCATGTTTGCCTCCTCACTTGGACAGCGCGTTGCGCTTGAGGCCGGCAAAGAAGTCCTTCCTGATCTTGTGCAGCCGTTTCTTGAACTCGAAGAGGCTGTCCTCCGGCGGCGCCCACGCCGCCACCTGTCCGGGAAGGAACGAGTTGGCGACCACCTCATCGCCCGACTCGTAGCGACCGGTGTTCTCGTTGTAGATGTAGACGAGGTCGGAGGAGGCGAATCGGGCGGTCTCGTACCCGACCATCGGCAGGACGTCCGGGGTGATGAACCTTCCCAGCAGACGGCCGGCCGAGCTTCCCACTGCCTTGCTGGCCAGGGTTCGCTGGGCCCCCCCCTCGATGCCCCGGACAAGCTGCCCGCTCACGCTCTTGCCGCTGGTTGTCCATGTCGACTTGACCCCTTTGCGAGCCCACTGGTTCGCGGTTCTCTGAACCTGCTGTCTGTTCGCTGCAGGAAAATACTTCGGAGGCCCCACCTCGCGCCAGTAGTCGATCCCGATGACTTGGCGCTCGTATTGCGTCCCCTGAAACCGGAGAAACTCCTCCGCTGAAGTATTCGTGACGTAGACCTCGCCGACCTTGACAGGGAAGTCTGGGCTCGGAGCCAGGTAACCGGCGTCGCGGCCCAGCTTCAGGCCCTCTTCGATCCAGTTGACGTGGGCGCCAAACGTATCGGGTGCCCACCCGGTTGGCATGCGCGGCGTCGGGTATGACAGCGAGCCCGCAAAGACTTGCCGTGGCCACGGCAGAGGGGCTGCTGACTGGAGTCCGCTTGGATCGACGAAGTTCAGCGGATCGCCGTCGGTGTAGGCGTAGAGGTTGGGAGCCATGAGCACGCCGAGGGGGTCCTCGGTGAGGAAGCGGCGGCTAGCCGGGTCGTACATCCGCACACCCGTGTGGAGGAGACCGTTGTCGTCGGTGACCACGCCGTGTCCGCCCAGCCAGCCGAGCTCGCTCTGTCCCTCGGCAGCCAGCGTGCGACCGTAGGGGTCGTAGGCAAAGCGGGCGACGAGCGTGCCGCTCCCGTCGGTGACCCCGACGACGTTGCCCTGCGGGTCGGTGTGCAGGACGCGGGCGGTGCCGGCGGGGTCGAGGGTGTACAGGATCGAGCCGGCGCCGATGAAAAAGCGCGTCGGGGTGTTGGCGGCGTCCAGCGTCGCCCACAGCTCGTTGCCGTCGCGCAGGTAGCGGGTCTCGACCCCGTCCGCTACCGTGCGCAGGCAGGAGCCGTCGAAGTCCCGCACATAGGTGGTCGTGTGACCGCCAGCGGCGACGCCGGAGAGGTTGCCATGGGGGTCGTAGCTGTAGGTGGTGACCTCCGCCCCCTGGCGGCGCTCGACCTGCCGGCCGTCGGCGTCGAACGCGAAGGTGGTCAACGCGGCGCCGGCGTTCTCGAAGAGCAGCCGGTTGGCGGGATCCACGCCGCGCTCCCGGCTTGCGTCGCCCGGGTTCGGCGCCAGGGTGCCGGTCGAGCTCATCGAGGTCACGCGGCCGAGCGCGTCGCGGGTGATGGCGTAGGACAGAAGCGCCGATCCGCCGGTGCCGAGGTGGGTGAGCGAGGTGAGCTGACCGTTCGGATCGTAGGTGTAGACCGTGGCGGTACCGTTGGGAAGATCGATACGGGAGAGCCGATCCACGGCGTCGTAGTGCACCGTCGTGACCTTGCCCGTCCAGTCTGCAAGGCGCTGCAACCGCCCGGCGCCGTCGTAGGTGTAGGCGAGGACGCGGTTGCCGGGGTAGGTGACGGTGGCGAGGCGTCCGGCCGGGGTGTAGGCGAACTTCACGGTGTTGCCCTGGGCGTCGGTCCGCTCGATCAGGCGGTCCAGCTTGTCATAGGTGAGGGTGGAGACTCCCAGGGGTTCGGTGACCGTGACCACGAGCCCCGCGGCGCTGTAGGCGTAGGCGAAGGTGACCTGGCTGCCGCCGGGCAGCGTGATGCGGCTGAGGCGGCTTTCGGGGGTGTACTGAAAGGTGAGCTGCTCCCCCGAAGGCCGGGTGAGGGTGGTCAGACGTCCCAACGCGTCGTATGCGTAGCGCTCGCTCGCGCCGTCTGGACCCCTCACCGAGGTGACCCTGGCCGCCTTGTCGTAGTCGAGCCGCCACTCGCTGCCACGGGCGTCGACGAGACGGCCGACGCTCCCGAAGAGGTCGTACTCGGTGGTGATGCCGTCGCCGTTGGCTGCAGTGACGGTGGTGGGCTCCCCGAGCGCGCTGTAGACCAGCCGGTCCTTCTCCCCCACGGCGTTGGTCAGGGTGAGGTCGCGGCTGTCCGGTCCGCGTCGCAGCCTGGTCACCGCGCCCAAGGGGTCGCGCACCTCGGTGGTGCGGCCCTCGGCGTCGAATGCAGCCTGCCACGTGTGCCCCAGGCTGTTGGCCAGAGCGGTCTCGCGGCCGTTGGCATCGCGGCTGATCGTCTCCTGGCTGCCGCTGGGGTAGGTGATCGTGCGGAGCAGGTTGCGGCGGTCGTAGGCGAACTGGGTAGTGACGCCGTCGGGGTCGGTGACCCTGACGAGGTTGGAGTCGACGTCGTAGGTGAAGGTCGTCACCCCCCCCATGGCGTCGGTGTGGGTCCGCACTCTCCCCAGGGTGTCGTAGGTGAGCGACTCGGTGGCGCTCATAGGCACGAAGGTGCGGCTCGTCACGTTGTTCTCTGCGTCGTATGTGAAGGTGGTCTGGTGGCCCGCCGGGTTGGTCAGGGTCGCAAGGTTGCCGTTGGCGTCCCAGGTGTACTGGAAGGTCCCCAGCCCGTCGGGAAGCGTGACTTGCGTGAGCCGACCGGCCGCGTCGTAGGTCATGAGGTGCGCCTTGCCGGTCGGGTCCTCGATGCGGGTGCGCAGGCCCTGGGCGTTGTACTGGTATTTCCACGTGCGCCCGTTGTGGTTTGCGGAGGTGAGCTGGTTCTGGCCGTCGTAGCTCAAAAGGGCGAGGTGCTTGTCGGGCAGCCAGAGGTCGCTCGGGTTGCCGTTGGCGAGATAGGTGAGCCGGGTCGTGCCGATGGGGCTTGAAATCTCCGCCGGCTGGTTGAGGCTGCTGTAGGTCACCGTGGTGGTGTTGCCGAGGCGGTCGGTGGCCGAGACGAGGTTGCCTCGGGAGTCGTTCTCGAACGCCAGCGTGTGACCCAGCTTGTCGGTGGCGGCGGCGAGATTGCCCTGGGCGTCCCAGCCGAAGGACGCGGTGTGGCCCTCACCGTCGGTGACCCGCAGGAGCTGGCCGTTGGCGCCGTACACCTGGGTGATCGCGTTGCCTGAGGGCGGCGTGACCACCACCTGCAGGCGCCCCCCGGCGAGCGGTGTGTACGCGAAGGTCGTGGTCTGTCCGCCGGCGTCTGCCTGGGAGGCGATCCTCCCGTCGCCGGCGTAGGTGTTGGTGAGCACCGTGACGCCGCGGCGGTCGGTCTCGGTGAGCAGGCGGTGCTGGCCGTCGTAGGTGAACGTCCATGCGTGGCCGCGGGCGTCGGTGATGGCGGTCAGGTTGCCGGCGCCGTCGTAGGTGAACTGCGCGGTGGGGCCGCCAGCGGCCGGCGTCGTGATGCTGGCGATCCGTCCTCCGGCCCACGACAGGTCGATCTGCCGTCCCATCGAGTCGGTGACGCGGTCAAGCTGCGTGGAGTGGGTGAGGGTGATGGAGTGGTTGCGCGGGTTGGTGATCTTCTCCAGCCGGCCAGAGGCGTCGAACAGCCATGCTGTGCCGTCCGGGAAAGTGAGGCTCCAGCCGTCCGGCGAGCGGTCGGCGAGGACGGATGTCGTCGCGCAGTTGAACGGGGTGTAGGTGGTGCCGCTCTTTTTGAAGAACCGACGGCTGCCGTCGGGCATGACGACCGTGTGGTCGGCGCCGTTTGCCTCGACGCGCATGGCGAGACTGTGTGTCCAGCCGAAGCCGAGGGGGCTGTCGCTGCCGGCGAGATACGAGTTGTAGCCTGCGGCAAATGCCAGATCCATGCCCCCGCGACCGGGAAAGGCGAACAGCGTGCGAGTGAGGAAGAAGTTGCCGACAAAGAGGTTGACCGGGTCGGCAATGGCGTCGTACTGGCGCCCCAGGTTGGCCAGCGCGGTGAGCTCGGGAGAGGTCCAGTCCTCGGGCTCCGGGGCGAGGGAGAGGTCGACGGTGACGGTCTCGTTGGCGCCGGGTGAGGCGCTGCCCGGAGGGGAGTCGAAGTATCCGGGATAGCTGCCAACCAGGGTGTACGTGTAGTCCGGCGCAACCCGGGTCGCGTACTGGCCGCCGTGAGCGGTCACCACGCTCTTGCTCCAGCCGGCGCGTGTGATCTCCACTGTCGCGCCGGCAAGCGGCGTCCCGTCCACCCCGTCGGTCACGCCTCCCTGCAGGGTTGCGCAATCGCTACGGAGATCGAGCGTGCGGGTCTCGGTGTCGATCCCCGAGGAGGATGTCACGGTGAGCGTCACCGGGTAGCTGCCGGGATTGGCGAAGGTGTGCACGACGGTGCGACCTTCGGCGCTTTCCCCGTCGCCGAACTCCCAGCTCCACTCGGTACCGCCGCAGCTTGTGTTGATGAAGAGAATCGGGTCCCCGGCACAGAGCGGGTCGGCGGGCGTGTAGTTGAACGAGGCCACGATCGGGTTGCCGACTGCGATCTCGTACCAGGGAGTGTAGAAGGGTCCCTCGTGGCTCCCGCCGTACCACTTGCCGCGAATCCGCGCCCGCGTGGGGTTGGGGCCCAGGCACGCGTTGACCCGGTACTCCACTGTGGGTCCGCCGTACCAGCGGTCGGAGAACTCGTGGGAGGAGTCGTACGAGCAGCTCAGGCAGTAGGGACCGCAGCAGGCGTCTGGAGGACTCGGGCATCGCTGAATCGTGTCGTTGACCAGGCACGGCTTGCCGCAGAAACCGCAATGATCGAAGTACCCCCGCACGTACTGGAGGCCCTCGGTCTCGAAGCTGATCCCCTCGCTGCCGCCGACGACCTGAACCTTCACCTGGATGACCTCGCCGTTGACGGCCCCTGCCGGGACCTGCAGCGTCACCGCGGCGCCGACGGCCCAACCAGGGCTGAGCGAAAGGGCCACAAGCAGAAGCGGTACAAGGTGATACATCCGCAGGCGGTTGGTCACGAGCCACCTCCCTGGCACGCTCAGATGCGCGACGGAAAGCGTATCGGGGCACCGTTGAGGGTGCGTTGAGGGGTCGACGCGCAGTGATGTACGATGGCCCAGGCGGTCACGAGGGCACAGTGGACACGCTCCGCCCAGGCTCCCCAGGGTGTGTGTCGGTTCGCCTCCTCGGCGGGCTACACATCCAGGGTGCGAGCGGCGCAATCCATCTCGAATCCGCCAAGACGGGCGCCTTGCTCGCCTACTTGGCGCTGGCGCCGGGCGAGCACCTGCGAGGCAAGCTGCAGCGCATGCTCTGGCCCGACCTGCCAGACGCGCGCGCGGCTCGCAATCTGCGCCATGCACTGTGGGATCTCCGGCGCACCTTTGCCGCGTGTGGCGCCGGTATCGTGAGCGCCAACCGCAGTCACGTGGCGTTCGCGCCCTCCGACAACGTGGTTGTGGACGTGCTGGAGCTGCTCGCGGCTCGCGATGCGCTGCGACGTGGCGCCGATCCGGGATGGGACGGTGGTGCCGTCTCCATGACCACGTGGCGTGGCGAGCTGCTCGAGGGCACTTCCATCCTGGATGCCGACGCGTTCGAGGAGTGGCTCGCCATCGAGCGCGAGCGATTGCGCGCGGCAGCGATCGAGGTGCTTCGCGCCCAGGTCGCCGCGCGCCGCGAGCGAGGGGAGCTTGAGGCGGCATTGGCGAGCGCGCGTGAGCTGGTGGTTCTTGATCCGTGGCGGGAGGACGCCCATCGGGCGGTGATGGAAATCCTCGCCCTGGCGGGGGATGTACCTGCTGCACTGGCCCAGTTCGAGCAGTGCCGGCGGATTCTCGCCGCAGAGCTCCAGATCGCGCCGACCGCCGAAACCACCCGGATGGCGGCGAGGCTGCGTGGCGCGGCGGGTGTCGGCGAGCCGCCGTGTGCTGCGCTCGTCCGACACAACCTGCCCGCCCAGATCACGCCTTTTTTCGGACGCGAGAGCGAGATCGAGAGTCTCGAGCGGCTTCTGGCGACTCCCGACTGCCGGCTGATCTGCCTGCTCGGACCCGGTGGCATCGGCAAGACGCGGCTGGCGCTGCAGCTCGGGCTCCGGCGACTGGCTGCGGCCGGGTCGGGCGGTGTGCACTGCGACGGGGTCTGGTTCGTGACGCCGCAGGACGAGGGCAGAGGTGGAGGCCTCTACGAGGCGGTGGCCAAGGCCCTCTTTGCCGGCACGCAGCCGGCGCCGGGAGGGGTGAAGTCACGCGAGCGGCTCGTGGATTTCCTGCGCCCGCAGAAGGCACTCCTCATCCTCGACGGCTTTGAGCATAGCCTGAGCCAGACGCATGTCCTGGCTGAGCTTCTGGCCGGAGCGCCGCTCCTCTCGATTCTCGTCACGAGCCGCGTGCGGCTGCCGTTGGAGGGCGCCTGGACGATCGAGATTTCCGGGCTGGGGGTGCCGCCGCCGGGTGGCCGCGGTGTCGAACGCAGCCCGGCCTGCCAGCTGTTTCTGCAGAGTGCGCGGCGTGTGCGAGCTTCCTTCTCCCCCACACCGCGCGATCTTTTCGATATTGCCAGAATCTGTCACGCCGTGGAAGGCTTCCCCCTCGCCATCGAGCTGGCTGCCGGCTGGCTCGGCTCGTTGTCCCTCCATCAGGTCGCCGGTGAGATCAGGCGCCACCCGGGGTTTCTCGGCGAGTCCGGTACGGAGCTGCGTGCCGTCTTCGAATCGTCGTGGTCGCACCTCGATGACGCAGACCGCGCGGTGCTGGCCTGTCTCTCGGTGTTTGCAGGAGGGTTCTCGCGGGAAGCCGCCGAGACGGTGGCCGGCGCCTCGCCGGCGGGCTTGCGACGTCTTGTGGACAGTTCGTTCGTGCGCCTTGAGGCCACCGGGCGCTACACCATCCACGAGCTCTTGCGGCACTTCGCCTTTGACGAGCTCAAGCGAATGCCGACAGCGCACGAGCGGGCGCACCGCAAGCATGCCGAGTTCTTTGCTCGCAGGCTTCGGAGTCTACTGGCGGTCCCACTGCGCAGCAGGGGGAATCGTCTTCTCGATGAGATCGCGGAGGAGCTGGACAACATCCAGGCAGCGTGGCGCTGGGCGCTCGGTGCGGGGCGGCCGGATGTGATCGTCGACTGCCTGGAGAGCGTGGCGATCTACGCTCAGGCACGTGGCTGGCTGCACGGCGCCGAGGCTCTCGTCACTGAAGCGGTCGAAGCCTTCAAAGGGAAAGAGCCCGACCTGTGTCTCGATCTACTCGTGGCGCGGGGGAGCTTGCGCATCCGCATGGGGCGGTACGAGCGCGCCGGGGAGGATCTGCGGTCGGCGCTCCTGATCGATGACCCTGGAGGCCGACGGCATAGCACGGCCACGGCCCATTTGGGGGCATGCGCGTACTGGCAGGGGCGCCATGACGAGGCACGGGCATTGCTTGACGAGGCGATCGATCGAGTCGGGACCAGCTCGACTGGAGCGATGTGCCGGGTGCTCAGAGGTCGTGTCGCACTCGAGGAGGGACGCCACGCTGACGCCGACATCCTGTTCGAGGCCGCGCGCACCATGGCCCGCGAGATCGGCGACAGCGCCAACGAGCGGACCGCCACCAACCAGCTCGGCATGATGGCGTACTTTCACGGGGATCTCGAGCGCGCCGAGACGCTGTTCGGCGAGGTGCTCGCATCGGCTCGGTCGGCGGGTGATGTCGCCCTCGTGGAGGAGGCGGCGACTGGATTGGGGATCGTGCGCGAGGCCCAGGGCGCGTTCGATGCCGCGCGCTCGCACTACGAGGAAGCGCTCGCTCTCTGCCGTGAGAGCGGTGATCGCCGGGGCGAGGCCTACGTGCTCACGGTCATCGGTGAGACGTTTCGCGTCACGGGGGAGCTCGTGCAGGCGCGCCAGCTCTATGCCGACGCCCTGGCCATCGCGCGGGAGATCGGCGCCGACTATCTGGTGGGCCTGCTTCTTGGAAACCTGGCGTACACACACGCGGCGGCAGGCCACCTCGACGAGGCGGAGGCCACCTGGCGCGAGGTCTTGCAGCGCTACGAACGGGGTGCCTCGGTGGTGACGGCGCTACCTGCCATCATCAGCGCCGCCGAGGTCTTGCACCGGCGCGGCGCGAGCGCGCGGGCGCTCGAGCTGCTCGGTCTCGCGCGTGCCCATCCTGCCAACCGCCAGGATCACGCCTTCGAGATCGAGCGCGTCCTGGCCGGCATCGCTTCCACGGTCTCCCGGCAGACACTCGCGCGGCACCTCAAGCTCGGGGCGCAGCTCGATCTTGACACCGAGATCAGGAAGCTTCTCGATCCCGGTGCCCCGTGCGGCGGCAAACGACGCCGCCGATCCCACTCCGAGCGGGCGATGGTGGACTGAGCCCTTCTCACCGGGGTTCGTCGCAAGCGGCCGGAGATGCCGATGGCTGAAGACCGACCTCGATTTTCGGTCGATCTACTACCGTGAGGCGGACCGGATCGCGGCGCACGTGCTGCTGTGCTGGCTCGTGTTGCTGCTGGTGCGCGTCTGTGAGGTCCGCTGCGGCCGGACCTGGCGGCAGATTCGCCAGGAGATGGACCGATTGCAGCGCGGCGGTTTCGAGGGGCCGGCCGCTTCGCGCAGGGCACCGAGCTGACGCCGCAGCACGTGCACAACCTCAAAACCCTCGAGATCGCGCCACCACCGCGCTTCCAGGTGATCGAGCCAGTGGCCTCGACGCGAGCCCGCGCCGCGTCGAACCGACCGTCCGGGTACCGCTCCGACCCCGAGATTTGTAGTCACACGCGCGAGTCACGCTCAAGGGATCGATTCGTCAAATACTACCGCGCTCTTCGCCCGTCCGCGCCGTGCCACCCGTGTGGAAACCGGGTCCAGCTGGTCCGCTCCTCCGCAGTGGCTTCCCGAAGCTAATCGATCCGGGGATCCATGGCCGTCTCCTCCCGGAGCAAAGTGTGGCCCTGCACCGACCTGCCGTCACAACGGGGCGCGGCGAGTGGTTGCGAGCCATCGACCCACAGCCATCAGCCGCCTTCACCCCTCCACCGCCGGTGGTACCAGAAGTACTGGTCGGGGTGGGCGAGGATGGCGGCGCCGAGAGCAGCGTTGCAGCGCACCGTGATCTCGTGGCGCAGCGCCGCCTCTTCGCCGCCGGCCGGCAGTTCCAGCGGCGCGATGTCGACCCGGTGGGTGCCCCGGGTGACGCGATGCCCGGTCATGACGAGGATCGGCGTGCGCTGGCGGGCCGCCAGGGCGCCCGGCAGCGGCAAGGTCGAGGCAGGCCGCCCGAGGAACGGCGCCACCTCGCCGCGCGGTCCGGCGTGCTGGTCGGCGACCATCACCACCGCACGGTTTTCCTTCAGCGAACGGAGGATGTCGCGCGGCGACGCGCGACCCTTGGAAATGAAGTGCACGGCCTCGCCGGGAATCGAGAGAATGAAAGCGTCCACCTTGGGGTTGTGCTGCTTACCGACGAGCAGGGCCGAGGGGACGCCGGCATTGGCGAGGGCCGTCACGTACAGCGCCCAGCTTCCCAGATGGGCGGTGACGACGATGGCGCCCTCGCCGCGATCGAGCGCCTGCCGCAGGTGCTCGACACCGTGCAGCTCGACGAGTTCGCCAAGGCGCGTGCGGTCGCGGCCGGTAAAGCGCACGAACTCCGCCACCACGCGCCCGAAATTCCGTGCCGCGCGCGCCGCCAGCTGGCGCCTTTCGCGGGGCGCGAGGGCTGGCAGCGCCTGGGCGAGGTTGGAGAGCACGAGGCGGCGGCGGATGCCGAGCCGCCAGCCGAGCGCCCCGATGGCCGCCCCGACTTCGAGGGCCAGAGGGCGAGGCAAAGCCCGCAGCGTGCCGGCCACGGCCAGCAGCCCGGCGTACTCGAGGTGGTGCCGCATCGTCATCGCCTCGTTCGCCACACGCGCCCTCCGGTCCGATTGTGCGGCATCCAGGGCCGCCCGTACAATGCCGGGCGCGGAGGCGACATGGGTGTCGTGACGGTGGGCAAGGTGCAGGACTTCCGGGATGGCGAGGGCAGGCGCGTCGTGGCGGGCGGCCGCGAGCTCGCGGTGTTTCGCTTCGGAACCCAGTTTCACGCCGTGAGCGCGGTCTGCACGCATGCGCTGGCAGACCTGTCGGAAGGCAGCGTGGACCGCGTCCGGTTGACGGTCGAGTGTCCGCTGCACGGTGCCGAATTCGACCTGCGGACCGGCGAGGCGCTCTCGCCCCCCGCGGCGCTGCCGCTCGAGGTGTTCGAGGTGCGAGTGGAGGGCGAGGAAGTGAGGGTGGACCTCGCGGGACGGCGGCGCGGATGACCGGGCAGGACCTGCTGGCACCGCCGTCGGGCCGGGCCCGGTGGCGGGCGATGGCTCGCCTGGGCTGGTTCGCCGTTGCCTCTTGGGGCGTCGTCGCCAGCGGCTTGCACGCGGTCGCGGCGCGGTTTCCGCGGCGCTGGAGGCTGACTGCCCCGTACATTGCGAGGTGGGCGCGCCTAGGCCGGCGGTGCCTGGGGCTCCGGGTGCAGGTGAGCGGGGAGCGGCCTTCCGCCGGCAGCCTCGTGGTGGCGAACCATCAAGGCTGGGTGGACATCCCGACGATCGGTGGGGTGGGCCCCTGCATTTTCGCCGCCCGCCACGACATGAAGTCCTGGCCACTGTTCGGGGCGCTGGCGTCCTCGGGGGCGACGATCTTCATCAACCGCCAGGTCAAGCGGGCCGGCGTGCGCGGCATCCAGCAGGTGGCGCAGGCACTCGCCGCAGGCGCCACGGTGATCGGGTTTCCCGAGGGCACCTCCTCGGGCGACGGGATGCTGCCTTTTCGGACCGGGCTGTTCGAGGCGGCCGTGGACGCCCGGGCGGCGGTAGTGCCGGCGGCGATCCGCTACCTGAGGCTCGACGGCGAGGCGGTGGATGCCGAGAGGCTGAAGGTTGTCGGGTGGTTCGACGGCGAGCCGTTCCTGGCGCACGCGCTGCGCCTCGCCAGCCACCGCGTCGTGGAGGCTGCGGTGCGCTTCGGCCCGCCCATCGCGCCGCCGCACCGCGATCGCCGCACCCTGGCCGAGGTCGCCGAGCAGGCGGTGCGCGGACTGCTTGCCTGCCCGGAGGAACCCGAGCCAGTGGCGTGAGGCTGGACGCGGCCATGCTAGGATGATCGTGAAGAGCACAGACGACCTGCCACGGGGCACGGAGGCCGGCGGTGATACTGGCAGTCGATGACGATCGCGCAGCGCTCGATTACGTGCGGGATGCCCTCGAGAAGGACGGCTATACGGTCGAGACGTTCAACGAGCCGTACCACGCCCTCAGGTTCTGCGGGCGCGAGGTGCCGGACCTCATCCTGTGCGAGGTCCGGATGCCCGAAATGAGCGGGTTCGACTTCCTGCACACGTACCGCACCCGCCATGCAGCCCGCAAGACGCCGTTCATCTTCGTCTCCTCCCTGAGCCGGCCCGAGCAGATCGCGCGCGGTCTCGACAAGGGGGCGGACGACTACCTGGTCAAGCCGATCGAAGCCAGCCTCCTGCGCGCCAAGGTGCGTAACCACCTGCGGCGGGCCAACGCCTTCGGGCTGCGCGTCACGCGCGGCAACCTCCATCAGCTCCCGTTCACGGCCCTCATCCGGCAGTGCGAGCGCTCCGGGCTCACGGGCGCGCTCGAGGTGTTCGGGGAGGGGATCGACGTGAGCCTGCCGTTCGTCGCCGGGCGCCTCGACGAGGCGAGTGTCTCCGATCAGGTGCTCGAGCAGCTCCTCGAACTGCAGCAGGGGCGGTTCGCGATCATCTCGGCGCCGACCGCGGCAGCCACCGTCGCGCTGCCGGAGGAGGCGCCGGAGGCTGTCGAGCTTTCGCCCGAGGAGGAAGAGCTGTTCCGCGCCCTGCCCGAGGAGGCGGCGCCCGCGGAGCCAACGGAAGAGCCATTCCAGCTGTCGGCCACGGCGGCCCCCGAGGTGGCTGCACTGCCGGAACCGCCTCCGCCGCTGCCGCTGGTCAGCGCTGTGGCGCCGCCCTCGGGCGACACCGATCCCGGCGTCGCGGCTCTCGGCGGCATGCTGTCGGGGTTGCAGGTGGGAGGCAAGCTGTTCCAGGTGCAGACCGAGGTCATCGAGGGCATACCGCGCCGCATCGTCACGGTGGCGACCTACCGCGGCAAGGCACTCGTCAAGCGCGAGGTGGAATGCCCGCGCTGGCAGAACCGCGAGGAGCTGCATCGCCAGATGGCGGAGCTGCACGAGAAGGTGGAGGCGGAGGTCCGCTGCCGCGTCGAGAGGTTCTTGGCCACCGGCCGTGCCGCCGGAGGAGCGCCGCAGGCTCCGACACCCGACGAGCTGTACCAGCAGGGCAAGGAGCGAGCCGCCGTCGGAGACCTCGCCCAGGCGCTCGCCTTGTGGGAGAAGGCGGCCCGGCTCGAGCCCAACAACACCATACTCCAGCGCAACATCGAGCTGCTCCGCGGCAAGCTGTCGGCAAGCTGATCCGCTGCACTGCCGGCCTCACAACGGGATGGTGTTGAGACGGAATATCTCTTGAATTCGAAGCATTGTCCACCATGAGCGGAGGGTCGCTGGAGCATGGGGACGCGGCATCAGGGAAGCGAGCAGGAGCGCCGGGCGCTCGACGCCTACATCAAGCTCATGAGGGCTGCCGACTCGGTCACGGGCGCGCTCCAGCCGTTGCTCGCCGAGGCTGGGCTGACGCTCGGGCAGCTCGGCGTCCTCGAGGTCCTCATGCACCTCGGCCCGCTGCCGCAGCACGAGCTGGCGAGCAAGCTCCTGCGGTCTTCCGGCAACACCAGCGTGGTGCTCGCCAACCTCGAGCGCGCCGGGCTCGTGCAGCGGCGGCGGCGCCACGAGGACCGGCGTGTGCAGGTGGTCTCGCTGACCCCCCGCGGCCAGCAGCTCATTGGCGAGGTGTTCCCCCGCCACGCGGCGGCCCTGGCGCGGCGCATGGCGGCGCTCTCGCCCCGGGAGCAGGAGACCCTCGGCGCGCTGTGCCGGAAGCTGGGTCTCGACGAGCGGGCCTCGGAAAGGATCGTGCGTGAGCGGGCTGTCGAGGCCGGTTCCGGCCCGGCGCCACGGCGCGGGTCTTTGGCACTCTTGATGGCTTCTCAAAGAAACGGAGGGTGACGATGAGAAAAGTGTTCCTGTCCGTGTTGCTGCTCGGCAGCGCCGCCTCGGCGTTCGCTGCCGACACTTACGTCATCGACGCGTCCCACTCGGTGGTCGGGTTCAGCGTCAGGCACATGATGGTCGCCAACACGAAGGGGGTGTTCGGCGACGTCAAGGGCACGGTCATCGCCGACCCGGACGACCTCGCGAAGTCCGGGGTCGAGGTGACCATCGGCGTCACCAGCATCAACACCGGTAACGCGGACCGCGACAACCACCTGCGCAGCGCCGACTTTTTCGATGTCCAGAAGTTCCCCGCCATGACCTTCAAGTCGACGCGGATCGAGAAGAGGGGTGCGGGGTACGTGGCGACGGGGTTGCTCACGATCAAGGGCGTGAGCAAGGAAATCGAGCTGCCGTTCCGGGTCACGGGGCCGGTCACCGACCCTTGGGGCAACGTCCGCTACGGTCTGGAGTTCGACCGCGTGAGGATCAACCGCAGGGACTTCGGGCTGACGTGGAGCAAGGTGATGGAAACGGGAGGGCTGGTCGTCGGTGACGAGGTGACGATCGAGCTCGAGGTGGAGCTCGTCAAGCACAAGAGCTAGACGTGGTTTCCGCTGTCTTTCCGACAGACAACGGCGCCTGCAAGGCGGAAGAAGGCATGGGGCCGCGCCGGCGGCCCCTTCGTCGTACCATGGGGCAATGACTGCCGTGCCC
This sequence comes from Thermoanaerobaculaceae bacterium, assembly GCA_035384965.1. GTDB lineage: Bacteria > Acidobacteriota > Thermoanaerobaculia > Thermoanaerobaculales > Thermoanaerobaculaceae > JAAYVZ01. Next base: position 52,659 of record DAOOJE010000002.1, read on the forward strand.
GCTTATCGCCGCCTCGGCGAGGAACTCGGCCGCAGGGTCGAACGGGCGAGAGCGGAGCTGGAGGCGTGTCGGCTGTGCGGCCACCAGTGCGGGATCGACAGGCGGCGTACCGTCGGGCGCTGCCACACTGGCGTTCGGGCGGTCGTAGCATCGTTCGGGCCGCATCACGGCGAGGAGGCGGTGCTCTCCGGGTGGCGGGGCTCCGGCACGGTCTTCTTTTCGTGGTGCAACCTGGGCTGCGTGTACTGCCAGAACGCGGACATCTCGCAGCACGGGGAGGGGCGAGAGGTCGACGCGGCGACGCTCGCCCGCATCATGCTGGCGCTGGCGGACCAGGGGCGCCATAACCTCAACCTCGTGAGCCCCACCCACGTGCTGCCGATGGCGCTCGAGGCGCTGGCGCTGGCTTGCGAGGCGGGGTTGCGGCTGCCGCTGGTCTGGAACACCGGCGGGTACGAGTCGAGGCAGGCGCTGGAGCTGCTCGACGGCGTGGTCGACATTTACATGCCCGACATGAAGTACGCCGACGAGGACGCAGGGCGGCGACTGTCGGGCGCGGCCGGCTACCCGGTCACCAACCGGGCGGCGGTGCGCGAGATGCACCGGCAGGTCGGCGACCTCGTCGTGGATCACGATGGGCTGGCGGTGCAGGGGCTGCTCGTGCGGCACCTGGTGCTGCCGGGAGGGCTGGCGGGCACCGCCGCCGTGGCCGGGTTTCTCGCCGGCGAGGTTTCGCCGGACACGTACCTGAACCTGATGGCGCAGTATCGCCCCTGCCATCTGGCGCGGGAGTACGGCGAGCTCGACCGCCGGATCACCGCGGCCGAGTACCGCGCCGCCGCCGAGGCTTGCCGTGCCGCCGGCCTTCGCCGTGTGGAGCTCGTCCCTTGGCTGTAGGTGCTGCCTGGTCGGTTCACAGTTTGCAGTTCGCAGTTGAAAGCTGGCTGCCGGAGCGGTGTCAGGCGGTGGGCGGGAAGGTGGTAAACTCCCGCGACTTGGGGCGTGGGAGGCTGTCGTGGGCAAGCTGGGGCTGCTGGAGACACGATTCGATCCTGCTTCGTTCGAGGCGCGGTGGTACGAGCGGTGGGAGGCGTCGGGAGCGTTCACGCCGGAGCTGCCGTCGGCCAGGCCGCCGTACGTGATCCTCATCCCGCCCCCGAACGTGACCGGCAAGCTACACATCGGCCATGCGTTGCAATTCACTCTCCAGGATCTCGTGATCCGCTGGCGGCGAATGTGCGGAGACAACGCGCTGTGGCTGCCCGGCACCGACCATGCCGGGATTGCCACCCAGGTCATGGTCGAGCGGGAGCTGGCGAAGGAAGGGACGAACCGCCATGCGCTCGGGCGCGAGCGCTTCCTCGAGCGGATGTGGGCGTGGAAGGGGCAGTACAAGGACAACATTTCCCACCAGGCGCGGGCGCTGGGGGCGTCGTGCGACTGGACGCGCGAGCGCTTCACCCTCGACCCGATGCTCTCGAGGGCGGTGCGCCATGCCTTCGTTTCGCTCTTCAACCAGGGGCTCATCTATCGCGCGCATCGCCTCATCAACTGGTGCCCGCGCTGTCTCACGGCGCTTTCGGACCTCGAGGTCGTGCACAAGGACGTGGACGGCGGCATGTGGGACTTTGCCTACCCGCTCGAAGGGGGCGGCGAGATCGTGGTCTCGACGACGCGGCCCGAGACGATGCTGGGCGACACGGCCATTGCGGTCCACCCCGACGACGAGCGCTACCGCCACCTCGTCGGAACGCGGGTGCGCCACCCGTTCCTGGATCGTACCTTCCCGATCGTGGCCGATGCGGTGCTGGTCGACCCGGCGTTCGGCACCGGCGCGGTCAAGGTCACGCCGGCTCACGATCCCAACGACTTCGCCACCGGCGAGCGCCACGGGCTGGAGAAGATCAACATCCTGAACGACGACGGCACGATCAACGCCAACGGCGGGCGGTTCGCGGGGATGGACCGGCTGGTGGCCCGCAAGGCAGTGCTGGCAGCGCTCGGGGAACTCGGGTTGCGGCGGGGCGAGCGCACGCACCGCCACGCGGTCGGCCACTGCCAGCGGTGCGACACCGTGGTCGAGCCGTACCTCTCGCGGCAGTGGTTCGCCGCCGTCAAGCCGCTCGCCGAGCGAGCGCTGGAGGCGGTGCGTTCGGGCGAGACGCGGCTGGTCCCCGATTTCTGGGTGGCGACGTACGAGAACTGGCTCGAAAACATCCTCGACTGGTGCATTTCGCGCCAGCTCTGGTGGGGGCACCGGATCCCGGCTTTCTACTGCGCCGACGGGCACGTCACGGTGAGCGAGACCGACCCCGAAGCGTGCGGCGCCTGCGGCAAGCCGGTCGAACAGGACCCCGACGTGCTGGACACCTGGTTCTCCTCGGCGCTGTGGCCGCTTTCGACGCTGGGGTGGCCCGACGACACCGCCGACATGCGGGCGTTCTACCCGACCTCGACGCTCATCACGGGGTTCGACATCCTGTTTTTCTGGGTAGCTCGCATGATCATGATGGGCTGCCACTTCACCGGCAAGGCGCCGTTCGCGACCGTGCACCTCACCGGGCTGGTGCGCGACGCGCACCGGCAAAAGATGTCCAAGACGAAGGGCAACGTCATGGACCCGCTCGACCTCGTGCACCGCTACGGGGCCGATGCGGTGCGCTTCACGCTGGCGGCGCTGGCCGCGCCGGGACGCGACCTGCCGCTCGACGAGAAGCGCATGGAGGGGTACCGGGCGTTCGGCACCAAGCTGTGGAACGCCGCCCGCTTCGTGCAGATGTACCTGACGGGCGACGAGAAGCCGCTGGCCGAGCTGGACGTCGCGAGGTTCGCCCTGCCGGAGCGCTGGATCGTGGCCGAGCTCGGCCGGACCGTGGCCGCGGTGAACAGGGCATGGGAGGAGTTTCGTTTCGACGAGGGGTGCCGCCAGCTTTACCAGTTCGTTTGGAATGACTTCTGCGACTGGTACGTGGAGCTCGCCAAGCCTGTCTTGACGGAGGAGAGGGAGCAGGGGACAGGGGAGGGAACCGACCCGTCCCGTCAGTCGACCTCCGAGTCTCGTCCTCCGACGGGGCGGTCGGGGGAGGACGTGCGGGCAGTCGCGCGCGGGGTGCTGCTCGAGGCGCTCAAGCTACTGCACCCCGTGATGCCGTTCATCACTGAGGAAATCGCTGCCCATCTGGGGCACGACGGGATGCTCATCACGGCGATGTACCCCCGCCCGGTCGCGGCCGAGGACGCTGCCTCGCTCGAGTGCATGGGCGCGGTGCAGGCGATCATTCAAGAGGTTCGCTCGTACCGGCACATGGTCGGGCTGCCGCCGGCGAGCCCGTTCACCCTCTTCATCCAGGACCTGCCCCCGGCGTGGCGGGAGGAAATCGCGGGGCTGGGGCGCGAGATGTGCCGGCTGGCGGTGCTCGACGGGCTGCACTTCGGGGACGAGCCGGTTCCAGCCGGGGCCGTGCGCGACGTCGCGGGAGGCGTCCACATTGCCATCGTGTTGCCGGAGGGGACGATCGGCGAGGCGGAGCGGATGCGGCTGGCGCTCGAGCGGGAGCAGGTCACCGAGGAGCTGGGGCGGCTGCAGGCGCGCCTTGCCGACGAGGGGTTCGCCGCCAGGGCGCCGCAGGACGTCGTGGAGGGGACGCGCAGCCGGGCGCAGGAGCTGGAGCACAAGGCGGCGATGCTGGCGGCCACGCTCGAGGGCCGCTGATGCGTCGCCTGGTCGAGCCGGCGCCGTTCGCCAACATCATCTGGCTGGATGCCGTCGACTCGACCAACGACTGGGCCGACCGGATCATGAGCGCGGTCACCGCGGAGGATGGGCCGGACCTCCCTCCCACCGTGCTGATGGCCGGCTGGCAGGCCGCCGGGCATGGCAGCGGCGGGAAGTCGTGGGTGTCGCCGGCGGGGGGGCTGTACGTCACCTGGCTCGCGTGGTTGCCGGTCGAGGCGCTGGCGGTGCTGCCGCTGGCCGTGGGCGTGGCCGCCGCTACGGCAGCGGAGGCGCTGGTGCCCGGTCTGAGCGTGGGGCTCAAGTGGCCCAACGACCTGGTCGTGGACGGGCGCAAGCTGGGCGGGATGCTGTGCCACGCCCGGAGCGGCGGGGACCGCTGCTGGGTACGGGCCGGCCTCGGTATCAACGTGGCCTGCACGCCGGAGCTGGCCCCCGGCGACCCGGTCTGCCCCACCTCGCTCGCCGAGCACGGCTGGGGGGGGCAGCTCGGGCCTGCCATCTGGGCCCTCGTCGAGCGCTTCCTGAGGCAGCTCGAGGCGGGGCTCGAAGAGCCGGGGCGCGCGCGCGAGCAGTGGCAGGCGCGCCTCGTGCATCGCCTCGGCGACACGATGCGGGTCCGCATCGACACGAGGATCGTGGAAGGGCGTTTTGCCGGGCTCTCGCCGGAAGGACACCTGCTGCTGGAGGTCGGGGGCAGGGTCGAGCGCGTCGCCGCGGGCGAGCTGGTCGTCCGCCTCGAGGCGTAGGGAGGGACGCATGCTGCTGGCGCTGGATGTCGGCAACACCAACGTGACGGTCGGAGCGTTCCGCGGCAACGAGCTGTTGCGCCGCTGGCGGCTCGCCACGGTGCGGCACCGGACGGTGGACGAGATCGGCATCCTGCTCCACCAGCTTCTCCAGTGGGATGGGATTCGCGAGCGCGACATCCGGGGCGTGGTCATCGGCTCGGTGGTGCCGCCGCTCGACGGGGCGCTGCGCGAGGCAGTCAGCACCTACCTGCGTGCCGAGCCGCTGTTCATCGGTCCCGGGATTCGCTCCGGCATGCCCCTCAAGGTCGACACGCCCCTGGAACTGGGCGCCGATCGGCTGTGCAACGCGGTGGCGGCGTACGACGAGCACGGGGGGCCGTGCGTGGTCGTGGACTTCGGCACGGCCACCACCTGGGACGTGGTGTCGGCAAAGGGCGAGTTCATCGGCGGGGTCATCGCACCGGGGCTCGAGATCTCGGCCGAGGCGCTGTTTTCGCGCGCCGCCAAGCTGCCCCGCATCGAGCTGGCGGCCCCCGAGCACGTCATCGGCAAGGGAACCGTGGACTCGATGCAGGCCGGGCTGGTGCTGGGGTACGCCGGCCTGGTCGAGGGGCTCACGCGGCGGGTGCTGGAGGAGCTGGGCGGCGGCAAGGTGATCGCCACCGGCGGGCTCGCTCACGTCATGGCCCGGCACGCCGCGGTGTTCGATTCGGTCGACGACGACCTGACGCTGAAGGGGCTGCGCCTGCTATGGGAGCGCAACCGCCGGACCCGGTAGACCGCGGCGAGGAGCTGGCGTACTACCGCGCCGTCGAGGACGCCTTCGCGGCCCTGCGCGGCACCGTCTTCATCTTCAAGCCCAAGGACTTCGCTCTGCTGCAGGGATGGTGGCGGGCGGGCGTGCCGCTGGCGGCGGTGATGGCGGGTCTGGCCGAGGTCTTCGAACGGGCCCGCCAGCGCGACGCCGATCCTCCATCCTCCCTCGCGTACTGCCGCCACGCCGTCAACCGCCACGCGAAGCGGCTGGCGGCGGCCCACGTCGGGGGCGGAAAGCCCGCACCGGGCGTGCAGGTCGGTCCTGCGCTCGCCCGCCTCGTCGCGGCGGTGAGGCGGAGCGCGGCGGCGTGGAAGGGCGAGGCGGCGGTCGAGCAGGTGCTCGAAAACCTGGCGAGGGCCATCGAGGGCATGCCGGCTGGAGCGCCTCCCGCGGCTGTCGAGGTGGCGCTCGAACACCTCGAGAGCGCGACGCTGGAGGCGCTGCTGGCGGCGCTTCCGGCCACCGACCGCGAGCGGCTGGAGGTCGGCTTGCCGGAGCAGCCGCCCGCCCCTGGCGTCGCGCCCGAGGTGGCGGCGCGCAGCCGCCGGGCGCTGCTGGCCCGGACGGTGCGGGAACGGGTCGGCCTGCCGCGGCTGGAGCTGGACGGTGCCTGAGGTGCGGATCCTCGAGCTGGCGGGGGGTGGCGCCGGGCTGGCCCGCCACGAGGGGCGCGTGTGGCTCGTGCGCGGCGCCTTGCCGGGGGAGATCGTCGAGGCCGTCGAGGAACGGCGTCGGGCCGGGATCGTGGAGGGCCGCACGGTGCGCGTGGTGCAGCCGGGCGCGTGGCGCGACCCCGAGCCGTGCCCGGCGGCGGGGCTGTGCGGTGGCTGCGATCTCGCCAACGTGCGGCGCGAGGCGGTGGCCGAGGCGCTGCGCCAGGTGGTGCGGGGGGCGCTGCGGCACGCTGCGCCGGCGCTCGCCGAGGCAGTGGAAGGGGCGCCGGTCGCGGTCTCGCCGCCGGGGTGGCGACTGCGCGCCAGGCTGCAGTGGGACCGGTCGAGCGCCCGGCTCGGGTTTTTCGCGCCCCGCTCCCATCACGTGGCCGACATTGCGCCGTGCCGGGTGCTGGCCCCGCGGCTGGCCGCGGCGCGGCCTCGCCTGGCCGCGGCGCTGGGCTCGGCCGGGATTCCGGACGGCCAGCTCGAGTGGGTGGAGGACCTCGAAGGCGCCCACGCCGTGGCCGGGTGGATCGGGCCTGGGGCGCCTCCGCGCGGGCCGGTCGAGGGAGTGGACGGATGGCACCCGCTGAACCGGGAGGGAGCGGTGCGGGCCGGCGGGTGGGGTCGCCGCACGGTCACGATGCGGCTGCCTTTGCCGCTCGAGGTGCCGGTGGGGGTCTTCTTCCAGGGCAACCGCCATCTCGCACCGAAACTCTGGGAGCGGGTCGCAGGGATGGTGCGCCAACTCGCTCCCAAGCGGGTCGTCGATCTCTATGGTGGAGTGGGTTTTTTGGGCGCCGCGGCCCGGCACGCCGGGGTCGGGGAGCTCGTCGTGGTCGAAAGCCAGCCGCCGGCGGCGCGGGCGGCGGCTCACAACCTGCCCGGTGCCGAGGTCGTACCGGCCACGGCCGAGGCGTTTCTGGCCGCGCCGCCCCCGCGGGGCGGCACGCTGGCGATCGTGGACCCGCCTCGCGAGGGGCTGTCGCGCCTGGCCAGGCGGCAGCTGCTCGCCTGGCGGCCCGCTGCGGTACTGGCACTGGCGTGCGACCCGGCGGCCGGCGGCCGCGACCTCGGTACCCTGCTGGGCGCGGGGTACGCGCTGGCTGCTCTCGAGCTGTGGGACATGTTCGGCGGATCGCACCATGCCGAGATGGTGGCCTTCCTCGTGGACACCGCCGCCTGAGCCTCCCGGCGCCGCTCTGCAGGCGGCGGCGGTGGGGACAGTTGCGGCCGCTGCGGCCGGCAACCTCTGGCCGCCGCCTTCGCTGCTGGCGTGGCCGCTGGCCGCGATGGCGCTGGCGAGCGGGGTGGCGGCACTGCGCGGGGGGCGCCTCGTGGTGTGGTTCGGGTGCGGGTTGATGCTCGGCCTGGCGGCCACTGCCGCGGCGCCGAAGGCAATCCGGCCGGGTCCGGTGCCGGTGCGCTTCGCGGCGACGATCCGGGACGGCTGGACGGCCGGGACTCGCGGCTTTGCAACCCGCGTGCGGGTCGAGGAGGTCACCACGGCCCGGGGTGCGGTCCGTACCGCCGGCGAGCTGACGCTGACAGTCGGGGGCGAGGTGGCGGCAGCCGAGTTGCCGGCCCCGGGGAGCCGCTGCGAGGGAACCGGCGAGCTGCTCTACGACCGCGAGAGCGAGTTGCGGTCCCCGCTCTTGCGGGTGAAGACCAGGCTGCTGCTGCGCGCCAGCCCGCCTCGATGGTGGTCGGTCGATGCCGGGCGGGCACGCCTCGTGGAGCGGCTCCGGCGCGCCGCTGGCGAGGGCGCATTCCGCCGCGACGGTGCGGCGCTGGCAGCGGCGCTGGTGCTGGGGCGCAAGGAGGGGCTCGACCGCGAGGCCGTCGGCACGCTCCGACAGGCAGGGCTGGCCCACATCCTGTCGGTGTCGGGGCTGCACGTCGTGCTCGTCTCGACGCTCCTGTGGGGGGTGTTGACCGCGGTGGGTCTTGCACCCCGCCAGAGGCGAGTCGTGCTCGTCATCGGAGTGCTCGGTTTTGCCGTGCTGTCGGGCGGCTCGACGCCGGTGCTGCGAGCCACGGCCGCCACGGTGGCCTACCTGCTGACGCGCCTGGCAGGACGGCCTGTGCTCCCTCTGCCGGCCATGTGGGCCGTCGTTGCAGGGCTCGTGGCGCTCGATCCGGCGGCGCTCCTGCAGCCGGGCTTCCAGCTTTCGGCCGGAGTCGCGCTGGCGTTGATCCGCTGGGTCGGGCCGCTCGTGGAGGCGGCGGAGGTGCTGCCGCGGTGGCTGGCGTCGGCGCTTTCCGTGGCGTGCGTCGGGCAGCTCGCGTCGTGGCCGCTCGTGGGCGTGGCGTTCGCCGGAGTGCCGCCGCTCGGCGTGTTCGCCAACCTCCTGGCGGCGCCGCTGGCGCTGCCGCTGGTGGCGGCGAGCCTGCTCGCGGTCCTCGCCGCTGCCGTCTGGGCGCCGGCGGCGGCCCCCCTGCTGTGGGCGGTGGGGATCGGCCATGCTGCCCTGGTGCGCATTTCCGATTGGGGCGCGACCTCCACCTGGCTATTCGCGCCCCCGCCGCCCGCCCTCCTGGCTGCCGGCGCCGCTCTGCTCGTGGCCGGCGTGGTGAGCTGGCGGCGTGCCTGGGCGCCGGCGCTGCTGCTGGCGGCCGGCAGTGTGGCGTGGACTCTCGCGCCGGCCCGGCCGCCTGCTGGCGCGGGCGAGGTGCGGATGCTCCCGGTCGGCGACGGCATGGCGCTGCTCGTGCGCGCTGGCGGCGCGCGGGTGCTGGTGGACGCCGGACGCGGGCCGAGCGAGGCGCTGCGAGGGCTGGCGGCCGCCAGGGCGCGCCGTCTCGACGCGCTCGTGATCACGCACGCCGACGCGGATCACACCGGCGGTGCGCCCACCGTGCTCGAGCGGGCGCGCGTCGGCGAGCTGGTGCTGCCCGCGCTCATCGCCGAGCGGCCCGAGCTGCAATCGCTGCGAGCGATCGCCAGCCGTCGATCGGTGCCGGTGCGGCTGGTGGCGGCAGGCGACCCGTGCGCGTGGAAGGGGATGTCCGGTCGGGTCTTGTGGCCGCCGGCGGAAGGCCGGCTCGGCGACAACGACACGAGCCTCGTGGCCGTACTCGAGAGCGGAGGGATGCGAGTGCTGGTGACCGGCGACATCGAGGCGGGAGGCGAGGCGGCGCTGGTGCGGTCGGGCGCCGACCTGCGCGCCGAGGTGCTGCAGATGCCTCATCACGGCTCGAAGACGTCCTCGAGTCGGGTGCTGCTCGACGCCGTGCGACCGCGCGTGGCGCTGGCGGCAACCGGTGTGCACCCGCGCTTCGACTACCCGCATCCGGTGGTGGTTGCCCGCGTGAGGGCGCTTCCCGCGCTGGTCGTAGCGCAGGCGTGGGGGGTCGAGCGCGTGTGGTGGGGCCGCGAGACGATCGTGGTCGGCACCCGGGAGCCGGTGTCGGTGCCGAGGGAGCGGGGAAGGTGAGCGAGCTGATCGTCGTGGCCGGTCCCACCGGCGCGGGCAAGACCGTCCTGGGCGCGGCGGTGGCCGAGCGCCTGGGCGGCGAGGTGGTCTCGGCCGATGCGTTCGCGGTGTACCGAGGCCTCGACATCGGCACGGCCAAGCCGCCGCGCGAGTTGCGCGAGCGGGTGCCCCACCACCTGCTCGACATCGCCGACCCGCGCCGGACGTACTCCGCCGGGGCGTTCATCCGCGACGCCGACGCGGCCATCGCGGCGATCGCGGCCCGTGGCCGGGTGACGGTCGTGGTCGGCGGCACGCACTTTTACGTCCGGGCGCTGCTGCGGGGGCTGTTTTCCGAGCCCCCCAAGGATTCGGCGCTGCGGGCCGAGCTGGAGGCGGAGTGGGAGCGCGACCCCGCGGCGGTGCGCGCCAGATTCGAGCGCGTTGACCCCGAAGCCGCGGCGCGCATCCCGCCGCGCGATCGCCAGCGCACCCTGCGGGCGCTGGAGGTCTGGGCGGCGACGGGCCGGCCGATGTCCGAACTCTGGCGGCGAGAGCGCCGGGAAGGGTTCCGTTACCGCTATGTGATGCTCGGGGTCGCCCCACCGCGCCCGCAGCTCCATGCTAGGATTGCGGTGCGGGTCGACGCCATGCTGGCAGCGGGGTTGCTCGACGAAGTTCGCACACTGTTGGAGCAGGGCGTGCCTCGGAGCGCGCAGGCGTTCAAGGCGATCGGCTACCGGGAGTGCATGCGGGTGCTGGACGGCACCTGGAGCCTGGAGCAGGCCCGCGAAGAGATGATCGTGGCCACGCGCCGGCTGGCCAAGCGGCAACTGACATGGTTGCGCAGCGAGCCGGCGGTGGAGTGGCTCGCCGGGTTCGGCGAGGCCGGGGTGGACGAGGTGATGGCAGGGCTGGAGGCGCGCCGTGGAGCAATCGCAGGATCGTAGCAAGGCAGCGGTCAACGTCCAGGACAGCTTCTTCTACGCCCTCCGCCGGGAGGGCAAGACCATCCACGTGTACTTGCTGACCGGCAAGCGCGTGACCGGCGTGCTCCGTCGCTTCGACCGCTACGCGCTGGTCGTGGAAAGCCACGGGCTCGAGAACCTCATCTACAAGCACTCGGTGGCGACCGTGTGCCTCGCCCGCGGCGGCGACGGTGAGCACCTTGCGGCGAGCGCCGAGTAGGATCGGGCTGGTCCTCCTCGTCGGGCTGGTGGCGGCATGCCGGACAGCTGCGCCGCCGGCGAGGATCGGCCGGGTGCCGGACCCCTTGCTCGGCCCCGTGCCCGGGGCCGCTCTCAGCGACGAGCAGAAGGCCTCGGTGCAGCGGGCGGTCGCGATTGCCGAGCGGGGGGAGTTCCTGCGCGCCGCACGCGAACTCGAGGCGCTGCCGGCGGCCCACCCGGCGGTGCGGCTGGCGGCGGCCGAAATCGTGTTCCTGCAAGGAGGCGCGGCCTCGGCCGCAGCCGAGAAGCTGGTCTCCGAGCACCCCGGGTACGCGGCGGCTTGGGGGTTGCTGGCGCTCGCACACCAGCGCGAGGGAGAGGTCCGGAAGGCCGTGGCGGTAGCGCGCCGTGCGGCCGACCTGGGGCTGGTCGGCGACTGGGGACGGCGGGCCGACGAATGGGAGAAGGGGCTCACCGACCGTCTTCTCGCCGAGGGGACAGCGCTGCTCCAGCGTGGCGACGCGGCGGGTGCGCTCCGCATCGCCAGCGAGGTGCTGTCCGCCACGCCCACCGTGGCGGCAGCGCGCATGCTGGCCACGCGGGCCCACCTCGCGATGGGGCAGGCCAAGGCCGCAGCCGGGCTGGTGCCGGCGTTGCCGGACACCGAGGAAGGGCTGGAGTTGAAGGGACAGGTGGCGGAGCGGTTGGGCCAGTGGGACCTCGCGGTCGAGTTCTACTCCCGTCTCGGCGCCTCGAACCCCCGCAAGTGCGAGCTGCTGCGCACCGCGCGCGAGCAGTTGAGGCTCGTCAACGCGCCGCCCTACCTGACACGGGCCCTGGCTGCCCCGGCCCTGACCCGCAAGGGGCTGGCCGCGATCCTGGCCTGGAAGGTGCCGCAGCTCGCCGAGAAGGCGACGGGCACGGTGCCGGTGTTCGAGGACATCGTGCACCTGCAGGAACGGCGCGACATCATCACGGCGGTGCGGAGCGGGGTCATGCTCGGAGACGCGGTCACCCGCAGGTTCGGCGCCGAGCACGGGGTGACGCCGCGGGAGCTGCAGGCGGTGCTGGGGCGCCTGGCCACCCTGCTCGGGCGCCGGCCGCTCGTCTGGTGTAACGGCAACGATGCGGACGACTGTGTGAGCCTGCCGTCGACGGTGAGCGGGGCCGCGGCAGCGGCGCTCGTGGAGCGGCAGGCCACAGGGGAGGACACGCCATGCCGGCCTCGGTAGCGGAGCTGCTTGCAGCCAACCCCCTGTTCGGCGAGCTGGCGCCGTCCGAGCTCGCGGCGCTCGCGGCGGCGGCGGAAAGGCACGAGTTCGGGCGCGACGAGGCGATCTTCACGATGCAGCAGCCGGCGGACAGCCTCTACGTGCTGGTGAGCGGCCGGGTCAAGGTCTGCGTGTCGACCGCGGCTGGCAAGGAGATCATCCTCGCCACGCTCGGCCCCGGCCAGTTCGTGGGCGAGATGGCGCTGCTCGACAACGAGCCGCGCTCGGCGAGCGTCGTGACGCAGCTTCCCACCACGGCGTACCGCATCCGGCGCGCCGACTTCGAACGGCTCCTCGAGGTGTACCCCTCGATTGCGCGCAAGCTGCTGCGCGAGCTGTCGATGCGGCTGCGCCGCGCGAACGCGCAGATGGAGTCGTTGGTGACGCTGGACGTGATCGGCCGGCTGGCCCGCTACTTCATCGATCTGGCACGGCAGCACGGGCAGGTGCTCGGCAACGGCTGGGTGGCGGTGCGGCGCCCCACGCACCAGGACATTGCCGCCTCGGTCGGCACCTCTCGTGAGACCGTGACCCGGCTCATGACCGAGCTCGAGAACCGCGGCCTGGTGGTCAACGAGGGCAAGATGAGCTACCTGCGCGAGGAGGCGCTGGCCGAGGAGGGGCTCTGACGTGGCGGGTCAGCGTCTCCAAGACACCGACCCGAGCCTCGTCCGCGACGAGCCGAGCGGCGTCCACAAGCGGGCGCCGGTCGCCCAGCGCGCCGCCAGGGAGGTGCGGGACGTCCTCCGGCCGTTCACGATTCCCAACGGCATCACCCTGGTGCGGCTCGCTCTCGTGCCGTTCTTCATCCTCGCGGTCGTCGAGGGCAAGTACCCGGTGGCGCTGGCCGTGTTCCTCGCCGCGGGGATCTCGGACGGCCTCGACGGGTGGCTGGCGCGATCGCTCGGCATGCGCTCGCTGCTCGGGTCCTACCTCGACCCCATCGCCGACAAGGCGCTGCTGGTCTCGGCGTTCGTGGTGCTCACTTGGCCGCAGCTCGGCACCGTCCGCATCCCGCTCTGGCTCACGGTGCTGGCGCTTTCGCGCGACTTCCTCATCGTGCTGACGGCGCTGGTGCTCTACCTCGCGACCAGCGTTCGGGCGTTCCCCCCTTCGATCTGGGGCAAGGCCACGACCGTCATGCACATCGTCACCGTTGGACTGGTGCTCGTCGCCAACATCTGGAGGGTGCCCGACCCGGTGCTGCTCGGCTGCTTTTACCTCGCTCTCGGCCTGACGCTGCTGTCCGGCGTCGACTACATCCGCCGCGCCTCCCTGCTCATGGAGCAGCAACCGCCGACAGAGAGTTGATGGTTGGCAGTCGTTAGCTGGTGGCTCCCCCGCCCAGCCCGGGCCGGTTTTCAACTGACAACCAACAACCACAAGCCATCAACTGTCCCAATCAGCGGAGCATCTCCTCGACGACCGCGGCGGCGCGCATGTCGAGGCGGAACAGCCGGGCTTTCAGCTTCTCGACCTCGGCGCGCAGCGCCTCGCGGTTTTCGGTCTTGCGGTCCTTGGCGAGGCGGGCGTAGCACAGCGCCGTGAGCTGCAGGACCTGGATCGCCGTCTCCGGCTCCCAGCGCTCGAACGTGAACGACTCCATGTCGCGCCCCAGCTCCTCGAGCAAGGTCCTGGCCCACCCCTCCTGCTCGGCCTGGAGGCACACCTGGGCGGCGTCGAGCCTGGCGCGAAAGCGCGCCCTTGTGCTGCTGGCCCGCTCGATCCCGCGCTGCAGGATCTCGAGCGCCTGGGCCAGCCGCTTCTTGCCGAACAGCTCGCGGGCCTGGGCGATCTCCGCGGCCTCGAGCGACGGCGTCTCGCCGCTGCTCCCGCCGGTGACCATCGTGAGCGTTGGACCCTGTGCTGCGGCCGCCTCCTCGAGCCACGCCCGGGTGCGCTCGGCGGCAAAAGGGGTGCCGTCGGCGAACGACAGGCCTGGAATCCCCGGCATCCGCTCGAGGAGCTGCGCGCACGCCTGCTGGATGACCTCGGCTGCCGCCTTTCCGCGCGCTGGGTCGAGCGCCTGCACGGCGGTGGCGGTGTAGAACTGCAGGTCGAGCCAGAACAGCCCGGCTGGTTCGCCGAACGCCCCCTCGCTCGCCTGCAGGAGGTCGTGCCACCGCCCCGACGAGAACGCGCCGTCGAGCGCGGTCCTCGCCTGCGGCCGCGGCGGCGGGATGCGGGTGCGCCCGGTGGCGGGATCCGCCGGCGGGGGGCCGGGGAGGTCGTCCCAGCGCAGCGCCCGGTTGATGCGAAGGTGCGCGGGGTTGACGGGGTCGGCCTGGCGCCAGGCGGCCAAGAGCGGGGCGAAGGCGGTCTTGAGGTCGTCGAGCGAGGCGCCGGCAGGCGCCGGCGACGGTGGCACGACGACCGCCGGAGCGGACGGCGCAGGCACGGGGGTCGGGTGCGCCGGTGCCGGTGGGCCCTGGGGTGCCGGGGCAGGCGCTGCGGCCGGGACGGCCTGGGCGGCGGGGGCCGGCGCCGCCGCGGGCGCCGGCGCTGCCTCGGCCGGGGAAGCCGGTGGTGCCGTCACGGCGCGCGCCGAGACCGCCGCCAAGAGTTCGCCGAACGAGGGTGCCTCGTGCATGAGCCTGGATTCGGCGATCTCCTGCAGCCGGGTCAGGGTGGCGCGAATCGCGCCCACAGCCTCCTGCTCGTCGGGTCCCGCCGGGCGGTCCTCCACGAGCGGAGTGAGTCGGGTCGCCAGCCACTCGAGGGCGGTGACGCGGGTGCGCGGCCGCGCGGCCGGCGGGAACACCCCGTCCCAGTGGTCGCCGGCGAGGCCGGCCACGATCGCGAGCCCGTCGGCCAGCCCCTTGTACCCCTCGGTCACGAACAGGGCGAGCGCGAGGTAGGAGGCCGTCGTGAGGTCCTTCGACTTCGTGCCCAGGATCTCGAGGCACCACCCCCGCACGGCCTTCCAGTCCACGCCGCCCTGTGTCGAGCTGTGGGCCGTGAGCTTCTGGATCTCGGCCCGCAGATCGAAAAACGTCGAGTCACCCTTCGGGTCCTCCCCGTACTTCGCCGCGCCCCCGAAGAGCGTGAGGCACTTTTCGAGGTCGCCCCCCAGCACGTAGGCCATGCGTCCTCCCTCAGTCACGACTGCATCGCCTCATGATGCACCAAGTCGGAACGTGAGTGGAAGGCGGCACGAGGCACACGAGTGACGAGGTGGCGGCCCGGGACCGCCCGACGCGAGATCAGGCGGGGATGAGGTCGGCGAGGGGGCGGTCGGGGAGGGGCTGCGGGTCGCCGGCGCCGGGGACGTCGTGACGGAGGTCCTCGACGAACTCGTAGCCGCGGCAGGCGGGGTTGAACAGCAGCGCGTCGTCGGGGCGCAGCTCCCGCTGCACGAGCACGAGGCCGGCGTCCGGTTCGGTGAGAGGCAGCAAGATCGAGATGGGCGCCTGCTTGCGGGGCTCGGCGCCGGCCAGCAGCGCGGTCCAGAGCAGCGCCTGGGTGGCTGCGGCCGGCTCGGGAGCCACCGGGATGCGGGCGGCGAGCCGGCCGCTGGCCTGTTGGCGGCCGAGGAATGCGAGCAGCGCCGGCCACTGCTGCTCCGCGCCCTCGCCGTACATCCCCCGGGCGAGGGCTGCCACCGTCAGCCCGTCGAGGTCGGAGCGGAGCGAGGCGAGGACGCCGTCGTGCTCGGTGACCGAGGCGCGCACCACGAGGTCGCGAGCGCGGGCGTAGAACGACTCGACGCCGTCGACGTTGGCCAGGATCCGGTCGGCTTCGAGCAGGGCAGGCAGCACCTGGGCGAGGGCGTGCAGGTTGGCGAGCGCCCGTCCGGCGCCCCTGCCCGCTGGCTGCGAGACGAACAGCACGAGTGGGAAGCGGCGCAGGCCGCCGGAGTCGTGGCTGCCCCGCATCCTCCCGAGCACCGCGCCGTCGGCGCCCGGCAGGTACAGCACGAAGCCGTGGGGCGGCAGGTCCGCCTCGCGGCTGACGGCGTCGGCCTCCCAGAACCGCGAGAAGCCGCGGTCGAGCCAGGCCCGGAACGCCGTGGCCTCCGGGCCTGTCGCGTTGGCTCGCAAGAAGTCCTTGTAGAAAGGGAGCTTGCCGTAGATCCTCAGGGGTAGTTCGACCCGCTTCGGCCCTCCCATGAGGGTCTGGAAGAACCCGGAGCCAGGCGGGCTAAACCTCGCCACCGGCTCCCCCCTCCGGCAGCACCGCCGGCAGGGGACGGTCGAACGTCATTTCGAACAACCCTTCCGGCCGCAGGTCGGGGCGCTCGAAGTCCGGAATCTCGATGCGCACCGTCCACACCTTGTTGTCTTGCCGGGGCCGGCCCTCGGCGGCCAGCAGCACGTAGTAGACGAGCTTGAGCGGGCCGCCGCGCAGGTCCACGCGCCCCACCCAGCCGTTGCGGTCCTCGTTGGTGCCGACGATGGCGAGCGGCCGGTCCTCGAAGAGCAGCGGCAGCGCCGGGGTGGCCACCGCCGGGTTCGAGGGGCGGATGACGTTGGGGCCGAAGAGGTCGACGCGCCCCACGCGCTCGCCGATGAACGTCCGGCCGGCGCCGCGCCCGCGCTCGAGCAGGCGGATCGTGACCTCGGGCTTACGCCCGCGCTCGGCCCGGTCCTCGGGGTAGAGGAACGCCTGCCAGCGGCGCATCGCCCGCAGCCGGTCCTTGTCCTCGCCCACGAAGTCCACGAGCTTTTCTTCCCCATCGACGATGGGCAGCAGGGCGAACTCGGAGAAAAGCCGGTCGAACGTCTCGTCCTCGTAGAGGAGCTGGTCGAGCGCCTCGCGGCTCGCGGTCTCGAGCGTCAGCGCGACGGCGGCCTCGCGCCGCGTCGTGTCGAGCGTGATCGGCCCCCACGGTTCGCTGGCCACACCGCGCTGCGGGCCGCGGGCGAAGGCCTCGCGCAGGCGACGCAGGGCGCGCTCGGAAATGAACGGAAAGCGGTCGGCGCAGCAGCGATCGACGCGGCGCCACAGCTCCCTCGAGCGCTCCTGGTACTCGGGCCGGATGTCCTTGACGAGCAGCTCGGCGGCCTTGGCCTCGACCGGCCTGAAGCGGTCCGCCTCCGGCACGCCGCGCAGACGCGGGTTGGCGGAAAAGCCGTGGAAGTCGGCGAGCAGCGCCTTGTCGGCGGCGATCTGCTTCCAGGCGCGCAGGGCGGTCTCCTCGAGCCCGGACACACAGCGCTGGAACGCCTGTGCTGCCCGCACCAGCTCATCCGGCGGGCCTGCCGAAGAGCCGCGGCCTCGCCCGCCGCCCTCGCGCAGCAGCGGCCGCAGGGCGTCGTTCTCCCGCACGTACTCCTGGATGTCGTCGACCGAAAGCCCGCCGCCGCCTCCGCCGCCGCCTTCCGTCACCACCCGCCAACTACGCATCTCGCGCACGAACTCGCCCCACGCGTAGGCGCGCATGGCGCGCTCCGGATAGGCGAGCGACGGTCCGCCACCGCCGCCGGAGCGTCCCAGCATGGCGCGCAGGTAGTCGTACAGCGCGGAGTTGACCGCGTCCACGCCGCGGCTGACCTCCTCCTGGCCGCGAATCGGCTCGAAGCTGCGGCGCGCCCAGTTGACGAACGAGTTGGCGGCGGGGACGTTGTTGGAAGCGTAGTACTTGGTGAAGCAGTCGGTGCAGCCGCGGAAGACCTGGTCGGCGAAGAACGACGCCACGGGCGGCACGGTGCGCGCCGCGAGCGCCAGCGCCGCGAGCTCGCGTGTCTTGCGCGCGGTGCGTGCCGGCTCGAACTCGCGCGGCGGGTTGGCGGCGTCCCACGTCGCCACGGCCTCTGCCGGTGCCAGCACCAGCTTCTCCTGGTCCTTGTAGAAGCGCCCCACCTCGTCCAGCCGCTCTCTCGCCGAGCCGAGCCCGGCGAGCGTGCCCTCGAGCTTGGTGGTCGCGGTCGTGATCTCGGCGGCGTCGGCGAGCTTGACGAGATCGGCCCAGGCAGCCCGGAGCTTGCCGGCGTTTTCCGACCAGCCGACCCCGGCGCCCTGGCCGGGGGTCTCGACGTAAAGGTGGCGGTAGTCCTCGCGACGCCCCACCAGCGCTTCCCACTCGGCAGGAATGCCCGAGCAGCGCCCGGCGTCCATGCCGGCGCGCGAGGAAATCGCGGTGAGTGCGGCGTGGTCCTCGCGGCAGTTGGCGACCCAGTCGGCGACGGTGAGGCCGGGCCGGCGCACCGCCGACTCCGGCCGCTCGCCCTTCATGATCGCGGCGCCGTCATCGTAGTTCTCGACGAAACGGCGGCCGGTGTCGACGAAGGTGCCGAGCGCCGCCTGCGCGGGGCGGAACGCGTCGATGCGCAGGACTTCCGCCTGCACGTCGGCAAAGGTCTTGAGGTACAGCGTCGGTTCCCAGCGGCCCAGGTTGCGCGCCGTCCAGAACTCGCGCATCGCCCGGCGGCAGCCCGCCGGCTCCGGGGTGGCGGTCGAGGCGACCGCCGGCCGGGCGGCCACGGCGGCGCGGAAGATGGCGTCGACCTCGGCGGCGTTGACGGGGCCGGAAAGCCAGTCGTCGATTTCCTTGCCGCGGGTCGTCGGGTCGAGTCCGCGGGTGCGCAGGCAGAGCGCCAAGATCGGCTCGATCCGCAGCTCCCGGCGCAGCTCCGGCAGCCGCTCTGGCTGGTTGCCGGCCCGGTGCTCGGCCATCCGCAGCAGGGCGGCGAATCCACGATGCAGCGACTCGTAGTCCTGGTAGTGCGCCGACCACTTGAGGGCCTGGGCGCGGGCGTCGAATGAGGCGAGAAGCTGCGGCAGCACGCCATTGGCCAGGAGCTGCCCCTGCACGGCCGGGATGAGCTTCTCGGTGATCTCGTTGCGCGCCCCGCCGCGCAGCATCAGCCGCATGAGCCAGCGGGACTCGGCGAGGTGCCGCTTGTGCCGCTCGAGGCGATCGACGAGCTCCCAGCTCTGCTGGAGCGTGCACGGCCTGGCCGGGTCGAGGCACATCCTCGCGTCGGCCACTGCCTTGTCGATCGGCCGCAGCCGGGTGTAGAGGTTGAACGCGGCCATGCCGAGCGCTCCCACCAAGAGCGGGATGACCACGGCGGCGAGCCCGTAGAGGACGTAGCGGTTGACGCGGTCGCGCTTTTGCGCCGCCCGGGTGCGGGCGATGAGGCCCTGCTCGACGAACGCCTTCTTCTCGTAGAAGTCGCGGATGAAGAAGGCGCGGGCGCGGGTGAACACCTGCTCGAGGTTCTCGAGCACTCCCTGGGGGTCCCCGGAGGAAACCCGTAGCAGGTCGCGGCACGCGCGTGCCACCGGGCGGCCCTGCTGCACGCCGGAGGTGATGTAGAAGCCGCGGAAGATGAACGGCTCCTCGAACCGGCTGGTGGCGAACATGGTGTGGAGATAGCCGAACAGTGGCTCCTGGAGCGCTTCCAGCTCCTCGGGGAACACGAACAGCTTGTCGACCTGGGAGAGGTTCGGCTCGTCCTGCATGAGGCGCAGCCGCAGCTTGTGCACGCGGTTCACGATGTTCGCGAAGACCTCGCCGAAGCTCTTGGGGTCCCAAGCCTTCTCGATCGGGTCGGGGTTGGACCAGCCGAAGAGCTGGCGCTGGTCGATGGGGTCGAGCTTGGTGAAGAACTCGGTGAAACCGAGGATGCGGTCGGCCTTCGTGACCAGCACGAAGATCGGGAAGCGGATCTCGAGCAGCTTCTGCAGGTGCATGAGCTTTTGGCGGATGTTCTTGGCCTTGCGCTCCTGCTCCTCGGGGGGGTCTTCGACCAGGCTGGTGGCCGGCACCACCACGATCACGCCGTTGATCGGGCACTGGCGGCGGTGCTTCTTGATGAGGCGGAGGAACGCCTCCCACTCGTGCGCGTCGGGTGCGCTTTCCTCCTGGAAGGTGAAACGGCCGGCGGTGTCCAGGATCACCGCCTCGTTCGAGAACCACCAGTCGCAATTGCGGGTGCCGCCGGCGCCCGAAAGCGCGTCCTGGCCGACCGGGAACTCGAGCCCCGAGTTCTTGAGCGTGGTCGACTTGCCGGATTGCGGCTCGCCGATGAGCAGGTACCACGGGAGGTCGTAAATCGACATTCCCGCCTCGCGGAGCTGCCGGACAGCGAGCTGCCACTTTTCGGACAGCTCGGCCAGCGCCTCGCGGATTTCCTCCTTGCCCACGCCCGCCTGCTTGGAGTGGGCGCCCAGCGTGCCCTCGAAGCTGCGGGCGCGCCGCTTCTGCCCGGCCTTGAGGAGGGCGTTGAACCCCTTGATGAGCAGGATCAGCGCCAGGACGCCGAGCGTGAAGAGCGCGGCCATCTTGTTGTTCAGCCCCAGCGCGCGCGCCACGACGAAGCTCACTGGCAGGAAGATCATGAAGGGAGCCAGGGCCTTGATGGGTCGGGGGAAGGCCTGCAGCGCACGGAGTAGTTCGTACATGTTCACCCCTCCCTAGCCGAGGCTCGCCACGACCGCCCGCAGGTCGGACACGAGCCCGGCCCACAGGCCGCGCGAAAGCAGGAAGTAGAGGATGACGATGCCGACCGCGACGATAGCGACGCGCGCCAGCGTCACGGCGGGCGAGACCCGGGTCGATTTCTTCGCGCTGACGTGGTATGCGTCGGGAGTGATCTGCCGCTGCACCTCCGCCAGGTACTCGGAGAGCTGGCGGTAGAGCTTCGCCTTGATCTCCGCCAGCTTCTCGGGCTTGCGGTGGTAGGTGCCGCGCACCCCGAGACAGATCGCGGTGTGGAGGATGGCGGCCATCTCGACGTCGTCGTAGCGGAGTTCGGAGGCGATCTGGAACAGCTTGTCGCCTCCGATGTTGGACTGGAAGAACCGCTGCTCGAGCAGGTGCTCGCGCTGCCACGCCTCGGCGTGCGGCCAGTCGCACGAGAGCAGGATCTCGTCGGCCAGCACCGCGAGCGGGTACTTGGCCCGCGCGTAGAGGGCGTCGAGGCGCGGATCCTGGCGCGCCTCCCGCTCCATGCGCGCGAAGATCTCGTCGATCTCTCCCTTCACGAGCGTATCGCTGACCGGGAAGCCCTTCTGGACCTTGCGTCGGAACGACACGAGAAAGAGGAAGAGCGGCGACGCGAGGCGGAAGATCTGTGTTGTGTAGTCGCGTGCAGTGTCCATGGTGCGCCTCTCACTCGCGGCCCGAGCCGCCTTCCCGCCGCGTCACGATGTAGACCACGAACTTCAGGCGGGGGTCGAGCCCGCCCGAGACGGCCAGTTCCCTGGCGCGCTCGACCGCACTCCAGTACGGGCCTTCCCGCGCCACCGAGAAGTAGTGGAAGTCCTCGCGCGCCGGCAGCCCGCCCGGGGTGCGGCGCAGCAGCTCGATGTCGAGGCCGAACAGGCGGCGCTGCACGAGCAGGGGGATGTCCTCCGGCGCGCCGATCTTGGCTGTCTCGATCCGGTTCATGAGCGCCCGGTCGTCGAGGTCGGACTCGATGCAGAGATAGATCTCGTTGCCCGGGGCCAGCCACTCTTCCTTGAACGTGCCGCACAGCAGCTCGCCGCGAGGCTGCAGCTCGAGGCGGATGAAGCGGCCCGACAGCATCTTCTCGAGCAGGCGCTCGAGCGTGAAGACGAGCTGGTGGAAGCACTCCCCGAGCCTGTCGTGATCGTAGGCCGGGACGGCGATCGCCTCGACGCCGCCCTCCTCGAAGATGGCGAGCTGGCCGGCCAAGCGGGCGAGCTCGAGATAGGCGGCGTACGGGTGCATGCGCGGGGCTGCCACGAGCTGCCTCGCGACGGGCAGGAAGCCGCCCAGGATCTGCAGCTTGAGCACGCCTTGCCAGCCCGTGGGGTTGGTCGCGTCGAGCACCAGGCGCCCTTCCGCGACCTCGGCGCGCAAGAAGCGCAGCTTGGCTTCCGCCCGGTGGAGCACCGACTCCACGAGCTCGGCCAGCGGCGGCCAGGCGCCGAGACTCGTCACCGGCGGGATGAACTCGCGCACGAGCGAGGGCTTGCTGCTGCCTGCGCCGCCGCGCTGCACGACGGCGACGGGCAGGCACTCGTACCCCTCGCGGTTCTCCGAGCCCAGGAAGAAGCGGCCGGCCAGCTTTCGCACCGCCACGGTCTGGCCGGCGATGCCGGTGTTCTCGTCCGGGATTTCCTGCTGCTCCACCACGAAGCGCCGATCCTGCCCGGTGCTCCCGAGGCCCGGATCGCTGGTGTTGGGCTCGCCGTCCCGGCGTGCAGGCACGCCCAGCCAGACCGGCAATCGCCCGTCGCTGAGCGCCAGGGCGTCCTTGAGGTCGCGCGGCGGCAGCTTGAGATTGGCGGCGAGCTGGGCAAAGGTGCCGTCCGAAAGCACCGCGGTGCAGCGCCTCAAACCGATCGAGAACCCCTCGAGGAGGTCGTCCGCGATCTCGAGTTCGTCGAACCCCCAGAGGAAGGGGTTGGCGAGCCGCGCGGCGTCGGTCGCCCGCCCGGCCAGGGCGCGGCTCGCAACCTGCAGGTGCTGGGGACGAAGCAGCATCCCCTCCGACCAGTGGATGTCGGGGTGTACCTTCACGTCTCGCTCCCTCCCGGGCTCTCAGCGGGCTTCCTGGACCGTCAGGTAGGCGCCCCGGACGGCCACCTCGAGCGTCCGTCCCTGCCACTGTTTGCGGGTGCGGAACTGCATCAACCCCTCGACGCGGTCGGTCGGAGCGGTGCGATAGTCGGCCACGATGGCGAGGATGTCGTAGCCCTTCTGGGGCGTCAGGACGATCCTCTCGGCGCAGCCGCCCTTCACGGCGATGGTGCGGGTGCGCAGCGCGAGCTGCTGGCGAACCGGCGAGTAGAACCAGCGCGCGCCTTCCTGCCGGATCTGCGCCGCTTCCGCGTCGTTGACCTGGATGATGTCGATGGTCAGCAGCAGGCCCTCGTTGACCACCGGGTCGCAGCGAAACGCGACGACAGACTGAGAGGCGCAACCCCAGCCCAGCCCTGCGGTCACGGCCAGCGCCAGAACGGCAAAGCCACGCCACGGAGCACGCTTGGTCATCATGTGGTGTCCTTTCTCTCGTCGAGCCGATCGAACTGCTCGAGCGCCCGCTTGCCGGTGACGAGCAGGACCTCGTCCGCCACGAGCTCCGCTGTGATGGCCCGGGCCAGCTCCTTGTAGTGGTTCCACAGCTCGACGGCCTCGATGCGAAACACTTTCTTGCGGCTCGCCTCGGAGAGGCTCGCCTCGATGGCCGCCGGGCTCACCCGAGACCAGAACGCGGCGAACCAGATCCCAGGGCTTTCGTGATAGGCGGCCGTGGTGGCGACGAGCCACTTTTCGACCGCGCGGAGATAGGCCCGCAGCTCTTCGAGCGCTCCGGCACGGCCCTCCAGCGCCGCCGGCAGCAGCTTGCGCAGGGAGGTGCGGAAACCCGGGAGCGCCACCGCCTCGGTGACGTTCCCGCGCGTCGTGAGGTTGTGGGCGGTGGCGGCGATGAAACGCTCGGCCGAGGTCGCGAAGTCGACAACGGCGCGGGCTGCGAGGAGACCAGGCTCGGCAGGTGCCGGCCCAAGTTCGCCGGCCAGTCTCGACCAGGCGGCCGGGGCCGCCGGCTCGGGAGCGGCGGCAGGAGCCTCGCGCCGCCCCGTCTCGAGCTCGTGGACACGTCGGCGGAGCGCCGCCAGCTCGGCCATGTCGACTCTCGCCCCGGGCAGCACGGGGAAGAACGTCCTGAGCTGGTCCAGGAACCGCTGCCGGTTGGCCGGGGTGAGGCGGCCGATCTCCTCCAGCAGCGCCTGGCGCAGCGCCTTGTGGCGTTCTTCGGGGTCGGCGAGGTGGTAAAGGGCAGCCAGGTTCTCGATCGTGCGAGCCACCTCGCGCGTGCGCGCATCGAGCGCCAGGTCGCCCGAGGAGAGTGCCACCCGCATCGGCACCGACTCGGCGACCACCGCTGCCGGGGCCTGCTCGGGAGGCGGGGCGGGCGTCTGGAAGGCGGCCAGGATCTCTGCCGGCACGCTGCCCTCGCGCCTGAGCAGCTCGCAGGGGCGGTTGTTGCCGTCGGCCAGCATCGCGCGCAGGATGTGGAGCGGTTCGATCGGCGCCTCGCCCGCCTCGCGGTCGGCGGCCTGCAAGAGGCCCACCAGCCGGGGTGTGAGCAGCATCTCGCTGGCGAAGAGGACCGACTCGTCCATGGCCACGGCGCGAAGGTGGCGGCCAATCCACGCTCGCGGACCGCTCCAAACCTCGTTGCGGCGCAGCGTCTCGCTCACGAACGCCGGTGTCAGCCCGGTTCCGGCCAGACCCTCGAGCAGGTCGGGGTTGAGGCTGGCGAGGCCGATGAGCATTTGCCGGTCGGTGACGTAGGAACGCTTTTCCTGGCTCGCCAGCATGAACGCGGCGCCGAGACCGAGGGAGGCGGCGGGGGACAGGCGGGCCGCGAGGCGCTCCGCCTCCCGCCGCAGCTCCCCCGCGTCGGGGTTGAAGCTGTCCCGGACGGCGCCGATCGAAAACCGCACCACGGCGTAGCCGAGGATGAACTCGGTGCCGCTGGCGATGGGCTGGGGCGAGGAGATGCGGGCGCCCTCCACCCAGGTACCGTTGGTCGAACGGAGGTCCTCCAGCACCCAGGTGGCGTTGGCGGCATCCCACGCCAACGCCGCGTGGCGGCTCGAGACCGAGCGGTCGAGGGAGAGCGCGAAGGAGTTGCCCGCCGCCCGGCCGAGCGTCACGCGCGGGCCCGTGCCGGTCCAGCGGGCGCCGTCGAGCGGACCTTCCAGCACCTCGAGCGTGATGCCCTCTGCCAGGCCGGCGGCCAGTGCGGCGGTGGCGTCGGCGACCACGGAGCGGCGACTGGTCGGCTGGCGCGAGGCACCGGGCGCGGGATTGGCCGCCCGCGGGCTGCCGGGTTGCATCATCGGGGCTCCTCGCCCGCGCCCGGGTCGCCGCCGGCCCTGCCGCCGATCCCGGGAGGCGAAGACCGGTGTCGATCCTGTGCCATTGGCGTCCTCATCGCTTCGCGAGCCCTTGGGGGCATTCTAGGAGCCTGTCGGAGAAATGGGAAGGCCCGCGCGCAGGGGGGGTGCTGGGGGCAGGCAAGGCGCGATGAGGCGGGCGACGCAGGAACATCGCAGCCGACGAGCGACGCCGCATGCGGCCGGCAACCCCCCTGCGCCCTTCGGGTTGCGGGCGGCGTGGGGCCATCTGCGGCGTTGTCGCGCCTCGCCGATGGAGCACATCGCCTTCGGCGCTCCGCCTTGCATCTGGCCCCACGGCGCCCACAACGCGGATCTTCCGCTTTCTCCGACAGGCTCCTGGCAAAGAACGAGGCCGCTCTCGTCTATTCCGGGCCGCCGGCGCGGTGGACGCGCAGGAGGTTGGTGGAGGGCCTGGCCGCGACCGGCGCGCCGTGGGTCACGACCACGAGATCCCCCGCCCTGGCCAGGCCTGCATGGATCGCGCGCTGCTCGGCAAGGTGCACGACGGCCTCGTGATCTTCCGGCAGGTTCGCCGTGATTTCCGGGAGCACCCCCCAGACCAACGCCAGGGCGCGCGCCACCCCCGGATCGGGCGTGAGCGCCAGGATCGGGGCCCGCGGCCGGTGGCGCGCCACCAGGCGTGCGGTGCGCCCGCTCTGCGTGAAGCAGACCAGCACCGCCGCCTCGAGCTGATCGGCAGCGCGGCTCGCGGCCATCGCCACCGCGTCGCCGACCGGGTCGCGCAGCTCGGGAGCCGCGGTGGCGCACACCCAGCTCGCGTCGAGATCGAGGTGAGCCTCGGCCTCGCGCAGGATCGAGGCGCACGCCGCCACCGCCAGGTGCGGGTGCCGGCCCACGGCCGTTTCGGCCGTGAGCAGCACGGCGTCGGTGCCGTCGAAAACGGCGTTGGCCACGTCGCTCGCCTCGGCGCGCGTCGGGCGCTCCTCGCGGATCATGCTCTCGAGCATCTCCGTGGCCGTGATGCTGGGGACGCCCTGACAGCGCGCGCTGCGGAGAACTCGCTTCTGGAGCACCGGGACCTTCTCGGGAGCGGTCTCGGCGCCGAGATCGCCGCGCGCCACCATCACGAGGTCGGAGGCGGCGAGGATGCTGGCGAGCGTGTCCGGTTCGAGGGCCCGCGCCTTCTCGAGCTTGGCCACGATCGGCAGCCGGGTCGAGTGCGGCCCGAGGTGGGCCCGCAGCAGCGCCACATCGTCCTGGCGCCTCACGAACGAGAGCGCGAGCACGTCCACGCCAGCCTCGAGGGCGGCATTGGCGCAGGCGCGATCGTGGTCGGTGAGGGAGGGGAGCGAGCTGTCGCCGTCCGGGAGGTTGACGCCCATCCCACCCCCGACCTCGCCCGGCCGCTCGACGACCGCCACCACCCCGGCCGGTGTGAGTTGCAGGGCCCGCAGCACCACCTTGCCGTCCTTGACCAGGATCCGGCACGGCGGAGGGCTGTCGCGCCGCGGATCGAACCCCTCGATCGGGATCGCCGAGGCCGCCGGATCGGCCGACAGCTCGACCCTCTGGCCCGCCTCGAGGCGCTGCAGGGGGGCGCCCTTCGCGACCCGCAGCTTGGGCCCGGCCAGGTCGCACAGCACGGCGACCGGCCGGCCGGCTTCGGCCTCGGCGGCGCGCACCATCGCGACGAGCGGCGCGATGTCGCCCGGCTTGAGGTGGGAGGCGTTGAGCCGGAAGCCGTCGGCCCCGGCGGCGAGCAGCGCCCTGACTCCCTCCGGGCTCGCCGAGGCCGGCCCGAGGGTGGCCAGGATCTTGACCTTGCGCGGGAAGTGGGTCGCCATGGAATCCTCGCGGCCGCCATGGTAGGGCAGACCGGACCGGGAATCACCCCCTGCGCGCGCCGGTTCGTGGTTGACAAGAAGGGCGGCCGAGTGGAACCTGAGTGCAGCGGCTCCTGAGAGAAGCGACCTCGGTCAGCCTGCGGGGAGGACGACATGCGTACCGCCAAGCAGCTCGTGATCGTGGCAGCGGTATCGGGGCTGGCGGGCGTCGCGGCGTGGGCCGCGACACCCGGCACCCTGGTGAGCGTCGATGTGCTGTCGAGACCTGCACCGGTGCTGGCCGCCAAGGTGCAGGTGGTCGAGGACCTCAAGACGCCGGCCGAGCGGCTGGGCCCGCGGCTACGGGCGCGAATGCGGGAAGGCGGCGTCGTGCCGGTCATGGTCGTGCTCAAGGAGCCCGTGGTGGCGAGCACGCTGGCGCCGTACACCGCTGCGTGGGACGAGGCCCGCACGCTGCACATCGCCGTCCTCGAGCACGAACTCGCCGAGCGAGCGGCGGGGCTTGGGTTCCGGGCGACCAAGGGGCTGTCGCACATCCCCATCATCTTCGGCGAGATTTCGGCAGAACAGCTCGAGGCGCTGGCCGCCGACCCGCTGGTGTCCGGCATCCAGCTCGACGGCACGGTGTACGCCGCGCGGGCCGAGGGCGGTGCCCTCATGAAGTCGGACCAGTTGCGGGCCCAGGGGGGGCGCGGAAGCGGAGTCGGCGTCGCGATCGTCGACACCGGGATCGACTACAACCACCCCGAACTCTCGGCCCGCGGCGGCACCCAGAAGGTCGTCGCCGGCGGCGATTTCACCGGTTCGGGCCAGCCCTACGGCCTCGACGACCAGGGGCACGGCACCGCCTGCGCAGGCATCGTGGCCGGCTGGGACGGCGGCATGGCGCCCCAGGCGCACCTGTGGGCGATCAAGGTGCTCAACTCCGAGGGCAGCGGCCAGGAGTCGTGGATCGCCGACGGGCTCAACGCCGTCTACGCGAATCGCAACGACTTCGGAGGCATCGGGGTGGTCAGCATGTCGATCCAGTCGAGCGCCCGCTGGCCGGGCAACTGCGACGACGACTCGCCGGCCTACGCCGCCGCGATGCAGCAGCTCGACGCGGCCGGGATCGCGATCATCGTCTCGTCGGGTAACCACGGGTGCTCCGACGGCGTCTCGACCCCGTCGTGCGTGTCCTACGCCATTTCGGTCGGCGCCGTTTACGACGCGAACATTGGCGGCCGGCAGTACGGCGAGGGCACCTGCATGCCTACCGGCTGCACCGACTTCACCACTGAGGCCGACAAGATCACGTGCTACTCCAACTCTTCGAACCGGCTCGACACCCTGGGACCGTCCGACTGCGCGACCACCCCCAAGATGGGTGGCGGCAACGAGACCTGCTTCAACGGCACCTCGGCGGCCTGCCCGTACGTCGCGGGCGTGACGGCGCAGATCCTGTCCCTGCGGCCGCAGACCACCCCGGCGCAGATCAAGGCGGCGTACCTCAACACCGGCAGGGCCATCACCGACAATCGCAACGGCGTGACGCGCAAGCGTGTCGACGCGCTCGCCGCGTACCAGTACGTGCAGGGCTCCACGTGCACGGCGCCGGGGCTGCCGGGCAACTTCCGCTCCTCGGCCCTCACCGTGCCCTCGGGCGCGACCTACACGCTGTCGTGGAACGCCGCCTCGAACGCCGACGGCTACGAGGTGCAGGAGGCCACCAACTCGAGCTTTACCGGGGCCACGACGCTCACCACGACCGGCACCTCGATGAGCCGCTCCCATGCCGTGACGGGCAACACGACGTTCTACTACCGCCTGCGGGCGACGCGCACCTGCGGTGCCCAGTCGACGTGGACCTCGACCGTCTCGGTGACCGTGACGTACAGCGGGCCCAGCGCCTACGTGTACTGGGTGCCGGTGGTGGCCAACCTCGCCGGCAGCGGCGGCAGCCAGTTCCGGAGCGACGTCGGCATCCTCAATCGCTCGAGTTCGAACGCCAGCGTCCAGCTCATTTACCGCGGCACCTCCACGCTCACCCGCAACGAGACGCTGGCGGTGGGCCGGCAGCGCATCCTCGTCCATGTCCTCGGGCCGTCGTTCTTCAACACGAGCGGGAAGGGGGCGCTGGAAATCCGCTCCGACCGGCCCCTCACCGTCACCTCGCGGACCTACAACGTGACCTCGCTCGGCACCTTCGGACAGTACTACGCGGGGTACGAGCCCGCGAGCGGCCTCGGGCAGGGGCAGTGGGGGGTGCTCGCGCAGCTCACCCAAAACACCAGCTACCGGACCAACATCGGCCTGCTCAACATGGGCTCGGCCGTGGCCGTGGCCAATGTCAAGCTCTACAGCGGCACGGGCAGCCAGGTCGGGGAGTACAACGTGACGCTCAACCCCGGCGAGTACAAGCAGGAAGACCGGGTCTTCCAGACCAAAGGCGGTCAGACCAACATGGCCGAGGGGTACGCGAGGGTGACGTGCGCCTCGGGTGCCGGCGTGATCGCGGTCGCATCGGTGCTCGACAACGGCACCTCCGACCCGACGACCATCGAGCTGGTGCCGTAGGCGGCCCGCACCTGCCCGGTGGAAGACCGCAGGCCGGGCCCCGGCGGGGGCCGTCTGGCGGCGAACCAACGGTGGCGAGGCGCGTACACTGGTGTGCCTGCGCGGGCTCTGCCCGCGCGCATCCGGAGGGAGGAGGTCGTGATGCGACGAGGATGGCTCGTGTCGGTGCTGGTTCTGGCCGTGGCGCTGCCGGCGGTGGCGGCGCCGGCCACGCCGGCCAACCCGCTGCTGGAGGAGTGGAAGACGCCGTTCGGGGTGCCGCCGTTCGCCGAAATCCGGCCGGAGCACTTCCTGCCGGCGATCGAGCGTGGAATGGCGGAGCAGAAGAAGGAAGTGGCGGCGATCGTCGGCAACCCAGCGCCGCCGACCTTCGCCAACACCATCGAGGCGCTCGACGCCTCGGGCGAGCTGCTGGCCAGGGTGATGGGCGTGTTCCAGAACCTGGTGGGCGCCGAGACCAACGAGGCGCTCCAGGAGATCGCCCGCACCACGGCGCCCATGATGGCGGCGCACCGCGACGACATCGCGCTCGATCCCCGGCTGTTCGAGCGCGTCAAGGCGGTGTGGGAGGCGCGCGCCTCGCTCGCGCTCAACCCCGAGCAGGCCAGGCTGCTGGAGGAGACCTACAAGGGGTTCGTGCGCGGCGGTGCGCTGCTGGCCGGCGAGCCCAGGGAGCGCTTCCGCGCCATCAACGCGGAACTCGCGGCGCTCGGCACCAAGGTCGGGGACAACCTTCTCAAGGAAATGAACTCCTACCGGCTTGTGATCGATGATCCGGCCGATCTCGCCGGGCTGTCCGAACGGGTGAGAGCGGGAGCCGCCGAGGCCGCCAGAAAGGCCGGGCTCGAGGGCAAGTGGGTCTTCACGCTGCACGGGCCCTCCCTGTGGCCGTTCCTCGAGGGGGCCGACAACCGCGAGCTGCGAAAGCAGATCTTCACGGCCTACATCACCCGCGGCGATCACGGCAACGAACTCGACACCAAGGCGCTCGTGGCGCGCATTGCGGCGCTGCGCGCCGAGCGCGCCAGGCTGCTGGGGTTCGACACCTGGGCCGACTTCGTGCTCGACGACAACATGGCCCGGACGCCGGCGCGGGTGTACGAGCTGCTCGATCGGTTGTGGGGGCCGGCCAAGGCCGTCGCGGCGCGTGAAGCCGCCGACCTGCAGGCCGCCATCAAGGCGGACGGCAGGGACTTCCAGCTCGAACCGTGGGACTGGTTCTACTACACCGCCAAGGTGCGCAAGGCGCGCTTCGATCTCGACGAGGCGGCGCTGCGACCGTACTTCCAGCTCGAGAACGTGCGCGAAGGCGCGTTCTGGGTCGCTCACAAGCTGTACGGCATCAGCTTCACCGAGATCGAGAACGTGCCCGTATACCACCCCGAAGTCAAGGCGTTCGAGGTCAAGGACGCCGACGGCTCGCACCTCGCGGTGTTCTACTGCGACTACTTCCCGCGCCCCGGCAAGCGCAGCGGTGCCTGGTCGAGCCGGTATCGCGGCCAGTACTGGAAGAACGGCAAGGAGATCCGGCCGATCGTGGTCAACGTCGGCAACTTCTCGCGCCCGGCCGGCGATACCCCGGCGCTGTTGTCGCGGGACGAGGTGGAGACCCTGTTCCACGAGCTGGGCCACGGCCTGCACTCGATCCTGTCGCGCATCCACTACCGCTCGCTGGCCGGCACCCCGCGGGACTTCGTGGAGCTGCCGTCGCAAATCATGGAGCACTGGGCGTTCGAGCCGGAGGTGCTCAAGGTCTACGCGAAGCACTACAAGACCGGCGAAGTGATTCCGGCCGAGCTGGTGCGGAAGATCCAGGAAAGCTCGAAGTTCAACCAGGGTTTCGCGACCACCGAGTACCTCGCCGCTGCGCTGCTCGACATGGACTGGCACACGCTCACGGCGGCCGCCCCCCCCGAGACCAGTGCGTTCGAGCGCATCTCGCTGGCCCGCATGGCGATGCCGCGGTACATCGTGCCGCGCTACCGGTCCACCTACTTCCAGCACATCTTCGGCCCCGGCGGCGGGTACTCGGCCGGCTACTACGCCTACATCTGGGCCGAGGTGCTGGACGCCGACGCCTTCGAGGCGTTCAAGGAAAAGGGGCTATTCGACCAGGCCACGGCGCGCTCGTTCCGCGTCAACATCCTCGAGAAGGGCGGAACCGAGGACGCCATGACGATGTACGTGCGTTTCCGGGGCAAGGAGCCTTCGGTCGAGCCGCTGCTCGCCAACCGCGGCTTGAAGTGAGGGAGTGGCCTGCCCGCCCAGGTCCAGGATCACGCCCAAGACGAAGTCCACGTCCTGGGCGAGGTCCTGACTGGGAACCCTGCCTTGCGAGAGGCCCATCCAAGCTCCGGGCTACAGCGGCGGGACTGGTGCATCCGCCGCCGTACCGTCCCCAGCCACCAGCCTCTAGCCACTTTTCGAGATCCCGTGGAGAATGGACGATTCCGGCGCCTGCGCCGGTTAGGACCTGCGATGCGTGACACGATCTCGATCCGCGGCGCCCGCGAGCACAACCTCAAGAACATCGACCTCGATATCCCCCGCAACCGGCTGGTGGTGATCACGGGGGTGTCGGGCTCGGGCAAGTCGACGCTGGCGTTCGACACGCTGTTTGCCGAGGGACAGCGGCGATACGTCGAGTCGCTCTCGGCGTACGCCCGGCAGTTCCTGGAGCAGATGGACAAGCCGGACGTGGACACGATCGAGGGGCTATCGCCGGCGATCTCGATCGAGCAGAAGACGACCTCGAAGAACCCCCGCTCGACGGTCGCGACGGTGACCGAGATTTACGACTACCTGCGCCTGCTGTACGCCTCGGTCGGCGTACCCGAATGCCCCGACTGCCACCTGCCGATCCAGGGGCAGACTTCCCAGCAGATGGTGGACCGGATTCTCGCCATGCCGGAGGGCACGCGCTTTTCGATCCTGGCGCCGCTCGCGGCGTCGAAGAAGGGCGAACACCGGAAGCTTTTCGAGCAGATGGTCAAGGAAGGGTTCGTGCGGGCGCGGGTCGACGGCGAGCTGGTGGACGCCGCCAACCCCCCCGAACTCGACCGCAAGCGCAAGCACACGATCGAGGTGGTGATCGACCGCCTGGCCGTGCGCTCGGACCTGGGCAACCGTCTCGTGGACTCGCTCGAGACCGCGCTCAAGGTCGGCGACGGGCTCGTCCGCATCGCCCCGGCCGAAGGCGAAGAGTACGTGCTGTCGGCCCGTCACGCGTGCCCCAGTTGCGGGTTCGCGCTGCCGGAGCTGTCGCCGCGCCTGTTCTCCTTCAACTCGCCGCAGGGCGCGTGCCCGGAGTGCACGGGCCTCGGGATGGTGCTGGAGGTGGACCCGGACAAGGTCGTGCAGGACCCCGACCGCTCGCTGGCCGCCGGGGCGGTGGCGGGGATCCAGGAGGCCAGGCGCTCGTTCCGCTGGCGGCAGATTCAGATCATGGCCCAGGCCATGGGGTTCCCGCTCAACCGCCCGTGGCGCACGCTGCCCGAAGAGGTGCGCCGGGCGATCCTGTACGGCACCGAGCAGGAACTCGACTTCGCGTTTGTCGGCGAGCGCAGCCGCTGGGAGTACCGGGGGCGGTTCGAGGGGATCGTGCGCAACCTCGAGCGGCGGTACCGCGAGACCACCTCGCCCGAGATGCGCTCCGAGATCGAGCGCTTCATGTCGATGCACCCGTGTCACACCTGCGGCGGCAAGCGACTGCGGCGCGAGGCGCTGGCGGTGAAGGTCGGTGAGCTGGCGATCCCCGAGCTGGTGGCCATGTCGGTGCGCGACGCCCTGGCGTGGTTCGGGGCGCTCGCGCTTTCCGACCGCGACCGGCACATCGCGGCCAAGATTCTCAAGGAGGTTCGCGACCGGCTGCAGTTCCTCGCCTCGGTCGGGCTCGACTACCTGACGCTCGACCGCACCTCGGGCACGCTCTCGGGCGGCGAGTCTCAGCGCATCCGGCTGGCCACCCAGATCGGCTCCAAGCTGATGGGAGTGCTGTACGTCCTGGACGAGCCCTCGATCGGACTTCATCAGCGCGACAACCGCAAGCTTCTCGACACGCTCAAGGGGATGCGCGATCTCGGCAACACCGTGCTGGTCGTCGAGCACGACGAGGAGACGATGCGCGAAGCGGACTGGATCATCGACCTCGGGCCCGGGGCCGGCGTGCACGGCGGGGAGGTGGTGGCCGAGGGCCCGCCCGCCTCGATTCCGGGGTTCGCGCGCTCGCTCACCGGCCGCTATCTGGCCGGCGAGCTGAGTATCCCGGTCCCCCGGACGCGCCGCGCCGGCTCCGGCAAGCGACTCGTCGTGCGCGGTGCGCGCGAGCATAACCTCCGCTCGATCGACGTGGCGTTTCCTCTCGGCACCCTGACCTGCGTCACCGGCGTGTCGGGGTCGGGGAAATCGACGCTCGTCAACGAGATTCTCTACAAGGCGTGCGCCCGAACGCTGTACCGGACGCTCGAGCGGCCCGGCGCCCACGACGCGATCGAGGGGCTGGGCTCCCTCGACAAGGTCATCGACATCGACCAGTCGCCGATCGGCCGCACGCCCCGCTCCAACCCCGCCACCTACACGAAGGTCTTCGACCCGATCCGCGAGCTGTTCGCCATGACCCCCGAGGCGAAAGCGCGCGGCTACAGGCCCGGGCGGTTCTCGTTCAACGTCCCGGGCGGCCGCTGCGAGGCCTGCAAGGGGGACGGCCAGATCAAGATCGAGATGCACTTCCTGCCCGACGTCTACGTCACCTGCGAGGTCTGCAAGGGCAAGCGCTACGGTCGGGAGACGCTGGAGATCCGCTACAAAGGCCTCAACATCGCCGAGGTGCTGGCTCTCACCGTCGAGCAGGCGCGCGAGCTGTTCGCCGCCCACCCCAAAATCGCGCGGCCACTCGACACCATCATTGCGGTGGGGCTCGGCTACATCACGCTCGGACAGCCGGCCACGACCCTGTCGGGCGGCGAGGCACAGCGCATCAAGCTGTCGCGCGAGCTCGCCAAGCGCGCCACCGGCAGCACCCTGTACATCCTCGACGAGCCCACCACGGGCCTTCACTTCGACGACGTGCGCAAGTTGCTGGCGGTGCTGCACACCCTGGCCGATCGCGGCAACACCGTGGTGGTGATCGAGCATCACCTCGACGTCATCAAGACCGCCGACCACGTCATCGACCTCGGCCCCGAGGGGGGCGACGGCGGTGGCCTCGTCGTCGCCCAGGGCACACCCGAAGAGGTCGCCCGCGTCCCCGGAAGCTTCACCGGCCAGTACCTCCGCTGGGTGCTCGACGGGTGGGAGGGTACGGCGGCGTCCGGTGTGTGAGGCGTTCGGGGTCGCCACCGGCATGAGCGCGGCGGTGAGCGCCGCCGGCGTCTCCGGCGACGTCTCTGCGATCCTCGCCGGCGTCACCCCTTCCTTCGTGTCACAGACTGCGAGCCAGCTCACCGCCGCCGTGAGATCGTGAGTTGCTCCGCCGGGCCCCGACCCACGCGCTCAGTCAGTCGCTTCCGGCCCGGCGGGCTCTTCCTCCACGCGCCAGTGCTCGCGTTCCTCCAGCCAGGAATCGAGCAGGCCGTCCGGCGGCCTGGCGATGAGTGCCTCGCAGGACGCGGCCACGGTGCCGTCCGGCAGGCGCAGCTCGGCAGCCGTCTCCGAGCGACGGCCTCCATCGCGCACCACCCAGCCGACGAGGGTGAGCGGCGTACGGGTCGGAGTCGGGCGGCGGAACGTCACGGTGAGCCGAACCGTGACCCACAGGCGGTCGAAGTCGCCGTCGAGCATGAGGGCGCGGCCTGCGGTCTCGTCGAGCAGCGCCGAGACCACCCCCCCGTGGACGATGCCGGGATAGCCGTTGTACTCCTCGGGAACCGTCACGGTGGCGCGCACCTGCCGGGCCTCGCGGTCGTTGGCCCAGCGGGCTCGCAGGCTCTTCGGATTGTCCCGGCCGCACACGAAGCAGTAGCGGGAGGTGGGCTGCAAGTCGCTCATGGCCGCGTACTATCGCACACCAGCGCCCGGGCGGCGTTCCCCGGCCCCGCCGTCGTCAGCTTGTCGGTGCGGCGGCTCCCCGGGCGGTTGCAGCGCAGGATCCCCGATGGGACCCATGGCCAGCGTCGCGAGCAGCACCGCGCTGGGGAACAGGTGCGAGAGCAGCCGCTCCACGGTGGTGGCGAGGTGCCACTCGAGCGGGCGCGGCGTGACTGCGAACGTGAAGCCGTATGCTGCCATCACCCCCGCCAGTCGGAGGGCGAGCGAGAAGGCGGCGGATCGGAGCGCCGGCGGCACGGCCGCTCCCATCACGAGCACGAGGCCGGCGACGAGGACCGCGAGCGAGACGCGAAACGGACCGAACGAGAGCACGTCGCTCGCGAGGCGGCTGGCGATCGTGGCGAGCCTGCCGGCGTCAGCGAGCCCTCCCCACGCGACCCCCTCGACCAGGTCGTTGGTCGGAGCGAGGGTGAGCTTGAAGACCACCGTGGTCGCCGCGAGCGGCGCGAGGCCGGCCCCGAAGGCGAGCGCCCGGGCGCGCAGCTCGCCCGCTGGCAAGCGGTCGCGCCAGGCGGTGATCGCCTCGCTCGCGAGCAGCGCCAGGAGCATGGCCCACCCCTCGTTCTTGGTCCACACCATCGCACCCGCGGCCAGGCCCGCGAACACGAGCGTTCCGCGCTGCCGCGGCCGCACGGCATTCTCGAGAAGCAGCACGTTGACGGCCAGGAACCAGAACGCCAGCGGCATGTCCGCATACTGGTGGAAACGCAGACTGGTGTGGGCCACCCCGCACACGAGGACGCCGGCGACGAGCGCCGGAACCGGTCCGCGCAGCCGATACACCGAGACCGTCGCGAGCGCCACGGCGAGCAGCAAGAACGCCAGGCCCGTCGCCGCCGGGACGACCCAGCTCCGGTCGCCGAGCCAGATCCACGTGCGGGCGAAGAACGCCGGGAGCAGCAGCGGGTAGTCCGGGTGGCTCCACGCGATTTCCGACGAAAATGCTCGGCTCCAGCCCTCCGCCGAGGCCAGGAAGCGCGCCTTGAGGTTCCAGATCGCCACGGCATCCCAGCCGCCGAGAGGCTGGCGCCAGGTCACGACCATCCAGTCCCGGAAAAGACGCCACAACCCCGTGGCGAGCGCCAGCGAGCCGAGCCCGACGAGCAGGGGAGCGGGGCGAGGCGTCGACGGAGACGCCGCCTGCGGGCCGCCGTGCCGTCCCCTGCGAGCCCACCACGCGATGGAGACGAGAGCGGCGAGCAGCAACTCGAGGCCGACCTCGCCCGCCGTGCCGACACGCTGGCGCATGGCGGCCATCCAGGCGAACGCCAGCGCCGACGTGAGCCCCAGTCCGACCGGCAGGGCCACGATCGCGCCCAGGACCCGACCCGACGCGGACACGCTGCGGGCGAACGCGCCGCAGGCGCCGGCGACCGCCACGCCGATCCAGGCCGGAAGCAGGAGGGCGGCGAGCAGCGTCAACGCAGTCGCTCCAGGGCGGTCCAGGGGCCGCACTGCCCCGCGACCCGGAGACCGTGCTGTGCCGCCAGAGCCCGGGCCTGGCTCGGATCGGGCACCGTTCCCAGAAACCAGTCGACGTCGCCGGATCGCCAGGTCTCGGGAGGCCGCACCACGAGCAGCCTGGGAGCGAGCTGGAACTGGCTGAAGTAGAGCGGCATCGGAGCTTCGAGGCGAGCCGTTCCGTCAGGCTCGGTGAAGAAGGCGACCGTGGCCCCCACCGGTACCAGCCGCTCGAGACAGGCGAAGTGTGGAGCGCTCGAGGGGCGCGGCGCGGCCAGAGAGTCGCCGGGGCCGGGCGGCACGACCGGCTTCGGCACCACGGTCAGCATGAACAGGAGCGCGGTCGCGAGGGCGCGCCGGTGGCCCAGGGGCTCCAGCAGCCTGCGCAGCGACGGCAGCGACGCGCCCTGCGGGCCGATCCTCCCGGGTGGTGTCGCGCTCATCTGGTTCCTTTCTCTCGCATCGGCTCGACGAGGGGCGCCCGCAGGCGATGGTACCACCGACCTCGTGGCAGAATGGCCGAGGCAGGCCAGAGGTCGAAGGCCCGAGGGAGGGACCGAGATGCGAGCACTGATCGGCATCATCGTGGTGGCCGTGGCGGCGGCCGGATGCGCGTCGAGCCCGGGCGCCAGGGAGGACAAGCCTGAGCAGATCGCGGAGGCAGAGGGCGGCGCGGATGCCGCGGTTTCCCTGGAGGAGGTGCCGGAGCTTCCGGCCTACCCGGGAGCCACCCGGACCAAGCTCGAGACATCGACCGTGCCTACCGCCGAGTGGACGCGCAAGGCGAAGGTCGAACTCGAGGTCCGAGACAGCCTCGAAAACGTCAAGGCGTTCTACGAGAAGGCGATCAGGGACCACGGCTGGCAGGTCGCGGGGGTCCGGGAAGAAGGCGACAAAGTGGGGTGGAAGCTGGTCAAGGCCGGTGCCGTCGCCGAGATCCGAATCGAGCGAGAGGGCCGCAAACGGGTCGAGATCAGGCTCGAGCGCAAGGATCGCTAGGCGGCGGGTCGGGGCGAGCTTGCCGTAGCGCGGCGGCAAGCAGGTCGGGGAACGCCGAGAGAAACTGCCCCCGCTCGCCGGTGAAGGCCCCCAGGGCGGCGAGGGCGCGCAGCGCGGCGTCCTGGCCCTTTCTACCGAGTACCAGCACGGCGGTGCCGGCTTGGAGCCGCCTCGAAACCTCCCCGGCGGCGCGCGGGCCGAGCGCGTCGAGGTCCGCCACGAGCACCCGCAAGGCGACCGGGAGAGCGCAACCCGCGTCGATTTCCACCACTGCGAGACCGGCAGCCGAAAGGGCCTCGGCGAGCACCAGCCGCACGAAGGGGCTGGACACGAGCAGCCCTGCCCTGGGTGACGCGGATGGCGCCGATCGCGGTGCCGGGAGGGGCCGCCGGGCGCGGGGTGGCCGGGTCGAACTCGTGTTCACGCGAGGATAGAGTAACCTCCATCGACGATCAGCGTCTGCCCCTGGATCATGGCGGCGAGGTCGGAGCAAAGGAACAGCACGGTGTTGGCGACGTCCTGGGGGGTGACGAGGCGCCCGGCCGGAGTCCGGCGCGCCGCCTCTGCGAGCAACTGCTCGCGGTTCGGGAAGTGCTTGAGGGCGTCGGTGTCCACCGTC
This sequence comes from Thermoanaerobaculaceae bacterium, assembly GCA_035384965.1. Lineage (GTDB taxonomy): Bacteria > Acidobacteriota > Thermoanaerobaculia > Thermoanaerobaculales > Thermoanaerobaculaceae > JAAYVZ01. The sequence goes on from DAOOJE010000002.1 coordinate 90,783, forward strand.
CCGGCCGAGACTGCGTTGACCCGCACGCCGCACGGCCCCAGCTCGGCAGCCAGGTGGCGGACCAGCGACTCGAGTGCGGCCTTCGAGGCCCCCACGGCCGCGTAGTTGGGAATCGCCCGCATGGCGCCGAGCGACGATACCGCGACCACCTGTTTCTGCCCCTCGGAGGGGAGCCAGATGAAGCGCTGGACGAGCGGCAGCAGCGCCGCGGCGTTGATGTCCATGGTCCAGTGGAAGTGGTGCAGCGTGAGGTGGCTCACGGGTTTGAGCACGCCCGACGCGGCGTTGGAGACGAGGATCTCCAGCCCGCCCCAGCGCGCCTCGATCTCCCCGAACATGCGCTCGACGTGCTCCACGTCGGCGACGTTGCCTTTCAGCAGCAGCGACCTCACCCCCCGTCCCTCGATCTGCCGGGCCACTTCCTCGGCCGGGCCGCGCTGGCGGAAGAAGTTGATGGCCACGTCGACGCCGGCGTCGGCGAGTCGCAAGGCGATGGCCCTGCCGATGCCGCGAGACGAGCCGGTCACGAGCGCGCGCTTGCCGCGCAAGCAAAGCTCCATAGGATTCACCTCCTGGAGGAAAAGGTCCTCACTTTAGGTTTGAAACCTTCGCCGGGCGCACGGGTATTCCCGCCGTGGTGTAAACTCCGCGCCCCGGAGCCCGCTCCGGACCCGGAGGTTCGCAATGCAACTGGTGGCGACCGAGCTGCGTGCCGGCAACATCATCCTCTTCAATGGCCAGCTCCACCGCGTGATGAGCGTGGTGCACGTGACGCCCGGCAACTGGCGGGGCATGGTCCAGTGCAAGCTCCGCAACCTCAAGTCGGGCAACCAGACCGAGCACCGGTTCCGCTCCGAGGATCGGGTCGAGAAGGCGAGCCTCGACACCGTCGAGATGCAGTACATGTACTCCGACCCCTCGGGCCACCACTTCATGAACACCGAGACGTACGAGCAGGTCACCCTGACCGACGAGGCACTCGGCGACGCGCTCGGCTACCTGCTGCCGGAAGCCGTGATCTCGGTCGACTTCTATGAGGGAAACCCTATCGGCATCGAGCTCCCGACCACGGTCGTGTTGACGGTGGTGGACACCGAGCCGGTCATGAAGGGCGCCACCGCCGCGGGCGGCAACAAGCCGGCCAAGCTCGAGACGGGCATCACGGTCAACGTGCCGATGTACATCGAGACGGGGACCAAGATCATCGTCGACACTCGCACCGGCGAGTACTCCTCGCGCGCCTGAGCCTTTCTTTTCGGCCCCCGAGCCTCCACCCTCTCGCGCAACCGGCTCCTTTCGCGGCCAGCAACGGAGCGCCCCGCCCTCGGGTGCCGCGCGGTCTCGCGGCCGAGCGCGGGCCGTCTCCGCCCTGAGACGAAGGGGGCCGCCCCGGAGGCAGCCTCACCGCGGGGCCAGCGGCCCGGCGGTCCGGTCGGGTCCGTCTCGAGTCAGGGAAATCTCTGTAGCACAAGGACCTCGCAGCCGAACGTCGGCCCGTGGGCGGCGCCTGGCGGGGCCGTGGCCGCGGGCGGCAGGAGCTGGCACAAAAGGTGCTCTGCTAGGAGGTGCGGCGCGATCGAAGGCGTCAAGGGCCGCGGACCGGCGCGCCGCTACGAGGAGGCCGCGATGGCAAGACCGAATCCGCTCGAGCCCCCGACCCATCCCCTTGGCATTGCCGTCGACCTCGTGCTCGAGCTGGACGTGGGGGTGACGACCGCCGCTGCCTTGCGGAGCTGGGGGCCTGGAGACGTGCTGCGGCTGCCGGCGCTGAAGGCACAGCCGATGCGCCTGCGAGCCGGCCGCCACCTGGTGGCCGAGGGCGAGATCGTCGAGGCGGGCGGAGACCGCACCGAGCTGCGGATCACGCGGCTGCTGTGAGCGGGTGGGCACCGGCCGTCTGCGATCAGAACAGCGACGAGGAAGTGGCAAGGAGGACGGGTCCCCGGCCGTCGTCCGGCAGAGCCACCTCGAGCCGCACGCTCCGCGCGATCGAGGCGCGCGTCAGCTCGATGAGCAGCCCCGCTCCCGCATCGGCGCGCCAGCGCCGGGTCGGCTCGCCGATCCGCGCGCCCCACGTCCTGCCTGCGTCGGCGAAGACGGTAACGCCGATGACGCCGAGGTGCAGCACCTCGCCGGTGAGCCTCCGCCGCCACTCGAGGTTGGCGACGACGCGCGAGGTGCCGTCGAAGAAGTCGGGGTCCCAGCCCCGCAGGCCGACATCGGCGCCGAGCGTCACCTGCCTGTCGTGTTCGAGCTTGTGTCCCCAGTCGCCGACGATGCGCCCGCGCCACCCCTGCTCTCCGGGCTGCGCCCCCGCCACCGCCAGGTGCACGAGACCGTCGACCCAGCCGGCCGCCTCCACCCGGCCGGAAGCCGCGGCTTCGACCCAGCCGTACCACCTGCCGGATTGCAGCGCGTACCGGGCGTCCGCCTGCACGAGGAGCCGGCGTCGGTCGGCGCCGAATACCGGCAGCGACCCGCCGAGCGTCGCGCTCCAGCTCGCCCCGAGCGGTGCGTCTTCCTGCCGCTGCCAGCCGCGCAGGCCGTGCGTCACCACCCACCGGGGCGGCTGCCGCTCGACGCCGAAGAGCACCCCCGCCATGTCGCGATCGACCGGCTTCTCGTAGGCGGCCCCGTCCGTCCAGGCCCAGGGTCCGTAGCGGACCTTCTCCCGGAAGAACCCCAACCGGATGCGCGTGACCGGCCCTTCCCCCGGGAGCCTGAGCCCACCCCACACGACACCGCTGCGGCTGTGGACAGACCCCGAGACGGCCTTCTCTCCCCGCACGTACAGCCACTGGGTGCGGCGCCCGCGCTCCCAGCGCAGCGCGCCGGCCCGGGGGGTGGCGAGCGAGAAGAACGACGACTCCACCGCCAGTGCATCCACCGAACCGTCGGTGGCGTTGCTGCGCTCCAGCTCCAGGCGCAGCCGGCGGCCCAGGAAGAGGGGATCGCGGAAGCGGAGAGTGACGGTGTTGCGCTCGTCCTGGCGATCGACGTCGAGCAGCAACTGCTTGCCCCACCCGAGGAGGTTCTGCTCGGCGAGGGCGAAGCCGGCGTGCCGGCGGCGGCCGAACGCCCCGTAGTTGAGCCCCACCTGGGTCGTCCACTGGTCACGCGTCTCGACCATGACCTCGCATCCGCCGGGCACTGCCCGCACGCGGGTTTCGACCGGGCTCAAAAAGCCGTGCTCGCGCAGGATGCGCGCGCTTTCCTCGAGCAGCTCGGGGTCGAGAGGGTCGCCGACCTCGAACAGGAGCTGGGAGCGGATGAAGCGCTCCCGTGTGAGGATGTGGAGGAAGTTGGCGGCCCGGTACGGCCACGCGGTGGTGCCGGGTGCATCGGTGTCGAACACGTCGTGCCGCTCCACGACGATCGACACGATCGGGGTGCCGGGCGGGACCTCCTCGGCGGAAGGCGGGACCGCCGCCGCGAGCGCCAGGGAAAACGCGATCGCACCGAACATGCCGTTTCATTCTACGGGCGGAGGCGGCGCTTCATTTCCCGGCGCGTCGGGCGGAACGGGTGAGGGCAGGATCAGAATCCGCCCGAGGCGCCCCCGCCTCCGAACTCGCCGCCGCCCGCGCGGAAGCCCTCAGGGGGACGGCCCGGTGCGCCCGGCGTGAGGGTGGCCAGCACGGCTGCGGTCTCGGCGAGACGGTGCGGGTCTCCACCCTCACCCAGGCTGGCTGGCGTGAACCCGCCCCTCTCGGCGCCGCGCCCGCGCTCGAGCCATCGCTGGAGCAGGAGCGCGGCCGCGAGGCAGGCCAGCCCCGCCAGGACCAGGAGCACCCAGGCCGGCGCCACGTGCACGTACGCGCGCACGGTGACGCACGAGGCAGCGAGCATGACGGCGCCGCACCACAGCAGGAGTCGGTCGCGGGTCCGGACCCCCCGCGCCAGGACGGCCGCTGGCAGCAAGGCCGTGGCGGCGAGACAGGCCAGGCGGACCACCGGGCTCCATTCGGGCTTGTGGCGAGCGTGCCACGCCAGGGACTCGATCCAGTGCGAGTCGAGCGAGTGGAGATTGACTGCGAGGTAGGCCGCCGCCAGGCTGACGGCAAGCGCGATCGCCAGCGCACGACGGTGCGAGGGCGTGAGGCGGGCGTGGCTGGAGCCGTGGGAGAGCACGGGCGTGAGTGCGACAGCGGTGCCCAGGACGAGCCAGCGGCCGCTGCCGAAAGTGGCGAGGAACAGGTACGCCAGGCACGCACCCGGCGCGGCTGCCGTCGCCATTCCCCAGCGCCAGCACACGAGCCCGCACGCCACGGCCAGCACCGGCAAGAGCGAGCGGGCCGCCGTGTCGGCGGAGGCCCCCAGAGCCTCGTCCACGAACCAGAACGCACCGACTGCAACGCACACGACCAGAGCCAGCGCCAGCCCGCCCTCGACGCCCGTACGGACCCGGCGGCCGGCCCCGACCAGCCGCTCCACCGCGATCGCGAGCGGCGGCACCACGAGGAGGCCGGCGGCCGGCGACTCGAGCACGATGGCGGCCAGCACCAGCACCGCGAGCCCGGCCACGGCCGCGAACACGAAAGAGAGGACCGCCATGGGAGTCGCGGCCCGCACCCTGTCGTCGGGGTAGCGAATCGCGATGGCTTGCGCGTCCTGCGCCGAGACCAGGCCGGCCTCGCCCCAGGCCTCGGCGGCGCGGCGCACCGCCTCGGCTCGCTCGGCCACGATCCACTCGGTCTTCACCGACGCTCCGCGAGGCGCCGCTGCGCCAGGCTCAGGGCCGCTACCAGCGAGGCGCCGGTGACCACGAAGTACAGCGCGACGGCCCGGTCGTCGTGGATGGGCTCGACCGCCAGCCGGGAAAGCCCGAGGTAGGCGCCCAGGACGCCCATCGCGAGGAGGGAGAGGCGGCGCTCCCGCCACCCGTGCACGGCCAGGCCGAGACCGGCGAGGAGGACTTCCGCCGCCCAGACCGCCCAGGTCGCGTCCCGGTGGGCGGGCTGCAACGCCCCCTGCGCCAGCGCGCCCAGCAGCAGTCCCCACCCCAGGTGCGCGGCCACCGGCTCGAAGTGGGGCTTGCGGCCGAGGCGAACGAGCAGCGCCCCCAGCGCCACGAACAGCGCCCCGCAGGCGAGGGCGTTGAGGCGGACCACCCAGGCGTCGGTCCGCTCCCAGGCGAACAGCGACAGCGAGGACGCCGTCACCCCCCGCCAGGCGGCGAAGGTCGTGAGAGCGAGGGAAAACAGCACCCGCGAGTCGTAGCGGACGGCCAGCGCCGCGGCGAGCAGCGACAAGACCAGCAGGTGGATCGGCCAGCGACCGCCCAGCGGCGCCCAGCGGACCTCGATGAACGCCAGCTCGGCGCCGGCCAGCGAGACCCCGAGCAACAGCACGTAGTCGAACGCGAGGCTGGGGGATGGCTGCTGCCCCCACGAGAACGGCGGGCCTTGCCAGGCCACCCAGGCCAGGCACGCCGCGCTCGCCAGACCCAGTCCGAGCGCGATGGTGAGGGGCCCGATCTGCGCCAGGTTCTGCCCGAGGAGCAAGCCCACCCCGGCCATCGTGAGCGAGACCCCGGCCCACAGCAGCAAGCGCAGCTCGACACGCACGGAAACGAGCTCCCCGCGCGCCACGCGCAGCAGCGGGGCGGCCTTCTCCGGTGCGAGCACCCCGGCTCGCACCAGGTAGGCGATCGCCCTCGCCACTTCCGGCTGCACGCGAGGAGCATACCAGCCCACGGGCCAGCGCGCCTCGGCCTCCTGGCGTGAGCCTCGCCACAGCTCGGGTGCGAAAACTCTGCGCTGAGGGTAGAATCACTTGCCGCGCCGCCGAGCAGGGGGCGCGAGCGCGAACCGGGAGGTGCACAGTGTCGAGTCCGCTCGAGAACCTGCAGCCGAGTCTGGTGTGGCGCCACTTCGCCGCCATCTGTCAGATTCCTCACCCATCCAAGCACGAGGCGCAGCTCGCCGAGCACGTCGTGAACTGGGCCACCGGCAAGGGGCTCGAGGTCCGGCGGGACGCGGCCGGCAACGTGGTGGTGGCGGTCCCGGCCACGCCCGGGCACGAGAGCGCGCCGGTCATCGTCCTCCAGGGGCACCTCGACATGGTCGGAGAGGCCAACTCCGACACCCCCTTCGACTTCACTGTCGAGCCGATCCAGCCGCGGGTGGTGGGCGACCACGTCTACGCCACCGGCACCACGCTGGGGGCCGACAACGGGATCGGCGTGGCGGCAGCGATGGCCATCGTCGAGGATCCCGACGCGGTGTACGGGCCGCTCGAGCTGCTGTTCACCATCGACGAGGAGACCGGGCTCACCGGCGCCATGCAGCTCGACCCCAAGCTGCTGACCGGGCGCACGCTCATCAACCTGGACACCGAGGAGGACGGCGCCCTGTACATCGGCTGCGCCGGCGGGGCCGACACCAAGAGCACCTTCACGATCACCCGCGAGGACGCGATGCCCGGCACGCTGGCGATCCGCCTGTCGGTGCGCGGCCTGCGGGGAGGACACTCCGGGGTCGACATCCACGAGAACCGCGGCAACGCGCTCAAGTTCCTGGTGCGGCTGCTGCAGGCGCTGCGGCGTGCCGGCATCGAGGTCGGCATCGTGTCGCTGTCAGGCGGCAGCAAGCACAACGCGATCCCCCGCGAGGCGGATGCCATCCTACGGATCAACCCCGAGGACGAGGTCCGTCTCCGCCAGGTGGTGGAGGAGAAGGCCGCGATCCTGCGCGAGGAGTTCGGCGAGATCGACCCCGGCCAGCGCATCGAGGTCGAGACGGTGAGCGCCGACGCGACCACCGCCTCGGTATGGCTGCCGTTCGACGCCGATCGAATCCTCGACGCCCTCATGGCTTGCCCGCACGGCGTGCTGGGAATGAGCCGGGCCGTGCCGGGGCTCGTGGAGACCTCGAGCAACCTGGCGGTGATCAGGACCGAGGACACCACGGTCTGGGTGCAGACCTCGAGTCGCTCCTCCGTGATGCCGTCGCTGAAGGCGACGCTCGACCAGGTGGCCGCGGTCTTCCGGCTGGCCGGCGCCGAGGTGGAGACGCACGACGGCTACCCGGGCTGGAAGCCGAACCCCGCCTCCCCGGTGCTCGGCACGGCCAGGCAGGCGTTCGTGAGGCTGTTCGGCCGTGAGCCGCACATCAAGGCGATCCACGCCGGGCTCGAGTGCGGGCTCATCGGCGAGAAGCTGCCGGGCATCGACATGGTCTCGATGGGGCCCCAGATCGAGTCGCCGCACTCGCCCGACGAGAGGGTGCAGATCTCGACCGTCGATCGTTTCTACACTCTGCTCAAGGCCACGTTGAAGGACCTGGCCTGAGGCGGTGCGGAGCGAGGCTCCGCCGTTGCAGCAGGGACGAGCTGTGGTGTGCCGGCTCAGGCCGGAGGCAGCCCGAGCGCCGGGGCGATCGTGGCCATGGCGTCGCGCACGAAGGCGATGTGCTCTTCGAGCGGCATGCCGATCTCCTCGGCCCCGCGGCGGATGTCCTCGCGGTTGACCGAGCGCGCGAACGCCTTGTCCTTGAGCTTTTTCTTCACCGAGTCCACCTGCACGGCAGCGATCGCCTTGTCGGGGCGGACGAGCGCGGCGGCGGTGAGGAAGCCGCACAGCTCGTCGACCGCGAACAGGCAGCGCGCCAGGTCGGTGTCGCGCGGGACGCCGGTGTAGTCGGCGTGTCCCTCGATGGCGCGCACCCACGCCTCCGGCCAGCCTTGCGCCCGCAACACCTTGGACCCTTCCAGGATGTGCGTCTCGGGGGTGTCGAACCGCTCGTAGTCGAAATCGTGGAGGAGGCCGACGGCGGCCCACGCCTCCTCGTCCTCGCCGAGGCGCCGGGCGTGCGCGCGCAGCGCCGCCTCCACGGCGAGGGCGTGCTTGCGCAGCGCCTCGGAGGTCGTCCACTCACAGAGCAGCTTCCAGGCCGAATCACGGTCGTACGTCATGGCGGAAGGCTACACCAGGAGAGGCAAGAGGCAAGGGGCGAGGAGCGGCGCGGCTGGGCTTCAAGGGGTCTCGACGCCGCGGACATCCCCGAACCGCGCCAGGACGGGAGCGTGGTCGGAGGGCTTGTCCCCCTTGCGCTCGGCCCGGTCCACCTCGACCTCGGTACACCGGGCGGCGAGCGGCCGGGTGGCGAGCACGTGGTCGATGCGCAGCCCCCAGCCACGGTAGAAGCCGGCGTTGCGGTAGTCCCACCAGGTGAACATCGACGCCTCGGGGTGGAGCCTCCGCAGCGTGTCCTCGAGCCCCCAGTCGAAGAGCTGCCGCAACGCCTCCTTCTCGGCTTCGGTGAACAGGAGCTGGCCGCGCCACAGCTCGGGGTCCCACACGTCGCGGTCCTCGGGGGCGACGTTGAAGTCGCCGCAAACGGCCAGCTCCTGGTGCGGCGAGGCGGTCTGCTCCAGCAGGAGCCTGAGACGGCGGAACCACGCCAGCTTGCCCTCGTAGCGCGGGTCGTCGAGGGCGGTGCCGTTGGGCACGTAGACGTTGATCACGCGAACGCCGCCGACGGTGGCGGCCAGCAGACGCCGGTCGGCGTCAGGGGGGTCGTCGGGGAAGCCGAGCTGGACGTCGGCCGGCGCCTCGCGGCTGAGGATCGCCACGCCGTTGTAGGTCTTCTGGCCGAAGGCGCGGCAGTGGTACCCGAGCGCCTGGATCTCGGCGGCCGGGAAGTCCGCGTCGACGACCTTGGTCTCCTGCAGGCAGACGACGTCGGGCCGGCGTCGCTCGAGCCAGGCCAGCAGGCGCGGCAGGCGGGCGCGGATCGAGTTGACGTTCCAGGTGGCGAGCAGCATGGCGCCTCCGTGTGGTTGTCGCGCGGTCGACCGCGCACTACAGTCTAGCCTGCGAGGCGAGGCGCCCCGCGGTGTGGAGGCGGGATGGAGATCCGGGAGGGCGTGCCGCTCGGGCCGCTGACGACCCTGGGACTGGGCGGCCCGGCGCGCTGGCTGGCCGAAATCGGCGACGAGGTGGAGCTTGGCGAGGCTTTGGCGTGGGCGGTGTCGCGACGCGCCGTGCTCCACGTCCTGGGTGGCGGGTCCAACCTCGTGGTCGCCGACGGGGGCGTCGACGGGCTCGTCCTGCGCGTCGGCCTCACGGGGGTGCGGGCCGAGAGCCGGGGTGGAGAGGTGCTGGCCACCGCCGCGGCTGGCGAGACCTGGGACAGCTTCGTCGCGCGCTGCGTCGAGGAGGGGTGGCAGGGGGTCGAGTGCCTGTCCGGGATCCCGGGCACGGTCGGCGGCACCCCGATCCAGAACGTCGGGGCCTACGGCCAGGAGGTGGCGGCGGTGATCCGACGGGTGCGGGTGATGGATCTCGCCTCCGGGGCGGTGCGCGAGCTGGCGGCCGGGGAGTGCGGCTTCGGGTACCGCTCGAGCGCGTTTCGGGCCCTGCCGGGACAGCTCGCGGTGCTGGCCGTGACGTTCGCCTTGCGGCCGGGCGGCGCGCCGGAGGTGCGCTATCCGGAGCTCCGGCGAGCACTCGACGCGCGGCGCGCCGCTCCCTCGCTTGCCGAGGTGCGCGAGACCGTGCTCGAACTGCGACGCGGCAAGTCGATGGTGCTGAGCGCCGAAGACCCCGCCAGTCGTTCCGTGGGATCGTTCTTCGTCAACCCCGTGGTGAGCCGAGACGAGGCGGAGAGGCTTGCCGCCGCCGCGGTGGTGGCCGGTGTTGTCGCAACGCCGGGCGAGGTGCCGGCCCACCCCGCGCCCGACGGCAAGGTCAAGCTCTCGGCCGCCTGGCTCATCGAGCGTGCGGGCTTTCCCCGCGGAACGCGCCGCGGCGCCGTCGGGATCTCGCCACGGCATGCCCTGGCCCTCGTGCATCACGGCGGCGGCAGCGCGGCCGCACTTGTGGCGCTCGCTCGCGACATCCGGGCCGCGGTGCGGGCGCGATTTGCGGTGGACCTGCAGCCCGAACCGGTGTTCTGGGGGTTCGCGAGCGGCGATCCCACGGCGTGAGGGGCGGGCGCGGGCGTGGTTGAAACCCTCGACCCGACCGGGCGGCCAGGCGGGAGTGTGTGATAATCCCCGCGCACGAGGACGCGGGTGACGGGGAAGGCGCCGACTGACAGGCCGATACGAGTCGTGCTCACCGGTGGCGGCACCGGCGGGCACGTGTACCCGATCCTCGCCATCCACGATCTCCTGAAGCAGGAGCTACCGATCGCGTCGGCGCTGTACGTTGGCGTGCGAGGGCGGGCCGAGGAGCAGATCGTTCCGCGCGCCGGCATCCCGCTGCGGTTCATTGCGGCAGCTCCGATTTCGGGGCTGTCGCCGTGGCGGCTGCTCCCGGCGCTCGGCAAGGTGCTGCTGGGCACGCTGCAGGCGCTGGCGGTCCTGCTGCGTTTCCGCCCCCACCTCGTGCTCGCGGCCGGGGGGTACGCGAGCGCACCGGTGTGCTTCGCCGCGTTCCTGCTGCGGCCCCTGCTGCGGGCGCCGCTCGTGATCCACGAGCAGAACGTGATGCCGGGGCTCATGAACAAGCTCGCCTCGCTCTTTGCGCACCTCGTGATGGTGAGCTACCCCGAGACCTCGTTTTTCCTGTGGAGCAACCGCTGTGTCCACTCCGGGTACCCGGTGCGCAGCCGCTTTCTGGAGCGTCCGGACCGACTGGCCGCGCGCCAGCGGCTCGGTGTGCCGGTTCGCGACCTGGTGGTGCTCGCCTACGGCGGTTCGCTCGGCTCGCGCTCGATCAACCGCCTCATGATGAGCGTGTTGCCATGCCTCGGCGGGCTGTCGCGCGGGGTGACCGTGATCCACTCTGCCGGCCTGGGTGGGGGCGAGTACGAGGCCTGGAAAGAGACGGTCGGGCTCCTGCGCGCCGCGTGCCCGCCCGGGGTCGAGCCCCGCCAGGTCGGCGACGAGGTCCACGTCACGCTCGCCGAGGGCAAGGTCACGTACCGGCTCGCGCCGTACCTGCACGACATCGGCGACTCGATGGCGGCGGCCGACCTCGTGATCTGCCGGGCCGGGGCGGGCACGCTCTCCGAGGTGACAGCCATGGGGCGGGCCGCCATCGTGGTGCCCAAGCGGGATCTGCCGGGCGACCACCAGGAACACAACGCCATCCACCTCGCCGAGGAGGGCGGCTGCGAGGTGCTGTTCGAGCGGCGCGGGGCGGACGGCGTCGACTTCGTCGAGCCTGGCGAGCTGTGCGCGCTGCTGGCTTCGCTCGTCGCCGACCCCGCCCGCATCGCCGCCCTCGAGGACAAGGCGCGGGCGGCGTTCTACCGCCGCTTCGCCGCCCGCATCACCGGCACCGTGCAGGCCGCGCTCCGGCGGGAGCCGATCGCCTTTATGCCCGACATCGTGGCGCCGGCGCTCGTGCGCATCCACATGCAAGTCGATGTACTCGTGGACTTTTTACGCCAGCAGCCCGCCGACAGCTTCTACCGCCGGCTGTACGCGATCAAGATGGAGGAGAACCTCGCCTCCCAGGACTGGCGCGCCGTCAACGTCGGGATCAAGCTCGCCGGCGCGCTCGGGCGGCGTGATCTCGCCCCCGCGCTCGTCAGGCTCTTTGCCACCGGCAACCCGTTCATGCGTCGCAACGTGCTGAAGGCGCTCGAGCACATTGGGGCCGACATCGACGAGCTCGAGGAGCTGCTCGGCCGGGCGGTCGCCGACCCCTACTTCGAGGTGCGCGCGGCGGCGTTCCCGCTGGCGGCTCTCCACGCGGCCCGGGTGCAGCGCGATCCGGCTCTCGTCGAACGGCTCCGCCGGGCCGTCGAGGCGCGTTTCCAGCACTTCCAGGTGCGGGCGGAAGGGCTGCGGGCCATGGCGCTGCTCCTGCCGTTTCCGGCCTACATGCGGCTGGCGTGGCGGTTTCGTTACGCCGCCAACGCCCGGGTGCGGCGGGCCATCATCGAGGGGGTGATGGCGGCACTCGAGGTGGGCCGGCTCGGCGAGCGCGACATCGACGCCGCCGAGCGGCTGCTCAACGACATGCTGATCACGACCTCGGACTTCTCGCCGCGGTTCCGCATCCGCGAGCGTTACGTCGAGGCGCAGCGGCGCATCGCCGAGGCGAGGCGGAGCTAGCCGTGGTCGAGCTGGCGCTCTCGCTGCTTCGGCTCGTCGGCATCGAGCACGGGTATTTCCGCCTCGTGGAGTTCATCACGTTCCGGGTGATCATGGCGGCGATCACGTCGCTGGCGCTCAGCCTGGCGCTCGGGCACCGGATCATCGTCTGGCTGTACCGCAAGCGGTTCCGCGACGCCGGCGGCGAGTTCAGCTCCCTCGACATGCACTCCAAGCGCGGCACGCCCACCGGCGGGGGGGTGCTGATCCTGCTCGCCGTGGTGACGGCCGTGGCGCTGTGGGGGCGCCTCGACAACGCGTACCTGCTGGCAGTGAGCGCGGCTTTCGTGTACTTCGGGCTCGTCGGGTGGTTCGACGACGCCCAGAAGGTGCGGTTCAAGTCGGCGCTGTTCGGCCTCGGCCAGATGGCCAAGACGCTGTTGCAGCTCGCCTTCGTGGTGCCGTTCGGGCTGTGGCTCGTGTCGGAGATGTCGCCGTTGCCCCCGGCGATGCGCAGCCAGATCCTAGTGCCGTTCGTCAAGACGCCGCTCGGCGACCCGGGGCCGATGGTGTTTTCGGCCTTCGCGATGTTCGTGTTCTTCTCGGTGGTCAACGCGGTCAACATCACCGACGGCCTCGACGGCCTGGTGACCGGACCGGCCGTGACCACGGCGCTGCTGTACGGGGTTTTCGCGTACGTCCTCGGCAACGCCGTGCTGTCGCGCTACCTGCTGTTCACGATGCTGCCCGGCGCCGGGGAAATGGCGGTGTTCGCCGCGGCGCTGGCCGGAGGGATGCTCGGCTTCCTTTGGTTCAACGCCTACCCTGCGGAGGTTTTCATGGGCGATACCGGATCGCTCGCCATCGGCGGCGGGCTCGCCAGCATGGCGCTGCTGACCCGGCAGGAAATGCTGTTCCCGATCGTCGGCGGGATCTTCGTGGCCAACATCGCCGCCTCGCTCGTGCAGGAAAAGATCGGCATGCGCATCGGCCGCCGCCTCGTGCTGCGGGCGCCGTTGCATCATGGCCAGACCGAGCGTGGGATCGCCGAGCCCAAGGTCGTGATCCGTTTCTGGATCATCGCCTTCCTGCTCATGCTCATCGCCGGGTTGTCGCTCAAGCTGCGCTGATCCGGCGGCGTATACTCCGCGGTCTGGAGGTCTCATGTTTCGTATGCTACTCGTGGCGTCGTTGCTCGGTGCGGTGGGCGCAGTGACCGCGGCTGCCGTGCCTTCCACGGCCGTGTCCGAGGAAACGGTGCAGGAGACCGTCGCCTCGCTGCTGGCAAACCACGGGGAGGCGCACGCTGCCCGCATTCGCCAGGGTGTCCGTCAGGTGGCCGAGCGCTGGTGGGCCGAGGACGGCGATGCGGCGGCGTTCAAGGCGTTTTGCGAGGCGAGTTTCCTCGTCGAGCCGGCGGAGCTCGAGCGGACGGCGCTGCGGCTCGAGCGCGCGCTCGAGCAGATCCACGGCCGACTCCACGAAACCCGGCGCGAGCTCCTGGAACCGCTCGATCTCGACACCGGGCCGGTGGCGAGAGTGGACGAGCTGCTGGCCAACCTCGACCTGGCGGCCCACGTGGGGGAGGACCTCTTCAGGACCCGAGTGGCGTTCCTCGCTCTGCTCAACTTCCCGGTGCGGACCCTTGCCGACTATCTTTGCGACGGGCCGTCGTGGGACCGCGCCACCTGGGCCCGGGCCCGCATGATGGACGCCTTCGCCGACCGCATCCCGGCCGCCGTGGTGCAGGAGGTGACCCGCGCCTCGACGGTCAACGACGCGTACATCGCCGACTACAACATCATCATGGGCAACGTGATGGCCCCCGACGGCAGCCGGCCGTTCCCGGGCGACCTGAAGCTCATCACGCACTGGGGGCTGCGCGACGAGCTCAAGTCGCACTATGGCCGGCCGGACGGCCTTCCCAGGCAACGGCTTATCGCCCGGGTCATGGAGCGGATCGTGCGGCAGGAGATTCCCGCCGCCGTGATCGACAACGCCGGGGTGTTGTGGCGGCCCGACACCAACGAGGTACGGGCCGTCGACGAGGGGGCGCCGGCGCCCCCGGCCGGGCGCGAGCCGGACACGCGCTACGCCCGCATCCTCGACTACTACAAGGCCCAGCGGGCCGTCGACCCGTACGTGCCCACCGCCCCCACCGCCATCGCGCGCTCGTTCGAGCGTGGGCGGCAGATGCCGGAGCAGGAGGTCGAGAAGCTGCTCGTCTCGGTGCTGGCGGCGCCCGAGGTGAAGCAGCTCGGAGCGCTCGTCGCCCGGCGGCTGGGGCGCCCGCTCGAGGCGTTCGACATCTGGTACACCGGTTTCGCGCCGCGCGGGCGCTTCTCCGAGGCCGAGCTGGACCGCATCGTGGCCGGGCGCTACCCGACAGCCGAGGCGTTCCAGAACGACATCCCGGGCATCCTGACCAGGCTCGGCTTCGCGCCGGAACGCGCCCGGTGGCTGGCCGACCGGATTGCCGTGGACGCCTCACGGGGCGCCGGCCACGCCATGGGGGCGGTGCGCCGGGAGGACAAGGCGCACCTGCGCACGCGGGTCGGCAAGGGCGGCATGAGTTACAAGGGGTACAACATCGCGATTCACGAGCTGGGGCACAACGTCGAGCAGGTCTTCTCGCTCAACGGCATCGACCACTGGTTCCTCAACGGGGTGCCCAACACCGCGTTCACCGAGGCGTTCGCCTTCTCGTTCCAGCGCCGCGACCTCGAGCTGCTGGGGCTGCAGAAGCCGGAGGAGGTGGATCTCGCCTCGGAGGCGCTGCACGACCTCTGGCAGACGTACGAGATCTCGGGGGTGTCGCTCGTGGACATGCGGGTCTGGCGCTGGCTGTACGCTCACCCCGATGCCACCCCCGCCGAGCTGCGGGAGGCGACGCTGCGCACCGCTCGCGAGGTCTGGAACGACTACTACGCGCCGGTGTTCGGGATCCGCGATCAGGAAATCCTGGCGATTTACTCGCACACCGTGACCAACCCCTTGTACTTGCCCGACTACGCGATCGGCCACATCATCGCGTTCCAGGTCGCGGCGAAGCTCCAGGGGCCCAACTTCGGCTCGGAGTTCGAGCGCATGGCCAGACAGGGCCTGCTCACCCCGGACGCGTGGATGCGCGGGGCTGTCGGGGCGCCGATCTCGTCCGAGGCGCTCCTCGCCGCGTCCCGGAAGGCCCTGGCTACCGCGCGGTGAGGCGGGAAACCGCCCACGTTCCGGCCGAGACGGCGAGGGCCGGGAAGATCGGCTCGAGGCCGAGCGGGTAGGCTCCGTCGGCTGTGCGCAGCAGGATCCAGAGCGTGGCCGTGGTGGCGGCGAGCGTGATCGCCGCCGCCGCGCCGTAGCGCCCGAATCGCCAGCGCGGCCCGGCCTGCGCCGAGGCCACCGGCAGCAGCAGCGCGGCAGTCACGATGCTCCCCACGTCGTGCCAGATCGCCACCACCGAGCGCAGCGCCAGCGCCAGGGCGGCAGCGGCGGCGCCGGCAAGCACGAGCCCGGCGAGCGTCCAGCGCCGCTCGTCGGTGCGGCGGGCGAGTTCCGGCAGCACGTCGTGACCGACCGTAGCCGCGGCCAGGAACAGGTACGAGTGGAGCGTGGACATCACCGTGGCCACGAGGCCGACCGCGAACAGCGCGTTGGCCAGGGGCGGCAGCACGAGCCGACCGAGCAGGGGGTAGGCGAGCGTGGGATCGGTGTCGGCGGGCAGCAGCACGCGCGCCGCCAGCCCGGCGAACGTCGTGAGGAAGTCGAACGCGACCCAAAACAGCACGGACACCAGCACCCCGCGGCGCGCCACCGCCGGCGTGCGGGCGGCGTAGCAGCGCTGATAGAAGGTCGGCTCGACGAGCGTCTGGAGGGCGATGAAGTACCACACCAGGATGGCCTGCGCCCCGAGCCCGCCGTCCCAGGTGCGGTGAGTGGCGGGCAGCGCCCGCCACATGGCGTCGAGCCCGCCGGCCCGGCCGAGCGCGGCCGGGAGGAGCACGCCGAACGCGGCGAACATGAGCCCGAACTGCAACAGGTTCGACGACACCACGGTGCGGAACCCGCCAGCCACGGCGCAGGCGAGCGTGAAGGCCAGGCCGGCGACGATCGCGTACTCGAGGGGCAGCGGCGTGTAGACGCGCAGGAGGTCGCCCATCATCAGGGCGTAGGCGGCCGGGACGGCGAGCAGCAGCACGAGCACGGCCCCGAGGCGGGCGGCAGCCGGGCCGTAGGCGGCGCGGAGCTGCTCGGGGATCGACAGCGCCGCGCTGCGTCGGGCGCGGGCGGCGAGGGCGAACGCGAAGACGAGCGCCGCGACGTAGTACGGCACGCCGAGCGCGAGCCAGTTCGAGATCCCGAAACGGAACGAGTACTCGCCGACGCCCAGCACCCCGCCGTACCAGGTGGCGACGAGCGTCGCCACGAACGGCCCGAGGGTGAGGCGGCGGCCGGCCGCCAGGTACTCGATCGCCTCACGGGTGCGGGTGCGCCAGGCCAGGCCGGCGAGCGCCGCGGCGTACACGGTGAGGGCGGCGGCGACGTAGGGGTCCACGGCCGGCAGTATACGGAGTAACATCGGCGCCGCCATGACGACGCTCGAACAGGTCCGCCACGTCCTCGCCCCTCTGGCCCTCGCTCCACTCCCGGCCGATGACGAGGCATCGCTCTTCGACCTCGGGGTCATCGACTCGTTCGGGCTTCTCGCCCTCGCGCGAGCGCTCGAGACGGAGTTCGGGATCCGCCTCCCGAAAAGCGACGTCGTGCCCCGCCGGCTGGAGACGATCGCCAGGATCGCCCGTCTCGTCGACGCCCGCCGCTGACGGTACACTGGTGTGCGGGTCGCCTCGCATGCCGGACCGCCGCCTCTCGTGCCCGACCGCCTTTCGCATCCTGGCCCGGGCGGCACTTTTCTGCGCTCTGGCCCGGGGTGCAGCCGCCCTCGACCCCGCCAGAACCATCGACCAGTACGTGCGCGACGTCTGGAGCACCGAGCAGGGCCTGCCACAGAGCTCGGTCGAAGTGATTTTCCAGGATCGTGACGGTTTCATGTGGTTCGGTACCCAGGAAGGGCTGGCGCGCTTTGACGGCGTGTCGTTCCGGGTCCTCGACCGCGCCGTCGTCCCGGAGCTCGGGGAGAACGTCATCGCCAGTCTGGCCGAGGACGATGCGGGAACGCTCTGGATCGGCACGACGCTCGGGCTCGTGGCGCTGCAGGACGGAGTCCCGGCGGCGTTCGGAGCGAGCGAGGGGCTGCCGGGGCGAGGCGTGAGAGCGATCCTCCCTGCCGGCGCCGGGGAAGTGTGGCTGGGTACGCGCGGCGGCGGGCTTGGCATCCTCTCGAGCGGCCGCGTGCGCGTTGTGAGCGTCGCTCAGGGCCTGGCCCACGACGGTGTCTGGAGCCTGGCCCGCACGCCGGACGGGGAGGTGTGGGTCGCGACCTCGGGCGGTGTGAGCCGGGTGCACGACGGCAGAACTGCGAACTACGGGCGCGAGCACGGGTTGCCGGGGTTGCAGGTGCGCGCCATCCTCGCACGCCGGGACGGCAGCGTCTGGGCCGGCACCGACCGCGGCGTGGCGCGGTTCGACGGCGCCCGCTTCGTCACCGAGGTCGAGGCCGCCGGGCTCGGCGGCGCCGCGGTCTGGAGTCTGCTCGAGGACCGGGACGGCAGCCTGTGGATCGGCACCTACGGCGCCGGCCTGTTCCGGCTGGCCGCCGGGCGCCTGGATCGCTGCACCGAGCACGACGGCCTGCCGGGCAACCTCGTGCGTTCGCTCTTCGAGGACCGCGAGGGCAGCCTCTGGGTCGGGTTCTCGGCCCGCGGCGTGGCGCGGCTCAAGGACACGAGCTTCACCACCGTCCTCGCCCGCCACGGGCTGCCGCACGAGTACGTCACCGCGGTGATGGAGGACCGTGACGGCAGGTTGCTCGTGGGCACGTTCGGCGGCGGCCTGGCGCGCCTCGAAAACGGGCGATGGGTCAGGGTCGACTCGGGCCGCACGCTGCCCAGCCACGACGTCTGGTCGCTCGCCCAAGGGCGCGACGGCAGCCTCTGGGTCGGCACCCTCGGCAACGGCATGGCGCATCTCCAAGTTGGCCGCGTGGCCATGTGGACGAGCCGCAACGGGCTGTCGAGCGACGGTGTGCGGGCAATTGTCGAGGACCGGGCCGGCGACGTCTGGGTGGCGACGCGCCGGGGTCTCAGCCGGATCCGGGGCGGGAGCGTCGACGTCTTCGGGGCCGCCGACGGTTTGCCGGCGGACGGCTTCTACTGCCTGCACGAGGACGCCCACGGCAGGCTCTGGGTCGGTACCTCGGGGGGCGGTGTGTGCCGGATGGACGGAGGTCGCCCCGTGACGTTCCCGGAATCGGGGGATCTCGCCCGCCAGACCGTGTACGACATCCTGGAGGACGCCGACCGCACGCTGTGGTTCGGAACCAGCGGAGCCGGAATCTGGCGCCTGCGCGGCGGCCGGTGGTCCGCGGTCACGACGCGCGAGGGGCTGTTCGACAACACAGCGTTTCGCCTTCTCGACGACGGGCTGGGCGGGATGTGGGCGAGCTGCAACAAGGGCGTGTTCAGGGTCGAGAGAAGGCAGCTCGAGGAGGTGATGGAGGGTCGCGCCAGCCGGGTGGAGTGCGAGGTGTTCGGGGCCGGGGACGGGCTGGCCAGCGCCGAGGCCAACGGCGGCTCCCAGCCGAGCGGGTGGCGCGGGCACGACGGGCGGCTGTACTTCCCCACCGTGCGCGGCCTGGCGATCGTGGACCCGGCGCGGCTCGTGCGCAACACCGTGGCGCCACGGGTCAGGGTCGAGGCCGTGACGGCGGGAGGCGAGACGTTCGACGCGCGCGCGCCGCTCCGCCTCGGTCCGGGGAGCAACGACCTCGAGATCCGCTACACCGCGCTGTCGTTCCGCGCCCCAGCACGGGTGGGTTTCCGCTACCGGCTGGCAGGGTTCGACCGCGACTGGGTGGAGGCGGGGCCGCGTCGAGTTGCTTACTACACCAACGTGCCGCCCGGCACGTACCGCTTCGAGGTCGTGGCGGCCAACGAAGACGGGGTCTGGAGCCCCGAACCGGCAGCGCTACCACTCACCCTGACGCCGCCGTTCTGGTCGACGTGGTGGTTCCGGGGAGCCGGGGCGGTGCTCCTCGCCGGTCTCGTGCTGGGTCTGTACCGCCTGCGGGTACGCCACCTCGAGCGCGATCGGCGGACGCTCGAACGGCTGGTCGCCGAGCGCACCGCCGAGTTGGCGGCGCTCAACGCCCAGAAGAACGAGTTCCTGGGCATGGCGGCGCACGACCTGCGCAGCCCGCTGGGGGTCATCTCGGCGTGGACCGGGATCGTCATGCGCTCGCTGGAGAGCGGCCGCTTCGGCCCCGAGCGCGCCGCCCGCGAGCTCGGCCGGGTCATGGCCGTGGCCGATCATCTCAATCGGGTCGTCGGGGACCTCCTGGACGTCTCCTCGATCGAGTCCGGCACATTGTGCGTCGAGCCCTGCCCGACTAGCCTCACAGCGCTGCTCGACGAGGTCGTCCAGTTGTACTCCACGCTCGCGGCCGAAAAGGGGACGGCGCTGGTGCTGCGCCCCGGAACGGGGGAGGCGATGGCGCTGGCCGACCGCGACCGCATCATCGAGGTGTTGTCGAACCTGGTGTCGAACGCCATCAAGTTCACGCCGCCCGGCGGGCGCGTGAGCGTGTGGTGGGAAACGGCCCCAGGCGAGATCGTGACGCACGTCGAGGACACCGGCCCGGGGTTGTCGGAAGCGGACCAGCAGGCCCTCTTCCGGCGCTTCGGCAGGCTCTCGGCCCGTCCCACGGCCGGCGAGCCGTCGACCGGCCTCGGCCTCGCCATCGTCAAGAAGATCGTCGAGGCCCACCGCGGTCGCGTCTGGGCCGCCAACGCCGAGGGTGGCGGCGCCCGCTTCTCGTTCGCTCTCCCCGCTGCGCCGCCCTCTCCTGATGGATGATGCTTCCCGCCTCGTTCTCCGGACCGCGCGTCTTGAGCCGCGTCCATCGGGGCGGAGAGCCCATCGCGGCCCCCCGGCTCGATCGTCCGGATGGCAAGAGCTGGCATACTCACACCGTGGATCGACGGGACGCCACAGAAGCGCTCGAGGGAGGTGCCGGGCGCCACTCTCGGTGCGCACGGCGTGGCCCTCTTGCGGTGCTCGCCTTGGTGCTCGTCGTCGCGGCAGCGGTGCGAGTCGTCGGCATCGGCGAGCTGCCTGCGGGTCTCTTCTGCGACGAGGCGGCGCTCGGATACAACGCCTGGGCCATCCTCCACACGGGCCAGGACGAGAACGGCGTTCGCTTCCCCCTCTTCGTGTGGTCGTTTGGCGGCTTCAAGAACCCTGTCTTCATCTACACCGCGATGTTGCCCGTCGGTCTGCTTGGGCTTTCGGAGACCTCCGTGCGCCTTACCTCCGCTCTGTTTGGAGTCTTGACGGTGCTCGCGCTCTACCTGCTGGGAAAGGAGCTGGGCGGCGCGCGACTCGGCCTCATCGCGGCCGGCCTCCTCGCCGTCACTCCTTGGCACGTCCACTTCAGCCGAATCGCCTTCGAGCTGATCTCGTTTCCCTTTCTCTTCGTCCTCGGCCTCTGGCAGCTCGTGCGCTTCGTCCACGGTCGCCGGTCGCTGCCCCTGGCGATGCTCCTGCTTGCCCTGACCCCTTATGCGTACGCCATCGCCAAGCTTTTCGTACCGCTTTTCCTCGTCGCGTTCGTCGCGCTCTTCCCCGAAACGGTGTGGCGGCGGTGGCGCGAGTGGCTGGCGGGGGGCCTGGTGTTCGCAGCGGTGTGCGCTCCCCTCGTGGTCTTCGAGGTGAAGAACCGCGACCGCGGCTCGCGCTACTTCGCACTCAACTCAATTTTCCGGGACGGGGGTTCCCAAGCCGCTGTGGCTCGCCGCTTCACCAGAAACTATCAGGCGTTCTTTTCGCCCAGCTTTCTTTTCGAAGAGGGCGACCCCAACGCTCGCCACGCCGTCCGTCAGCACGGCGAGCTCTACCCGTTTTTCGCGCCGCTGCTGGTCGCCGGCGCCGGTTCCTTGCTGGCGCGGCGGCGCCGGGTTTTCTGGTTGCTGCCGGCGTGGCTCGCCGCGTATCCGGTGGGTGCCAGCCTGATGACCGAGATACCGAGCGCCTCCCGCGGTTTCATCGGTGTCGCCGCGTTCGTCCTGCTGGCTGCCGAAGGCGTCGACGGACTGTTCCGCCTCGCGGGACGGCTGGCCCGCAGGCCGCTCACTCGCCGGGCCGCGACGACGACTGTGGCGGCCGGCCTTGGGGCCGCTCTGCTGCCCGCCGCCGTGGACTACGCGACCTCGTACGTCTTCGTGTACCCACGATACTCCGCGCCGTCCCTCTACGGCTTCGAGTACGGTCTCCGCGACGCCATCCAGTCCATGGAGAGGCTCCGCGGCGAGTATGAGCAGCTTGCTCTGACGGCCACAGGGACGCTGGAGCCCTATATCTTTGCGCTTTTCTACACGCGCCGGGATCCCCGCGAGTTTGCCGCGACGCGCAACAGCGGCTACCTCGAGGTCGACCCGATGGACTTCGACCGTCTGGATCTGCGTCGCCGCACCCTCATCGCCTTGCGCCCGGAGGATCTCGTTTTGTTTTCCGACTTCACGGTGCGCGACCGGGTGCTGGGTCCCGGCGCCCGCCTCGAATACCTGATCACGGAAGTCCGGCGCCACACGGCCTTCGTGCGCGACTGGTCGATCCTCGGCCCCCTGGCCAACCCTGACGGCCTCGGCATCGACCAGGACCCGGGACCGCTCGACCCGCCCGAGCGGGTCGTCCGGCCGGATCCGCTCGGCGATGCGTACTGGGCGCCCGTGCGTACTCGATCGTGCTATCTCGATCTCGCGGACCTTTTCGCGGAGGCCAATCCCGGCTTCGATGCCGGTGTGAAGCGGGCGTGTGCCGAGGTGTTCACCAGCGCCACGACCTCGGAGGGCGGCGTGGCCTGGCTCGAGCTGCGAGCCGGCGCGGCCGAGGCGCTGGTCTGGGTGAACGCCGCTCGCGTCACACCGTGGGTGGTGCGGTCCGGCGATGCCCCCGTCCGTTTCCCGGTCCGGTTGCGTGCGGGGGCCAACTCGATCGTCGTTCGCACCTGCCACTCCCAGGGTGAGTGGCGCCTCAGGCTTCGTCTCGTGGATGCGGAGGGGCGCGACCTGCCCGGTGTGACCTATGCGGGTACCCTGGAGGAGGCGCGAGGCGAGCCTGCACGGCCTCTGGCAGCGCCGCAGCACTTGCAGGTTGTCGAGGGGTTTGCGCAGTCGGTCTCGGCGCCCAACTCGGCCGACATGTACGGCGACTACCGGGGCGGTTGTCCCTCCAGGTGGATCTACGCCAGAGATGCAGGAGCCGGTCTCGTCTGGAAGA
Source organism: Thermoanaerobaculaceae bacterium (assembly GCA_035384965.1). Taxonomy (GTDB): domain Bacteria; phylum Acidobacteriota; class Thermoanaerobaculia; order Thermoanaerobaculales; family Thermoanaerobaculaceae; genus JAAYVZ01. Next base: position 113,160 of record DAOOJE010000002.1, read on the forward strand.
CCGCGGCGCCGAGCGAGAGCCTGCCGGCCGCGCTGGTGTTCACGGCTTCGATGGGAGAAGCACCGGGCACCGCGGAGCTGTGGGTGGATCGGCGGTACGCGCTGACCTTCGATCTCGGCGACGACTTCGCCGCGCGCGCCTGGTCGCGTGGCCGCTACGGGCTCATCTTCGTTCGCCGCGGAATGTTCGCGGGTAGCTCCGGGTTTTGTGTCGTTCTCCTGCCCGAGGAGGCGGTGCAGGTCGGGCAGCCCATAGAGCTGGCGGTGCGCGGGCTGCGGGCTCGAGGCGACGGCGATCCCTGGTTCATGGTCAAGGAGCGCACCGACACCGCGCGCCACGAGCACGTGGATGCCGCCGCCGTGCGAGCCTGGCTGGACCTCCAGGCGTCCTCGCTGTCACACGCCGAGGCGGCGGCGCAGGAGCAGACCGAGGGTGGCGGCGGCGGTGCGTAGGACGCGCATCTTGCTGCGCCCCTGCTTTCGATCGTAGCGCAGGAACAGCGGTACCTCCGCGAAGACGACCCGAGGTCGGAGGGCACGCAGTGCGAGCAGCAGGTCGCACTGTACCTGGAAGCCGGAGGAGGACACGATGGTATCGCCGGTGCGCTCGCGGACCCGCTGGAGGGCGGACCGGCGGTACGCGCGGAAGCCGCAGGTGAAGTCGCGGACGCCGCGCGTCGGAAACAGGGATGCCACGAGGAGGGCTGCGGCCACCGAGATCCAGCGTCTGACAAGCGGGACCCCGATGACGCGCGCACCCGGCCGGAAACGCGAGGCGATGACGACGTCGGCCCCCTCCGCGATCCTGGCCAGCATGGTTTCCACGAGCTCCACCGGGTGTGTGTCGTCGGCGTCCATCGTGACGATCACGGCGTCCTCGGGCGAGATTTCCAAAGCGCGGCGAAGACCGTCCGCGAGCGTCCGACCCAGGCCGAGGTTGCGCTCGTGGACGACGAGGTCGACGGACATGGCTGAGGCAGCGGCCGCAACGGCGTGGCGCGAGCCGTCGGTGCTGCCGTCGTCGACCACGACCGTACGGACGTGCCAGGTGAGGTGGCGGCTCGCCAGCTCCCGGATGCGACCGAGGAGCGCTGGAAGGCATGCCTCCTCGTTGAACGCCGGGAGGACGATGGTGATGGCCCGGGGTGTCGCGTCCATGGCCGAGGAGGACAGCACACAGGCGGTGAACCTGTCAACCGCGGCGTCCGGAAGTCGGGTCCGGAGGCCGGGTGCGGGGCCGAAGGCATGAAGGCGAGCCAGAGGCTCGAGCGAGGCTTTCGCGGAGCGGGCCGGGATGGCGCGGGCTGCCCGAAGGTGCCTCGTCGCTCATCGGAACGCCGCCACGTTGCGTGCTACTATCCGCGCCGCCCGGCGGGGCAGCCGCGGGCGGGGTTCGGGAGTCGCATGGGTGCGTTTTCGAAGCGGGCGGAGTTCCTGCCGTTCTCGCGGCCGACGATCCGGCAGGTCGAGATCGACGAGGTCGTGGCGACGCTGCAGTCGGGGTGGATCACCACCGGGCCGCGCGCCGAGCGGTTCGAGCGCGACTTCGCGGCGTACACGGGGTTTCCGCATGCGCTGGCGGTCTCCTCGGCCACGGCGGGGCTGCACATCGGGCTGCTCGCGCTGGGGCTGCGCCCGGGCGACGAGGTCATCACGACGCCGATCACCTGGGCCGCCACGGTCAACATGATCGAGGCGCTGGGGGGCGTGCCGGTGTACGTGGACGTGCACCGCGACACCTTTCAGCTCGACGAGCGCCAGCTCTACAAGGCGCTGTCGCCGCGCACGGTGGGGATCATTCCGGTGCACTACGCCGGGGCGCCGTGCAACCTCGACCCGATCGCCAAGGTGGCGTGCGCCAGGGGGCTGTGGATCTTCGAGGACGCCGCGCACGGCGTGGGCACGCGGTACAAGGGGCGCCACGTCGGGTGCGACGACAGGCTGGGAGTGTTCTCGTTCCACCCGATCAAGAACATGACCACGGGCGAGGGTGGAGTGCTGGTGACGCGCGACGAGGAACTCGCCCGGCGGCTGCGGGCGCTGCGCTTCCACGGGCTCGAAAAGCAGGCGTGGAACCGATACGCGGAGGGCGGCACGCCACAGGTCGAGGTGGTGGCGCCGGGGTTCAAGTACAACTTCATGGACTTGCAAGCGGCGCTCGGGATCCACCAGCTCGCCGCGGTGGACGAGTTCAACGCGCGGCGGCGACAGCTCGCGGCGCTCTATGACCGACTGCTCGCCGAGGTGCCGGAAATCGAGCCGCTGGCGGTGCCGCACTACGACCACTTCCACACCCGCCACCTGTACGTGGTGAAGGTGCTGGACAGCGCCGGTGTCGCCCGCGACACCTTCATCGCCCGACTGAAAGCCCGCAACGTCGGCACTGGCATTCACTTCCGAGCCGTGCACACGCAGCCGTACTACGCCCAGAAGTACCCGCAGTGGGTGGGGAAGCTCCCCGTGGCGGAGTGGGTTTCGGCGCGTTTGTGCTCGCTTCCGCTCTTCCCGCTCATGACCGAGGACGACGTCGTGTACGTTGTCGAGGCGATCAAGGACGCGCTGGTGGAGGGCAGGTAGGCGGTGGGCGAGCCTGGCCTTTCGGTGGTGGTGCCGGTGTTCAACGAGGAGGCCAACCTCCCCGAGCTGCTGCGCCGGCTGACCGCGGCGCTCGAAGCGCTGGGGAGGCCGTTCGAGGTCATCCTCGTCAACGACGGGAGCCGCGACCGCTCGCTCGCCATCCTGCGCGAGGCGGCGGCGGCCGACCGGCGCCTCACGGTGATCGACTTCAACCGCAACTACGGCCAGCACGCGGCGGTGTTCGCCGGCTTCGAGGCAGCGCGGGCGCCGGTCATCGTCACCCTCGACGCCGATCTCCAGAATCCGCCGGAGGAGATCGCCAAGCTGGTGGCCAAGGCCGACGAGGGGTACGACGTCGTGGGCTCGGTGCGGGTGCAGCGCCAGGACAGCCTCTTCCGCCGGCTCGCCTCGCGGGTCGTGAACCGGCTAACGGCGCTCGCCACCGGGGTGCAGCTCTCCGACTACGGCTGCATGCTGCGGGCGTACCGCCGCGAGGTCGTCCAGGCGCTGTGCCGCTCCCAGGAGGTGCGGACGTTCATCCCGGTGCTGGCGGACATGTTCGCGGGCAGGGTCACCGAGGTGCCGGTGGCGCACGCCGAGCGCGCGGCTGGAGAGAGCAAGTACAGCCTGTGGAAGCTCATCAAGCTGCAGTTCGACCTCATGACGAGCTTCACCACCTGGCCGCTCAAGCTCACGATGGCCCTCGGGCTCGCCATGGCCGCCGCGTCCATGGCGGTCGCCGGCGTGCTCATCGCCGGCCGGCTCATTTACGGCCACGACTGGGCGGTGTCGGGGGTGTTCACGGTGTTTGCCGTGCAGTTCTTTTTCATGGGCGTGCTCCTGTTCGCGCTCGGCCTGCAGGGCGAGTACATCGGTCGCATCTACATGCAGGTGCGCCGGCGCCCGCGCTACATCATCCGCGAGATCATCGGCCGGAGAGACGCGCCGTGAGGCCGGGCCCGTGCAGTGGCGACAGCAGCCCCTTCGGTCGAGCGTCGAAAGCCGGGAGTGGTTTCCTCCGGTCTCGGTCCTCCTCGTCTTCGGAGAAAGGTCTTGACTCTCGACTCTGAGTTCTCGACTGGGCGGGCGGGGGCCGGGCGGACCGTCGTCTTCGGCTACCACACGATGGGGTGCCTGGGGCTCGCCGCCCTGCTGCGTCACGGTTTCGACGTGGTCGGCGTGATCACGCACCGCGACAACCCGCACGAGGAGGTGTGGTGGCCCTCGGTCGCCGAGGCGGCCAGCCAGCAGGGGATCCCGGTCCACACTCCGGAGGACCCGCGCGACCCCGCCGTGGCCAGGCTGGTGGAAGCCCTCCGGCCCGATTTCATTTTCTCGTTCTACTACCGTCACCTCATCCCGGCGCGCGTGCTCGCGCTCGCACGGCGCGGGGCGCTCAACCTGCACGGCTCGCTGCTGCCGCGCTACCGCGGCCGGGCGCCGGTCAACTGGGTCCTCGTCAACGGCGAGAGCGAGACTGGCGTGTCGCTGCACCACATGGTGGCAAAGCCGGATGCAGGCGACCTCGTGGGCCAGGAGCGGGTGGCGATCGCCCCCGAGGACACGGCTTACACGCTGTTCCGCAAGCTCGAGCCGGCGGCCGATCGCCTCCTCGACCGGCTGCTGCCGCGGCTGCTGGCAGGGACGGCGCCTCGGGTGCCGCTCGATCTCGTTGCCGGGTCTTACTTCGGCGGCCGCACGCCGGCGGACGGGCGCATCGACTGGAGGTGGCCCGCCGGGCGGGTGTACGACCTCGTCCGCGCCGTCACCCACCCGTACCCCGGGGCGTTCACCGAGCACGCCGGCGGGCAGCTCCTGGTCTGGTGGGCGCTGCCGGTGCCGCTCGAGCACGGCGCCGCCCCCGGCACCGTGCTGGCAGTCGAGCGCGAAGGAGTGCTCGTCGCGGCAGGCACCGGCGCCGCGCGGCTCGTGACGGTCCAGCTCCAGGGCGAGCCGGAGCTTCCGGCTGCATCGTGGGCCAGCATGGTCGGCCTGCAGGCTGGCGCGGTGATTGGCGCCGCAGCGGGCAGAGACTCAGGCCGGCCGCCGGCGGAGGCCGGACCTCGCCCCTCGGCCCCCACCTCCGGAATGACCAAAACCTCAGGAGACCCGTCGTGAACATCCTCATTCTCGGCGTCAACGGCTTCATCGGCAACGCACTCACCCGCCGCATCCTGGAGACCACCGACTGGCAGGTCTACGGAATGGACCTCTCGGCTTCCAAGCTCGAGCACTCGCTCGGGCACGAGCGGTTTCACTTCCTCGAGGGCGACATCACGATCAACAAGGAGTGGATCGAGTACCACGTCAAGAAGTGCGACGTGGTGCTGCCGCTCGTCGCCATCGCCACGCCGGCCGTGTACGTGAAGGAGCCGCTGCGGGTGTTCGAGCTCGACTTCGAGGAGAACCTGCGGGTCATCCGCCAGTGCGTGAGGTACGGCACGCGGGTGGTGTTCCCGTCGACCTCAGAGGTCTACGGCATGAGCACGGACCCCGAATTCGACGAGGACACGAGCCCGCTCGTGCTCGGCCCGATCAGCAAGCCCCGCTGGATCTACTCGTGCTCGAAGCAGCTCCTGGACCGGGTCATTGCCGCTTACGGGCAGCAGGAGGGCCTGCGCTACACGCTGTTCCGGCCGTTCAACTGGATCGGTCCCAAGCTCGACGACATCGACGCCGCCAAGGAAGGGTCCTCGCGGGTCGTGACGCAGTTCATCATCGATTTGTTCCGGGGCGAGCCCATCCACCTCGTGGACGGAGGCGCGCAAAAGCGCTGCTTCACCTGGGTCGGCGACGGCATCGACGGGCTCATGCGCATCATCGCCAACCCCGGCGGGGTGTGCGACACGCAGATCTTCAACCTCGGCAACCCGGCCAACGAGTGCTCGGTGGCCGAGCTGGCCGCCAGGCTCTGCCGCCTCTACGAGGCGCGGCGGGACCGCATTCCGAGCTGGACCGCACCGCGAATCCAGGCCGCCTCCTCCGAGACCTACTACGGCAAGGGCTACCAGGACATCTGGAGCCGCAAGCCGTCGATCCGCAAGGCGCAGGCACTGCTCGGCTGGAGACCGACGGTCAGCCTCGACGACGCCCTGGCCATGACGTTCGACGCCTTCCTCGACGACTGGTCGCGGTCCTGATGAGCGACGACCACCCAGGCGACGGTCTTCCAGGCGAGCGGCTGCTCGGGCTTCGCATCGACGTCGACACCCACGACGGCATGCGCGATGGGGTGCCGAGTCTGCTCGCCACGCTGGCGCGGCATCGGGTGCGGGGAACCTTTTACCTGTCGATGGGGCCCGATCGCTCGGGGCTGGCCGTGCTCAACCTGCTGCGGCCGGGCTTCTTCGCCAAGATGCGCCGCACCCGGGCAGCGAGCCTGTACGGCTGGCGCACGGTGCTGTCGGGCACGCTCCTGCCGGCCCGGCCGATCGCCACGGCGTTCCCGGCCGTGGCTCGACGCATCGTCGAGGAGCGGCACGAGGTGGGCGTGCACGCCTGGGACCATCGGATGTGGCAGGATCGCCTGCCTCGGCTCACGGCTCGCGAGGTCGAGGGCCACCTCGACCGCGGGCGGGAGGCGTTCGGCCGCCTCCTCGGGACGCTGCCGACGACCTTTGCGGCGCCGGCGTGGTTCACCGACGAGCGGGCGCTCGCCCACCAGGAGACGCTCGGGCTCGTCTTCGCCAGCGATTGCCGGGGGGACGAGCCGTTTTTGCCGGTCGTGGCCGGCCGGACGCTGCGGACGCCGCAGATCCCGACCACTTTGCCGACGCTCGACGAGGCGCTGGGCGAGCGCTGCGAGACGGCCTCCGAATACTTCGATCTCGTGCTCGCCAAGGCGCTCCTGCAGGCGTGGCCGGTGCTCACCGTCCACGCGGAGACCGAGGGCGGCCCGTACGCGGCCGACCTCAACGCGTTTCTCGGCAAGGCCGCGCGGGCGGAACTGCGCGTGGTGCCGCTCGGCGAGCTGCTGGCCGCTCGCCTCGCGACCGGAGAGAGCTTGCCAGCGCGCCAGATGGGGTACGGCGAGGTCGACGGCCGCCACGGCCGAGTCTCCCGGCCGCTCTGACCCGCTCTTCCGCAACGGCCTTGCCGTGCGGCGAGCAGCGGCTGGCGATCGATGACGCGGGGGCAGAAGGAACGTTTCCTGGAAGCGTGCACCCGAAGACACCGAGAACCGCTCGCCGCGGCTCCCGGTCCCCGAGGTCCAAGCCTCGGCCTGGCAGTCGGCCTTCTACTCGGCTTCCTTCTCCAGCTCCTCGATGCGGCGTCGGATCAGCATTTCCGCAATGTCCGGCAGGACCTCCCAGGCGATCCGCTCGATGATCGGCGTGGCGAGTTCGAGCACCCGCTGGGCGATCTGCTCGACTGCCGCTTCCGACAGCTCTCCCGGGGCGGCCGCAGGCGCCGGCGTCGGGGCGGGCAGGATGGCCTGGACGCGCTCGAGGACGCGCGCCATCTCGCTTTCAGGCAGCACCGGCGGGGCCGGCGCCGGCAGCGCGCCGAGGACCCGTGCGGTCACGCGCTCGACCTCGCTGTCGGGCAGCTCGAGGGGCCGGGGCTCGGGGACTGGCAGGAGCTGCACCGCTCGCTGCGCCACGTACTCGACCTCTTCCTCCGCGAGCCGCGGCGGGGGAGGCGGCGGCAGGATCTCCATGATCCTGGCGGCGACGCGCTGAATGTCGCCTTCCTCCAGCTCGTACGACAGCGGCGGGAGGTCGGGCGGCGGCGGCGGCGGGATGAGCTGGACGGCGCGCTCCGCCACGGCCGCGATCTGCTCCTCGGTCAGCTCGGCGGAGGACGGCTGCGGCAGGCGGGCCAGGACGCGCTCGGCGACGAGCTGGATCAGCTCGTCGCTGAGCTCTGGCGGAGCCGCCGCCGGCAGCGCTGCGGTCTCGACGGCCGGAGCCGCCACTTCCTCTTCCTCGGAGGGCGGCGGCTCGACGGCAGCCATGGTCTCGTGCGGCGGCGCAGCGGCGGCCGCCGGCAGCTCCTCTTCGGCGCCCAACTCGGCGACAGCAGGCTCGGAAGGCGTTTCGACGGCGGCCGCAGGCGGCTGCAGGGGGGCGGGCGCGGTCACGGCCGGAACGGGCAGTTCGCCGACCACGGCGACCGGCACCGCTTCGGGCAGCGGTGCGGCAGCCTCTGCGACAGGCTCGATCGGGGCCTGGGCGAGCGGTGGGGCCTGGGCGGGGGTCTCCTCCCCGGCGGCGAACTCGGGGGCCGGCTCGGCTGGCAGTTCGGGGGCACGCTCCTCGAGGGCGTGCAAAGGCATGGCGGCCGGCTCGCCGGGGACGGCCGGCAGCGCCTGGGCGGTCGCCGGCACCTCTTCGGCAGCCGGGGCCGGCTCGGGCCGGGCCACCGCGGGGCCGAGCTCGAAGCCGGGCTCGGGGTACGGTTCGGCCGCTGCATCGAGTCCGCCCTCGGCCGGGGGCTCCTCGATCGCTTCCCAGGCGGCGGCAATCGACTCGCGGGCCGGGTTGAGGGGCTGGAGCACCGGAGGTGCCGGGGGTTCGGGGGGAGGAGCCGGCCACGTGCCGATCACCGGCTCCTCGCGCGGCTCGGCCTCCTCCCACCCCGGCGGCGGCCCGAAGTCGGGGAACGCCGGGGTGCCGCCGGCTGCCGGGGGCATGGTCGCGGCAGGCACGAACCCCTCGGTGTCCGGAGGGAGCGGCACGGCCGGAACCGCCGGCTCTGCCGGGGCCTCGAACGGCGTCTCGGCCGCCTGCGCCTGGAGTTCGGCTGCCTCCTCCCAGGGTTGCAGGACCGCCGGGGCCTCGCCAGCAGCGGGAGCCTGTGCCGGCGGTAAGGGGGCGAGCCCTTCCTCCGGCGGCGGGGCGACCTCGGACGGCTCGAAAAAGTCGCCCTGCATCGAGCCGACCTCGGGCGCCTCGGTCTCGATGCGCTCGATCCACGAGTCGTCGGCGCCGGGCTCCTGCGGCGCCGACGGCGCCGGGCCAGCCGGAGCGCCGCCGAACTCGAACGAGGCCTCGGGCGGAGGAGCGGCCGCCGGGGTCTGGGTGCCGACCCCCGTCATCTCGATGCCATGCTCGGGCACCTGGGGCTCGGCTGGTGTCTCCGGCACCATCTGGTCGAAGCCGGTGGTCGTGAACTCGATCGCCGGCACGCCCTCGGGAACGCCGATGCCGGGGAAAAATGACGGCTCCGGCTCGGCGACCTGGGGCGCGCGGGCGCGCCGCATGAGGTCCTCGACGACGTTGACCAGCTCGCGGCCCTCGAACGGCTTGGTGACGATGGCGTCAGCTCCTGCGGCGAGGGCGCGATCGCGGTCGAACGGCTCGAAGGTGCCGGTCAGCAGCACCAGCGGGATGTGCAGCGTGGCCGGGTCCGCCTTCAGCGTCTGGCACACCTCGTAGCCGTTGAGGTCGGGCATCACGACGTCGCACAGGATGACGTCTGGGCGCACCTCGGGGAGCCTTCGCAGCAGTTCGCGGCCGCTCGAGAGCGCCACGACCCGGTGCTCCGTCTCGCCGAAGGTGAGCTCCACGACTTTCTGGATCGTGATGCTGTCGTCCGCCAGGAGAATCGTGCCACCCATTTTCACCTCGCAGCGGTGTTGCTCTCTCGACCTTCGTACCACGATCGGGAGGCAGTGTCAACGAACTGTCCAACGTCTTCGGGTTCGATCTGCAACGCCCCGTCGGCCCCGACCCAGGTCACCGCCCGGCTCTCGATCCAGGCCGGGAGGACGAGCGCCTCGCGGCCGCCCTCGGCGAACCGCCACCGGCGATGGAAGTGGCCCCAGAGCACGACGTCGATGCCGGCCACGAAATGCCGCCGCGCCGCCTGTTCGAGCATGGTCTCGGGGATCGCCTTCCGGTACGAGAAATTGGTCTGCGAAAGCCGCGCCTCGGTGCGGTGGATGATGCACAGCGCGAGCCGCCGCGGCAGCAGCCTGGCCCACAGCCTGGCCGGGCCGCTCTTGGAGACGCTGCGCCAAAACAGGTACAGCCGGTCGGAACGGTTGAGCGTGTCGCCGTGCTCGCACAGGACGCGGCGTCCGCCGGCCGAGAACGAGTGGCACCGCCCGGCCCGGTCACAAAACGGTGCGAGTTCGGCGGCATCGATGAAGAAGTCGCGGTTGCCCTCGACGATCACGACCCGCAGACCAGCCGCGCGCGCGGCCGCGAGCTCGGAGAGCCCGGCCCGCACCGACTCGTCCCAGAAGCGAGGGAAGCCGACGAGCGTCTTGAAGACGTCGCCCAGCAGCACCAGCTCGCCGGCGCCGCGGCGGCGGAGTTCGCCGAGCGTTCGAGCGAACGCTTCGCCGTCCCCGGGGCGCTGTCCCAGATGCAGATCGGCGAGGATGGCGCGCAGCACGGCCCATGCTAGCATTCCCCGGTTCGGAGGGTGAGGTGGCGCGGACAGGGTCGGCACGCAGGAAGCGCCAGCCGGCAGCGGCACACGAGGCCACGGCGCCGGCGAGGCCCGCCGCGCGACGGGTGCTGCTGACCGGCGCGAGCGGGTTCGTGGGGCGGCACGTGCTGGCCCTGCTGCGGGCGGAGGGTTACGAGGTGGTGGCGGTCTCGCGTCGCGCGAGCCGCGACCAGGTGGTGCCCGGCGTCATCCAGGTGGCGGCCGACCTTGAAAGCGACGGCTGGCTGTCCTGGGCCACCGGATGCACGGCGGCGATCCACCTCGTGGGGATCATCCGCGAGGTGCCGCGGCAGGGCGTCACCTTCGATCGCGTCCACCGCGGGCTGACGACGCGGGTCGTGGAGGCTTGCCACGCGCTGGGCATTCCCCGCCTCGTCCACATGTCGGCGCTGGGTGCACGCCCCGGCGGCGCGACCGCGTACCAGCGCACCAAGTTCGTGGCCGAGGAGCTGGTCCGCTCGTCCGGCCTGCGCTGGACGATCTTCAGGCCGTCGCTGATCTTCGGCCCGGGCGACGGGTTCGAGCGGTCGATCGTGCCGGTGATGCGGCGACTCCCCGTCTTTCCGGTCTTTGGCGACGGGCGAGCCAGGCTGCAGCCCGTGGCGGTCGGGGAGGTGGCGCGCTGCCTCGTGGCGGCGCTCGAGCGCAGCGCCTGCGAGAGCCAGATTTACGAGGTGGGCGGTCCGGAACCGCTGACCTACGACGAGGTGCTCGCGCGCATGGCACGGGCGCTGGGCCTGCGGCGCCGCTTCGTCCACCTTCCCGTCGGGTTGTCGAGGGTGCTGGTGGCGATTGCCGAGCGGCTTCCCTCCGCACCCATCACTCGCGACCAGCTCACCATGCTCCTCGAGGGGTCGACGTGCGAGATCGGCGCCACGTCACTCGCCTTCGGTGTGCCGCAGCAGCGCTACGAAGGCCCGGTCTGGCTGCGAGCCGGCGCTTCCATCAGCTAGCTGACGCCCGAAGATGCACGGGGAGCCGCCGCGTCGCCCCCCCCGCACCGGGCGTGCCGTCAGCCGGAACCTTCCGCGTGCCCGGCCCGCGGATGCTCGCTCCAGGCGGTCACCGTCCGGTTGCGGCTGCGCTGCTTGGCCAGGTACATGCAGGCATCGGCCCGGCGCAGCAACTCGTTCTTCGCCGCCACGGGGTTGATCTCCCTTCCGAGGAGAGGGATGACGTCGGACAGGAGGGTCGCGACGCCGATCGAGCAGGTGATCACGCCCTTGATGTTGAACGCCGGGTAGTTCACCGGGTCGCGGCGGTCGGCCTCGCGCAGGAACACGTAAGACTCGAGGTTTTTCCTGATCGTCTCGGCAACCCAGAACGCCTCTTGCGGCGAGGCCCCGGGAAGCACCACGATGAACTCGTCGCCGCCGTAGCGGGCGCCGATCGCGTCCCCGGGCAGGATTTGCCGCAGCATCGCCCCCACTTCCGAGAGCACCCGGCTGCCTGCCAGATGCCCATGGACATCATTGACAGTCTTGAAGTTGTCCAGATCTAGAAAAAGCAAGCCGACATCCTGCCCGGTGGTGAGGGCTTGTTCGATGACGAGCTGCAAGCTGTGGTGGAGGTAGCGGTCGTTGTACAGGCCGGTCAGCTCGTCGCGCTTGGAGATCTCCTTCGATCGATACGCGTCGATGGCGTTGGCCACCGACACCGAGATGGTCTGGGCAAAGATCTCCAGCAGCATGAGGTCCCGCTGGTCGTATGAGCGGCCGCCCAGGCGGTTGATGAGCTCGATGACGCCGAGGACCTGCCCCTCCACGACGAGCGGCGCGCAGACCAGCGACCGGGTGCGGAACCGCGACGCGCCGTCGAACCCGGAAAAGAACAGCGGGTCGGCCTGAGGGTTGGAGGAGAGGTACGAACGCCCCGTGCCGTACACGTGGCCGACGATGCCGCGGGTGGCGGCGAGGCGCGACCCCACGAGGCGGTCCGACGCCTCCCCGAAGCAGGCGATCAGCACCAGCTCCACGCACGGCTGATCGGCCTCCGAGCGGGTCAGGTCGTCGATGAAGATGGACCCGGCCTCGGACGGCACGAAGTCGTTGGCGCGCGACAGCAAGTTGCAGAAGATGCCGGAGAGATCCAGCTCGTACGGCTCGGTGGAACGAGCCTCTCGTCTGAGGAACGCCGCGATCTCCGGATTCGAGATGCAATGCGTCTTCATTGCCGCAGGCCCTGGGGGGGTCTCCTCATCCGCCCACAAGCATAGCAGACAGCATGGATTGCACCGCGGGAGGCGAGCAGCCGTCAGTGTGGCTATACTGCTCGCAGGGCAAGCCCGGAGGACGGGGCGGTCGGCGAACCGAGGCACGCGCCTTGCAAGCTCTCATGGCGCGACCGGGGAACGCCGGCCGGCGCGCACGGGACCCCGGGACGCAGGGAGGACGACGATGGCAGCCCACACTCGCTCGCAGACAACGGTGGTCCTGGTCCTCGCGGCGCTGGCGACGGTCGCTGCCGCCGCCACTTCGGAGGCGATCGACCGCGTCCGGGTGTACTACCGGGAGGGCAGCTCGGTGTCCGTGCAGGTGATCCCCGACGGGCGCGCGGCGCTGCAGTTCCGCAGCACCGGCAGCGACCGTTACGAGCTGATCGGCGACACGCAGTCGCTGGTCGGCAAGAGCTACGCGTTGCGGATCGAAAACCACGGGCGGTACCGCATCAAGGTCGTGGTGGGGATCGACGGTGTGAACGCCTTCTTCCGCAAGCCGGTCCAGGGCTACGCCCGGGCCGACGTGGGCGCCGTGCTCGCTGCCCGCGAGGTGCGCACCATCAAGGGGTTCCAACTCGACGGTGAGCAGGCCCAGCGCTTCGTCTTCAGCCCCCCGGAGTACAGCGAGGGCAGGGGTGAAGGCAGGGTCGGCGAGATCGAGCTCCACGTCTACGAGGAGTGGCGCCCGGAAAGGGACGTTCCCAAGCTCGACGAGGAACTGTCCGGACGGGTGGAGGCGGCGCGGCCTGGCCTCGGCACCACGACGGGCGACGACTTCGACAGCCAGGTGAGGCGAGTCCGGTTCGTCTCCGCAACCCCGGAACCGGTGGCGCGGGTGGTGCTGCTGTACGGCCGGGAGGAGGGATTCCGGCCACCCTCTCCGCCTTCCGGCAAGCTCGGCGTGACGATCGAGCGACACCCCTCGGGCTGTCGGGTCACCGGCGTGGAGCCCGGCTCGATCGCCGAGGAGGTCGGCCTGAGGCGGGGCGACATCATCGTCAAGGCCGACTCGGAGGACGAGCCCTCGCCCCAGACCCTGCGCCGTGTCCTGCGCGACAAGGATCGCGGCGACTATCTCTTCCTCGAGGTCGAGAGGGGCCGCCACCTCCTGACGTTCAAGATCCGCATGTGAGACCGGCCGGAGGGCCGCCCGGGCCGTGACCGAGGAGCAGGGCTTCGAAAGCGCCGCCAGGCATCTCGCCGAGAGCGAGGAGCGGTACCGCCGCCTCCTCGCCTCGGTGACCGACTACGTGTACACGGTGACGGTCGAGAACGGCCGCCCCGTGGCCACCGTGCACGGGCCGGGGTGCGTCGCCGTCACGGGGTACTCGCCGGAGGCCTACGCCGTCGATCCGATGCTCTGGCACCGCATGGTGCACGACGACGACAAGGCAGCGGTCACGGCCCAGGCGGAGGCCATGCTCGAGCGCGGGGCGGCAGCGCCGATCGAGCACCGGATCGTGCACCGCGACGGCTCGATCCGATGGGTTCGCAACACGCCGGTGCCGCGCCTCGACCAGCACGGCCGGCTCGTGGGCTACGACGGGCTGATCTCGGACATCACGGCGCGCAAGCAGGCGGAGATCGCGCTGCGCGAAAGCGAGGAAAAGTACCGCGCCCTCGTGGAGGCCTCCTCCGACGCCATTTTCCTGGAAAGCCTCGAGGGTCGGGTCCTCGACTGCAACTCTTCGGCTTGCAAGATGTTCGGGTACTCCAAGGAAGAACTCGTGGGCCTCGCCGTGGCGGATCTCGTGCCGGAGGAGGTGCGGCCGAAGCTCGCCGACCTGGCGGAGGTGCTGCGCACGGGGGAAGGCGTGTTCCTCGAGAGCTTCAACGTCCGCAAGGGCGGCGAGGTGTTCCCCTGCGAGGTGAGCACCCGTGTCGTCTCGGTGGGCGGAGAGCCTCGCGTCATCGCGTTCGTGCGCGACCTTTCGGAGTCGCGCCGCCGGGACCGCGAGATCGGTCGCCTGGCCGCCGAGCTGCGGCGGCGCAACGCCGAGCTCGAGCTGGCGAACAGCGAACTCGAGGCGTTCGCGTGCATGGTCTCCCACGACCTGCGAGCGCCGCTCGTTGTGGTGGACGGCTTCCTGCGGCTGCTGCTGGAGGAGCCGACGAGCGAGCTGCCGCCCGAGGTGGTGCGGCCGCTGCGCCTCATGAGGCAGGCCAGCACGCGAATGCAGGAACTCATCGACTCGCTGCTCGACTTTTCCCGCCTGGCGATGCAACCGCTGCGGCGCCGGCCAGTGGACGTCGCCGCGATGGCCCGGCAGGTGTGGGAGGAGCTGGTGCCGGCCGAGTCGGGAAGGCAGCTGCGCCTCGAGGTGGGCGAGGTGCCCCCCTGCGAGGCCGATCCCTCGCTGCTGCGCCAGGTGCTGGCCAACCTCCTCGGCAACGCCCTCAAGTTCACGCGCGGGCGTCCGGCGGCGGTCATCGAGGTGGGGGGCGCCGAGCGTCCCGACGAGCGGGTCTTCTTTGTCCGCGACAACGGCGTGGGGTTCGAGCCTTCGAGCGCGGGAGGGCTGTTCGACCTCTTCCGCCGTCTCGAGCGGGCGGAAGGGTTCGAGGGCACGGGGGTCGGCCTGGCGATCGTTCGCCGGATCGTCGAGCGGCACGGGGGGAGAGTGTGGGCCGAGTCCCGTCCGGGCGAGGGAGCGACGTTCTTCATTGCGCTGCCGGAGTGATCGGCGCGCAGGAGCGCTTCGACCACACCCGCGCCCCCGACCATGACGGCGTCCGCGCCCACCGCGGAGGCGCAGCGCGATCGGGAGCGCGGCCGTCACGATGGTGGGCGCGGACCTCCGGGCCGCGCCGGGCGGTCGGGCGCGTGGGGGGCTACTGCCGGGCGAGCCGCTCGTACAGCGATAGGTACGCCCGGGCCGAGACCGACCAGGAGAAGTCGCGCCGCATCGCGGTGCGCCGCAGGCGAGCCAGCTCCTCCGGGCGGGCCAGCACGGCCGCGGCCCGCGCCAGCGCGTCGACCAGCGCGGCTGGCGTGAGTTCCCAGAACACGAAGCCGGTGGCATCGTCGCGGCTCGAGTCGAAGACGGTGTCGGCGAACCCGCCGGTGGCGTGCACGACCGGCAGGCTGCCGTAGCGCATGGCGATCATTTGCCCGAGGCCGCACGGCTCGTAGCGTGAGGGCATGAGGAAGAGGTCGCTCGCGGCGTAAATCCGGTGGGCGAGCCGGTTGTCGAAGCGGGTCACCACGCGCACGCGCCCGGGGTGGGCCAGCTCCGCCGCCCGCATGGCCTCCTCGTAGCGGCGCTCGCCGGTGCCCAGCACGACGAGGTCGAACCCCAGCGCGACGATGTCTTCCAGCGCGGCGACCACGAGGTCGGCACCCTTTTGCTCGGCGAGGCGGGACACCATGCCGCACAACGCGCGTCCGCTCCCCTCCATCTCCAGCTCCGCGACCAGCGCCTCGCGGTTCGCCGCCTTGCCCGCGCTCACATCCTCGGCGGCGAACGGGCGGGCGATGAGGGTGTCGTTCGAGGGGTTCCACTCGCTCTGGTCGAGGCCGTTGAGGATGCCGGTGAGCAGGTGCTGGCGGCTGCCGAGCACGCCCTCGAGACGGCACCCGAAGGCGGGGGTGAGGATCTCGCGGGCGTAGGTCGGGGAAACGGTCGTGATGGCATCGGCCGACACCAGGCCGCCCTTGAGGAAGTTGACCTGCCCGTAGAACTCGAGCCGGCTGATCTGGAAGTGCTCGCCGCCGAGCCCGCACGCTGCCAGCGTCCAGGGCGGGAAGACGCCCTGGTACGCCAGGTTGTGGATCGTGAAGACCGTGCGCGCCACCGGCAGCGTCTCGCGCCACCCGGGCTCGAAGGCGAGAAGAAACGGCGCCAGGGCCGCTTGCCAGTCGTGGGCGTGGACGATGTCGACGCCGCCGAACTGCCCCAGCACGGTGAGCGCGGCCCTGGAAAAAAACGCAAAGCGCACGTGGTTGTCGGGAAAGTCGGCGTCGGGAAGGCCGTACAGCGCCGGCCGCGCGTACAGCACCGGGCAGTCGAGCAGGACGAAGCGCACGCCGCGGTGCTCGACGACGCGGGGGACGGCCCGCAGGCCGAGTGCGTGGACCTCGGGCAGGTCCCGGCCGGGAAGCGGCTCGCGCAGGCTCTCGCGGTGGCCCGGGGCGATCACCGTGACCTCGTGCCCCAGCTCCGCCAGGGCTGGGGGCAGTGAACCCACGACGTCGGCGAGCCCGCCGGTCTTGGAAAACGGCACGACTTCGGAGGCGAGGTGAGCGATTCGCATGGCAGCGGTCCCTCCCGGCACGCGTAGAGTCGAGAGTCGGCTGCCAGGAGTCAAGAGGCGAGTGGCTGGTTGACCGCCCGGGTCGCCGCCCGACCCCGCGAGCTGCCGCGGTGGGCTTCGGCGGTGTCGGGCGATTGCGGGAACTGATCCCCTGGCGACAGAAGAACCGACCCCGGTTGTGGGGGCGCCTCAGGGTGCCTCGCGGAGGTAGCGGGCGGCCTCCTCCGGCGGGGTGGGGTTGATCGAGTAGCCGGAACCCCACTCGAAGCCCGCAATGTGGGTGATGCGGGGCACGAACTCGAGATGCCAGTGGTAGTCGAGCTCGATCGTGGTCCAGTACTCGGGCAGCCCCGGCCGGGGGTGAGGGCTCGGCGCGGTGTGCAGGATGAGGTTGAACGGCGGGTCCGCGAGCAGTGCCCGCACCCTCGAGAGGAAGCTCTTGAGCACGGCGGCGAGGTCGGCGAGGACGTGGTCCGGGGTGGCGGCGAAGTCGTGGTGGTGGCGGCGAGGCAGCAGCCACGTCTCGAACGGGAAAGAGGCCGCGAACGGCTCCAGGAGCATGAAGTGGTCACTTTCCCACGCGACTCTCTCGCCGAGTGCCCGTTCCTGCAGGATGAGGTCACAGAAGATGCAGCGCTCCTTGCGCCGCCAGTGTTCGCGCGCGACCTCCAGCTCGCCCTTGACCACGACCGGGATGATCGGGGTGGCGATGAGCTGGGAGTGGGGGTGGTACAGCGAGGCCCCTGCTTCCCACCCGTGGTTCTTGAAGATGAGGGCGTAGCGGATGCGCGGGTCGCGCCGCAGGTCAGCCAGCCGCTCCCGCCACGCCCGCAGCACCAGTTCGATCTGGGGCGGGTCCATGTCGGCCATCGGCTGCATGTGCTCGGGGGTCTCGACGATCACCTCGTGGGCGCCGATCCCCGCCACGCGGTCGAAGATCCCCACCCCCTCGCGCCTCAGTTCGCCCTCCACCCGCAGCGCCGGGAACTTGTTGGCGACCACGCGCACCTGCCAGCCGGGGGCGTTGCGCGGCCGGTTCGGCGGGCCGAAGGCGAGGATCTCGGGCGGGGTGGTCTCCTCGTTGCCCCACTCGAACGGGCAGGCTCCCAGCTCACCTGGCTGGTCCGGCTCGCCCCGCCGGAACTCGTGTGGCCTGAAGCGCCGCTCGGTGGCGATGATGGTCCACCGCCCCCGGATTGGGTCGAAGCGCAGCTCACTCATCGCACCCCCCTCGGGCTGCGGGCGCGAACCGCGGATCACGGACAGGACGGGGCGAGCTCATGACCGGCGCACGAGCTTGGCGATCTCGGCTCGCCGGTGCTGCAGCACCGCTCGCGCCGCCTGGAGAGATGCCGCTTCGGCGTGCAGGTGGAGGAGGGGCGCGACGCGATCGGGGCGCAGCAGCACCCAGCCGTCGTCGGTCGTCACCTTGATCCCCTCCAGGTACGAGACCTGCTGCCCCTGCACGGTCTCGGCGAAGCGCCGCATGACCTCGCCCTTGCGCTCGAGCGGGCAGGGCAGCGTGGCGTGAGCGACCGGCACCGGTGGCGCGTACGCCGCCACCTCGGTGAGCGGGCGCCCGCACCGAACCAGCAGCTCGAGCAGGCGGGCCATGGCGAACATGGCGTCGGGCACATGGTGGAGGGCCGGGAGGATGAAGTCTCCTTCGCCCGAGGATGCGAAGATGACGTCGCGGCCGCGCGAAGCCTCGGTGAGGGCGCGCGGTGCGGAAAGCACCTCGCGCAGGCGGTGGCCTCCTCCCTCGAGCGCCTGGCGGAAGGTAGAGGGCGCGAACGTCGGCATCACCACCTCGCCGGGCGGCAGGCCGGCCGCCACCACGGCCCCCACCATGAGCGCCGCGAGGTCCATGTCGGCCCACACCCTCTTGTCGCTGCCCACGACGATGAGGCGCTCGCCCGAGGGGTAGAGCCAGACCCCGAGGTCGGCCTCGAGCGACGCCGCGATGG
The DNA here is from genome assembly GCA_035384965.1 of Thermoanaerobaculaceae bacterium. Classification (GTDB taxonomy): domain Bacteria; phylum Acidobacteriota; class Thermoanaerobaculia; order Thermoanaerobaculales; family Thermoanaerobaculaceae; genus JAAYVZ01. The sequence goes on from DAOOJE010000002.1 coordinate 131,576, forward strand.
TGGCCAGCCGCTTCGGAGCCACGGCCAGGTCGGAAGCGAGCGGGCCCTCGCGCATCCCCTCGGTGTGGGCGTTGAGGGTGATGACGTCGCAGCCGAGCTCGGCCAAAAGCCGGGGCAGCACGACGACGGCCGGGGAGTGGGCGTAGTCGACGACGACGCGCAGCTTGCGGGCGCGGATGTCGGCGACCGGCAGCGCCTTCAGGAACGCCTCGGCGTAGAAGTCGACGATGCGCGGCTGCTCGAAAATCGAGCCGATTTCCTGATGGGAGGCGCGGCGGAACTCCTCCCGCAGGAACACCCGCTCCACCGACTTGGAGAACGAGGTCGAGATGTCGAGGCCGTGCTCGTCGAAGAAACGGATGGAGGTCATCCCGCGCACCAGCAGCACCTGCTGGAAGGAGACGCCGCCCAGCTCGCCGAACCCCTCGAGCTTGTGACGCATGACCGGAGTCGGCAGCATCCCGAGGTCGACCATGTTGACGCCGGCCGAGCTGACGCCGCCGAAGAACGCACGCCGGAGCATGCGGGAGGCCGGGTGATCGTCGCGCGTGGACAGCACGGTCGAGCCGGGCTGGAGCAACGTCGCGTAGGCGGCGCCGAGCCGCGCCGACACCTCCGGGGTCAACTCGAGGTTGGTGAGCCCGGTGACCGCGCCCTCCTCGAACGCCGAGGTGCGCCATCGCTCGGCGTAGACGAGGTTCGAGTGGACCACGGCGTGGTCCTCGACCACCTTGGAGGGCCAGATCTTGACGTTTTCCTTGACCCGCACCTCCTGGCCGAGCACGGTGTCGTCGGCGACGATGGCGCCAGGCTCGACGACGCAGCCCGCGCCGACCTGCACCCTGGCTCCCAGCACCGCGTTCTCGACCCGGGCGCCCTCCTCGACCCTGGCCTCCTCCCAGGCGACGGTGCGGCGCAGCTCGGCGCCGGCACCGACGCGCACGCCCGGACCCAGCACCACGTCCTGGAGGCGGGCGCCGGGGCCGACGACGCAGCCGGGGGCGATGACCACGGTGCCGCGCACCTCGACGCTCTGGTCAAGCGCCGACTCGCCCTCGATCCACAGCGGCTTGCCGCCGAGCTGCGAGAGCTGACCCGGCGGCACGATGCGCAGGGTGCCGTCGAAGAAATCCCCGTGCCCGGCCAGGTACGACTCGGGGTCGCCGATGTCGCGCCAGTAGCCGCGCGAGACGTGACCGAACATCAGCTCGCCGGCCTCCAGCAGGCGAGGGAAGAGGTCGCGCGAGAAGTCGAAGCTCTCGTTCCGCGGCACGTGCGCCAGGACGCGGCTTTCGAGGACGTAGATGCCGGTGTTGACGGTGTCGGAGAACACCTCGCCCCAGGTCGGCTTTTCGAGAAAGCGCCTGACCCGCCCCTCGGCATCGATGATGACGATCCCGAACTGCAACGGGTTGGGCACGCGGGTCAGCCCGATCGTCACCGAGGCGCCCTTGCTGCGGTGAAAATCGAGGATGGCGCCGAGGTCGAAGTCACAGATGACGTCCCCCGACAGCACGAGGTACGTATCGGACGCCGCGCGGTCGCTGCCGTGGGCGACCGCGCCGGCGGTGCCGTAGTCCTGGTCGGCGTTGAAGTAGTGGAGGCGCATCCCGAGCTTCTCGCCGTCCCCGAAGTGGGCGCGGATCTTGTCGGGATCGTAGTAGGTCAGCAGGACGGCCTCCTCCATGCCGAAACCGCGCAGGTGCAGCAGCACCCGTTCCAGGATCGGGCGGTTGACGACCGCCAGCATCGGCTTCGGGCGGTTGGCCGAGAGGGGCCGGATCCGGGTTCCGAACCCGCCTGCCATCACGATGGGGATCATGCCGAGGCCTCCAGGCAGCGCTTGACAGCGAGCTTCAGCTCGCCGAGGTCGGACGACTTGACGACGTAGGCGTCGGCCAGCCACGAGGAGAAGTCGTCCTGGTACCGGGCGTAGGCGGTGCACAGCACGATCGGGAGGCGCGGGTGGGCCGCCTTGACCTCGCGCAGGAGCTGCAACCCCGAGGCCTCGCCGAGGCGGATGTCGAGGACCACCGCGTCGATGCCTCCCCGGTTGATCCGGTCCCGCGCCGCCTCGAGGCCGGTGGCCGTCGCGACCTCGTACCCCAGCCGCTCGAACGCGGTGCGGTACAGCTCGAGCAGCCCCTCCTCGTCGTCGATGAACAGCACGCACCGTTTCGTCACGCCCACCTCCGCAGCAGCAAGGCGAATCGCACCCAGGGGGTGTCAGACTGATCGTAGTCTACCCTGCCGCCCATCGCCTCGGCGAGGGCGCGCAGGGAAGCGAGGCCCAGTCCCGAGGAAGAGCGGCGCATCGACATGCCGCCCGAAAACGGCGCACCCGCCAGTTCCGGCTCGAGCGGCGGACCGGTGTCGGCCACCTGCAGGCGGCCCCATGCGCCTTCCTCGGTCACGGCCACCTGCACCTCCCCCCGCTGCACTTGGCAGGCGGTGAGAGCGTTGGCCAGCAGCGTCTCGACGCACCGCTCGGCCACCTCGGGATCGCCCCCGACCCGCACCTGACGAGCCGGCCGGTAGCAGACCAGCCGCACGTGCCGCTTGACGGCCAGCGGCCGGAAGCGCTCGACCACGCGCTCGGCCAGCTCGCCGAGTTCCATTTCGCGGGCGGAAGTGCCGTTGGCGCGCCCGGCGAGCCCCTCGGCCAGGCGGCCCACGTGCTCCTCCACGCGCGCCACCGCTTCGGCGATGATCGCGAGCTTGCGAGCCAGCTCCGCCGGTTCGGCCGGCGGCGAGGCTGCCAGCTCGCGCGCCGTGCCGCCAGCGATCGACAGCGGGTTGATCAGCTCGTGGGTCAGCGACCGCGCGGTGGCGAGGAGCAAGGTGGCGTGCTCCGCCGCCACCCGCTGCTGCTCCTCCTCCCGCAGGCGGCGCAGCAGCTCGGTGCGCTCGACGGCGGCGCGCAGCACGTGGGCCAGCGACTCGGCGGCCTCGAGGGTGCCGAGGTAGACCGGCGCGGCCGTGACGAAGTTGTCGGCCAGCACGACCCCCCACGGCCCCGCGGCAGCAAGCAGCGGGATGACGACGAGGGCACGCGAGTCCAGGACATCCACCCAGTGCCGGACGCAGCGGTCGGGGTGGGTGGCGTGGGCGACGAACGCTCGCCGCCATGCGTGGCAGCCTCGGGGCGAGGGGAGCGACAGCTCGGCCAGCGTCTTCGCGTGGCGCTGCCGCTCGGCGGCGACGGCGGCGGCGTCCGGCTCGCCGAGCAGCTCGAGCGGCCGGACCTGGCGCCGGGACAGCTCGGCCCAGACCCTGAACGCCTCCTCGCGCGAGCGCGGTCCCACCCCGAAGACCCCCCGCAGCTCGTCGTCCCGGGCCAGGAGGAGGAACGCTCGGTTGAAGCCCAGCCCCTCACCGGCCGTCAGGGCTGACAGCACGATCCACGCTGCGACCTCGGGGTCCACCGCCCGTTCGAGCGCCTCGCCGACGGCGACCAGGAGATCGAGCAGCCGGTTGGAGCGGTGGCGCCGCAGCGAAAGCCCGGCGTCGAGAGCCCACAACCCGGCGCGTCCTCGGCGCGCTCCGCGGGGCCGTCTGGGCAGCGCTCCCTCGCGCGGCACGCTACCTCCTCACCGGGACCTCGGCGTGGAGGCGACCGCACAGCCGTTCATGCCCGGATTGTAGCGCTGGAGGCCGCTCCCGGCGCGGGCGGGAACACCGTCACGAACCACGCCGAAATCCACGGCGGGGCGCGTGCCCAAGGCCGAGAATCAACGAGCGTCAGACGACGCGCCGCCACCCCGCCTCGTCGAAGAAGCCGAAGGCGTGCTCCACCTTGGCGTAGAGCACCGCCGGCGGCGGCAGGAGGTGGGCGGGGAGCATCAGCCGGCCGTTGCGGGTGGAGCCGCGCAGGCGGGCGCTGCCCAGCGCGGCGCCGCTCGTGGTGTCGGTCACGGGGAGGGCGCCGAACGGCGGCCACAGCGAGACCGAGAGTCGGATCGGGCGGCGATCGGCGCCAAGCCCCGCCAGCAGCAGCGTGCTCGGCCCGAAGCTGCGGAAACGGGAACGGGACGCCAGCAGGACCTCCCACCCGTCCTCGGCCGGATGCACGCCGCGAACCGGGTGGGCGCTCGCGAGCAGCGCCGGTTCGACCTCGAAGAACGCCTCCTCGGACTGCGCGAAGCCGCGCAGCCAGGTGCCGCGCCAGAACTGCTGGGTGCGGTGGCAGTCGATGGCCGCCCGCTTGCGGCCGAGCGCGGGCTGGTCGAGCGCCACGACCGTCGCACCGGGAGGGCGGCGCCGCTGCCCAGGGTCGTGAACGAAAAAGCGCAGGTGGCGCAGCGGAAGGTCGACGCCCTCCAGGACGAGGGCGATCCAGACCCCCAGCGCGCTGTGGTCGGGGTGCCGGTCTAGCATCGACGGGCCGACCAGGACCGTCGGCCGGAACTCCAGGACTGCCCGGCGGAGGTCGTCGAGGAGGTGGGTGTCGGCGCGCATCAGCAGCGCCGTGAGGCCCTGGTCCGGAAACGCCAGGAACGATGCTGCGCCGCCCCCGACGCCGAGGGCGGCGAGCGCGGCCAGCACCTCGCCGCGCCGGATGGCGCCGAAGCGGGCCCGGTCGCGTGCCGTGATCCAGACCGAGCGCTCGCTGGCGCGCTGCGCCCACGGGTTGTTGTCGCCGTCGGTGGCGAACAGCAGCCGGATCGCGGCGCCCGCCTCCAGGGCGTGCTGCAGCAGCCCGCCGGCTGCCAGACTCTCGTCGTCCGGGTGGGGCAGCACCACCAGCACCCGGTCGGCGGGAGTGAGCCGCAGCGGGGACGTCACGCACCTCCTGCCGGCGCCGGGCCGAGCCGCTCCCGCACGCGGTCGATGGCGGCCTGCACCGCTCCGGCGTCGTGGAGGCGGGCTGCCGGGTCCTTGGCGCACAGCCCGGAAACCAGCTGCCAGACGTCGTCGGGGAGAGGCACGGGCAGCGTCTTGGGCGCCGGCAGCGGCTGCCGGGCGTGCAGCAGCAGCAGGCGCACCGGCGAGGGATCGTCGAACGGCGGAGCCCCTTCCAGCATCTCGAACAAGATGATGCCGAGCGCGTACAGGTCGGCGCGGGCGTCCACCGGGGAGCTCGCCGCCTCAGGAGCGGCGTAGCGGGGGCTGCCGATGAAGGTGCCGGCGGTGGTGAGCCCGCGCTCGCCGGCGATTCGGGCGATGCCGAAGTCGAGCACGCGGGTGCTCCCGTCGGCCGAAAGCATGACGTTCTCGGGCTTGAGGTCACGGTGGATGACACCCTTGCCGTGGGCGTGGGCGAGCGCCGAGGCGACGTCGCGAGCGATGGCCAGCGCAGGCCCCAGCGGCAGCGGGGTGCGGTTCGCCAGCAGGCTCGCGAGGGTGCGGCCCTCGACCAGTTCCATGGCGATGAACAACCGCCCCTCGTCCTCGCCGGCTTCCAGCACCCGCACGATCGCCGGGTGGTGCAGGCGGGCGCCGAGCGCGCCCTCCTGCAGGAAGCGCACGACGAACGTCGGGTCGCCGAGGCAGCGGCGGTGCGGGACTTTGAGCGCCACCAGCCGCCCGCCGGGCCCGCAGGCTCGGTACGTCCACGCCATGGAACCGCGACCGAGCGGGTCGACCACCGCGTACCGGCCGAGCCGGAACCCGCACGGCAGCTCGCCCCCCGCCTGGGTGTTCATCGGCGGCATCGTAGCAGGCCGCCGTCCGCGTCCACGGTTGCAAGGCGGGACGAGATGGAAACGCCCGGGAACGGGGGTGGCGAGCCGGGACGCCGAGACCGGCTCGACCGGCCGGGCGATGTGGGCTACAGTTGAGGCAGGTTCGTGCCGGGAGGGATACATGAGCCCGTTCATGGGTGGTTCGGCCGTGGCGATGGCTGGTCAGGTGGCTGACGGCTTCACGCTGGTCACGGCGGTGCAGCTCAAGCGCCTCACCGATCCCGAGCTGGACCAGCTCCAGTTCGAGCTCGAGAAGATCCTGCGCGACCTGCGCGGCTCGGTCGTCCCCCTCGACGACGTGGCGGCCATCCAGACCAAGAACCGCAAGCTGGCCCGCATCAACGGGGTGATCCAGCAGATCCAGGCGACACGGGCGCAGCGACGCCGCGGGATGTGAGCGGGCGATCGGAGCCGTGGTGGGGGCACCTCAAGGGCGACCCCCTGCCGTTCCTGCTTTCCGACGACGAGCCCGGTGTGGCGTGGCGCGCCCTGCAAGGCCTGCTGGGCCGGCCGCCCGACGCTCCGGCAGTGGTGCGCGCCCGCCGGGGCGCCCGGGAGAAGGGCGCCGCGGCAGCGCTTTTCGAGGGGCAGTCGGAGTTCGGGACGTGGGGCTCGCCGACCGCGTACGCGGCGCGCTGGAGCGGCACCGCCTGGCACGTCATGGCGCTCGCAGCGCTCGGCGCCGACCCCGAAGATCCGCGCGTGGAGCGCGCCGCCGAGGCGCTGCTGGAGGCCCTCCACCCGCGATCGGGGGGCTTCGCCACGACGAGGAAGACGGCGCCCTCGCCTTGCTTTTCGGCCCAGGTCTGCGCCGCTCTGGTGAGGTTGGGGTACGCCCACCACCCGCGCGTGCGGGAGGCCATCGCCTGGCTCGGCAGCCTGCCAGAACCCCCGTGGCGCTGCGGGGAGGAGCGCCACGACCATGACGGGAGCTGCTCGGTGGCGCCGGTCGCGACGCTGCGGCTGGTGTCCGAGCACGCGCCGGCGGAGCGCGGGCGCCTGGCGCCGCTCGCCACCCGCGCGGGCCGTTTCCTCGTGGACCGGGGCCTGCACTTGCACGGCCCGGCGCCGCGCGGGTGGCTCGCCTTCGCCCACCCGTGCCTCGACCGCGCCGACCTGCTGGAGGCGCTGGTGCCGCTCGCGCGCCTCGGGTGGGAGCCGGAGCCCGCGATCCTGGCCGCGCTGCTCGCGGTGCTGGCCCGGCAGGACCCGCTGGGGCGGTGGACGCAGCACGTCGCGGCGCCGTTCGGTGAGCCCGCCGGCCGCCCGGGGCGCTGGGTGACGCTCAAGGCGCTGGTGGTACTCTCCGCCTTCGGCGGGGCGCTCTGCGCGCCGTGCGGAGGTGGGGGATGAGGAGCATCGTGGTGACCGGGGCGTCGAGCGGGATCGGGCTCGCGTGTGCGAGGCGTTTTCTGGAAGCGGGTGACCGCGTGGTGGCGCAGTACAGGACGAACCGCGAGCCGCTCGAGGCGCTCGCGGCGAAGCATGCGGGGCGAGTGCTCGCGGTGCAGGCCGACCTCGCCACGGAGGCAGGGTGCGTGCAGGTGATGGCGGTGGCCGGCACGCCCGATGTCGTGGTCCACTCGGCGGGGATCTGGAACGACGGCGCGATTCGCACCCTGACTGCGTCGGTCCTGGAGGAGATGTTCCGCACCAACACCTTCTCGGCGTACTACCTGAGCCGCGAGGCCGCGAAGACGATGCGCAAAGGGAGCATCATTTTCGTCGGCTCGACGGCAGGCGAGCGCGGGGAGCCCGGGCACAGCCACTATGCCGGCTCGAAGGCGGCGCTGTGGGGGCTCGTGCAATCGCTGGCGCAGGAGCTGGCGCCCGGCATCCGCGTCAATCTCGTCTCGCCGGGGTGGGTCCGCACGCCGATGTCGGAGGCGGCGTTCGCGGTGCCGGGACGGCTCGAGAGGATCGTGGGGGCGATCCCGCTGCGGCGGGTGGCCGAGCCGGAGGACGTGGCGTCCGCAGTGCTCTTCCTGGCCGCCGACGAGCAGCGCCACCTCACCGGCGTCGATCTGCCGGTCTCGGGCGGTGCGCTCCTGCCGATGCCCCGCGGGTAGCCGCCGCCCTCCCACCCGTTTGCAGATCACAGCACACAGTTCCCCCACCACCAACAGAGTTCCGTTTCCAGCAGTGAACCGTGAACTGTCTCTGGGCTAGAATGCGCCCAGGGGGAAGCATGAGCACGAAGCCCGATTTCGGCGTCACCGAGCAGACCCGACCGGAGGAGGCGGTCAAGCTGGCGATCGAGCGGGAGCGAACGGCCAGGGAGTTCTACCTGCGCTGCGCCTCGATCGTCGCGGACCCCGGCGTCAAGAGGATGTTCGAGTTCCTGGCGGCGGAGGAGGAAAAGCACCAGAGCCTTCTCGAGCGCGAGTACGACCGCTTCATCGCCGGGGAGAACTGAGGTGGGCCCCAGGATCATCATCCAGGGAGAGCTGCAGGACCGCTACGAGGTGCAGCGGCTGCTCCAGGAAGCCCACCCCGAGGCGGCGGTCGAGACCGTGGGCACACCGTGGGAACTGGTGGACCGCGCCCGCAGCGCCGACTTCGCGGTGGTGCTCGTGCTCAAGGGGCCGATCGCGCGGCACCGGGAGCGTGTGCAGGCCGTGGCGTCGCTCCGCGCCAACGGGTTCGCCGGCCGGATCCTGTACGCCGGCAGCTTCCTGACCGAAAAGCAGGATGCCTTGCAGGCCGGGGCCCATTACGCCTTCGACCCCGAGGTGCAGCGCGCCGAGGAGGTGGTCTGGACCGCACTCTACCGGCCGCGAGTGGCGGTCGACCACGCGTTCCTGCGCTATCTGTTCGTGGGCGAGTGGCTCGAGCTGGCCGACTACGCGGACGCCCTCCCCGAGCCCGGACCCGACGTGCTGCTGACCTCCACCTCCATGCACCCCGTTCCGGAGTTTTACGGCTCGCTCGCCGAGTACGCCCGGAGCCACCCCGACACGCGGTGCGTGCTCGTCGAGGACGAGGCGTCCGACGACGTGCGAGTGGAGGCACTGGCCTCGGGCGTGCAGCCTTACGTGGTGCTGCGCGAGGACGGGCTGCTGGCGCTGGCGCGGCTCGTGGGCAACCTCGCGCAGGAGTGCTGGTTGTCGAGGTTCTAGGAGGCACGAGCCACGAGGCGAGGCCGATGAGCGTGAGGACAGGGCTCGACCGGCTTGCGGCGGACCCGGTGCCGCTCGCGGGGCGGCGTTTTGCCGTCCTGGCCAACCAGGCGTCGACGACCGCGGAACTGGTGCCGGCGTGGCGCGCCCTCGCCGGGCGAGGCGGCCAGCTCGTGCGCATCCTCGCCCCGGAGCACGGGTTGTGGGGCGTGGCGCAAGACATGGAAGCAGTGGACGACGGGGTGGAGGAAGCGCTGGGGGTGCCGGTGCACTCGCTGTACGGCTCCTCCCCCGACACGCTGGCGCCGCGCCGCGAGTGGCTCGAGGACGTCGACGCCCTCGTCGTCGACTTGCCCGACATCGGCACGCGCTACTACACGTTCGCCGCGACGCTCGTGCACGCCATGGCCGCGTGCGAGGGAGCCGGCGTCGAAGTGGTCGTCCTCGACCGCCCCAACCCGATCGGCGGAGTGGCGCTGGAGGGCGGGCCGGTGGAGGGGGGCTTTCGGTCGTTCGTGGGCGAGATCGACGTGCCGGTGCGGCACGGTCTGACGCTCGGGGAACTGGCGCTGCTCGTGCGCAGCACGCGCCATCCGGGTCTCGCGCTGACCGTGGTGACGTGCGAGGGGTGGCGCCGCGAGCAGTGGTGGGACGAGACCGGGCTGCCGTGGATCGCCCCGTCCCCCAACATGCCGACGCTCGTCACGGCGGCGATCTACCCCGGGGCCTGCCTCGTCGAGGCCACGAACCTCTCCGAGGGACGCGGGACAACGCGGCCGTTCGAGCTCGTCGGCGCCCCATGGCTGGACGGCGAGGGGCTCGCCCGGGTGCTCGCCGAGCTGCGGCTGCCGGGCGTTGCGTTCCGGGCGACGCGCTTTCGCCCGGAGTTCGGCAAGCACGCCCACACGGTCTGCGTCGGCCTGCAGTGGCACGTCACCGACCGGCGGGCGATGCGGCCGCTCGAGACCGGCGTACACCTGCTCGCTGCCGTTCAGCGGCTCCACCCCGACTGCTTCTCCTGGCGCGCCGAACCCTACGAGTTCGTGGCCGACACTCCGGCGATCGACCTGCTCACCGGCTCGGAGGCCGCCCGCGCCGTCATCGAGGGGCGAGCCGACGCCGGCGAGCTCGTCCGCGCATGGGCCGCCCACTGCGCCTGGTTCGCCGCGGCTCGCGAAGCGTACCTGCTGTATCCCTGAGGCGGGCCCGCAGCGTCCCCACCTTTCCGCACGCGGATCCGGGAAAGCCTCCAGCCAGCCGAGGCTCGCGACCGGCCTCTCGACAGGGGTCCCGGTGGGGTGTGGCCCCACTATTCGGCCGGCGTGCCGCGCGCGAGGCGAAGCGTGTCGTCCGACCAGAGAGGCAGCGGCGCGCCACCGCGGCCGTTGGCCGAAATCGCCGCGCGGTTGAAGGTCCCGAGAAGCTGTCGTGGATCGCAGAACGCGGCGATCAGGACGTCTCGCCCGAGCTCCCTCTCGATGGTCGACGCCATCAGCCAGCCGACCGTGTACCAGGGGCCCTGCTCGCCGAAGAACGAGAAGAACCTCGCCTGCCTGTCCTCCGGGGACAGCTTTCCGGCGGACGCATCGAACATGAAGCGCTCGAGCAGCTTCATGTCCTCAGCGACCCGGCTCACGTCGCGATCCCAGCGCTCGCGCACCGGCTGCGAGCTCACCGCGTGTGGATGCTCGTCGGGGCCTCCCGCGGCGGCGAGCATCGCGAGCCCCTCCCCGAACGCCCCGAGACGCGTCACGACCCAGGCGACACGGTCCGGCATCGATGCGATCGCCTCGGCGATGTCGGGCGCGGGGCAAAGGGTGCCGAAACCGATGTGATGCAGCTCGTGCGCGAGCGTGTTGGCCAGCTTCTCAGGTGAGTCCGCGGGATCGAGGTACATGAAGATCGCCGGGTCGGTGTCCACCTCGAACACGAACGAGTTCGTCTTCGGCTTGATGACCGGGTAGATCGTCGCGCGAAGGGCGGTTCCGGGAGACAGGTAAGCGGATGCCCGCGCCACCGGTGCCGCGAGATCGAAAGCCTTCCAGCGGTCGAGCGCCTCGCGCAGTTCCCTCGCCCGAGCGACGAGTTCCGGGGATCGGACGAACGCCCGGAATTCCTCGTCGGAGAACGCACGCTTCATCGCCGACTCGCGCGCCTTCAGCCGGACGTAGGGTCGCGAGTCAAAGAGCGCGCGCCAGTCGGCGTCCCCCACCTCCTCCCCCGCAGCCTGCTTGTTTAGGATCGCGAGCACCGCCTCCGCTTCGGACGTCTCCATCGACACCGCGGAACTCGCTGCGAACGCGCTGCTCGCCACGAACAACCCGAGCCCGGCACCGAACGTTCGAGTCGCCGACCGCAGTCCCATCGTGACCTCCGGCGAATCTACGGAGCACGTCGTGGAATGTTGCGCCCGCGGATGGCCTGCCCGACGCGGCGAGACCGTCCGTCCTCGTGCTTTTGTCGGGTGCGCCATCGTCTTCTCTCGGGCGATCACCGGGTCGCGCCCGCTCCTCATCGCCACGTCCGTGAGCGTGTCGGCTCGGCCGAGGAGCACGCACGCCGCATCGTTCACTCCGGCCAGTGCCGCGGCCCAGGCCCTGCCGAGCTCGGTGCAGTCACCCCCTACGGCGCCAGGTGAGAGACGCTCGGGCGTCGCGCGAGAGCCGTGACCGCGCGGGGTTGTGCTTGCCCCCGGCGTGCCGCACCGCTGCCCGGCGCGGCTGCCGAGAGTTCGCCGGTCGGCGTGCGACACGCCGACACACGGTGTTTCGGGCCGGCTATGGCGCTGACGGTCTTGACAGGGTCTAAGATGAGATATATTCTTTTCGCATGGACGACCTCATGGCTCTCCTGCGGCGGCACGGAATCCAGCCGACGCCCCAGCGTCTCGCGGTGGCGGAGCACGTGCTGGCGAGCCGCGAACACCCCACGGCCGACGAGGTGTGGACCCGGGTTCAGGCATCGTGCCCGACGATTTCCCGGGCGACCGTGTACAACACGCTCAACTTGCTGGCCGAGAAGGGGCTCGTGCGCACCCACACGCTCCACGACGGCGTCGCGGTTTTCGACGGCAACGCGGAGCCTCACCACCACCTCATCGACGAGGAGACGGGGGAGGTCTACGACGTGCCCTGGGCGGCGCTGCGCGTGAGCGGTGTGCAGGAGCTGGAGGGGTTCGAGATCAGCGAGTACCACGTCGTCGTGAGGGGACGCCCGAAACGCGGGTGAACAGGCCGTGTGCAGGCCCCGCGACAGGGGTCGCGGAGCCTTTTTGAAGACTGCGCTGCCTGACGGCGCGCCGGACCGACAAGGAGGAGCGAATGGAAACCGCAAACCCGACAACCCCGACCCCCATGCCTCGCATCGGCGACAAGGCCCCGTCGTTCAAGGCCGTCACGACCCAGGGCGAAATCAATTTCCCGGAGCAGTTCGCGGGGAGCTGGGTGATTCTGTTCTCCCACCCGGCCGACTTCACACCGGTGTGCACGTCGGAGTTCATGACGTTCGCCACTCTCGAGCACAAGTTCAACGAACTCAACTGCAAGCTGGTCGGGCTCTCGGTCGACGGCCTGTTCAGCCACATCGCCTGGCTGCGCACGATCAAGGAAAAGATCGAGTACAAGGGGATGAAGAACGTCGAGGTCACCTTCCCGCTGGTCGAGGACATCACGATGGAGGTGGCGCGCGCGTACGGGATGATCCAGCCCGGGGAGAGCTCGACGAAGGCGGTGCGCGCCGTGTTCTTCATCGACCCCAAAGGGATCATCCGCACGATCATCTACTACCCTCTGAGCGTGGGACGGAACTTCGACGAGCTGCTGCGCGTCCTCATCGCCTTGCAGACGGCCGATGCCTTCTCCGTCGCGCTGCCGGCCGACTGGCGCCCCGGCGACGACGTGATTGTGCCGCCGGCGGGCTCCTGCGGCGTCGCGAAGGAGAGGATGGAAGGCAAGGAAAGCGGCATCACCTGCCACGACTGGTTCTTCTGCACCAAGAAGATCGACGAGGCCACGGTGATGAACCGCATCCGCAAGGGGCAGGCATAGGCGCCACCTCGCGCCCCACGCTGGACCAGACCGCACGACCAGGCGAGCCGTCACCGGCTCGCCTGGTCCTCGTAGGGCTGGCGGGCAGTGGAATAATGCGGCGCCCTGGCGAGGCTCGCGCGGCGAGGCGACGGGGCGGGGAGAGAGCATGAAGCGGTTCGCGGTGATCGGGCTGGGGCGGTTCGGCGCACACCTCGCGAGCAGGCTGTACGAGCTGGGGCACGAGGTGCTCGCGATCGACGCCGATCCCGCGACGGTGCAGTCGGTGCAGAACAAGGTCTCGACGGCCGCGGTCGTCGACGCGCGCGACAGGCAGCAGCTCCGCGCCCTCGGCCTCAAGGACTACGACACCGTCATCATCTCGGTCGGCGAGCGCCTCGAGGCCTCGACGCTGGCGGCGCTCTACTGCAAGGAGATGGAGCTGCGCGTCGTGGCCAGGGCGGTCAACGAGGACCACGGCCGCATCCTCGACGCGCTGGGCGTCGACGAGGTCGTTTACCCCGAGCGCGACATGGCGCTTCGGCTCGCCGAGCGCCTCTCGTCCGGCAACCTCCTCGACTTCATCCCGCTCGGCGAGGACTACTCGATCATGGAGCTCGCGGTGCCCGACGCGTTCGCCCGCAAGACGTTGGCCGAGCTGAACGTGCGGGCGCGGTTCAACGTCCACGTGCTGGCCGTCCAGGATGTGGTGACGGGCAAGGTCGTGATGGCCCCACCGGCCGACCAGGCGCTGGGAGACACCAGCGTGCTGGTGGTCCTGGGGCGGCACCAGGATCTCGAGCGGTTCCAGAAGGCGGTACGTTAGGGCAGCAGCGGCGCCAGGTGCTGGAGCCAGAAGCGGAAGCTTCCGATGGCGAGCAGCGTCATGCCGAGGGCGAGCAGGACGCCGCCGATCCCCGTCATCACCCACCGCTCTCCGCGCGGGGTGAGGAGCGTGCGGCCGTGGGACAGCGCCCACAACAGCGGCGCGTACCACGCGACGACGCCGGCGATGAGCGCGACGAGGATCCACAGCAAGCCGGGGTAGCCGTGGGCGCGGGCGGCCTCGACGAAGGCGAGGCCAGCGGTGCACCACCAGAACCAGTAGTGGAGGTTGCCGAGGCACACCGCCACGCCGGCGAGAAAGGCGCGGTACCCCGGGAGCTCCTCGATGTGGGCGGCGCGCTTGGGGTCTCGCGGGCGCGGCCTGTGCCGAAGCGAGGTCCACCCTCCCCACAGGAGGGCGAGGCCGCCCACGATCTCGACGGCCGGCAGGGCGCCGAGCCGCCGCAGCACCGGCGCGGCACCCCCCGCCAGGGCGGTGAACAGCGCGACGTCCACCGCGAGACAGCCGGCCAGAAACCAGACGGCTCGCGAGATGCGGTGGGAAATGGCCAGGCGTGACGCGACGAGCGTGATCGGGCCCGGCACCACGACGGTGGCGAGCGAGAGCACGAACGCCGAGACGACGAGCGCCGGCAAGGACAGCGGAACGGGGAGTTCCACGCCGGCTCAGCCCAGCTTGTACCCGATTTTTCGCAAGAAGCTCAGGCGTGCCTTGACGTCCTCCTCGCCCTCGACACCGCGCGGCGAGACGCCGTCGATGACGCCCAGGATGCCTCGTCCCTGGGCGCTTTCGGCCACCACGACCTCGACCGGGTTGGCGGTCGCGCAGAAGACCCGGCAGACCTCCGGCACGGCCTTGATCGTGTTCAGGATGTTGACTGGAAAGCCGTTCTCCACGAACACGAAGAAGCTGTGGCCAGCTCCCACCGCGAGGGCGTTGCGCACCGCGAGGTCGACGAGGCTCTCGTCATTGCCGGACCGGCGCACCAGCGCCGGGCCCGACGACTCGCAGAACGCGACCCCGAACCGCAAGTGCGGGGCGGTCTGGACGATGGCCTCGTGGAGGTCCTCGACGGTCTTGATGAAGTGGGACTGCCCGAGGATGAAGTTGGTGGCTTCGGGCTTCTCGACGGGAACGGTGAGGATTTGCATGGTGTGCTCCGCAGGGAAATCACTGGCCGCCCGCCGCGACGGTGACTGCGTCGGCGAGGGCCTTGGCGACGAGGGCGAGAAGATCGTACGACACCCGCTGCCGCTCGACGGTCAGCGGCAAAGCGGCGTCGACCGCGGCCTCCTCCGGAGCGCGGGCGCGGATGAGAAATGCAGGGATGCCCCGCCCGGCGGCCAGCGGCACGCCGGTGTGGGTCGACTCGAACTCGGGGTGAACGCGCGCCACCAGCCCCACCTCCTTGGCAGACCGGACGAAGGTGGCGGGGAGCCGCGCCAGCTGCCGGGCGGCCTCGAGCCGGATGTGGCTGGCACGGGTGGAGCGTTGCGGGATGCCCACCTCGTCCACCTCGATCCAGGCCGCGAGCCGGCCCTGGCGCTGGGCGAGGAGAGCGGCGGCGCCGGCCGCGCCGTGGCGTCCCCCGGCCAGGAACGCGACGAGGACCGGGCTCTGCCGCTCGCGCCGACTGAGCGCTCCGGCGGCCTCGAGCACCGTCGCCACCCCGGCCGCGTTGTCGCTGGCCGACAGCGCCTGCACCGAGGACTCCTCGACGTCGCCGCGCACCGCATCCCAGTGGGCGGCGACAACCACCGGCCAGCGCCTGGCATCGCGCCCCGGCAGCTCGATGAGGACGTTGCGCCAATCCTGCTCGACGCCTGCCGGTGAGCGGTGCACGAACGGCATCACTTCGACCCGCAGGCCCCGCCGCTCGGCCTCCTGGCGGAGGACCTCGACGACCGCACCGGCCTCGGGGGCGAAGGCATAGCGGGTCGTGACGCGAGGCTCCTGGCCGGTGGCGTCCCCGGTGAGTCTCGCCACCGTCGCGGCCAGCCGTTCGCGGGCCGCCTTGCCGCCGTCCGGCAGCGCCTTCTGGACGGCGGCGCCGAGGCGATCGCGCGCATCGTCGGCGGCAATGTGCGGGACCCACCCGACGCCCCAGTGCAGCGGCAGGATGCGCCGGTCGCCCCCGGGGGAGTCCGCTGGCCGCGCTGCCACCGCGACGACCACGAACTCGTCGCGCGCCAGCGGAGGCAGCTCGAGCCTGGCCAGGGCACGCTCCCCGAACGACACCTCCAGTTCGCGGTCCGGCCCGCGCGCGCTCACGCGCACGGCGCGGGCGCTCCACTCCGCCTCGGGGTCGCCCTGAAGCGCGAGGGGGAGCGACCTCTCGCCGGACCCCTCGATGACCAGAAAGCCCATGCCGCCGGCCCCGATCTGCAGCAGGCCCGAGGAAGGACGGGAAGCCTGGCCGCGGGCGGCCGGCAGCGGTCGCGGGGGAGCGACCGTCCGGAAGCCGAAACGACGTTCCGCCAGCATCTGGTCGTCGAGCCAGCAAGCCATGGCGAAATCGCCGAGAAGATCGCTCGCGGCCAGACCTCCTGCCGCTCCGGGCGCTCGCGTCGCGAGCAGGGGCTGCGCCTGCAAGGCGGCGAGCGCCGAGTCGCCCAGCCGCTCGCGCACGTATTCGAGGAAGAGCACCGACCAGCCCCGCTCGGCCCACGGGTCGTGAGGGAGGTACGTGCGGCCGAGCGGGTCGGCGTCGCCCCACAGCCAGCGCGGAGACGCTTGCCCGAGGTAGAAGGGGATGTATCCCGCGAGCCAGCGCGAGGCTGCCGGCGTGGCAGGGTGGGCAGCGATGTGGAGCAGGCGGTAGACCGCCTCACTCAGGGTCAAGTCATTGAGCGAGGTGCGGTTGCCGGAAAAGGCGAAGGGGTGGTAGACGACCTCGCCCTGGTTGGAGTGCAGGCCGCGGCGGTTGGCTTCCGTTTCACCGAGGAGGTCGAAGCCGAAGACCTCGGCAGCCGGGGTCGGCGTCTCGCACACGAGCAGCAGCAGCCGGCCGTTGCCGTCACGATCGGGAAACGGCCCGAAGACGCGCTCGAGCCGCGGCATCACGTCGTCCTCGAGGCGGCGAACCGTGGCAGCCAGCGCCTCCTCGCCGGCGGCGGGCGCGTAGCCGAGCTGCCGGTAGACGGCGGTGCGGCGCCCCTCCAGCACCAGCTCGGCCTCGACCTCGACCTGTGCCGGCTGAGTCCCGACCCCCGGTTCCGGGCGCCAGAACACGCGCGTCGCCGGAACGGACGCCGCTGCCGCGATCGCCAGGGGGAGCGCGAGGATCGCCATCGCTTGCACCTCCGTCGTCCTGTCGGAGGGAGTGTAGGTTCACGAGCCGGCCGGCCGCAAGGCTGCCGTCAGTCTCGAGCGGGCCCACCGTCTCCCGGCTCGTCGACGTGCGGCAGGGGGGCGACCGTCGAATCCTGCTCGGGTCCGTTGCCTGCGAGATGCTCGGCCAGGCCCCGGTCCAGCGCCTCCACGAGGATCGCGGAGACGAGTTCGGCGCCGGCGCCGGTGGGGTGGGTGAGATCGCCGGTCATCAGGCGGGGGGAGGCGCGGTACCAGCGGCCGGCCGTGCCGGCCCCACCCATCGCCTGGAACATGTCCAGCAGGGCGCAGCCGGTTGCGGCCGCCACCCGGCGCTGCGTCGCCACGATCCCGGCCAGAGAGGGCAGGGTAACGATCTCGCCGTACTCGTTGGTGGTCCCGCGATCCATCGGGGTCATGATCAGCAGCGACACCCCGGGCAGCGCCTCGCGAATCCGCTTGACAACGGTGCGTATGTCGGCGGCGTACGCCGGAAGCGGCAGGTAGCCGTATCCGCTCTCGTTGGTGCCGTAGTTGAGGATCACGAGGTGAGGATTGCGCAGCCGCAGCGCCTGTTGCCAGTCGCCGGCGTCGAGGGTGGCGAGGAAGTGCATCGTGGCGCCGTTCGCGCCGAGGGAGTCGTACACCACACCGGGGACCTCGCGCTCGAGCGCCACGCCGTAGAGAACCACGGGGCCGTCGCCGGCCGGCGCCAGCACGAGATCGTGCGGCCCGTCGGGCACGACGGCGCGGTGGACGGCGATTCCCGGGTCCGTGGTGCCGGTGTGGACCGCCTCCGGCTGGCGCTCGTCGACCTGCACGAGGAGGGTGCCGCCCCCTGGCCTCTGGCCGAAGTAGACGTCGAACCGTCCCGCGGCAGCACCCGGCCCGGCGCGCGTGGTGCGAACGCGGGTGCGGGCGCGCGGGGTCGAGGCCACGAAGCCGATGCCGGCCAGCCCGTACCTGCCGTCGAGGCCGTTGCGCAGCAGCGGCGAACGGATGTCCCATCCCTCGGCCTCGAGCTCGACCCCGCGGTGGTCGTACCACACCCACGGCCGGGCGGCGAGAACGAAGCCGTGCCCGGCGTCGCCGAAACGCTCCTGGAGCCGCCGCCGGGCTCCTCCCGAGATGAGGTCGCCGGTGACCGGGGAGTCCCCGAAGTGGAGGATGCGCGTCACCGCCCCCGGCTGGCCGGCACGGGTGCGCGCGAGGGCCGCGAAGAAGCTCGCCATGGCTTCGGCCGGCCCCTCGATGAGCGTGCCCACCGTGGCCGAGGGGGCCAGGCGCCCCGGCTCGAAGGCGCGGCGGGTGGTGCCGGCGCGCGCCCACAACACCGAGGCGATCTCGAGACCGCGGCGGGCGAGGGCGTGGGCAGGCCGCTCGTCGAGCACCGGCGTTGCCGGCCATTCGGGGGGAGGCGGCTGTTCGAGCCAGCGCACGAACGGCACCGGCGGCGCCAGCCCGAAAGTGGCGCGCCACGAGCGATGATCGCCGCTGATGAACGGGCGGAACCGCGCCAGAGGCGGCGCCAGGTGGGCGGCGAGGGCGAGCACGGCCAGCACGGCCGCAACGGTTTTGGTCTTTGTGGGCAGCCAGGGGTCGGAGGCGGGGTGCTCGCGCATGCCGACCTCAGTACGCGAAGTAGATGAACGGCGCCGGGGCCGCTCCGGCGAGCAGGCGGAGGCCGACGAAGACGGCGGCGAGACAGCCGGCCTGCGCCACCGCCGGAAGCGCCACGAAAGCCTCCTGGACCCGGCTCCAC
Source organism: Thermoanaerobaculaceae bacterium (assembly GCA_035384965.1). Taxonomy (GTDB): domain Bacteria; phylum Acidobacteriota; class Thermoanaerobaculia; order Thermoanaerobaculales; family Thermoanaerobaculaceae; genus JAAYVZ01. The sequence continues at coordinate 150,322 of DAOOJE010000002.1, forward strand.
GTCGTCTCCGGGAGCCACTGCAGGGCGTACGTCGCAACGACGACGGCGGCAGCCGCCGGCGGCACGTTGCCGAGGTGCCAGCTCCCGCGGCCGAGCTGCGCCAGCAGCGTACCGATTTCGCCGAGCGATTGGCAGCGGAAGAACAGCCACGAGAAGGCGACGAAGTGGAACGTCAGCACGGCGCCGCCGGTGCGCCGCCAGGGGGCGCTGGCCCCGGCGCGCCGACCTGCCAGGTGCTGGAGTGCCAGCCCCACGCCGTGGAGCACACCCCATGCCAGATACGTCCATGCCGCGCCATGCCACAGCCCGCCGAGGGCGAAGGTGATGACCAGGTTGAGGTACGGCCACGCGGTCTTCGGGTCCTTTCCCGGCAGAGCGAAGAACAGGTAGTCGCGCAGCCAGGTCGAGAACGAGATGTGCCAGCGGCGCCAGAACTCCACGAGGTCGGCCGCGCGGTACGGCGAGTTGAAGTTGTCTCGCAGCCGCACGCCCAGCACCAGCGCCGAGCCGAAAGCGATGTCCGAGTAGCCGGCGAAGTCGAGGTAAATCTGCACGGCGAAGCCGTAGATCGCGGCCAGGACCTCGCCAGCGGAGAACATCCCGGGCAAGTCGAACACCCGGTTGACCAGGTTGAGCCCCAGGAAGTCCGCCGCGCCCTTCTTGACGAATCCCGACGCGAGCAGGAAGAGCGCCTGGCCGAGCTGGCGGTCGTCGAGCCGCCGGGGCTCCCGCTCGAGCTGCGGCAGCAGCGTCTCGGCGCGGGTGATAGGTCCCGAGAGGAGGGTCGGGAAGAACGACACGAACGCGAGGTACGCGAGCCACGAGCGGCACGGCGTCTGGTCGCCGCGGTAGACGTCGATGACGTACGAGAGCGACTGGAACGTATAGAACGAGATCCCGACCGCGAACGCGATGCGCAACGGCACGATCAGCTCGCCGCCCAGCGCCGCGGCTGCGCCGCTCGCCGTCTCGACCATGAGGTTGAAGTACTTGAAGGTCGCCAGCGCCCCCAGGTTGTAGGCGAGCGACGCCGCGAGCAGCCAGCGGCGAGCGCGCGGAGAGGCCGTTCGCCCGAGCCGGCGCCCGACCGCCCAGTCCACCGTCACGGTGCCGAGAAGGGCCAGGCAGTACAGGGGGTTCCACGTGGCGTAGAAGAGCAGGCTCGCTCCGGACAGGAGCACGAGCGGCGCGCGCCCCCAGCGGCGGGCGGCGAAGACAAGCCAGGCGGCGAGGCCGAGAAACGGCAGGTAGAGTGGACTCGCGAAGCTCACGGTCGCGCCTCGCCCCCGGCGGAGAGCAGCGCTTCGGCCAGGAGACCACCCAGCAGGCGGTATCCGCGCTCCGAGAGATGCACGAGGTCACCGGCGGCGAGCCCCCTTCTGCGCCAGGCGGCGATCGAGCCCTCGCCGCCCATTGCCGCCCTGGCATCCCAGAACGCGCACCCCTCGGCCAGCGCCGCCTCCCGCAGCGCCGCCGTGATTTCCCTCTGCCGGCGGCGCACCAGCTCCCGCCGCGCCTGGCGCCGGTGGCTGCGGTCGAACGGGCCGGTGACGAGCACTGCGGCCTCGGGGGCGTCCCGGTGGAAAGCGGCCAGGATCCGGCGGGCCCGGGCGAGGTAGCTCGCGGCGCTGAAATCCCCGGCGGTCATGTCGTTGGTGCCGTACGAGACGATGATCAGGCTGGGGCGGGCCCGGGTGAGCAGCACCCGGCGTACCTCCGGGTCGGCGCGCTCGAGCCAGGCCATCTCGGCGCCGTTGAGCCCGAGCGTGTCCACAACCACGCCCGGCGTGGTGTTGCGCAGGTCGCCCCCCAGCACCAGCAGCGAACCGCCGCAGGCACCTTCGATCGACAGCACGTGCTCGCCGGGTGCCACCTCGCCACGCAAGAAGGCGATGGCCCGGCACGAGCCGGGGACCGGCGGGGCGGAGCCGGGCGCGGTTTCGATCGGCGCGACGTCGATTGTGACCGAAGGCCCGGGTTGCTCGCCGCCGGGCGTGCCGCTCTCGAGCCCGATCCAACCCGAGTACATCGGCTCCCCGTCCACGCTCAGCTCGAGACACGCCTGGCCGTCCGGCAACCCGATCTGGACCTCGAAGCGCGAGAAGCGGGCGATGACCGAAGCCGCCGTCGCCCGGGACCTGGGCGCCAGCGCGACCCCGGACAGCCCGACGAAACCGTCGCCGAGCTGGTGCCCGATGCCCAGCGTCTGCCAGCCGGCCTTCGGACTTTTCGCCCGCTCGTGGTTGAAGTGGCTCCACGGGCGTCCTGGCATGACGAGCCCGACTCCGGCGTCGCCACCTCGCCGCTGCAGCACCCGGCGCAGCTCGTCGCTCCACCAGTCGGCGGCGACGTGCGAGTCCCCGAAGTGGAGGACGCGCACCGGAGCCGGCGCGGGCTCGGCACCGGCGGGCGCGGCGAGGGCCGCAAGGAACGGGCGGAGCGCAGCCGGGTTTTCGATCGGCACTGCGCGCGGCTCGGGCGCGGGTGTCGGCCGGCGGGTGGGCCGGGGGGCACCGGGCCTGGCGCCGTCCGCCGCCGGCAGCGCCAGCAGCGCGGCGGCCAGCCAGACCGAGACGGCGGGGGTCACTTCCGCCCTCCCGCCAGCGACCCGCCTCGCAGGCGTGGCGCCTCCCGCCGCGGTTCCGCATCGGCGCCGGCGAGATTGGTGATGCGGACCCGTCCCTGGGCATCGCGCACGACGGTGACGCCGCCCGGCTCGACTGGCGGCGGAGGCTCCCCTCGGGCCGCCCTCACGAGTCCTGTCGGCTCGGTGCTGCCGAGCGCCGTGGGGCGGTCGGCGGCGGCCAGCAGCGGCTCCGGCCGGGCCTCGCGCAGCCGCAGGGCGCTCCGGAACGACCGGGACGCCTTGGTGGCGTTGAACGCCTCGACGAGCCCCTCGAGCACCATCGCGGCCAGCCTCGCGTACCCGGGGGCGGTGAAGTGGACCATGTCGGGCTGGATGAGCGGCGGCGAGGCGGAGGCCCAGCGACGGGCGCTGCCTGCCCCTCCCATGCCGGCGAGGCGGTCCACGAACACCCCGCCGCCTTGCTCGGCCACGCGCCGCTGCGCCGCCGTGACGGCGGCCACGGCGGTTCCGCGGCCGTCTCCGCGCTCGGGCGGCCCGGCGAGGATCACGGCCGCCTCGGGCCTGGCGGCCCGGATCCGAGCCATGACGCGGTGCAGGACCCGCTCGTAGGCGGGGGGGTCGAAGCGCGGGTCGCCAGCCTCGTTGGTGCCGAAGGCGAGGATCACGACGTCGGGCTGCTCGATCTGCAAGAGCTCGGTGAAGACGCGCTCCTCGCACGCCAGGAGCAGCTCGGCCGTGGCGCCGTTCTGGCCGAGCGGGCTGTAGGCCACGCCGCGCTCGTTTTCGAGCGCCACCCCCAGCAGTCGGACTGCGCCGCGGCCGCTCGACCGCACCTCCCAGCGATGGGGGCCGGAATCGGGAGCGGCCAGGCGCAGCACGCCCACGCCGGCCGGACCGTCGAGGCTCTGCACGGCGCAGACGCGGCCGTCGCGAAGGACCTCCAGCACGCCCCCGGCCGGCTGGCGCCAGTACGTGAGGCGGAACGACGTGCCCATCCCTTGCACCCAGGCTGTCTCGCCGGCCCTGAACGTCTCCAGGTACGCGCCGGCGAGGCCGGCGGGGCGGGGTGGGTCGCCGCGCTGCGGTGCGGTGCGCCGCCAGCCTCCCGACGAGCCCCCGGCGAGCCCGTCCCGCGCGTGGTGGCGGGGCAGGGGGCCGGGCAGCCCCAGGCCCGCTCCGCCGTCGCCAAAGGTCCGGCGCAAGGCGGCGCCCACGAGCGCCGCCTCCGGGCCCGAGGCGATGTGCGAGTCACCGAAGTGCAGCACTCGCACGACGCGGCTCTCGCCCGCCTCCAGGCCGAGCAGAGCCCGTGCCGGAAGGTAGGGAAGGGCCGGCGCGGCAAGCGCGACCGAGGTCGCCCCGAGCAGAAAGACCACGACCCGGCCTGCCGCCCGGACGGCGGCGCTCGCGGTCCGGCTGGGGAGTGGGCAGTTCGTCGCCATGAGCGCTCGCAACGCTGTGGAGAATATCGGGGCGGCCGCGGCGCGACAACTCACCGCTCGCCGATTTGCTGGCGCCACATCGCGTAGTACAGGCCCTTCTGGGCGAGCAGCTCGTCGTGGGTCCCCGACTCGACGACGGCGCCCCGCTCCAGCACGTGGATCACGTCGGCGTGCATCACGGTCGACAGCCGGTGGGCGATGAGCACAGTGATGGCATGCTCGCGGCGGGAGACGTCGCGGATCGTGGCGGTGATCTCCTGCTCGGTGAGGGAGTCGAGCGAGGAGGTGGCCTCGTCGAAGATGAGCAGGCTCGGCCGGCGCAGCAGTGCCCTGGCGATCGACAGCCGCTGCCGCTCGCCGCCCGAGACCTTCATCCCGCCCTCGCCGAGGACCGTGTCGAGGCCCTGCTCGGCTCGGGCCAGCAGGGCGTGGCAGGCCGCCTTTTCGAGCACCTCGGCGAGTTCGGCGTCGCTCGCGTGCGGGTTGACGAACCGGAGGTTGTCGCGGATCGAGCCGGCGAAAAGCTGCGTCTCCTGCGTGACGAAGCCAATTTGCGCCCGCAGCGAGTCGAGGTCGACCGCGTCGAGCGAGTGACCGTCGTACAGCACCCGCCCCGCGACCGGCCGGTACAGCCCGACCAGCAGCTTGACGAGCGTGGTCTTGCCCGAGCCCGACGGACCCACGAACGCCACGGTCTGGCCGGTGCGGGCGGTGAACGAGACGTCGGCCAGCGCGTCGGAGGTGGCCGAGTGGTGGCGGAAAGTGAGGTGCGCGAGTTCGAGACGCTCGATGCGCCCGAGGCGAACCGCGGCCTCGGGGCGAGGCTCCTTCGGGGTCGTCATGATGCGCTCGAAGTTGTTGAGTGACGCCTCGGCCTCACGGTAGGTGTTGATCACCGTCCCGAGTTCCTGGAGCGGCCCGAAGATGAAGAACGAGTAAATGTACAGGGCGAAGAACTGGCCCACCGAAATGGTGTGCCGGAACACGAGGTAGAGCATGATGAACAGGATCGAGGTGCGGAGGAAGTTGACGGTGGTGCCCTGGATGAACGACAGCGAGCGCAGGTAGCGGACCTTCTTCAGCTCGAGCTTCACGATGCGCTCGGTGACGCCGTTCAGCCGTTCGATCTCCTGGTGCGCCAGGCCGAGGCTCTTGACCAGCTCGATGTTGCGCAGCGACTCGGTGGTGGAGCCGGCGAGCGCCGCCGTCTCGGTGACGATTTGCTTCTGCATCCGCTTGATGCGGCGAGAGAGCACGCTCGACAGCACCCCGAGCAACGGCATGGTCGTGAGGTAGAGCGGCACGATGAGCCAGTGCACCGAGAACGCGTAAACCGTGACGAAAACGACGCCGACGATCGTGATGAACAGCACGTTGATCGCGGCCTGCACGAGCTTCTCGACGTCGGTGCGGGCCTTTTGCAGGATCCCGAGCGTCTCGCCGGAACGCTGGTCCTCGAACACCTGGTACGGCAGCTCGAGAGAGTGCGCGAGGCCGTCCGAGTACATGCGGGCGCCCAGCCGCTGCGTGATCACGTTGACGAAGTAGTCCTGGAAGTTCTTGGCGACGCGGGACACGAACGCCACGCCGACGGCGGCGCCGAGCAGCACGGCGATGCCCTGCAGGAACTCTCGCGTCGTGTAGAGGTCGTACTGCGTGGCGTAGTTGTCGATGAGGTGCCGGAAGATGAGCGGGTCCAGCAGCGAGAAGAGCTGGTTGATCGCGGCAAGCGCCAGCGCCAGCGCCACGAGCCGCCAGTACTGCCGCAAGTACCTCCAGAGAATCCGCACGCGCCCTCCCGCTCGCCAACCCCTTCTCGAGCGCCGGCATTCTCCGCCCTCCCGCGCATCGGCTCAAGCTCCGCGCCCATCGTGGGGCAACATCGCGCTCGGCAGGTCCTCCGCCTCGATGGTGGGCGCGGACCTCCGGGGCGCGCCGGGTGGGCGGGTGGTCCGTGGACGAGGTTGTCGGAGTGGTCCCGATTCTCAGCTCTTGGCTTTCGGCATTCGACCCTCGACCGGGCGGGCGGGGCGGCACGGACGAAACGAGGCCCCGCGCGAGGAGGGCGCGGGGCCTCGGGCGCTTCCGATGCAGGGGCTTTCTACTCCTTGCGGGTCCTCGCGCGCGCGTCGAGGCCGCGCTCTGCGGACTGGCCCCACGCCTCGGGATGGAGGTAGGTGCCCTGCTCCTCCGCCGGCTTGTTCACCTCGGTCGGGATGCGGTGAGCTTCGGCGAACGGGTCCTGCCGGACGCCGGTGACTTGCCAGGAGACCTTCAGGCCCGGGCGTCCGCCGGCGATTCTGAAGCGGTTCTTGGCAATCTCCTCCGCCACGTAGACGGGAGCGAACCCGCCGATGCAGGTGAGCTGGTAACGGAAGTCGCGGTTGAGCGCCTGGAAGTAGGTCGGCAGCTCGACCCACGCCTCGCCGGCGTCGTCAAGGGCGACGTTGCCGTTGTAGACGTTCATCATGTCGGGGGACTCTACGAACGAGTGGAAGAGGTAGCGGTTCTCTGGGTCGAGCGGGTGGTCGATCTTGAACGAGCCGCCGCCCTTGGAAAGCGTGCCGACCACCGTGACGTTGCCGTCGAGGTAGGCGGCGGGTCCGAGCGAGCTGTGCGCGTACAGGCCCGGGCTCGATCCGCTATTGTTCGCGTAGACCGCCGCCCAGGCGTTGCCTTTGGAGACGGCCGAGTAGGCGCGCACGGCGTCGCCCTCGCTGAAGTTGCGGATGGAGGCCGCGTAGCTCTCGCTCTGCGCCATCACGGCGGTGGTGCCCTCGAAGAAGCCGGCCGTGTTGCCCTTGCCGTAGACGCCGGCATCCTTGTGACCGAGATGGCCCTGCGTCCCGGCGCCAGAGTTGTACCCGGCCACGCCCGAACCGCTGGCCGACGCCGTGTCGCCCTGCACGCCGAGAGTCATTCCGGAACCGTTGGTCGCCCTGCCGTAGATCGCCAGCGAAGGGGCCTCACCGTAGACCCCCTGGCCGTCCACCGTACTGGCGCTGCCGTAGACGCCCCGCCCGGACGAACTCGTTCCTTCGACGCCCGGGCCGGAGGTGCTGACACCCTTCACGCCGTAGCCCGACACCGAGAGGCCGGAGACACCGCCGGTTCCGCCCATCCCGTGCACCCCGCGCCCGCTGTTGGAGAGCCCGATGACGCCGATGCTGTTGCTTTCACCTTGCACGCCGTACGACGACGACGAGGTCCCGTACACGCCGACCGACGACGTGGAGCTTCCCTGCACGCCGTAGCCGCTGTTCGAGATGCCGCCCACCCCCGCGTTGCTCGAACTCTGCCCGTAGACTCCGGCGGCGGAGGACGAGGTCCCCGACACCCCGAAGCCGCTGGCAGAGTCGCCCCAGACCGCTGGTGCGATCACCGGCGCCAGCCCGGAAGGGCTGCCCCGGCGGCCCTGGACCCCCGCGCCGCCGGCGGACTCGCCGAACACCCCCGTGCCGCTGCCCAGGTTGGCGACGCTGAACAGCGGTGACGACGCGGTGGCACTGCCGTTGTAGGGCAGCGTGAATCCGGCCGCGCTCTGCCATGTTGCAGCGCCGCCGCTGATCGTCAGGACCTGGCCGTTGCTGCCGCCCGCAGCGCTGACCTTGGCCGCCGTGACCGAGGCGTTGGCGAGCTTGTCGGTGCCTACCGCCCCGGCGGCGATCTTGTCGGAGGTCACGGCGCCGGCCGCCAGCTTGTCGGTTGTGACCGCGGCGTTGGCCAGCTTGGCAGTGGACACACCCCCATCGGCGATCGAGAGCGTGACGTCACCCGAGGTGCCACCGCCGGCCAGCCCCGCTCCGGCGTACACCGCCGTGATGTCGCCGCCGCCGCTGCCCGACACGGCCTTCCACTGCAGCGATCCGCCGCTGTAGTGCAGCGCCAGGCCCTCGGCCGGCGCGTTCGAGGACGCGATCTTGGGGGCGGTCACCGCGGCGTCGGCCAGCTTGGTTGTGGTGACGCCGCCGTCGGCGAGGCCGACGGTGTCGGCGCTCACGGTGATGCCGGCGCCGGCGCCGACGTTGAGCGTGACGTTGCCGGTCGTGCCGCCCCCGGTGAGGCCCTGCCCGGCGGTCACGCCGGTGATGCTGCCGCCGCCCGAGCCACCCAGCAGCTCGTCCTTGAACTGCATCTCGAACGTCGAGGGGTCGTTGCTGCGGTTGGCGAGCCCCGAGCCGAACGCCACCACCTTGCCGGTCGCACCGGACAGGACCTCCGCCGCGAGGCTCAGGTTGGTGGCGTTGATCGCGGCCACGAGGTCGGTAATGTTGAACTGTCGGGGCTCGAACGGGCGCAGCGTGTAGTCCTTGGACGCCACCTGGATGCCGTGCTCGTCCTCGGCGCGCACGCGCACCGTGGCGTTGCCGCCGGCCACCTCGACGAACCCGAAGTTGTACCGGTACTCGGAGTCGGCCTGGGGGCTCGTCTGGTAGACGCCCAGGATGCGCGTCGACTCGCCGGCGCCGATCGCGAACGTCGCCGGCACCGCGTTGAAGAACTGACCGACGCTGTCGCGCTCCGGGCCCGTCTCGTCCTTGGAGAAGATGCGCCCGTTGACGACCACGCGTTCGGTGGCGGTGACGCGGATGGCGCCGAAGCGAGCGCCGGCGATCCCGAACATCGTCGCCAGCACGCTGGTGTGGCGCCGGGTGTCCCCGGCCGGAATCGTCTCCGAGTAGGTAAGCGGGGAGGTGTTGCTCGTGTTCCGCTCGAGGAACGAGTACTGCACGTTCACCGGGGAGTTGCCGGGGTTGTGTACCCACAGCGATGTGTACCAGAACGACGTGCCGCTGCCCTTGCCGCTGCCCACCGAAGGCAGGAAGCAGTCCGTGGCGGCGAACCCCGCCAGGGCCTGCCCCGCTCCGAGGGCGAGCAGAAGCGCGGCCAGCAGTGTGAACCTGAATGATCCGTGTCGGTGTGCCATGGTCGTGGCCTCCTTCTCGTGTCGTGCCGCCCTTGGGGCAGCTTGCCATCCCCCATTGCTCGCCGCGTGCCAACCCCGCACGCCGCTCCGGAAAGGTGTCGGCGCGAGTCCGCAAGCATCTGTATTGATTGCACTAAAGCGACACGAGCGGCTCCGGGTGCAGGCTCGCGCCCGGCTCGGCGGGTCTCACCCCCGCGACGCCGCCAGTCGCAGCCCTGCGACGCACAACCTCACCGCCCGTCTGTCTCCCGCACAACCAGCCACTGACCGCCAGCCACCACCATCAGCTCGGCGTCGAGCAGCGCCGCTCCGGCCGCCCCCCGGACCGTGTTGTGGACGAGGGCGACGAGGCGCACGTCCAGTACCGGACAGGCGCGAATCCGCCCCACGCTGACCGTCATGCCGGCCCCGAGCCCGGCATGCAGCCGGGGCCGCGGGCCGAGGGGGTCGGCGAACACGGCGAGCGGCGCCGCCGGAGCCGAGGGCAGCTCCCGCACGCGCTCGGGAGCGCGGAAGCGCTCGAGCGCGGCCGCGACCTGCTCGGGGGACGCGCGGCGTCCCAGCCGCACCGACATCGAAAGCAGGTGGCCGTCCACGACCGGGACGCGGGTCGTCTGGGCGCTGATCGCAATGGGAGCCTCGGCCACGCACCCGTCATCGAGCGTGCCCAGGATCTTGCGCGGCTCGCGGGAGAGCTTCTCCTCCTCGCCGGCGATGCCGGGGATCACGTCGCCCAGGATGTCGAGCGCCGGCACGCCCGGGTAGCCTGCGCCGGAAACCGCTTGCAGTGTCGTGAGCTGCACCGCCTCCACCCCGAAGGCGTCGTGCAGCGGCTTGAGCACGAGCACGAGCCCGGCCACGACGCAGTTGGGGTTGGTGACGATGGCGCCCGGCCAGGGCTGCCGCCCGGCCAGCTCCAGATGGTCCGGGTTGACCTCGGGGACCACCAGCGGTACGTCGGGATCCAGACGGTGCGCCGAGGCGTTCGAGATCACTGCACACCCTGCCTGGGCGAAGCGGGGTTCGAGGGCGCGCGCCGCCTCGGCATCGAGTGCCGAGAGCACGAACGCGCAGCCGCCCGGCTCGGCCGGTTCCACTTCCATCGCGGCGATGTCGGGCGGCAGCGGCTCCGGCTCCAGCCAGTGCACGGTCTCCCCGTACGGCTTGCCGACCGAGCGCTCCGAGGCCATGAGCCGCCGCAGCTCGAACCAGGGGTGGCGCAGCAGCAAGCGGACGAGCTTTTGGCCGATGGTGCCGGTGGCCCCGAGGATCCCCACGCCGATCCGGCGGCTCATGGCCGCACCTCCGCGGCAGTCGCCACCGGCACCGCGCCCAGCTGTTCCCGGGCGGGGAAGCAGCCCAGGACCAGCGCGTCGTGCAGCCGGGCGATGACCCGGCGCAGGTGGAACCGGCGGTGGAGCGAGAGCAAGGCGTGCCCCGACGGGCTCGCCAGGACCGCCACGGCCGGGATTCGAAGGCGGGCGAGCAAGGCGGCGTGCCGGGCGACCGCGGCCCGTCGCGTGCCCACCCCGTGCCCCACCACGCCGACAACGCACAGGTCGGGGACGCCGGCCGGCGTTGGCAGGCAGGCGAGGACCCGCTCCACTGCCGCGCCCTCCTCGACGCCGGTCACGATGAGCGCGCGCCTCGCCTTCGAGGTGGGGCCGCCGATCGTTGTCCCCGGCTGCTCAGGCTCGAACGTGTTGCGCACCGTGATTGGCACGCCGGCGCGTTCGGCCGGTTCCATGGTCCTGGGGTGGATGACCTTGCCGCCCAGCTCGGCGACCTCGCGGGCGACCGCAAAGGTGAGTGCCGGCAGCGGGACGGCGTCCGGGACGGTGCGTGGCGGCGCCGACATGACGCCAGGGACGTCGGTCCAGATCTCGATGCGAGAGGCCTTCCCGGCGGCGCCCAGGACCGCCGCCGAGTAGTCGGAGCCTCCGCGGCCCAGGGTGGTGGTCCGCCCGTCCGGGGTGCCGCCCACGAACCCGGTCACCACCGGCACCACCCCGGGCGGAATCCGGGCGAGCCAGCGGGCCATGCGGTGCGCGGTGGCCCGGTGGTCCACGGCGGCTTCGCCGAACGACTCATCCGTCACCACAAGGCCGGCGGCGTCGCAGGCCACGGCAGGGAGCCCGGCAGTGCCCAGCGCCGCCGCCACCACCGGTACCGAAAGGCGCTCGCCCGTGGCGAGGACGGCGTCACGCCAGGCCGGCCTCGCTTCGGGGGCAGGCTGCTGCGCGAGCAGGTCGGCGAGTCTCCCGAGCCACGGTTTCACGGCCTGGGCGGCACGCGCGACCGCCGGGCCGCCGAGCGCCTGCAGGCAGGCGAGGTGGCGCTGCTCGAGACTCGCGACGAGGTTGCGGGTCTCGCCGCGGTCGGCGGCCGCGACCAGGGCATCGGTCACACCGGCCTGGGCCGACGCGACCACCACGACGCGCTCCGTCGCCGCGGCTTGCGTCACGATGCGAGCGGCGCGCCCGAGGCTCGGCGGGTCGGCCACGGAGGTGCCTCCGAACTTCAGGATGCGCATCGTGCACCTCCCCTCCCGGCCGTTGCGGCATCGAACGCCGCCAGCCGAGAGCTGGAGACAGACCAAGCGTTGCGGGTTCTCTGCGAGTGGCCGGGTGAGTCCTCGCGGGCCAGCCCGAGGGTCGAGAACCCTGTGCAGTGTCCGCCGAGAGCGGCGCGGAAGGCGGTGAGGAGCCGGGCGAGTGCCTCGGTCTCGATGAGAAACGCGTCGTGCCCGTGCGGCGAGTGCAGCCAGGCGAGGCGCCCGTTGGGGAAGCGCTCCGCCAGCTCCCATTGCTCCTCGGGCGGGTAGAGGGCGTCGGAGTCGATGGCCACGATCAGCGCCGGCTGTCGGATGGCGCGCAGCACGTCGCCGTACTCGCCGCGCCCGCGCCCGAGATCGTGGCTGTCCATGGCCCTCGTGAGCGCCACGTAGCAGTTGGCGTCGAAGCGGTCGACGAGCTTGTCACCCTGGCAGCGGAGGTAGCGGGCGACCGCCCAGTCGCCGTTCTCGGCGGCGCGCCCGAAACGCCGAGTGAAACTTTCCCAGCTGCGGTAGGTGCACAGGGCGAGCATGCGGGCGGCGGCAAGACCGGCCGCCGGTGGCGCCCCCGTGCGGTACCGGCCGCCCTCCCACAGGGGGTCGGCCTCGATGGCGGCGCGCTGCGCTTCCGACAACCCGATTGCCCATGCCGAGTGGCGCCCCGGCGCGGCAACGGGGACGATGGCCTCGACTCGCTCGGGGAATGTGGCCGCCCACTCGAGCACCTGCATGCCGCCGAGCGAGCCTCCGATCGCCAGGCGCAGCCGGCGGACACCCAGGACGTCGAGCAGGCGCGCCTGCAGGCGCACCATGTCGCGCACCGTGATGGGCGGAAAGTCCGGCCCCCAGCGCCGGCGCTGCCCGGGCCGGCGAGACGCCGGTCCGGTGGTGCCGTAGCAGGAACCGAGCACGTTCGAGCAGACGATGAAGTCGCGGTCGGTGTCGAGGGCGCGGCCAGGGCCGAGCAGCGGTCCCCACCACGAGTCCACGTCGGCAGAGCCGGTGAGGGCGTGGCAGACCAGCACGGCGTTGTCCCCCGAGGCGGTGAGGCGGCCCCAGGTGCGGTAGGCGACCTCGACTTCGGGCAGCACGGCGCCGCACTCGAGTTCGAAGCCTTCGGCGAGCGGCACGATGCGGGTGTCAGGCGAGACGTGGGCGCGGTACCGCATCACGCCCTCCCGGCGCGCTCGAGCGCCTGCGCGAAGTCGGCGATCACGTCCTCGATGTGCTCGAGCCCCACAGAGACCCGGACGAGGTCCGGGCTCACGCCTGCGGCCTCCAGCTCCTCCGGGGTGAGCTGCTGGTGTGTGGTGGAGGCCGGGTGAATGACGAGCGTGCGCGCGTCGCCGACGTTGGCGAGGTGGGAGGCGAGCCGCACCGCGTCGATGAAGCGCCGGGCCGCTTCCAGCCCGCCGCGCACCCCGAACGCCAGGACGGCGCCGGCGCCGCGCGGGAGGTACCTCCTGGCGCGAGCGAACGACGGGTGGGAGGGTAGCCCCGGATAGCTCACCCACGAGACCCCCGGGTGATCTTGCAGCCAGGAGGCGAGCGCCGCCGCGCTGTCGGCGTGACGCTGGACGCGCAGCGAGAGCGTCTCGAGTCCCTGCAGCAGCAGGAAGGCGTTGAACGGCGACAGGCACGGCCCGAGGTCGCGCAGCGCCTCGACCCGCACCCGCGTCGCGAACGCCACGTTGCCAAGAGGCGACGAGGGTCCGAACGCCTCGGTGTAGCGCAAGCCGTGATAGACGGGCGAAGGCTCGCACATCGAGGGAAAACGCCCCGAGCTCCAGTCGAAGCGGCCGGAATCGACGACGATGCCGCCGAGCGAGGTGCCGTGGCCGCCGATCCACTTGGTGGCCGAGGCGACGACGATGTCGGCTCCCCACTCGATCGGACGGCACAGGTACCCAGCGCAGCCAAAGGTGTTGTCAACCACGAGCGGCACGGCGTGGCGGCGGGCCACCGCCGCCAGTCCCTCGAAATCGGGGACCGCGAACGAGGGGTTGCCGATCGTCTCCACGTACAGCGCCCGCGTGCGGCGGTCAATGCGAGCCTCGAAGGCGGCCGGGTCGTCGGAGTCCACGAAGCGCACCTCGAGGCCGAGACGCCGCAAGGTGTGTCCGAGCTGGGTCCTCGTGCCGCCGTATAGGCGGGTCGAGGCAACGAGATTGTCGCCGGCCTCGCAGAGCGTGGCGAAGGTCAGCAGCTGCGCCGCCTGGCCGCTCGAGGCCGCCACGGCGGCGAGCCCGCCCTCGAGGGCGGCGAGGCGCCGCTCCAGCACCTCGACGGTCGGGTTGGAAATGCGGGAGTAAATGTGGCCGGGCCGGGCGAGCGCGAACAGCGACGCGCCATGCTCGGCGCTCTCGAAGTGGTACGACGTGGTCTGGTAGATGGGAACGGCGCAGGCGCCCGAGCCCGGGGCCGCGCCCTGTCCGGCGTGGATCTGGAGGGTCTCAAACCTGAGCTGTTCGGTGTCGGTGGCCATGAGGCACGCGTCCTTTCCGGCGTTTCGCCGAGCCTTGGGCGTGGGGGCGATCGGGGTTGACCGGAACGAAGCTGCGCATCGACATATGAGCAATCCTTTCTGCCGGCCATCCGCCGCCGGCGGGCGAAAAACAAGGCCCGCAACGGTGTCCGTTGCGGGCCAGGGTGCGGTGTCGCTGTGGCGTTTGGTCTATGCCGGTGCCGCAGGGCCGCTCCCTCCCCGCACGTGGCGCATGCACATGCTCATGGCCGAGGCGGTAAGGGTCCGACGCTGCGTCATCACCGCGCCTTGTACCAGCCGTCCCGCCCGCCGTCAAGAGGCGCGGGACAGGCGCGCCGGGAGGGGGCGTGGAGGGCGAACCGGCACGCGGGAACCGGCGCCGACCCGGGCGAGGCCTACCCGCGCATCAGGGCGAGCTGGGCGTCGACGGCCTTCTCGCCGGGACGCGGCTTGAGGCGGACGTACGTGCCGTCCGGCTGCATCCGGCGGGCCCGCACGTTGTCGGCGAGGTAGAGGGCGAGCACGTCGTCGCGCAGGTGCCGTACCAGCCTGGGGCTCGACACCGGGAAAAGCACCTCGACACGGCGGTCGATGTTGCGAGGCATGAGGTCGGCCGAGCCGACGAAGATCTCCTCGTTGCCGCCGTTGGCGAAGTACAGCACGCGGCTGTGCTCGAGGAACCGGCCGACGATCGACGTCACCGTGATCGTCTCGCTGACCCCCGGCACACCCGGGCGCAGGCAGCAGATCCCGCGCACCAGCAAGTCGATCCTCACGCCCGCCTGGGATGCCTCGTACAGCAGGCGGATGAGCTGCCTGTCGACGAGTGCGTTGACCTTGAAGATGAGGTGCCCGCCGCGCCCGGCGCGCTGGTGCTCGATCTCGCGGCGGATCAGCTCCTCCAGGCGCGAGCGGAGGTTGATCGGGGCCACCAGCAGCTTGCGGTACGTGGTGCGCGCCGAGTAGCCGGTGAGGTAATTGAAGAGGTCGGTGACGTCGGCGCCGATCGCCTCGTCGCAGGTGAACATGCCGATGTCGGTGTAGAGCTGCGCGGTGGTCGGGTTGTAGTTGCCGGTGGCGAGGTGCACGTAGCGCCGGATCGACTCGCCTTCGCGCCGCACCACCAGCGCCACCTTGGAATGGGTCTTGAGGCCGACCAGCCCGTACACCACGTGGACGCCGTCAGCTTCGAGCGCTCGCGCCCACTCGATGTTGGACTCCTCGTCGAAGCGCGCCTTGAGCTCGACCAGCACCGCCACCTGCTTGTGGTTCTCGTTGGCGTCGAGCAGGCTCTGCACGACGGGGGAGTTCCGCCCCACCCGGTACAGCGTCATCTTGATGGCCAGCACGTCGCGGTCGCGGCTGGCCGCGTCGAGGAAGTCGATGACGGGCTTGAACGAGTCGAAGGGGTGGTGCAGCAGCAAGTCCTCGCGTCGGATCGCGGCGAAGATGTCGCCATCCTCGAAGGCGGCGGGCACCGCCGGGACGTGGATGCGGTCCTTGAGGTGGGGCAACGGGATGGACGCGAGCTGCGTGATCGCCGACAGCCCGAGCGGCCCGTCCATGGCGTAAAGGTCTTTGCGATCCACCTCGAGGTTCTCGAGCAGGATCTCGCGCATCTCGGCCGGCATCTGGCGGTTGGTGGCCAGGCGCACGACGGTACCGAACTTGCGGCGGCGCAGGCTCTCCTCGATCGTCTCGAGGAGATCGGCCGCCTCGAGTTCCTGGATCTCCACGTCGGCGTTGCGGGTGACGCGGAAGGGGTGGGCCTCGACGATCGTCATGCCCGGGAACAGCGTGTCGAGATTGGCGGCAATGACCTCCTCGAGCCACACGAAGTAGTGGTCGTGCGGAACCGTTCCGTCCTTGCGGATCCCGCCGGACGAGCGCTTGATCGGGACCAGGCGCGGCAGCGTGTCGGGGACCTTCACGCGGGCGAAGCGCGTCTCGCCCGCCGCGTCGCGCAGCAGCACCGCCAGGTTGAGCGAGAGGTTCGAGATGTGGGGGAACGGCCTTCCGGGGTCGAACGCCAGGGGCGTGAGGACCGGGAACACCACCTCGTCGAAGTAGCGCCTGGCCGTCTGCTGCTGGCGCCTGGTCAGCTCCTTCCAGCCCAGCACGTGCACGCCGCTGGCGTGCAGCGCCGGCAGCAGCCGCTCGCGGAAGCAGGCGTAGGCGTCCGCCATCAGCCTGGCCGCCGACTTGCGCACGGCGGCGAGCTGCTCGGCGGGCGTCATGCCGTCGGGGGAGGGCTCGAACACCCCGGCGGCAATCTGCTGCTTGAGGCCGGTGACCCTCACCATGAAGAACTCGTCGAGGTTGGAGGCGACGATGGCGAGGAACTTGACACGCTCGAGCAGCGGGTTGCGCTCGTCGAGCGCTTCCTCGAGCACGCGCTGCTGGAACTCGAGCAGCGACAGCTCGCGGTTGATGTACAGCTCACGCCGGTCGAGATCGATCCGCTCCGGCAGGGCAGCGGCACCGGCCGCAACCGTTTCGACCTTCACCTCGCCGCTTCCGGTCTTCGGGGGATCCACTCTCGCTCCGCCGCGCCTCGCCCGCTTCGTCATCGTTCTAGTGTACAGGCGTGAAGGGTGCGTGAAAGGAGCTGCCTCGCGGGGCCCTCTCCTTTCGCGGGCGCGGCAAAGGCGAGGTCGCTGGCCGCTGCCGGCAGGCTGGCGGGTTCACCCGGCGTTCGCGATGCTGTCGATGAAGGAGCGCAAGGCCGAAAGGAGCGGCGTGCCGGGATGCGTGCGGCGGATCCACAGCAGGGCGAGGCTCGCCAGCACGAGGCAAAGGCCGGCGAAGACGAAGACGGAGACGAGGGCCGGTGCGCCGAACTCGGAGGTCACCCAGCGCGCCGCCAGCGAGAGAGCGAGGACCGCCGCCGCCGGCGGTACGCCCGAGGCGTGGCTGCGCAGGGCCTTCCCGAGGCCGAACCGCAGCCGGGACCACAGGCTCGCCGTCAGGAGCATGAAGTGGATGACGACCGCCAGCGACAGCCCGCACGCGGCTCCGGTCAACCCCCAGCGCACCCCGAAGAGCGTGAAGCCGACCACGGCACCCGTGTAGACGCCATAGATGGCGCCCTGGCGCTTCACCAGCCCCAGCGACCGGTGAAAGGTGTCGACCACGGAGTGGGTGATCCGGAAGAACAGCGCTCCGGCGAGGACGGCGAGCGGCACGGTGGCGTGCAGCCATTGGGCGCCGAGCAGGATGTGGATGATGGCGCGGGCGTGCATCGCCACGGCCGCCGACAGTGGCAGGCAAATGAGGGAGGACAACCTCACGAGGTAGAAGTACGAGCGTCGCAGGTAGCCGGGGTCGTCCTGGTGCTGTGAAACGAGAGGGAAGAGCACGCGGTCGGCGCTGCTTCCAAGGATCGCCACGACTGGGTTGAGAATCGCCGTGATTCGGTTGTACAGCCCCAGGCTGGCCTCGCCCAGCAGGCGGACGATGACCAGCTGGTCGAACCGTGTCGCCGCGAAGATGAGGAGCGAGGTCCCGGTGTAAGGCACGCCGTACCCCAGTAGCTCGCGCAGCGAACGAGCGCAAAGCGCGGGTTTCAGCCACGCCGCCGCCAGGATGGCCAGGACGGCGGTCCTGGCCGTTGCGGCCAGCGCGGCCGCAATGACCAGCGACCAGAATCCCAGTCCGAGGGCGGCGAGCGGGATGGCAACGAGAGCGGTCGCGGCAACCTGCGGCACCAGGTCGGCCAGGGCCAGGGCACGGAAGCGCAAATTCCTCTGCAAGATGAACTGCGAAATCGTGGCGAGCGCGGTGAGCGGCACCATGAACGCCAGGGTGCGGAGGATCGTCTGGAGGGCGGGAATCCGGAACGTGTCGGCGAGGCCGGGTGCAGCGGCGACGAGGCCGGCGGCGAGCGCCGTGGACATCAGCATCGACACTGTCAGGGCGCTGCCTGAGTGGGAGGTGGAGAGGGTCTTCCTCTGGACGAGGGCGTGCCCCAGCGCCAGCGTGGAAAAGGTGTCGACGAAGGAGAGAACGAGAGTGGCGGCCGCCATGACCCCGAAATCGGAGGGGGTGAGCAGGCGGGCCAGGGCCGGGGTGAAAGCGAGAAAGAACAGGATCTGCACGACCTGGGTCGTCGAGAGCCAGGCAAAGCCGACCGCTACCTCGCGCGAGCTGGTCACGGAAAGGTCGGTGGGGAGCTGCGGCTCCCCGCCCGGGCCGGCGGGGTGGAAGCCGGCCGACATCACGCACCCGCGGCGCGGTGAGTAGCCGCAAGGCCGGGCGCGCACCTCAGCTTTCGGGAGAGGCTGCTGCCGCGGCCGACGGCGGTTGCCGCGCCGCCTCGCGAGCGTCCGGGCCGGCCCGAGTAGCGAAGTGAGGTGAGGGGCCGCACGTGCACCAGCCAGAGCATACACGAGCGGCGCCCACGGCCGCCCGCTGGTGCCGGCGGCACGCTACAATGCGCGAATGGCCGGGATCGGGCCCTGTCCGCGCTGTGGCGGCAGCCGCTTCGTGCTGGTCGAGCGCGACGGGCGGGAGCTGGCCGTCCGGTGCTCGTGCCTCGACGAGTGGCGGCGGGACGCAGCCCTCGCCGCGGCGGCGATCCCCGAGCGGTACCGCCACTGCACCGTCGAGAGCTTTGAGATCTGGAACCCCGACGACCCCACGCTCGTGAAGGCGCGCCGCCGCACGCAGGAGCTGCTCGACGCCTTTCCCGCCGTGGAGCGGGGACTGCTGTACATGGGCCGCGTGGGGACCGGCAAGACCCACCTCGCGGTCGCGGCACTGCGCGCGTTGGTGGTGGAGCGGAGGGTGCGGGGGCTGTACGTCAACGTCACGGAACTCATCCAGCAGCTCCAGATGAGCATCGACGGCCCCGGCCCGAGCCGCGAGGAGATCCTGCAGCCGGTGGTCGACAGCGAGGTGCTGGTGCTCGACGAGCTGGGGGCTTGCCGCTCCACCGAGTGGGTGCTGGACCAGCTCTACTACGTGATCAACTCGCGGTACATGCGGCGGCGCCTGACGCTCGTGACCACCAATTACCTCGACTCGCCGCAGCCGGTGCGGGCGCGAGCGAAGCGCGGACCCGAACCGGTGCTGCCCGACGCGGTCGAGCGATGGCAGGAGACGCTCTCCGACCGCATCACCGACCGGCTGCGCTCGCGCCTGTACGAGATGTGCGACTCGATCGAGCTGCGGGGCGACGACTACCGATCGCAGGGGCGCACGCCGGGAGGCACGCGGCGTTGAGCCCGAGATCCCGCACGCTCTGGGTCGCCTGGGCGCTGCTGGCGGCGGCATGCCGCTCGGCCGCGCCTCCGCCTCGCCTGCCGCCGCCGCGGCCGACCCCGGTCCCGGTCGCGGTGCCCGTCCCGGTGCCCATGCCGACCCCGACGCCGGCGGCCACGCCGGCTCCGACTCCCGTGCCGCCCCTCCCCGCGGCGCCCACCTGGAACGACCGCGAGGCTCCGCTCGTCCGGATATGGCTCGAGGGCGCGGCGCTGCCCTTGTCGCTCGGCGAGCCGGGGCGGGCGTTCGGGGTCGAGACGCCCTCGGGGCGGGTCGAACTCGCGGCGCCGCTGGGGATTTCCGCCCGCCGCGGCTTCCTCGAAAGCCAAGTCGGAGCGTACGGCGAGGCGGCCAACGCCGAGGCGGCGGTGGCGCGGCTGCGCCGAGCCGGGCTGGGCGCTCGCATCGACATAGCCGGGCCGCTGCGGCGGGTCATCGCGATCGGGCCGCCCGGGCTCGGCCCCGAGGAACTGGCGAACCGCCTCGCGCAGGCAGGGTTCGCCGACGCGGCCAAGCCGAGCGAGCGCGGAGCCCAGGAGCTTTGCGTGCAGGGCGAAAGCCGCACGGTGTGCGGCTCGTGGCTGCGCCTGTCTCCGGCGGACAACCGCCCGGTCAGGGTCGGGAGCAAGGCCTACCGAGGCGCTCTCGAGATCCGCAAGCGCAACGGCGGTGCCGTGGTCATCAACGTCCTCAACCTGGAGTCGTACCTGCGGGGCGTGGTGCCGGCGGAGCTGGGACCGAAGGCGTTCCCGGCTCTCGAAGCGCTCAAGGCCCAGGCCGTGGCGGCCCGCACCTACGTGGCAGCGCATCTCGGCGAGGGTGCTGCCGAGGGCTGGGACCTGTGCGACTCGATGCGGTGCCAGGTCTACGAGGGGGTCGGCGTCGAGCATCCGCTTTCCGACCGCGCGGTGCTCGAGACGCGGGGCTTGATCCTGACCTATCGCGGGAGGCCGGCACAGACGTTCTACCACTCCACGTGCGCAGGGCACACGGAGCGCGCGGCGTTCCAGTTCCCCGAGGCTGCCGCGCCGTACCTCGAGGGCGTCCCGTGCCGGGCTGAGCGGGAGCTTTCGGTCGGCGTGGCGCCGGCTCCCGGGCCGTGGCTCGACAGCGAAGGGCGACTGGCTGTCGTCGGGGAAGCGCTGGCGGGCGCACTCGGGGTGAGCGCCTCGGGAGGCTCGCTCGCGTCGGCGCTCACCGGGACCGACCCTGGCGCGGGCAGCGAGGGCCTGGCACGGGCGTTTGGGCTCGCCGAGGCTGGCGCTGTGGTGCGGCTCCCCGGCAAGGACCTCGGGACGGAAGGGGTGCTCGAGCTGTTGCAGGTGTTCCGCCTGCCGCTCGCGCCGCCTCCCGAAAACAGCCGGGGGACCTGGGAGCTGGCGCTGGCCGTGCGGCTCGGTCAGCTCACCGGCGCAGTGCGGCTCGTGAGCGGGCGCCTGGCCTCCGCCGGGGCGGAGCTGCGCTTGCTGGGGGACGACGGCTCCGAGCTGGCGGCTGTGCCCGCCGGAGTGCGCGTGCTCGAGCGCCGCGGCGAGCGGTGGCGGGAGGCGGCGCTGCAGGTGCAGCCGGGCTCGCCGGCAGCCCTGTGGTGCGCCGGCGAGCGCTGCCCGCTGCTCGAGGTCGAGCCGCGGCTTTCCGCCGACGACGCTTCGGGCTGGTCATGGTGGCGGCGGGAACTCACCCTCGAGGAGGTCGGGCGGCGGCTTGGCCTGACCGGCGTGCGGGAGGTGCGGGTCGTGCAGCGGGGCGTGTCGGGGCGAGCCGTGCAGGTCGCGGTGCGTTACGCCGGCGGCGAGAAGATGCTGGCCGGTCTGGGTTTCCGCTACGCTCTGGAGCTGCCCGACTCGCTCTTCGTGGTCGCAACGGCGAGTGTCGGCGGCGTCCCGGGCCTGCGGTTCATCGGGCGCGGCTGGGGCCATGGCGTCGGGATGTGCCAGAACGGGGCGTACGGTCTCGCCCTGGGAGGCGCCTCGTTCACCGAGATCCTCGCGCACTACTACCCCGGCACGGAACTGGCGACGTTCCGGCCGCGGTGAGACGGTTCGTGGTTCCGTCGGCGCCCGGGCATCCTCGGTGACACCACCGACCAACAACCACCGAGAAGAAGCCCCGACAGGGCTCCCCGGCGTGCTAAGCTCCGCCGGCGGCCCGCTCGGGCCGTCGGGAGGCACGATGGTCGCCATCAACCACATCGGCATCGCGGTCAAGTCGCTCGACGAGCGGCTGGCGCTGTACCGGGCCCTGGGGCTCGTGGAGGCGGGCCGCGAGGAGGTGCCGAGCCAGAAAGTCAAGGTCGCCATGCTGCCGGTGCGCGGCTCGCAAATCGAGCTGCTGGAGCCGACCGCCCCGGACTCGCCGATCGCCGTCGCGATCGAAAAGCGTGGCGAGGGGCTGCACCACATCGCCTTCGAGGTCGAGGACATCCGCGCCACGATGGCGCAGCTCAAGGCAGCCGGCTTCCAGCTCCTCTCCGAGGAGCCCCGGCCGGGTGCACACGGCAGCCAGGTGTGCTTCCTCCACCCCAAGTCGGGTGGCGGGGTGCTCATCGAGATCTGCCAGCCGGGGCACTAGGCCGGTGGAGACCGGCCGGCTCGTCGTCGTCTCCTGCTCCGGCCCGCGCGAGAAGTTCTGGGGCGTGCTGCAGGCCTTGACGCCGGTCGGGGCCACGCTGCGCGTGGTGCCGCTCGAGGCGTTCGAGGACTTCCTCCGTCAGTTCCGCGAGGGGGGGCAGGTGCTCATCGCGCCGGTGACGGTCTTTCTGCCCGCGCATCGCCTCGAGCGCATCGAACTGGACGAGAGCGGCGGCGCGGTGGAGGGCCTGGGCGACCGTTTTCGCCGCCTCGCCGGCCGCGATCCGCTCAACGTGCTGCTGGGCTTGGGCGAACCGGTCCCGAGTGAGCCGCGCATGTAGCGGCGGTCGTCGGTTGGTGGTTTCGCCCGCCCGCCCCGGATGTTTTCACCGGTAACCAGCGACTGCCGGTCTCACGGTGTTCTGGGTCGGGATATGAGGTACTCGACGTGCGCGGCGAGGGCGCGCAAGAGCGCCACCTCGCGGCGCGTTGGCACGGTGCGGCCGAGCCAGCGCCGCACCTGGTCCATGACCCGGGCAGGGTTCTGGGGATCCAGCACCCCCGAAGCCAGCAGCGCCCGCTCGAGGTGTGCGACCGCCGCCGACAGGTCCTCCCATGGCGCCGGGTGGTCCATGGCCGACCGTGGAGGGGGAGGGGAAATCGTGCCTTCGTGCAGGCCCGCCACGACGATCGCCACCGCCTGCGCGAGGTTGAGCACCGGCAGAGCCGGGGAGGTGGGCACCGTGACGCGAGCGTGGCAGACGCGCAGCTCGCCGGCCGACAGCCCACCCCGCTCCGGCCCGAACACGGCCGCCACACGGTGCGGCCGATTCGACGCCAGCAGTTCGCGCGCCTGGGGCACGGTCAGCACCCGGCGCTGGTCGCGCGAGCGCGAGGACGTCGTCGCGAGCACGAGGTCGGAGCCCGCCACCGCGGCCTCGAGGGAGTCTGTCTCCGTGACCCGCACGAGGTCGCGCCCGCCCATGGCCATGCGGATGAGCTCCGGGTCGTCGAGGTCGCACGCCGGCGCGACCAGCACGAGTTCCGGGACGCCGAAGTTGGCTGCCAGCCGCAGCGCCGACCCGATGTTGCCCGCGTAGCGCGGGCGCACCAGCACGAGGCGCATGTCCATGCCGGGATTGTAGCGGCCCGTGCCCCCTCGCCGTGGCAGAATGCGCCCGTGGGCGAGCGCGGCTGGTACCTCGCGGGACGGTTGCTGGCGGTGGTCTTTCGGATCCTCGCTCTGACCTGGAAGTTCGAGGTCCGCGGCAAGGATCGCCTGCCGCCGTCGTACGTGCTGGCGTTGTGGCACGGACGGATCATCGGCTCCACGGTGTACAACCGGGACTCGCGGTGCGTGACGATGGCCAGCCAGTCCAAGGACGGCGCCCTGGCGGCCGGCGCGGTGGACGGTTTGGGGCTGCACGCCACCCGCGGCTCGCCCTCCCGCGGCGGCCGCGAGGCGTTCGTGGCCATGGAGCGCGAACTCAGGGCCGGGGCGCCGTTCGCCGCCCTCACCGTGGACGGTCCGAAAGGGCCGTGGCGCCGCGTCAAGCCCGGAGCGCTGCTGCTCGCCCGGCGCACCAGGTTGCCGATCGTGCCGATCACCTTCTCGGCCGACCGTTTCAAGCTCCTGCGTTCGTGGGATCGAGGCATGATCCCGAAACCGTTCGCTCACGTCGTCGTGGCGTACGGCGAACCAATGGAGGTCTCGGCGCTCGGCAGTCCGGCCGAGGCGGCCGAGGCGATCGGCGCCGCCCTCGACGAGCTGACGATGCAGCTCGATCGCGAGGTCGCCGGCCGGGAGCTGTGGCCGCCGCGAGCCAGCCTGCCCCCGCTCGACCCGGGGGAGGCCGACTGACGGCCTCCCGGCGGGGCTCGCAGCCCCGGCCGCGCCGGGCGGGCGAGTGAGACGAGGATGGCCGCCGCGCGGGAGGCGGCCGGTCAGCCGGGTGAGCCCGCCGCTCGCTGGCGCCGGTGCCACACCCAAAGGAACGGCAGCGCCACCAGGCAATGGACGGCTGCAAAGACCACGCTCCAGGAGTGCGACGCGAAGCCCGCCGCGAGCGCAGCCGAGGTGGGCACGCCCACAGTGGCGAGGGCTGCGGCCCAGCCGGCCTCCTGGGTCCCGAACGAGCCGACGACGTTGAGCGGCAAGCTGGCGCCCAGCGCGGCCCCGACGAGCCCGACGACGATCGCATCCGCCGGCCACGACAGCCCCATGCCGCGCAGCAGCGCGACGGTGAGCTGCCAGATACCCGCCCAGGTACCGAGCGAGCAGAGCACGACGGCGGCGGCGCGCCACGGGGACCTGACCACCCTCTTCAGCTCGCCCCTGACTTGCAGGGCCTGCCGCAGGAGGTTCCGCCGCCACGTGCCCCCGGGGCGGGCGCGGAGCAGCACCCGGCGCGCCGCCCGGGTGGCGCGCAGGGCGAGGTACAGCACCAAAGCGGCTCCAGCTGCGACCCCAGCCGCCGTCGCCAGCCCCGGGACTCGCATCCACAGCCCCACGCCGATCCCCCACGCGAGCAGGCCCGAGACGTCGAGCGCCCTTGTCAGCACCAGGAAGCCGAGCCCCCGCACACCCCCGCGCACGCCGGCCGTGCGCAAGGCGGGGAAGAACGCCAGCTCGCCGAGCCGCATCGGCAGCACCGTCACCGGCAGCTGCGACGCCGCGATCACCGCCGCCGCACGCAGGGCTCCGAGCCTGCCTCCCGACAGCAGTCCGAGCCGCAGCGCCCGCAGCGCGAGCACCGCCGTCGCCCACCCGAACCCGGCGAGGAGAGCCTCGGCGGAGGTCTGGCGCGTCAACTCGAGCACGGCCGCCGGCCTGGCGGCCCACAGCGTCGCCGCCAGAAGCCCCGCCCCGGCCAGCGTCGCGAGGGCGGAAACCGCCCGCCTTCGCCTCACCGGGCTTCCCGTTGGCGACCGCGGATCTCGTCCAGCATGCGCCGGTTGAACGCCGTGAGGTCGGCGAGAGCGCCCAGCACGGCAAGCTGCACGCCGGTGAGCGCCAGCACGGCCCCGACGATGAGCGATTGCACGTGCCCTGCGGGGGAGATCTCGGTCAGGTAGAAGAAGGCGAAGCGTCCCATCAGGAACGCCGAAGGCACCCAGCACAGAAACGCCAGCGCCAGGAGGCTGCGCAGCGGGCGGTAAATGAACACCAGGCGCACGAGTGTCGCGAGGGAAACCAGGACATAGCCGAGATTGGAGCGGAACAGGCGCGACGGCCGGCGCGTCTCGCGGGTGC
Organism: Thermoanaerobaculaceae bacterium; assembly: GCA_035384965.1. Classification (GTDB taxonomy): domain Bacteria; phylum Acidobacteriota; class Thermoanaerobaculia; order Thermoanaerobaculales; family Thermoanaerobaculaceae; genus JAAYVZ01. The sequence goes on from DAOOJE010000002.1 coordinate 175,402, forward strand.
GGATCGGCACGGAGCGGACCGCGAACCCCGACTGCCCGGCCTGGATCAGGGTCTCAAGCGTGTAGGTGAACGTCGTGTAGCAGTTGAGGCGGGCGGCGGCGCGGCGCGAGAACGCCCGGAACCCGGTGGTGGCGTCGGGGACCGGCACGCCGGAGAGGAGCTGGACCACCCACGACCCGAGCCGCTGCAGGAAACGCTTGAGGGGGGAAAAGTGCCGCAGGGTGGCGACGCCCCGGTCCCCCAGCACGATGTCCGCCTCGCCGGCGAGGATCGGCGCCACCAGTGACGGGAGGCAGGCCGGGTCGTACTGCCCGTCCGCATCGGTGTTGACGATGACGTCGGCGCCCAGCGCCAGCGAGGCTTCGAGGCCGGTCGTGAACGCGCGCGCCAGTCCACGGTGCAGCGGCAGCCTCACCACTCTGGCGCCGGCCGCCCGGGCCGCGTCCGACGTGCGGTCGGTGGAGCCGTCGTCCACGACCAGGACCTCCACCTCCTCGAAACCCTCCACCTGCCGCGGCAGCTCGGCGAGCGCCGCCGGAAGGTGCTCCTCCTCGCTCCAGGCGGGCACCTGAATCACCAGTTTCATGCCTTCCTCCCGACCCAGGTCAGAGCCGCCGCGGCAATGGCGGCGGCCGCCGAGAGCGCCGCGAGCGGCCACGGCACCGCCGCTCGCAGCTCGACGAGCGAGTCGCCGGCCGCGACCGGCACGCAGGTCCAGACCTCTGCGCACCGGAACGTCTGGGCCCGTTGCCCGTCGACCGTCGCCTGCCAGAGCGCCGGGCGGTGCTTGACCTGCACCAACAGCGAGCACGAGCCGCTGCCGTGCACCGCCACCGTGACACGTTCCGCATGGGCCTCGCGGATTTCGACGCGGCCCGGGCAAGGGGTCGCGTCTCCCCCCGCTCCTGCGGCCGGCGAGCGCAAGGCGGCGAAGGGGGCGCCGGCATCCCAGCTCCACACCCGGACGCCGCTTCCCTCGGAGGCCAGCCGCAGCCCGGAGCGATCGACGGCCACTGGCACGAGCGCAGGCCCGCCGGCCGCGAGCGCCAGCTCGAGCCCGGCACCGCCGGCCAGCCGAGGGAGTGCGAACCAGCGCCAGTCGTTGCTTTCGGCCGCGAGCGCCTGGTCCGGGACGAGTTCCGCTCCCCGCGAGCCGGAGCGCAGCGTCGGCGAGCCGGCGAGAGCAGCACCGGTCGGCACACCGATGCGGCTGGTTCCGGAAGGCAGCTCGAGTGAACCGCGAAACGTTCCGTCACCGGCGGCGCGCAGCGGGACCTCGGCGACCTCGATACGCGAAAACACCTCGCCCGAGACCACGCGCAGCGGCAGCGGCTCGAGCAGCGTGCCGACCCCCAGGGCGGCGATCCGGGGAGTCAGGGCGCGGGAGGCGGAGTGGACGCCGCCCGGTCCGGGGTCGACCAGGGCCGCGTACCGAGGCTCCCCTTCGAAGAACGCTCCACGGACGTCGGCTAGACCCGACGCCGCCCCGATGTCCGGAGGGAGGCAACCGAACAGCCCCAGCACACGCGGCTCGGCAACGCTGCCGGCGGCGGCCAACGGCGGCGGTAGCTCGCCATCCTCCGGGGTGGCGAACGGCACTTGTCGCGCTGCAACGGGCAGCAGCGACCACAGCACCAGCGCTGCGGCCGGGGCGCCGACGAGGACGTGCCGCCCCGGCTCGAGGCCGCGCCCCACCCGTTCCAGCCCGAACGCGGCGAGCGTCGCCGCGGCCAGCGCGACAACCCCGAGCGGTCGCTGGGTGATGCCGACTCGCTCCAGCCAGGCCGCCGGCGCCCAAGCGAGCGCCAGCCCGACCACGAGCGCCCCGCCCCAGAGGCCGCGCTGCCGCAACGGCGCCGTGCCGAGCCCGAGGCCGGCCAGCACGATCGTCGCCAGCCCGAGGTAGCCGCGGCCGTCGGTGTCGCGCTGATCGCCGGCCGGCCCGGCCGGGTCGACGGGCGCCGGGGCGAGCGCCAGCGCCCGCAACCCCGGCAGCGGCGGTTCGACAGCAGCCGCACGCAGCGGGGCTGCTTCCTCGCGCCCGACCGCCGCGAGCCAGATGCGCGGGGCGAGGAACGCAGCGGCAACGAGCGCGCCGAGGATCGCCGCCGCAAGGCGGCGCGGCAGCCTGCCTGCCGGCTCGCCGAGAGTTGCCGCCGCCAGGGCAACAGCCGCGAACCCGACGGCGCTGGAGCCGGTTGCACCCACGAGCGCCAGGGCGCCGGCCCAGCACGCTGCGGAGCGGGCGATCGAGCCAGCACTCGGCAACACGAGAGCGATGATCAGCGGGCCCAGCGCCAGCGCCGACCCGTGCCAGTCGAGCCAGTGGCTGGCGACGGGCCCGGCCAGCGCGTACGCGAGCGCCCCGATCGCGGCCGGCCAGGGGCCGAGGCCCAGGCGGCGCAGCATCCAAGCGCACGACAGATACGCCACGGCGAGCTGCAGCGCCAGCAGGCCCGTCCAGGCCCTTCCCGCGCGGGCGAGCGCCACGGCCAGCAGCGGCAGCGGCGAGCCGGCTTCGCGGGGGGAGGCCAGCCACCCCGCCCGGCCTCCGCCGATCCACGGGTTCCAGACCGCAACCTCACCCATCCCGCGCTCCAGCAGCCGCAGGCGGGCGCCGAGCTCGGTCGCCGCTCGCACCTGCTCGGGCCGGGGGGCAGGGAAGGGCCCCCACTGCACGCGCCACGGGGCCTGGCCACGGAGGCTGGCCTCCGGCGCCACGACCCGCCTGAGGACGAGCGCCGGGTACAGCATCCCGGCCAGCAGGATCAGCAGCACCAGCCAGATCGCCGCGGATGGACGCGATCGCACGGGCGCATTGTGACATGGACGCCGCGCCGTCACCGGGGCGAGAACCGCCACCCGTCGGGGACGACTCCACGCCACCGGCGGAAACGGCAGACCGCCGGCTCCCCAGCGGCCTCGGTGGCGGCGTGGTGGGAAACACCGCCGGCGCCGCGCGGCAGCTCGAGCGCCTCGCGCCGGCCGTACATGGTCTCGAACGAGAGCAAGGCTGCACCGGTCTCGACGAGTACCCCGTCCTCGCCGACGGGGGCTTGCTCCTGCCTACCTGCAGGGAGGTCTTCCCGATCGCGCGTCGGGTCGTCGCGCCTCGTTGCGGAAGGCCTGCTGAGGCCCGGGATCCAGGGCCACTTCCTGCCGCGCAGCGAGCCGTTCTCGCCTACAGCCGGGCGGTGAGACGCAGCGTCAGGAACGGAGCGCTGTCGAGCTCGACGCGGTCGGCGTCGTCGTCCCATTTTCGGCCGAGGAACACCTGGCGGTCGAACGCCCAGCCGCCGGAAAGCTCGAGGAGGAACGCGCGCGGCGAGCCGTAGGCGAGGCCAGCCAGCAGGCGCCGGTCGAAGGCGAACAGGCGGTCCTCGCGTTCCTCTCGGCCAGCGAGCAGGAACCCGTGGTAGCGCGACTCGAGCCCGGCGAACACGCGCGTGGTCTTGGCGACCCGCACCGTGCCCCGGAGGTTGACCGACCGCACGGGAAAGAAGCTCGCCTGCAGGCCGAAGCGGTCGTTCGGGCGCCAGTCCACCCACAACGGCACGCCAAACAGCGCCGTGAGCTTCTGGCTCGGCCGGTAGAGGTACGCCGCGCTGGGCAGCGGCACGTTGCGCAAGAACTCGCGCGTGTTCGAGTACGTGGCAACAAACAGCCAGGCGTTGGTCTCGCCGCTCGGGATCATGTAGTACGCGTTGGCGCGCACCTCGAGCTCGCGGGCCGAGTCGAACGGCTCGTCGGACGCCGAGCCGACCGCGACGTTGCCACCCCAGCCGCGCCGCTCGCCCAGGCTCCGCCGGTAGACCGCACCGGCGCTGATGTCCCACAAGTCCGGCGGAAGCCGCCGGTCCGACTCGGCGAGTCGCGCGTCGCCCGTGAAGCCGAGCCGCATGACGCGCGCCGTGCCGGCCCACGCGGAGCGCTCGTCGTGGCCCAGCGGGACCCGCAAGGAGAGCAGCTCCTCGTTCTCGCGCACTTCCTCGCCGGCGTCGCCCGACTCCCCGAGCAAGGCGCCGCGCAGCTCGAGGCGCGGCTCGAACCCGCCCCGCATCGGCGCCAGCAGCTCGGCGAGCTCCGCCTGCGCCGCGGCCATCCCCGGCCACCCGACCGCCACCGCCATCGCGACCATCGCGAGCTTGCGCGCCACCCCTGCCTCCCTGCGGCCGGCGGGTGCCGGCCGTCGCCTGGACCCAACACTCGGTGGCCGTCGTCCTCTTCCAGCCGGCACGCTTCAGGCAGTGCCTGCGGCAAGAGGGAATCCTGCCGCGCTGCCCCCGTTCAGCCAGCGACGGGTCTGCCAGCGCCGGAAAGGTGTCAGCTTCCGCCGGCGCGGCCGAGGTGGCGGCGGGGGACGTGAACCTTTGGCAGGGTGTCGAGGACGACGGCGGCGGAGGCGGGCTGGAGCGTGACCTGGGAGACCTGGCGGTAGGTCACGCGAGCGGTGGTCTCACCGTTCGGGGTCACCTCGCCGCCGCCCGAGAACTCGGCGAGGTAGCGCGGGGAGGGGAACGTCACGGTGCGGACCTGGCCGCCGTCCCAGGAAGGCGCCGGGTTGACCCACACCGAGCCGTTGTCGAAGGCCCGGGTGTACACGCCGGGAACGCTACTCCGCAGGGCCTCGATGCTGGCCGCCGGCGGGGCGAGCGGGGCGCCGATCGGGACGTCGTACTCGGGCCACCAGTCGGGGGCGTCGGAGGTCTCGAAGTTGAGGTAGGTGCGGCTGCCCTTGACGAGCAGGTAGCTGCCGAGGGTGAAGAGCCGCTCCTGGGCGCCGTCGACGTACGTCTGCGCGAGGAGCGTCTTGCCGGCGCGGGTGAAACCGAGCACGCGGTCGAGCTGCAGCCCCCAGTCGTCGGCTGCGTACGGGCTCGCGTTGCCGTCCATCGCGAACCCCTCGACCATGAGGCCGTCGGCGGCGGAATAGTCGGTGGTCTCGCGCGAAGTGTTCCAGGCCCCGACGTTGGGCACGATCCACGCCTGGCCGGCGAGCTGCCCCTTCAACCAGGCGAGCCAGGCCGCGATGCGCTGCGCCCACGTGGTCTCGAACGCCTCGTCCACGGCCGGCAGCACCGGCCGGTAGTGGTCGTGCCCGAGGTAGTTGGGCACCGAGAGGCTGTCCATGAAGAGGCCGTCGGCGTCGTTGGCGGCGAGCTGGCGGAGGATTTCGCCGCGCCAAAAGGCCTGGAAGCCGGGGTCGTGGACAGCTGCGAGGTACCACCCCCAGTCGCAGTTGTAAACACGTTGGCCGCCGGTCTCGGGGTGGTGGGCGAGCCAGCTCTCGACGACCACGCTGTCGCCCGGCCATTCCCGGACCCAGGCGTTGCCCTCGATGATGCCGAGCCAGTCGCCGGTGGGCTGGCACGACGCGTCGGCGGCGCGGTAGCCGAGGGCGTGGCCGAGCCGGTAGTGGAGGATGAGAAAGGAAGGGTCGAGCGCGCGCAGCGCGTCGGCGTCGGAGCGCAGCATCTTCTGGGTACCGTCGTAGTGGGTCACGCAGAAGCGCAGCAGCGCGGGGCTCATGTTGGGCGGGAGCTGGTCGTTGAAGACGTGCACGCCGCGCGTGGTGTCGCGCCACGGCCGCGGCCGCGTGCCGGCGGCGGTGACGGTCACGGTGGCGTTTGCCGAGCCCTGGGCGCCGCGGTCGTCGGTCACGGTGAGGGTCACGGTGAAGACGCCGGGGGAGGTGTAGGTGTGGTTTGTCTGTACGCCGCTGCCCGTGGAGCCGTCGCCGAAGCTCCAGACATGGGCGCTGATCGTGCCGTCGGGGTCCGAAGACGCCGCGCCGTTGCAGATCACGGTCAGCGGCGCGGTGCCGCTTGCGGGGGTGACGGCCAGGCGCGCGACCGGCGGTTGATTGGCAGGCGGTCCGCCCGACGGCCGCAGGCGCAGGCGGTTGCCGGTGCCGGTGACGGCAAACGAGGGCACGGTCACGAGACCCGCCGCGTCGGCCGTCACGTGACCGGAGGCGACGAGGCCGTCGTCCGAAACCCGGCGGTTTTCCCACGCGTAATCGCCGCCGGCCACGATCCGGAAGGTCTGCAGTCGGCGCGGGGTGACGTCGACCGTGCGGGGCTGGCCGTCGACAGTGCGCAACGAGATTCCCCACAGCGAGGCCGTGTCGACCGGTGCGCCGTCCCAGGCGTTCCAGCTCGCCGACCACTCCACGAACTGGTTAAAGCCGCCCTCGGCGCCCTCGTCGGGAGGAGGCAAGGGCAAGTTGCCGGAAGCACGCGAGAGCCCGGGCACGGACTCGTTGCGCACCGCGGCGAGGCCGGCGAACGGCGCCGTGGAGGCGTCCGGGGAGAGGGTCGGCGGCAGCCCGGCGAAGCCGAGCCACGTGTGGTCGGCGTTGGCGTGCCAGCCGCCCCAGCACCGGCGGCCGGCCTCGGCCTGGGCGGGAAACGGCCGCCCCTGCGTGGTCCAGCCAATGACCTGGTCCTGGCGGCCGTGGCCGACGCCGATCGGCACCGTTTCGTCAGCGGTGCGGGAGGCGATGTTGGCCTGGTGGTTCTGCCAGTCCCACACGCCCACGCCGTTGTAGCGGGTCAGGTGCGCGGCCCAGTTCCCCGGTCCCCCCAGACTCACCGGCAGGTTGAGCGTACGGGAGCCCCACTTCCAGGCCACGTCTTCGCGCCAGTCGGCGTCGCCTCCATCGCCCGAGGTGCGGTAGTCGGTCATCGGCTCGGAGGCGTAGGCGGCGGCGAAGACGTTGGGGTAGCGGAGCGCCAGTGCCAGCGTCCCGCTGCCGCCCATCGAGTGGCCGTAGACGTAAATCCGGTTCGCGTCCGCGCGCGGCCCGAGGACGGGGTGCCGCAGCAGGTCGTACACCGAGCGCAGGAGCCGCTGCTCGGTGTAATTGACGACCGTGTCGCCGGCGGCCGGCTCCTCGCCGGTGCGGAAGTCGTGCGAGCGCGCGAAGCCGAAGTACCACGTCTCGGACACGTCGATTGGGCGGATTTCGAAGGCACAGTAGTACTCCGAGGGGCCGAGCTGGGGCGGGTAAGTGTTGCCGTTCCAGCCGTGGAGATAAAGCACGACCGGCACCCTGGCCGGTACGGTTCCCCCGCAGTTGGCGGCCGAGGGCTCGCCGACCGAGTAGGTAAGGGCGTATTGCAGAGCATGGGCCACTGCCGGGTCGGCCTCGGACAGGCCGAAAAAGCCGTTGCGAGGGTGAGGCGCGTAGAAGGTCGGGTTGAAGGTGTGGAGATCGTAGTACTGCACGAAGATGTGCCCGCCCTCGTTCCCGGGCACCGACGCCTCCACCGGCAGGGGGTCGGCGACCGACTCGGCGACCGGCCCCGCCGTGTTCCCAGCGCCGAACGACGAGATGTTTTCCACGCCTCCCGGACTCACCGTGGTCACGGCGTAGTACCCCTGCCCCGACGAGGCTCCCCCCAGGTCGGAGGTGGCCAGCGTCCAAACGAGCAGGCCCGTCCCCGCGGCGAGCTGGGGCTGGTTGTCGGCAATCACGAAGCGTTCGAGGTAGCGGGCGTGCCAGGTGCCGTTGTCGTCCCAGCGGTCAGCAAGAAAGCGGCCCGAGCCTTCCCAGACCTCGAGCAGCCTCCTTGCCGAGGCGAGGTTTGCCGATGTGATCGGCTCGCTGTGTCGATACACCCGGTAGCGCTCGCCCGCCAGGTCGGAGCGCTCGGTCCATGTGACGAACGTCTGCCCCGACCGGTGCACGACACCGAGCTCGCTCGGCTGGGGCGGCAGTTGCGCCGCCGACCAGCCGGCGCACCCTCCCAGGAGCCATCCGGTCGCGGCCAGGCAGGGCAGCACGCGAAGGCGGACGCTCGTCGAAACGCTGGCCAGCTTCAGGTGTGTCATGTCCCATTTTACGTCCCTCGCCGAGGTGCCGGGCTGCCCGTTGAAGTTCCCTGCTGCAAGTGCCCGGGCGGTGGCCAGCGGTCGTGTCCTGCCCGTGCGGGGGTCGGCGGAGTGCTACTATCCCGGCAGTGGCGATGGAAGGGGTCCAACCATGAAGCGAGGCGCGATGCTCACGCTGGTCATTTTGCTGGTCGCGGGTGCGGCCGGCTCCCAGACGGTGCTCCCGGCAGCCAACGTGTCGGCGGCCGCGATCCAGGAGCCGGCGGTCGCCTTGTTCGCCGGGCAGGCGATCACCGCCTCGCAGCTCGAGGCCGAGGCGTCCTCCCGCCTGCTCAAAGTGCGGAACGAGGAGTACAGGATCAAGGCCGAGCTGGCGCGCGACCTCGCGTTCGAGAGGCTGCAGGACGCCGCGGCGCGCGAGCTCGGCATCGACCGCGACGAGCTGTACCGGCGCAAGGTGACCGCGGCGGCGGGCGAGCCTGGCAAGGAGGAGGTCGAGGATCTCCTCAAGCGCTACCGGGCCCAGCTCCCGCCCGACGAGGCGGCGGCCCGGGCGCAGGTCGTGCAGTACCTGCAGGAGCAGCGCACCCGGGTGCGGGAGCAGGAGTGGCGACGCGAGCTGCTCGGTCGCGCCGGGTTCCGGCTCCTCATCGAGCCGCCCCGCGCCAAGGTGCCCATCTCGCCCGACGATCCGGCGCGAGGGCCGGCCGAGGCGCCGATCGCGCTGGTCGAGTTCTCCGACTTCCAGTGCCCGTTCTGCAGCCGCGTGCAGACCTCGATACAGCGTCTGCAGCAGATGTATGGCGACAAGCTGCGGGTGGTGTTCAAGCAGTTCCCCCTCGCGATGCACCAGCACGCGCGGTTCGCCGCCGAGGCCGCGCTGTGTGCCGGCCAGCAGGGCAAGTTCTGGCAGATGCACGACTGGCTGTTCGCCAACCAGCAGAAGATCGCGCCCGAGTCGATCCGCTCCGCGGCGCCCGAGCTCGCGCTGGACGCCGCCGCGTTCGGTGCCTGCCTCGACCAGAAGACGTTCGCCGCCAGGGTCGATGACGACGTAAGGCTGGGCGAGAGCATCGGCGTCACGGGGACACCGGCGTTTCTCGTCAACGGCCGCTTTCTTGAGGGCGCGCAGCCGTTCGAGTCGTTCCAGGAGGTGATCGACGACGAGCTGGCCCGCCGAAGGCCGGCCGAGGCTGCGAGGTAGCTGGCCGTGAGGCGGTCGCTGCCGGTGCTGGGTGTGCTGTCGGTCGCGGGAACCCTGCTCGCCGCGCCGCCGCCTCCGCGCTTCCCGGGCGCCGCCACGACCGTGGTCGTCAACCGCGCCGACGGGCGCGTCGCGGCCGTGGTGGGCGCGAAGCTCCTCCTGCTCGACTCCCTGACCTCCGACCTCGTGACCAGGGACTACGAGCTACCGGGCCGGGAGCAGGCGGTCCGGGAGTTCCGAGGCAACACGGTCGTGTACTCGACGCGCAGCGTGGCGGACATGCCGTTCGTGCTCGTGGCGCTGCACGTCGACGGCCGGGAGCGGCTGGCGTGGCCGAACGAGGGCCTGTCGGAACTCTTCCCGACCGAGCGCAGCCGCCTGACTCTCGACGGCAGGGGATTGTACGGTGAGCTGGTGCTCGACCGCGCCGTGCGCGAGTACTTTGAGCTGCCCGAGGACATCCCGCTCGGCGCCGGCGTCGCGGCAACCTATCGCTTCGCCGGGGAGAAGATGTCGGCCCGTGCCTCGGAGGTCTTCCGCCAGGTCGTGGGGCTCACCCCGGACGACATGCTCATCGCGCTCAGGGACGGCGGGGTGCTGCGCTACAAGGCGGGCGAGGGCGTGGTCTGGAGGCAGGACATCCCGGGCGAGCCGTGGCGGCTCGTGGACGTGGACGACAGGGGCGGGCAGCTCCTCGGCCTCGAGGCCGGAACGGTGCTGCGCTGCCTGTCCTTGGACCGCGGGGAGCTGCGGTGGGAATGGCGCCTCGCCAGCCAGGCCAGTGTCATCCGTGCGGCGCTCGGGCTCAAGGAGGCGGCGCCGGCGCAGCCTCCCGCCGCCAGGCCCCGGCGGAGCGCCGCGCCCGCGACTCCGGAGCCGGCCCCGGTGAGGGTTCGTGACGCCCGGCTGCTGCGAGCGGGCCGGGTGCTGCTGTACGGTGACCAGCCGCGGCGCTTCCTGCTCGTGCTGGATCCGGTCGGCAACCGGGTCGTCGGCGAGGAAGTTCTCGGTGCCCTCCCACGCCGTGAACTGGAGGTCGTGGCGTCGTGGTGGCTCGAGGAGGCAACCGACCTCTCGGCTGCCTGGGAAATGCCGGGCAGCGCCGGGGTCTCGCTGCTGCTGCGCGGCACCGACGGCTGGCACGTCGTGCCGGTCACGCTCCCGTGACGCCCGTTCCGACCACCTCCAGGTCCAGGCTGGAGGAGGCGGTGCGGGGGCTCTAACGGGGGGGAGGGTGGCAGGCGCGGTCGGGGCGGGAGACAATGGCGCCGTGAGGGCCAGGCCATGACCAACGAGGCGTACAACCCCCTGACGGTAGCCCAGTCCCAGCTCGACCGCGTCGCCGAGATGCTCGAGCTCGACCAGCCGACGCGGCAGCTCCTGCGCGACCCGCTGCGTGAGCACCGTTTCTCGATCTCGGTTCGCATGGACGATGGCACGTTTCGCATCTTCAAGGGTTTTCGCGTGCAGCACAACGACGCCCGTGGCCCGGGCAAAGGGGGGATTCGCTTCCACCCCACCGGCAGTCTCGACCTCGTACAGGCGATGGCGATGTGGATGACGTGGAAGTGCGCGGTCGTGGACATCCCCCTGGGCGGCAGTTCCGGCGGTGTGGCAGTGGATGCCCACAGCCTTTCCGCTGGCGAGCAGGAACGGCTGTGCCGCGGCTGGGTGCGGGCGCTGTCGCGCGAGATGGGGCCGATCTCCGATGTCGCGGAACCCGATCTCGCGACCAACGCACAGCACATGCTGTGGATGCTCGACGAGTACGAGACGCTCTTCCACGGCCGCTTCCCGGGGTTCATCACCGGCAAGCCGGTGGGGCTGGGCGGCTCGCTGGGGCGCCGGGAGGCGCCGGGGTACGGGCTCGTTTTCTGTCTCCGCGAGGCGCTCAAGGAAATCGGCTTGCGCCCCGACAAGACGCTCGTCGCCATTCAGGGGTTCGGAAGCCTCGGGCGGCACGCCGCCGAGCTGTGCGAGCGCCTCGGCGCGCGCGTGCTGTGCGTCTCGACGTTCGACCCCAGAGAGCAGCGCGCCTGGGCGTTCCGGAAGCTGCCCCACGTGCAGGTCGCCGAGCTGGCCGGGATCACGGACGCCTTCGGCACAATCGATCGCCAGCGGGCCCAGACGCTCGGCTACGAGGTGCTGCCGGGGGAAGCGTGGCTCGAGCAGGACGTGGACGTGCTGATCCCCGCCGCGGTCGAGAACCAGATCACACCCGACAACGTTGGCCGGGTCTCGCCCCGCGTGCGCATCGTCGCCGAAGGGGCCGACAGCCCTGTCAGCCCCGGCGCGGAGGAGACGCTGCGCCAGCGCGGGGTGCTCATCGTGCCCCACCTGCTCGCCAACGCGGGAGGCGTGACCTGTTCCTACTTCGAACAGGTGCAGTCCAACGCCAACTACTTCTGGGAGAAGGACGAGGTGCTGGCCAAGCTGGACGTGCGGATGACCAACGCCTATTACGCGGTCTCCGATCTCGCCCGCAAGCGCAAGCTGGGGATGCGCGACGCCGCGCTCGTGATCGCGGTGTCCCGCGTCGCCCAGGCGTGCAAGGCACGCGGCTGGGTGTAGACCCTTGCGCCGGGCCCGGGGTGGCCCGGACGGCCCGTGCTCGGAGTACGCCCCGAGGTCGGGACGGACGCCGCACGGGCGCCCCTCCAGGTCCTCGGCCGGCCCGCCGGTTGCCGCGCCGGTGGCGATCGCGGGCTGTTCCGTTCGAGGGCCAGCGCCTGGGAGGCTGGCGAGTCATGAGGAGATGTGACGAACGGTGAGCTCGTGGAGGTCGCCGGCGGTGCGGCGCGGTGTATGCTCACCCCCGTGCGACGCCGGCTCTTCTCGACATGCGGCCAAGGTCCGGCGGGCGGTTGGCGGCCGGACGCGGGCAGGCCGCTACCACGGCGCCAGCGGAGCCAGCCATGAGCGTCCGTTTCCAGGTCACGATCCGCATCATCGCGGTCATCGTGCTGGCGAACCTGGCGCTCTCGACGGTCGGGGTCTGGTACCTGCGGCGCCAGTGGCGCGAGGAGGTCCAGACGCAAGTGCGCCTCGACCTCAACTCCGCGCGCGCCGCCTACGAAAGCCGCATCGACCGGATCGAGCAGTTCCTGCGCGGCGCTGCGCTCGGCGACTCGCTGGCCGCGGCGCTGGCCAGGCGCGACGGCACGCGGCTCGACGAGCAGGCGGCGCGGATCTTCCACGCTTCGGGACTGGACCTCGTCACGGTGCTGGATGCCCAGGGCCGGGCGCTCGCCCGCGGGCGGGCGCCCTCTGCGGGCGGCGACGACCTGTCCCCGAACCCCCTCGTCGCCAGCGCCCTCGCGCGGCTGGAGCCGGCGCAGGGAACGCTGCTCGTCGGCGCCGAGGAACTGGCGCGGGAGGGCCCGGAACTGGCCGAACGGGCTCGCTTCAGGCTCCGGCCCACCCAGGCCGCCAGGCCGACCGACGAGACCGTGCGCACGGAGGGGATGGTGCTCGCGGCCGTCGTGCCCGTGCTCGACGCACAGGGCCGCCTGCTCGGGCTGCTGTACGGCGGTAACCTGCTCAACCGGCAGTACGACCTGGTCGATGCGATCCGCGACGACGTCTTCGCCAACCGTCACGACAAGGGTCGTAGCCTGGGGACCGTGACGGTCTTCCAGCGCGACTTGCGCATCGCCACGAACGTCCGGCTCGAGGACGGCTCGCGCGCCGTCGGCACCCGGCTCAGCGCCGAGGTGTACGACGAGGTGCTGGTGCGGGGCCGGGTCTGGGCCAGCCCGGCGTTCGTGGTCAACGACTGGTACATCAGCGCCTACGAGCCGATACGGGATCCGCGCGGCGAGATCATCGGCGCGCTTTACGTGGGGTTGCTCCAGGCGCCGTTCGAGAAGGCCGCGCGGCGCATCGGCACCGTGCTGCTGGCGCTGGTCGGAACAGCGGCACTGCTCAGCCTCGTCCTCGTGGTCGCGGCCACGCTCTGGGTGCTCCGCCCCATCGGGCACGTGGTGGCCATGGCCGGGCGGGTGGCGGGGGGCGATCTCTCGGCCCGCGTGGGGATCCGGCCGCCAGGGGAAATGGGGGTGCTTTGCCAGTCGGTGGACCTCATGGCGGAGGCGGTCGAGCAGCGGGAGGAGCAGCTCAAGCTCGCCACGAGCCAGCAGATCAGCCGCAGCGAAAAGCTCGCGTCGATCGGCCGGCTGGCCGCCGGGGTGGCGCACGAGATCAACAACCCGCTCACCTCGGTGCTCACCTTCGCGCATCTGCTCAAGGAAAAGCCCAACCTCGACGACCAGGACCGGCAGGACCTCGACCTCATCATCCACGAGACCACGCGTGTGGCCGACATCGTGAGCAACCTGCTCGACTTCGCGCGCGAGCGACCGCCTCGCAAGGAGCCGCTCGACGTCAACGACGTGGTCCGCCGCACGGTGCGCCTTGTCCGCAGCCAGAAGCAGTTCGATCGCATCACGATCGAGGAGCAGCTCTCACCCGAGCTTCCCGAGGTGGAGGGCGATCGCAACCAGCTGCAGCAGGTCCTGCTCAACCTCGCGCTCAACGCCTGTGCCGCCATGCCCGACGGCGGCACCATGCGGATCGCCACCTCGGTCGGCCAGTCGCGGGTGCGCATCGAGGTGAGCGACACCGGGTGCGGCATCCCCCCCGAAGTGCGGGACATGATTTTCGACCCGTTCTTCAGCACCAAGCCGGCGGGGCGGGGGACCGGCCTCGGTCTCAGCGTGAGCCTGGGGATCGTGCAGCAGCACGGCGGGACCCTCGACGTCGAGAGCGAGGTCGGCCGGGGCTCGCGCTTCACCGTCTCGCTGCCCGCGCTCCCCGCGCGCACGTAGGCGGCTGCCGCGCAGCGTGCGGGCGAGCCCCGCCCGGATGTACCATCACGGAGGCAGCAGACAGCGACTGGAGGTGCGGCGATGGGCGAAGGGGCGCAGAGTGGCGGTATCCAGCGGTTCGAGCGGGAGTTCTTCTCGCCGGCCGCGCCGTTCACGTTCATCGGCGACGGAGAGCTCGGCGGCAAGGCACGGGGGCTGGCCGGAGCGCTGAAGCCGCTGGCGCTCCTCGACGCCTCCCGCTTCGAGGGGATCACGGTCGGGATCCCCCACCTCGTGGTGGTGACGACGAGCCTGTTCGACGCTTTCATGGAGCGCAACGAGCTGTGGGAGACGGCGCTCGACGAGCTGCCCGACGAGCGCATCGCCAGCGCCTTCATGCGCGCCGAGCTGCCGATCGAGCTGGGGGGCGACCTGCGGGCCCTCGTGCAGCAGGTGCGGCAGCCGCTGGCGGTTCGTTCCTCCTCGTTGCTCGAGGACGCCCTGGGGCGGCCGCTGGCCGGGATCTACGCCACCAAGATGACCCCCAACAACCAGCTCGACGCCGACGCGCGCTTCCGCAAGCTCGGAGAGGCGGTCAAGCTGGTGTGGGCCTCGACGTTTTTCCGCGACGCCAAGAGCTATCGCCAGGCGATCGGCGCCGCCGACCGCGACGAGAAGATGGCGGTGGTGATCCAGGAAGTGGTGGGGTCGCGGTTCGGGGATCGCTTCTACCCCCACATCTCCGGTGTGGGCCGGTCGTTCAACTACTACGCTACCGGCAACGCGAAGCCCTCGGACGGCGTGGGGATCCTGGCGCTCGGCCTCGGCAAGACGATCGTCGACGGCGAGCCGGCGTGGGCGTACTCCCCGGCGTACCCGAAAGCACCGCCGCCGTACACCTCGATCGGCGAGCTGCTGAAGAGCACGCAGACTGGCTTTTGGGCCGTCAACATGGGGCAGGTGCCGTACGACCCGCTGGCCGAGGCGGAGTACCTGGTCAGGGGCTCGCTGGCCGACGCCGAGGCCGACGACACGCTGCGCTTCGTGGCCTCGACGTTCGACCCCCAGTCCAACCGCATCACGCCGTCGCTTTCCGTCCGCGGACCCCGCCTGGTCAACTTCGCGCCGGTGCTCTCGTACGGCGTGGCGCCGGTCAACGAAGTGCTGCGCGAGCTCTTGCGCGCCTGCGAGGACGAGGTCGGCGCCGGGGTGGAGATCGAGCTGGCGCTGGTGCTCGACCTGCGGGGCGGGACGCCGGCGCGCTGCGGCTTCTTGCAGGTGCGGGCCCTGGCGGGAGGCGGCGAGGAGGTCGAGGTGAGCGAGTCCGATTTTGCGGCGCCCGACCTCGTGGTGGCGAGCGAGCGGGTGCTCGGCCACGGACGGCCCCGGGGGGTGCGGGACGTGGTGTACGTCAAGCGCGAAGGTTTCGGCCCGGCGCTCACCCCGGCCGTGGCCAGGGAACTCGCCGAACTCAACGCGAGGCTGACCCGCGAGCACAGGCCGTACCTGCTCATCGGCTTCGGGCGCTGGGGGACCTCCGACCCGACCGGCGGCGTGCCGGTGAGCTGGGGACAAATCGCCGGCGCCCGCGTCATCGTCGAGGCCAGCCTGCCGGCGATGCGGCAGGAGATGAGCCAGGGCTCGCACTTCTTCCACAACCTCACGAGCCTCGGCGTGGTGTACTTTTCGGTCGGCGAGCACGAGCGGCCCGGCATCGACTGGGCATGGCTCGAGTCGCAGCCGCCGGCGGGCGAGACCTCGACGCTGCGCCACCTCGAACTGGCCGCCCCGCTCGACGTGCGGGTGGATGGCCGCACCGGACGAGGCGTGGTGCGCCATGGCTGAGCCGACGCGTCCCCCCGAGCGGCTGCTGTGGGCGCTGCAGGAGCGAGCGAAGGAGCTGGCCTGCCTGTACGAGGTAGAGGAGTGCTGCAGCCATCCCGAGACGCCGCTCGACGAGGTGCTGCGCTGCGTGATCCGGGCCATTCCGCCCGGCTGGCAGCACCCCGAGCTGTGCCAGGTCAAGATCCAGATCGGCGAGACCGAGTACGCGACCGAGGGCTACGTCGACACGCCGTGGTGCCAGACCACGGAGATCGTCGCCCAGGACCGCGTGGTCGGGCGGCTCTGGGTGTCGTACCGAGAGGAAGCGCCGGTTGCCGACGAGGGGCCGTTCCTCAAGGAGGAGGCGAGGCTCATCCGCACCATCGCCGACCGGCTCGGCCACTTCATCCAGCACCAGCAGCTGCGCGTGCTGGTCCAGGAGTGGCGAGCCGCCCACGATGCGCTGGCCGAGCAGGGGACGCGCGAGTGGCGGGTGGCGCTCAACCTGCTGCGGCGCTCCGACCAGGACATGTTTGTGCGAATCTCTCGCAAGCTCGCCAACCACTTGTCGTGGAGCGGTGTGGCGGAGGCGCAGGAGCTGCTGCAGGGGTTCGTGGGGCTGCGCGGGCTCGACGAGCGGGTCGGGGGCGAGAAGAACCTGCCGATCCAGCGGCGCGAGCTGGGCGACCCGCTGCAGCTCGCCGACCGCGTCTTTTCCCTCGCCGCTCGCCACATGCAGGACGACGAGATCATGCGCCGCATCCAGCGCTGGATCCAGGAAGACCGCGCCGGCTTCCTGGTCAAGGCCGTGGTGGACCAGCAGTCCTCGCCGACGCACATCGCCGACGCGATCCGCCGCTTCCAGCAGATGGGCGAGCAGGGGGTCGGGCTGTCGCGCTCGTGGATGCACGCCTTGCTCGTCATCCTGATCCGCCGCTTCCTCTCCGACGAGCCGGCGTTCGTGGCCATGGCCAAGGACCACGTGGCGCTCGAAGACTTCCCGGGTCTGTTCGAGCGCCTTGTATCGCTGCCTGGCAGCCCTGGCCGGGTCGGCGGCAAGGCCGCGGGGTTGTTCGTCGCCTACCAGGTGCTGCGACGGGCGGCGGAGGCTGGCGTCGACCTCGGCCCGATTCGCATTCCCAAGACCTGGTACGTGGCCTCCGACACCGTGCACGCCTTCGTGCTCTACAACCACCTCGAGGAGCTGTACGAGCAGAAGTACAAGGACGTGGACCAGGTGCGCATGGAGTACCCGCACCTCATCCAGGTCTTCAAGAACTCGGAGTTCCCGCCGGAAATCGTCAAGGGGCTGTCGATGGCGCTCGACGACCTCCACGACGGGCCGCTCATCGTGCGTTCCTCGTCGCTGCTCGAGGACCGCGCCGGCGCCATCTTCTCGGGTAAGTACAAGAGTCTGTTCCTGCACAACCGCGGCAGCAAGCAGGAGCGGCTGGCAGCCCTGCTGGACGCCGTGGCCGAGGTCTACGCCTCGATCTTCGGCCCCGACCCCATCCAGTACCGGGCCGAGCGCGGGCTGCTGCACCTGCGCGAGGAAATGGGCATCATGATCCAGGAGGTCGTGGGCGCCCGGATCGGCCCCTACTGGGCCCCGGCCTTTGCCGGCGTCGGCTTCTCGCACAACGAGTTCAGGTGGTCGTCGCGGCTGCGCAGGGAGGATGGCCTGCTGCGCCTGGTGCCGGGGCTCGGCACCCGGGCCGTGGACCGCGTGCGGGAGGACTATCCCGTGCTCGTGGCGCCAGGCCAGCCGAGCCTGCGCGTCAACGTCACGACCGACGAGGTGCTGCGCTACTCGCCCCGCACCCTCGATGTCATCGACCTCGAACAGCGCACCATGGCGACCCTCGACATGAAGGCGCTGCTGCGGGAGCACGGCCACGACTACCCGGCACTCCACAGGCTCGTGTCGGTGCGGGACGGTGACCGCCTCACCCGGCCCTCGGGGCTGCTGCTCGACCCGGAGCGCGACGACCTCGTGGTGACGTTCGACGGTCTCATCAACGCCACGCCGTTCGTGCGACAGTTTTCGGCCCTGCTCAAGGCGCTGCAGGCGGCCACCGGCCACGCCGTGGATGTGGAGTTCGCCTCCGACGGACGCGACCTCTACGTGCTGCAGTGCCGGCCGCAGAGCCACGCCCAGGGCGCCGTGGCGGCGCGCATCCCGGCCGACATCCCGGAGAGTCGGCTGCTTTTCTCGGCCAACCGTTTCGTGTCCAACGGCCTGGTACCCGACATCACGCACATCGTGTACGTGGACGGCGAGGCGTACTCGGGGCTGCGGGACCTCGGCGAGCTGCAGGCGGTGGGACGAGCGGTGAGCCGGCTCAACGCCACGCTGCCGCGCCGGCAGTTCATCCTCATGGGACCGGGCCGATGGGGAAGTCGGGGCGACATCAAGCTGGGCGTCAACGTCACGTACTCCGACATCAACAACGCGGCAATGCTCATCGAGGTCGCCCGCTCGCGCGGCGGGCTGGTGCCCGACCTGTCGTTCGGGACCCACTTCTTCCAGGACCTCGTGGAGGCCTCGATCCGCTACTTGCCGCTGTACCCCGACGACCCCGGCGTGGTGTTCGCCGAAAGTTTCTTCCTCGGGTCGGACAACCGCCTGGCCGAGCTGGCGCCGGAGTTCGCCCATCTCGCCGGCGTCGTTCGGGTCATCGAAGTGCCCGCGGTCACCAAGGGCAAGGTGCTGCGGGTGCTGCAAAACGCCGAGATCGACCGGGCCGTGGGGGTGCTCGTGGAGCCGTCCTCGACCCTCGGCCAGCCCGAAGGCGAGAGCGCCGGGCGCGGCGATCGCGACGAGCACTGGCGGTGGCGCCTGGCGATGGCCGAGCGCATTGCCGCCTCGCTCGACGGCGCGCGCTTCGGGGTTGTCGCCGCCTACGTGCTGGGCTCGACCAAGAACGCCACCGCCGGCCCGTGCTCCGACATCGACCTGGTGCTGCACGTGCGGGGCACCGAGGAGCAGCGGCAGGCGCTGCGACTGTGGCTCGAGGGGTGGAGCCTGGCGCTCGACGAGCTCAACTTCGCCCGGGTCGGGGCCCGGACTGGCGGGTTGCTCGACGTCCACTTCGTGACCGACGAGGACATCGCGGCCCGCACCAGCTTCGCCGTCCGCATCGGCGCCTCCACCGACCCCGCGCGGGAGCTCAAGCTCAAGGGGTCGTAACCCCGCCCGGCGGCGCCGCGGGGGCCGGCGGTTTCTGTTGTAGGATGCAGGCGATGCCGGGCATGCAGGACGAGAACGCTTACTGGGTCGGCGCTGGCGTGGTGCTGGCGCTCGACGTGGCGCTCCTCGCGTTGCTCGCCCGCCGCCTGCCGGGATCGGAGCTGGTCGCGCGCCGGAGGGTGATTGTCGCGACTTCCTTCCTGGTCTGGTTCATGCTGCACGCGGCGGTGTTCTGGGGGGACGCCTGGGGCGAGACGTATGCGCTCGTGCTGCCGCCGGCCGCGCGGCTGGTGCTGCCGCTGTTCCTCACCGTCGCCTACACGGTCGTGACCAAGCTGCTGCTCGACTGGGTGCCGCGGCTGCCGGGCCCGGGAGTCGTGTGGTTTTGCGGCCTCGGCGCCGCCGTGCAGTCGCTCGAGGGGGTGTGGGAGCTTTTCGGACTCGGCATGCTGCACCGTGTGCCGAGCCTGCGCACCGTCGGTGCGCCGGCGCTGTTCGCCTACGGCTTTGCCGAGTCGGTCCTGCTGTGGTGCGCGGTCCTCGCCCTTTTCCCGCTCGTGCAGCGCCTCGCCCAGGCGCTTCTCGAGCGGTTGAGGTAGGGAGCGCCTCCCAGCGTGTGGTGCGGGGGACCAAGCGGGCCTGCGGGCCCGGGGCGCGGCGTGGCGGTGCTGTCGTCACCGGCGCGGAGTCACGCCGGTGACGAGCAGGAGGGTCTCCGGGTCGAGCACGAGGTTGAGGTCGCGGTCGAGCATGTGCTCGCGGTCCTTGACGACGCGCAGGCGGACCTTCGACTCCTGCGGCTCGAGCCGGAACGCGAGGTCCACGAGATCCTCGATGCGGTCGGCTGGGGGCGGGAGGTGGCCGGGAGCGGCCTGCGGGCCGTCGCGGTGCGTACGGCACGCCATCCACAGCTCGGCGCCGAGCCCGGCGGCGGTGGCGCGCAGCGCCTCGACGGTGCTCCGCTCGACGCTCGCGAGGTCGGGCTGGTCGAAGATGACCACCTGCGGCACGAACCCCATCGCCTCGCGCAACAGCTCCACCGCCTGCCGGAGCTTGTCGGGCGTGAAAGCCCGCCCGGCGTAGGTGTGGATGTGCCGTCGGCGCTCGATCGCGAGCTGGATTTCCGCCCTGTGCTCGAGCTTGCGCTCGCGGCGGAGCAGCTCGGTGAGGAGGTCGTCGTACCAGGCCCGGGCCTTGTCGACGCTCGACTGCAGCGAGATGTGGAGGACGTTCTGCCCGGCGAGCAGTGCGTCGAGGCCGATCCCGACCAAAAACGCCGTCTTGCCGACGCCGGCGCGGGCCATGACGAGGCCCAGCCGACCGGGACCCGGACCGGGGCAGCCGTCGCGCTCGAGCAGGGTGCGGGCGGAGCGCCGCAAGCCGAACATCATCTCGGTCATCATCACTCCTCCTCGTGGGCGGCGCGGTTCTTGTAGTGCGCGAGCAGTTCTTCAGAGACCTCGCGGGGGACCGGCGCGTAGCGGGCGAACTCCATCGTGTACTCGGCCTTGCCCTGGGTGGCCGAGCGCAGCTCGGTGGCGTAGCCGAACATTTCCCCGAGCGGCACCTCGGCCTCGATGCGCGCGAAGCCCTCGTCTTCCTGCGAGCCGATGACGGTGCCGCGGCGGTGCAGCAGAGTGCGGAAGATGGCGCCCTGGAACTCGGCCGCACCCTCGACCGAGACCCGCATGAGCGGCTCGAGGATGCGCGGCGCGGCCCGCCGGTAGGCGTCACGGAAAGCGGCGCGAGCCGCGACCTGAAAGGCGAGGTCGGAGGAATCCACGGGGTGGGAGTTGCCGTCGACCAGCACGACCCGCACCCCGACGATCGGCGAGCCGATGAGGCTGCCCTTCGCGAGGGCGCTGCGGAAGCCCTTGTCGCAGGCGGGGATGAACTCGGTGGGGATGGCTCCGCCGCGAATCTGGTTGTCGAGCTCGTAGTCCCTGTCCTCGCACGGCTCGATGTAGCCCGCCACCTTCGCGTACTGGCCGGAGCCCCCGGTTTGCTTGCGGTGCAGGTAGTCGAACTCGGCGCGGCGGGAAATGGCCTCGCGGTAGGCGACCTGCGGCGCGCCGGTCTCGACGGCCGCGCCGTACTCCCGGCGCATGCGCTCGACGTAGACGTCCAGGTGCAGCTCGCCCATGCCGGAAATGATGGTCTCGCCGCTCTCCTGGTCCTGGGTGACGCGGAATGTCGGGTCCTCCTTGGCGAAGCGGGACAGCGCCTTGGACATGTTGACCTGCGACTTGTTGTCGGCCGGCTTGACGGCGAGCGAGATGACGGGATCTGGCACGTGCATGGCGGTCATCGCCAGGCGCGGCCCATCCCCGACCAGGGTGTCCCCGGTGTGGCAGTCGATGCCGAACAGACCGACGATGTCGCCGGCCTCCGCGGCTGCGATGTCCTCCATCGAGTCGGCGTGCAGCCGCACCACGCGCCCGATGCGGATCTTCCGGCCGGTGCGGGTCTGCACGACGGTGTCGCCCTTGGCCAGGGTGCCCTGGTAGACGCGGATGAAGGTGAGCTGCCCGTACCGCCCCTCGTCGAGCTTGAAGGCGTAGACCACGGTCTGCGCCGTCGGGTCGGAGACGAGCTGCACGGGAGCGCTGTCGTTCTCGAGATCGACCGCCTCGATCGGTACCTCGGCCGGGCTCGGCAGGAAGTCGACCACGCCGTCGAGGAGCTTCTGGACCCCCTTGTTCTTGTAGGCGGAGCCGAGGAGCACGGGCGTCAGCTCGAGCGCCAGGGTGCCGCGCCGCACAGCCTCGCGGAGGAGTTCGGGGGTGGCGTTGCCGTCGAGGGCGGCCTCCAGCAGCTCGTCGGAAAACAGGCTGGCGGTGTCGATGAGCTCGGCGCGCCGCTCCTCGGACACGGCCTGCATGGCGGCCGGGATCGGCCCGAACTCGATGTCCTCGCCGCTGGCGCCGCGGAAGTAGACGGCCCGCATGTCGATGAGGTCGACCACGCCCTCGAAGGCGGCCTCGAGCCCGATCGGGAGCTGCAGCAGCACCGGCCGGTGACCGAGCTTGTCGCGCAGGGCGCGCACCACGCGCTCGGGGTTGGCGCCGGTGCGGTCGCACTTGTTGATGAAGGCGACGCGCGGCACACGGTAGCGGCGCATCTGCCGGTCCACCGAGATCGACTGCGACTGCACGCCGGCGACGGCGCACAGCACCAGCACCGCGCCGTCCAGCACGCGCAGCGCGCGCTCGACCTCGATCGTGAAGTCGACGTGCCCGGGAGTGTCGATGATGTTGATGTTGTGCCCTCGCCACTCGACCGACGTGGAAGCCGAGGTGATCGTGATGCCGCGCTCTCGCTCGAGCTCCATGTGGTCCATCGTGGCTCCGACGCCGTCCTTGCCCTTGACCTCGTGGATCGCATGGATCTTCCTCGTGTAAAAGAGAATGCGCTCCGTGAGGGTGGTCTTTCCGGAGTCGATGTGGGCGGAAATGCCGATGTTGCGAATACGGTCGACCGAACTGCTCATGTGATGTGTCCCGAGGCCGTGGAGCGCGCCGCGAGGACCCTCCCTTCGTGCATCCGGTCACTCCCGGGCGCTCCCCCGGAACGTGTGGACGGGAAGCTCGCTTCCCGCGCGCATGATAGCAGGCCGCCCCGGCCCGGTCCGGCGGCGGCCGGTGAGCGGAGGCTGTGCCACGCTCGCCTTCCGCGCAGTGCGCCCGGCCACCGCGTGTGAGGGTGGGTATAATCGCGGTCGAATGGGCTCCGCCGACCCCTCCGGCAGCGTGCTGTTCCAGAGGCTCCAGGAACGAGGCTGGCGTCCGGCCGCGCTCGACGGGTGGTGGGAGCGGCACTCACCGGCGCGCCTGGACACTGCGCTCCGGCTGGCGCTCGACCTCGAAGGGCTGCCCTGTGACGACGATGCTTTGCCCGTGTGGCGCAAGGCGCTCTACCCGGAGGTATGCCGGAGGCTGTTCCCGCAGTCGTTCCCGAGGCCGGCGGACGACGTCGTGAGGGTGGCGGACCTCTTCATCCCCCTCGCCAACGCCGTGGTCGAGGAGCAGGCGCGGCGCGGCGGACCTGGGATCGCGCAGCGGCTGCCGTTCCGCCCGCTGCGGCCGGAGGAGATCGCCCGCTGGCCGTCGGGCGAGGAGTACCGGCGGCTCCTCGGGTACCTCGAGCGCGAGGGGGTGCTGGCGCTCCTGACGATGGCCCAGGAGTGGCTGGGGCTGTCGATCCTCGACCACGTGCTCGGGGTCACGGGCGTGGCGCTGCACATCGGCCGGCAGCTCGTCGGCAAGATCCCGGTCGACCTGCCGCTGCTGCACGGCGGCGCAATCGGGCACGATCTCGGCAAGTTCGGGTGCGTCGGTGACGAGGTCAGGCGCATCCCGCGCCTGCACTACTACTACACGCACATCTGGTACCAGGACCGGGGGCTGGGGTCGCTCGGCCACATCGCCACCAACCACTCGTGCTGGGACCTCGAGCAAGTGCGGCTGCCGATCGAGACGCTGCTGCTCATCTACGGCGACTTCCGGGTCAAGGACTGGCCGGGCCCGGACGGCACGCAGAAGATGCAGGTGATTTCCCTCGCCGACTCGTTCGAGGCCATCGCGGGCAAGCTCGAAAACCTCGACAGGGAAAAGATCCGGCGCTACCGGGGAGTGTACCGAAAGCTGCGCGACCTCGAGGAGTACCTGCAGTACCTCGGGGTGGACCTCAACGTGCCGGGGATCCCGAACGCGCTGCCGCCGCGGCCGGTGCTGCCCGAGGGGCTGGACGTGCTGGGCGTGCTGGCCGGCACGAAGCGCGCCCACGCCGCCGCGCTGGCCACCGGCCGCCACATCTCGACGCTGCGGCGAGTGCTGGTCACCGCCCACAACCTCGGCGTCATGGAGCGGCTGCGCGACCTGCCGGCGCTGCGGGCGCTGCTCGAGGAGGCCCGCTCGTTCGAGCGCTGGCGGGACATCCGGACCTACCTCGCGATCCTCGGGGAGTACTCGCCGGCGCTCTCGACCGAACAGAAGTCGCTGGCGCTCGACTTCTTCCTCGAGCTGCTCGAGCATCGCGACGACGACATTCGCTACCAGGCGGCCGACCGCATCGGCAGTTTGCTGGCCTCGAAGGAGGACTTCTGGCGCAAGGATCTGCCGGCCGGGGTAGAGCTGCGCCCCGAGCGGACCGTGCTCGACGAGCTGGAGCGGGTGCTGGCGCTGCTCGACCGGGCGCCGAAGGCAGCCGAGGAGGACATGGCGCCGGCCGAGCGGGTGCTGTACGCCATTCCGATCATCGTCCGGCGGCTCCTCACCCGGGCCGAGGAAGGGCTGCGCCAGCAGGCGTGGCAGCTCATCAAGAAGGACTTCGAGAACCGCCGACGCGACCGGCGCCCGCTCGTGGGGCTGTACGTCTGCGAGGCGCTCGAGGTGGCGGCGCCGCTGCTGCCGCCCGAAGAGCGCCGTGAGCTGGTCTGGTTCGTGCGCTCCTACATGACCCACGACATCACCAACACCCGCCTCATGGCGTGGCGGCTGCTGCTGGTGCTGGCGCGGCTGTCGGCCGCCGATCCCGAGCTGCGGGCCGCGGTCAAGGAGTGCGTGGAGGCTCTCACGAGCCGCGTGAGCGGCCGCTCCTTGCCGGCCGAGCTGTACCTCATGGAGGAGCTGGCCCGGCTCTCGGATCTGCCTGGCGTGGCGCAGCGCTGCAAGGAGCTGCGCAAGGCTGACCGCGACCCGGTGCGCGAGGTGTTCCTGCGCAACCTCAAGAGCCACGTCGGGTGGGTCGAAAAGAAGGTCAACTGCGACTACCTGCTCGCGGTGGCGAGGCGCCGCCTCGAGGAAAACCGGGACCCCGGCGCCTACTTCGCCCACGAGGTGGCTTCCCACTTTGCCAATTTGCTGCGCGTGAGCCGGGTGGAGGGCACCCGCTTCCACGCCGGTGACTGCCTGCTGGCGCTGATGCCGCTCATGCACGCGACGCAGCGGAACGAGGTGGCGGTCGAGCTGCTGCGCTCCCTCGAACTCGACGCCGAGGCGATCACGCGCTACATCCCGCGC
This sequence comes from Thermoanaerobaculaceae bacterium, assembly GCA_035384965.1. GTDB lineage: Bacteria > Acidobacteriota > Thermoanaerobaculia > Thermoanaerobaculales > Thermoanaerobaculaceae > JAAYVZ01. Next base: position 200,281 of record DAOOJE010000002.1, read on the forward strand.
TTCCTCGGCGGGGTGCTGGCGTCGCTGCCGGACCAGGAGTTCGAGGAAGCTCTCAGCGACATCGGCGCCAACCTGCAGCGCGGCACCGAGGGGCTGCAGCGGCTGCTGCTGCAGACGGTGTGCTGGGTGCTGCTTTCCCTCGACGTCAAGCGGCTCGACGAGACCGTCCACCGCCGGCTCGTCGGGATGCTGCTGGGAGCGCTCGCGGAGTCGCGCCTGGCCACGGCCAACGAGGCCTACGCGCAGATGGCGCAAGTGCTGGAGCGGCTCTCCCGCCAGCGCGACGACGGCCGCCTGCAGGCGTTCCGGCAGCTCGCCTCCAAGAAGCTGTTCTCGCTCATCACCCACCACCCCGGCGACCGGGTGCGCTTTTTCCTCGTTGCCTCGGCGCTCAACCACTTGCAGCGTGCGGTTGAACGCTCCCGCCGCGGCGCCAGGTTCCCGGAGCACCCTTCGGTGGCGCTGGTGCCGGGCACCTTCGACCCGTTCACGAGGGCCCACGAGACGATCGTCGCCAAGGCGCTCGAGTACGCGGACGAGGTGCTGGTGCAGATGGACGATTACTCGTGGCGCAAGCACGCGCTGCCGAGGCACCTCCGGGAAGAGCTGGCATGGATGGCGCTGGCCTCCACGCCGCGCGCCTTCCTGGCGCCGTTCGAGCCGCCCGTGAACCTGGCCAACCCGGACGGGCTGCGCGAGCTGCAGCGCCGGGTCGGGCGGCGGCGGCTGGTGCTGGTGGTCGGGTCGGACGTGCTGGCGCAGGCCAGTGCGTACGCCAGGCCGGAGAGCCCGATCTGGGACCTGCCGCACATCGTGGTGGTGCGGGAGGGCGCCTCGCCGGCCGGCTGGGAGCAGCGGGTCGGGCTGTTCCGCAAAGGGGTCTCCGTCGTCCTGGCGCCGCCGGCCGTGAGCGCGGTGTCCTCGACCTCGCTGCGGGCAGCGCTGGACCGCCACGCCGAGCTCGATGCCCTGTGCCACCCGCTGGTGGCGCGGACGCTCGTCGAGCGGCGGCTGTACGTCAACTACCCGGCCAGCAAGCAGCCCGTCCCGCCCCCGGCCGAGCGCGCCGTGGTGCACGGCAGCGGCGCCCGGATGCCGGAGGAGCTGACGCCGTTGGCCAGCCGCGAGTACCACGACGCCGACAGCGGCAGTCGCGGGCGAAAGCTTTGCGTGTTGTCGGCGGTCGACCCCCCGCAGCCTCTCGCCGGCCTGGCCTGGCGCGAGGTGTCGGCGGCGGCGCTCCCGGTGGTGGCCGGCGATCCCCGGCTGGCGCGCGGCGGCGCCGGCGGGCTCGTGGGGCTGGGGGCGGTCGTGGAGGCGGTGGCTGCCAGCCCAGAGGGGCCGGATCCGGGTGTGCTCCAGACCCTGCTGTCGGAGGTCATGCAAAAGTGGCTCCACGGCGGGCTGCTGTTCGGGCTGGCGCCGGTGGTGTCGGAGACGCCGACCGTTCTTCGCCAGCAGCTCGGCCAGCTGGGGGCGAGTTGGCTGCGCGGTGGCGCCCCCGGCGACACCCTCGAGTGGGCGCTGCTGCGGCTCACCGAGCCGCTCGTCCTGCTGTGGGATCTCGAGGTGCTCATCCACCCGACGTACGTGGCCACGGCCCGCGTCGCCGACGCCCTCGCGGCGAGCCGCCAGGCGCTCGCCTCGTTCTTCGCCGGGCTGCGGCCGGGCCACGGCTTGCTGCACCTGCACGAGGAGCGGCTCAAGCGCAAGGTCGTGGACTGGGCGGTGCGCTTTCTGGCTTCCGAGCCGCCCGGGAGGCGATGGGCCGTGCTCGGCCTCGGGCGCCGCTTTTCCCGCGACATCGCCGGCAACACCCCCACCGTCGCCATCGACCTCGAGCGCTTCCTCACCTGGCAGGGGTACGAGGGCGGCTACCAGCCGCGTGTCGGCAGCCTGCCGCTGCCGGAGCAAATGGCCGTGGCGCGCGAGCTGGGCCGGCAGGCGCTGCTGCTCGTGCCGGTGCTCGACAGCGTCGAGCCGGTCCTGCAGGTGGTGGCGGCCGGGCAGGCGGCCGGCATGCCGGTGCGCGACATCTTCATCGGCGTCACTGACGCCGCAGTGCGGGCGACGCTCGAGCTGCGGGGCATCCGCCACCACTGCGAGGTGGTGGTGCCCGGCTGGCAGGGCCTGCTGCGGGAAAGCGCGATCACGCCGTACCTCGGAGGGTGGTCGATCCTGGGCCGGGAGCCCTCGGAGTACGGCTCGCTGCTGCCGTCGCTCAACGACTGCCTGCCGTTCCACCACCCGCACCATCTCGGTCTCGACGGCGAGGCGGCGCTGGACTTCTCGCGGCTGGCGCTGGAGCGCACGCGGCGGCTGCTCAAGGCGCTGGAAGAGACGTTCCGCGAGGCCGAGGGGCGGCTGCTGTCGGTCCGCGACCTCGGCGCCGTGGTGCGCAGTCCCCGCTGCCCGCCGCTCCAGCACGGCTTTCAGCCCTCGGCTGACCGCTTCCCCTCCGACCTGGTGGCGGAGGACCTCGAGGCGCTGGCTCGCCTCCACCCCGAGAGCCACAGCGCCCACCGCGAGCGCTGGAGGACGACGTGACGCTGTTTGGCAACGGGCGGATCGCCCTTGCTGGCGACGCCGCCACGGCAGGAAAGCTGGGCTGGGGGCGCAGGAAGCGCTCGGCCAGCGACCCGGTGGCGGTGCTGACCCCGCGCCAGGGCAATCCCGCGCGCGAGCCGTGGGTCTGCCCGCCGTGGCTGGACCCGCGAGCGGGCGTGGCATCGCTGTGGCGCCGGGGCCGGGGCGGGTGGACGTACCTGTCGGAGCCCCCCGGTGTGCTCCGCGAGCTGTCGGCCCTGGCGGCGCCGCCCCCGGCGGCGTGGCGCATCGGCGTGATCGGCCTCGGGCGCGTCGGCGGCGTGGCAGCCGCCACCGTGGCCGCCATGACGGTGAGGCAGTCGCGCGTGCGCGAGCTGCTCATCCACGACGTGGACGCCGCCAACCTCGAGCGCTGGCGGCTGGAACTCGGCTCGGTCGGGCTCTGGCGGGGCCGCGAGGCGCTGCCGGCCGTGCGCGTCGCCGGCGCCGAAGAGCTGTTTCGGGAGTGCGACGCGGTCCTTTTCGTGGCCACCCAGGCGGTGCCGCCGCTCGGGGTGCAGGGGGACGTGCGGCTCGTCCAGCTCGCCCCCAACCGGGCCATCCTCAGGACCTACCTCGACCACGCCGCGGCGGCGAACTTCGCCGGACTGCTGCTTGTGGTTTCCGACCCGGTCGACTGGCTGGCGCAGGCGGCGTTCGTCGACAGCAACACCAGCCCGGGCGGCGCCTTTTCGGGCGCCGGGCTGCCGCCGGAACGCATTGCCGGGCTCGGGCTCGGGGTGATGTGGGCGCGGGCGCTGGCGGCGGCCCGGGAGGCGGGGAGCGAGGCGCGGGTGCGGGCGAGCGGCGGGGCGTACGGGCCGCACAGCGTGGACGTCCTGGCGTTCGATGACCTCCGCCGCCCCGACTCCGAGCTTTCGGCCTGCATGACCGAGGCTGCCCGCCGCTGCAACTACCGGGTGCGCAGCCTCGGCTTCCTGCCGTACGTCGGGCCGGGCGTCTCGTCGGTGGCCCTCACGCTCCCGCGCCTGCTCGCGGGACGCCAGGTGGCCGCGGCGGCGCTCGTGGACGGCGTTTACCTCGGCTGCCCGTGCCGGCTGGAGTGGGGGGTCTACCCGGCTGCCCTGCGGCTCGGCCGCGAGGTCCGGGAGGCGGTTGCCGGTCTGCACCGGCGGCTGCAGGAGCAGGCCCCCGAGCTGGGGCTGTGGCCGCCCGCACTTCGTTGACAGCCTCCCCCCCCTGACCTAGGCTAGCGGCAGGGCCGGCGTGGCCTCGAAAGGCTGTGGCGGTGGCAACTCCCTTTCCGCTGTTCGAGGGAAAGTACGAGATCATCACCAAGCTCAAGGAGGGCGGGATGGGCGCGGTCTACAAGGTGCGCCACCGCCTGCTGGACGAGGTCCGCGTCATCAAGCTCATCCGGCCCCAGCTCGAGTCCGACGAGGCGATCCGCGCCCGCTTCTTGCGCGAGGCCCGAACCGCGGTCCGGCTCCGCCACCCCAACATCGCGCAGTTCTACGACTTTTCCATGGACGACGAGGGCAATGCCTTCATCGTCATGGAGTTCATCGAAGGCATCACGCTCGAGGAGCTGCTCGCCAAGGTCGGGACGCCGCCGCTGCCGCTGGCGCTCGAGGTCGCCGAGCAGTCGCTGCGCCCGATCGGCTACCTCCACCGGCGCAACACCATCCACCGCGACATCTCGCCCGACAACCTGATGCTGTCGCGCAACGACGAGGGGTTCCCGCTCGTCAAGCTCATCGATCTCGGGATCGCCAAGGTCCTGGAGGAGGAGGGCCACAGCCAGATCACGCGCCGCGGGCTGACCGGCACGGGGATGTTCCTGGGCAAGGTGCGCTACGCCTCGCCGGAGCAGTTCCACGCCCAGGAGGGCGTCAGCATGGACGCCCGCTCTGACCTCTACTCGTTCGGTCTCGTGCTGTACGAGCTGCTCACCGGCATGCACCCGATCCGCGGCTCGAGCGTGCCGTCGTTCATTGCCGGCCACCTGTTCCACCCGCCGGTGCCGTTTGTCGAGTCCGACCCCGAGGGGCGCATCCCCGAGGACCTGCGGGCGGTGGTGCTGCGGGCGCTGGCCAAGAGCCCCGACGCGCGCTTTCCCTCGGCCGAGGCGTTCATGCAGGCGCTCGCGCCGATCAAGGCGCGCTTCCCCCTCAGCCCCGAGGACGCTGCCGTCACCCTCGACGGCATCACGGCCGTTTTTACCCAGAAGACCCAGGTAGAGCCCCTCGGCAGCACGCAGGCCCGACTCGATCGCCAGTTCGGGATCGCGCCGACGCCGCCCCCGGTTTCGACGCCGGGCGGAGGGAACCTCATCGGCACCCTGGGAACCCCGCCGGTGCCGCAGCCGCCGCCCTCACTGCCGCCCCTGCCGCCGCCCGTCCCGGGGCAAGAGGACACGAGCCCGCTCTCAGTCCGTGCAGAGCCGGCCGAGGCGACGCCGGCGGGCCCGCCGGACGCGGCCAACGGGGTCGAACAGACGCGAGTGTTGTCGGTTCCCGGGGCGAGCGCGGCGCGCGCCGCAAAGCTCGTGGAGGCGGCGCGGGAACTCGTGGAGCAGGGCCGCTGGGGCGAGGCGCTCGAGCGCCTCACCACCGCCTCGAGCCTCGATTCCGAGAACGCCGAGGTGCGGCAGCTGCGGGAGCGGGCCGAACAGGCCCTGGCCGCCGAGGCGGAGCGCGCCCGCCGCGCCGCCGCTCTCGCCGTCCATGCACGGCGGGTCGAGGATCTCCTGGAGGCCGGGCAGCTTGAGCAGGCGAGGCAGGGGCTCGAGACGGCGCTGTCGGAGGTCGGACGGGACGAGGCTTTGGATGCCTTGCTCGAGCGGCTTGCCGCCGCCGAAGCCGCGCAGGTGAGGGGGCTGTGCCGGCAGGCCGAGTCCGCTCTTGCCGGGAACGCGCCCGAGGAGGCCGTGGCCGCGGTCCAGCAGGCGATTGCGCTGCGCCCCGACGACGAGGGACTGCGCGAGCTTCTCCACCGGGCCGAGGCCGCTGTCGAGCGCGGGCGGCGGGTGCGGGTGTGGCTGCCCGAAATCGAGGCGGCGCTCGACGGGAACGAACTCCGAACCGCCCGCATCGCTCTCGGCCAGGCGGTCGAGGAGGTGGGCGCCGACCCGGCGCTGGTGGCGCTCGGCGAGCGGCTGGAGGCTCTCGAGGCGGCCGAGGTGGAGGGGCTGCGCAGGCGCGCCGCGACCGCGCTCGACGGCGGGGACGCTGACACGGCGGCCGCGGCGGTCGGGGAGGCGCTGGCCTTCCGGCCCGATGACGGCGACCTGCTCGCGCTCGGCCGTCGCGTCGAGGAGCTGCGCGAGAGCGAGCGGCGGGCGGCCGAGGAGCGGCGGCTCGCTGAGGAGCGGCGCGCCGCGGAGGAGCGCCTGGCTGCCGAGCGGGCTGCGGCCGTTGCGGCGATCCGGCGGGCGCTCGGGGGCGGCGACCTCGCTTCCGCCGCCGAGGCGGCGCACCAGGCGCGGGCGGGGTACGGCGAGTGGGCCGAGCTGGAGGCGGCCGAGCAGGAGCTGGCGCAGGCTGTCCTTCGGCAGCGCTTCGAGGCGACCTCCGCGCTCCTCGTGGAAGCCGAGCGGCTGGCGGGCACGCACGAGTTCGAGGCGGCCGAGGCCAGGCTCCAGGAGGCGGAGGTGCTGTCTCCCGCCGACGAGCGGGTCCTGCAGGCGCTCGTCGAGGTGCGCGCCGCGGCGCGGCGGTTCCGCGAGGAGCAGGAGCGAGAGCGTGCCGTCGCCGCGGATGTGGAAGCCGTGGGCCGGGCCATCGAGGCCGGGGCGCTGGAAGAGGCCGCCGAGCAATACGATGCCCTTCTTCGCAAGCACGGCGAGCGGCCGGAGTGCGCGGAGCTGCGCCGCCGCCTGCGCGAGGCGCGCCGGGCCGAGGAAGCGCGCCGGGCGGCCGAGCGCAAGGCAGCCCGCGCTGCCCGGCGGCAGGAGCCCCCCGGCCTCGACGAAGGCCGCACCCTCAGGATTGTGACCGAGGCAGCGGCCGAGCCGCCCCTGCCCGAGCCGCCCCCGGCTGCACCGCCTGCGCCCGAGCCGCCTGTGCCCCAGCCGCCTCGGCCGGAGCCGCTTCCGCCCGTGCCGCCTGCGGCCGACCTCGAGCGCGCCCCGACCCGGCCGTTCGAGATGCCGGCCGCCGCCGCGGCCCCCGCACAGCCGGAAGCCCCGGCCGTGCGGCCGGCGCGGCGGCGCTGGCCGCTTTGGGTCGGGCTCGCCAGCGCCGTGGCCGCCGCCGCCGTGCTGGTCGTGGCGGTGCGCAAGCCGGGCCCCGAGATCGCGCCTCGCCCCACCCCGGCCCAGGCGCGCGCCACCCCTCCCCCCGCGACACCGGCCGCGGCAGCGGAAGGGATCCTGATCGTCACAGCGGCGCCGTGGGGCGAGGTCGTCTCGATCGAGAGCGAGGCCGGCGCATCCGCTGTCACCGGCGCGCCTCGCGCCACGCCCGTGCGCCTCGTGCTGCCGGCCGGCCGCTACACCGTCGCGGCGCGCGACCCGGCCTCGGGACGGACCGTGAAGCGGTCGGTGGAGGTGACGGCGGGCCGGGCGGTGAGGATCGTGCTCGAGGTCGGGCCGGTGAGCGCCGACGAGCTGCTGCAGCGCTTCGGGTGGTCGAGATGAGCTGGCGCTGGCGTGCCGCGGTGGCCGCGGCCTGCGTGCTGTGGGCGGGGGTGGCGCTGGCGGACTACAAGAAGGCGTACGCCGACGCGCTCGCCGCCGCCCGCTCCGAGGACTGGAAGCAGGTCGTGGCGTTGCTGCGCCAGGCCATCGCCGAGCGCCCCACGGAAGGCGAGCGGATCAGGCTGTACGGGACCCGGTTCGAGATTTACCTGCCGCACTTTTACCTCGGGCAGGCGCTGGCCAACAGCGGCGACTGCGCGGGCGCCCTCGAGGAGCTGCGGATCTCGGAGGAGCAGGGGGCGATCAGGAGCACGGACAGGTACGCCGAGCTGCAGAGGCTTCGCAGCCGCTGCCAGCGCGCCTTGCCGGAGCCGACCCGGCCAGTGGCGCCGCCGACGCCGTACCTGGGAACCGAGACGCGGCGCGCCGAAACCGAAATCGAGCGGGCGTCGGAGCTCGAGAAGGCCGTGGCCGAGCTGCGGCGGAGCGCGGCAGCCGTGTTCCAGGAGCGGCCGGCGCTCGGGGCTCGGGCCAGCCACGCCGCCAACACGCTCGGCAGCGCCCGCAACGCTCTCATCCGTGGAAAGGCGGGGGCGTCGGCCGCCGAACTGGTCCAGGCCGCCGCCCTCGCCGGCGAGGCGGCCCGCGAGCTGGAGGCGGTGCAGGCGGAGGTGGCCGCCCGCCAAGACGAGCTGCGGCAGGTGGCGGCGGCGGACCAGGTGCGGCTGCAGGCGGCCCGGCAGGAACTCGCGAACGCCCTCAAGGCCACGGAAAACGTGGGCGCCGGGGCGGCCGCCGCGCGGCCCGAGGTCAGGCAGGCGCTGGAGACGTTCCAGCGCGCCAGGGCGCGCGCCGCAGGGCTGGGGACGAACGCCAGCGCTGACGAGCTTCAGGCCGCAAAGGCCGAACTGCTGAACGCGGAAAAGAGCCTGCGCGAGCGGCTCGCCGCTGCGGCGCAGGGCCTCGACCAGCCGGTCCCGTCCTCGCCGCCCGCCACCCCGCCGGCGACTCCGGCAGCGCAGCCAACCGCATCCGCCACCGCCCCGCCGCTCGTGCGGCAGGCGGCCGAGCGGTACCTTGCCGCCGACTACCAGGGAGTCCTCGACCGGCTGGCCTCCGCTTCCCTGGCCGAGCCGCGCGCCGGGGCGGTAGCCGCCCTGCTGCGTGCGGCTGCCGCGTGGGCGCTCTTCGTCGAGGAAGGCGAGACCGGCCAGGCCCGGCTGCGAGCCGCCGAGGCCGACATCCGGGCCTGCCGCCGTCTCGACCCGTCGATCGTGCCCGACCCGCGCTTCTTCCCTCCCGGTTTCGTGGAACTGTTCGGGCGCACCCGCTAGCCGGGGCGCGGGCCGGGGTGTCGCGCTGCGTGCGCGGAGGCGTCAGAACCGGATGACGGCCGAGACCGAGAGGGTCTTCACCGCATCCGAGTGGTCGTACGCCAGGTTGACCTCGAACGGGGTTCCGATGACGATGCCGACGCCAGCCGTGTAGTGGGTCGCGTCCTTGCCGCCCCGGAAGTACGCCTGCTCCTCGGTGAACTGGCCCTCGTAGCGGATCTTGTGGTCGGGGTCGCGCCACACGCCGACCCGCAAGGGGATGATGACCCGGGGCGTGAGGATCACGTACTCGAACCCGAGGTGCAGCTCGTCGGCGTCGTCCACAACGTAGCTGCCGACGTCTACGGCAGGGTTGTCGAAGGCGTCCTTCATGTCGTCGGTGAGCTGGGAGTACATGACACGGTCGTAGTCGAACGACAGTGTGGCGCGGTCGGACAGGCGGTAGGCGAGGCCCAGGCCGAAGACGTCGGGGACCTTGAGGCTGGTGCTGACGACCGTGCTCTCGCCTGCCGGGTTGACGCGGTTCGCGGTGGAGACGTAGTCGAGCCGGGGTCCCTGGCGGAAGACGCCGCCGATGGAAAGGGCGTCGGTGGCCTTGACGAGGAAGCCGGCGTTGAAGCCGAACGCTGTGTCGTCGCCCTTTTGCGTGATGAAGTTGCGGAGGTTGGCGTCGGCGTAGTCGGGGACCCCGAAACGGCCGCCCGGCGCGAAGGGGTCTGCGCCCGAGGTGTTGTACCGCCGGGTGGTCGAGGACAGCGAAAAGTCGTAGAACGAAGCGCCGAGGCCGAGCGACAGCTTTTCGGAGACGCGCAGCGCCGCCGACACGCCGTAGTTCACGATGTCGAGCTCCATCTTCGCCCACAGCGGGAAGTAGCGGCCGGGGTTGGTCTGGACGCTGCCGGTGTCGTAAAAGATCCCCTGGTCGCGGAACTCGGCCCGGAAGCGGGCCAGCTCGTGCCGGTACGCTGCCACCGCCCAGTTCCCGCGCGGGTACACGACCGAAATGAACGACAGCCCGGTGGCGTTTTCCGCCCTCTCGCCGAGCACGATGCCGCTGATGCAGTCGCCGACGCCGTTGACGCAGTTGGAGCCGCCGGTGGCCTGCCCGGAGGCGTTGCCGCGGTCCACGAACGTCGTGGTGTAATCCCAGCTCCGCACCTCGAACGCCACTTCCGGGAGTGACAGGTTGGTGAGGCCGGCCGGGTTGGTGAACGCCGCGGTCGCGTCGTCGGTGAGGCCCACGAACGCCCCTCCGAACGCGAGGCTGCGCGCCCCCGGGCTCGAGAAGTTGAACTGGATTCCTGCGTTGACCTTGTCGTTGGTCTGCGCCGACAGGCTCGACGCCGCCAGGCCGGCGGCGAACACCGCCACGATGGCCACCGTCCACCGAAGTCCTCGCATGCTCGTGTCCTCCTTCGTGCTGGAACGATTATCCCTCACCTCACCGTCCGGCGCCAGCTCGGCCGGCCCCGCTCACTGCGGCCGCCGTCGCACCGCTTCCTCGACGAGCGCCCTGAACTCTGCGAACTCGGGGTCGTGCTCTCCCACCTCCCCGGCCTCCTCGCTCACCCTCAAGGCGTCCAGGACGCACTCCCAGTTGCCGAGCCGAGCGTGCTCGCGAGCGATCCAGAAGTACGGCACGTAGTCGGAAAAGCGCATCCCGTACAGGCGGGCCCGCCGCTGGGAAGCGGGGCGGCGCTGGGTCGAGACGAGCAGCGCCTCGAGAGCGCGCTGGGGATCGCCCCGGCGGTCGAGCGCCAGCGCCAGCTCGTAGTGGAAGTACCACGGAGCGATGGTCAACGGGCTGGCCGGGTCGATGCCGCAGGCGGTCTTGACCTCGGCCTCGATGCGCCGGTACTCGACCTCGGAGAGCGAGGGTGGCTGGGGCGGGAAGAGGCGGTAGCGCGGCGTGTCGCTTCCAGACGGGAACGGGGACGGCGTGGGGACGGGCGCCGGCTCGCGCAGCAGCGTCCGCAGGGCGCCGGCCAGCTCGCGGCCGGGCTCGGACTTCCGCGCCATGCCCTGGCGGTCGCTTTCGGCCAGGCTCCGCCGGGCGCTTGCGGGGTCGCCGGCGAGCCAGTGGGCCCAGGCGAGGTAGAGGTGGGGGAGGTAGTCGACGAGGTGCACGCCGTGGGTCCGGACCAGGAGGGCTTCCTCGGGGCGCTCGGCGATGGCCGCCTCCAGGAGCGGGATGGCGGCCGCCCCGTCGCCGCGCTCGACGGCGGCCACGCCCTGTTCGTAGCTCCGCTGCCAGGTCGGGCTCCCCTCGGGAGCCGCCGCGGCGGCCAGCCAGACGATGATCGCGATCCACATGCGGCCTCCTCGGGGCTACCCGTCAGTATAGGCCCGCAGGCCCCCTTTGACATCCTGGCGCCGAGGGGTCGAGATTGAGGGCGGGACGTATACTGATCGGAGCTTCGGAGGTGTCAATGTCAGCCTGGCGCGGGTTGAGGCAGGTGGGTGCGATCGTGGCAGTGCTGGGTCTCGGGGCGTTGTGGGCTCCGGACGCGGCGTGGGGTGGGCAGGCCGGGGACAAGCCGCTCGACGATCCGGGACTCGCCACTTTCTTCCATCCCTCGTCGCAGTACACGCCCGGAACACCGATCACGGTCGGCCTGAAGGCCACCCAGTTCGCGTGGGGCAACCACCTCCAGGTCGAGGACCGCTTCCCGACCGGCTGGACCGTCTCCTCCATCAGCCACTCGGGGACGGTGCAGAGCGGCAAGGTGGTGTGGCAGATGCCTCTCGGGGGAGGGGAGAGCGTGACGGTCACTTACGTCGCGACGCCGCCTGGCGGCGCGACCGGAACGCAGTGGTTCCGGGCCGTCGCCACCTTCTCGAACGACTCGACGAGCCAGCAGACGCCGGCCGACCGGCCGGTGCTGCCGGTGGGGTCCACATGCACGCTGGACTGCGGCGCGGTCGCCAGCCCGTCGTCGGGCACGGCGCCGCTCGTTGTGCAGTTCACCGGCTCGGCCTCGCCCCAGAACTGCACCGGATCGGTGGCCTACGACTGGGACTTCGGCGACGGCACGGCGCATTCGAGCGCGCAAAGCCCTTCCCACACCTATCAGACGGCCGGCACCTTCACTTGGACCATGCGGGCCACGGTGGAAGGGGTGACGTGCACCAAGAGCGGCACGATCACGGTCTCACCATGCAGCCTGGCGTGCACCGCGACCGTCTCTCCGACGTCCGGAGGGGCGCCGCTGACCGTGCAGTTCGCGGGGGGCGTCATCACCACCTGCGGCGGCGTCAGCTACGACTGGGACTTCGGCGACGGTTCGCCTCACTCGAGCCAGCAGAACGTCAGCCACACCTACGCGGCGGCAGGCAGCTACACCTGGAAGCTGACAGTCTCGGCCGGCGGGCAGAGCTGTACCAGGACCGGTACGATCACGGTCCTGACCTGCTCTCTGACGTGCAGTGCCAGCGCTTCCACCACGGCCGGGCGGCCGCCTCTCGCGGTCACGTTCAACGTCGGCGCCAACCCCGGCAACTGCTCGGGCTCGCTCGTTCTGGACCTCGACTTCGGTGACGGCTCGGCGCACAGCAGCGCCACGTCGGTGACGCACACTTACACGGCGGTGGGCGTGTACACCTGGAAGCTCACGGCCTCCGTCGGCTCCGTCACGTGCGAGAAGAGCGGCCGCGTGATGGTGTCGGACGCGCGCTCCCTGGGCACGCCGTGGTCGCGGGTGTACATGATCTCGAACGCCGCGCACACGGCCGGCGCGCAGGGTACGAGCTGGGTGTCGGACGTGGTCCTGCACAACCCTGGCGACTCGGCCGCCAGCGCGACGATCTACTACCTGGAAAAGGACCTCGACAACACCGGCACGCTCGGGTGGTCGGTGAGCGTCCCGGCTGGACGCTCCCTCAAGCTGGCCGACATCGTCGCACAGACGTTTGCGCGCTCGTCCAGCTCGGGAGCCCTGCTGGTCGGCGCGACGCGCGAGCTGGTCGTCACGTCGAGGACGTTCAACGACGCGGCGAGCGGCACCTACGGGCAGTACATCGAGGGGTATCCCGCGGCGTCGGCGATCGGCGGCGGCGAGGAAGGCCGCCTGATCCAGCTCACTCGAAACGCCAACTACCGGACGAACATCGGCTTCGCCAACGGCAGGGGCTCCAACCTCGACATCAGGCTGGATCTCTACCGCGCCAACGGGACCCTGCTCGGGACCCGGAACGTCCCGCTCCGGCCCTTTTCCTACACACAGCTCAACGACGTCCTTTCGGCCTGGGGGAATGACCTCGACGACGCTTTTGCGGTCGTTTCCTCGCCGACCACGGAGGCGTCCCTCTTCGCCTACGCCTCGGTGATCGACAACCGCACCGGAGACCCCGTGTCGGTGATCCCGGTCGGGCGCGGGCTGCAGACACTCGCCCGCCGGGATACCCTCGCAGGCGGGGGTCGGGATGCCGACCGCGGCTCGGACTCCGCGGCCAGCTCGGCGACGACGCTGGCCGAGGAGGCGGCCGCGCCCGCCGCAGTCACGCTCCAGGTCGCGGGCTCGAACGTCTTCGGCCAGCTCGGCACCAGCACGCAGCCACTGCTGCGCACGACGGCGGTCGAGATTCCGGCGCTGCAGAGCGTGATCCAGGTCTCCACCGGTAGCAACCACACCGTGCTCCGCCTGGCCGACCGCTCGATTCGCGTGCTCGGCGACAACGACAGCGGGCAGCTCGGCGACAAGACCTTCACCCACCGCTCGAAACCGTTGGCGCTCGACGTGCTGTCGGGGATCGGCGACGTCCACGCCGGTTCCGACCGCACAATGGCGGTGAAGGTGTCGGACGGCTCCGTGTGGGAGTGGGGGTTCGGCGTCAACGAGCCAAGGCAGGTGCAGGGTCTCAACCAGGTCGTGCAGGTGGCCGGGCGAGGGCATCGGATCGCCCTGCGATCCAACGGCTCGGTGTGGGGGTGGGGTGCCAACGCTTACGGACAGCTCGGCAACGGCAACAACACCACGCAATCGGCGCCGGTCCAGGTCGTGGGCCTGGGCAACATCAAGCAAATCGCGGTCGGGGAGCTGCACACTCTGGCGCTGGGGACCGACGGGAAGGTCTGGGCGTGGGGGCGCAACGTCAGGGGAACGCTGGGGGACGGCACCTTCGAGGATCGGAACATCCCGGTCCAGGTGCGGGGGCTGTCGGGGATCGTGCACATCGCGGCAGGAAACGAGGCGAGCTACGCGGTCGGTTCCGACGGCAAGGTCTACGCCTGGGGCGCCAACAGCTCTGGCGAGCTGGGGGACGGCACCACGACCCCCAGGAACGTGCCGGTGGCGGTCGAGGGGCTTTCGAACGTGGTCGAGGTCGCGGGTGGGTGGGCGTTCGCGCTCGCCCGCAAGAGCGACGGCACGGTGTGGGCGTGGGGCTACAACGCCGACGGCGAGCTGGGCGACGGCACCCGCGTGGGCCGCCTGAAGCCGGTGCGTGTCGTGGATGTGACCGGCGCTACGGGAATCGCGGCTGGAGACTGGCAGGGCTACGCGATCGTTGCCGGAGGCAAGGTGCGCGCGTGGGGGATCGATCTGTACGGCCAGCTCGGCGTGGGACGCAACGTCATCAGCGCCTCGCCGGTGTCGCACTCGACGTTGGGGGAGCTGGTGGCGGTGGCGTCGCTCGGTTACCACAACCTGGCGGTTCGCAGCGACGGGCGGGTGCTGAGCTGGGGTGACAACCAGTCGGGCCAGCTCGGGTACTCCACCCAGTGGGTGGTGTCCGTGGAGCCCCAGGAAGTGCCTGGCCTCACCGACATCGTCGCCGTGGCGGCCGGCAGATGGCACAGCCTCGCGCTGTCCTCGTCGGGCGAGGTGTGGGCGTGGGGAAGCAACGCCTGGGGGCAGCTCGGATCGGGGTCGACGGTTTCCCGAACGACCCCCGCCAGGGTGGAGGGCTTACCTCCCATCGCCGCCATCGCCGCAGGGGGGAATCACTCGCTCGCGCTTTCGAGGACCGGCACGATCTGGGCGTGGGGGTACAACGGCTCGGGCCAGCTCGGGGACGGCAGCAAGGTGAACCGCCTCACACCCGTCGAGTTGGCGAGCCCGACCGGCGTCGCGTCGATTGCCGCTGGCTTTTACCACTCGCTGGCCGTGACCGGGGACTGGAGCCTGTGGGTGTGGGGAAACAACTCCTACTACCAGCTCGGTGACGGCACCTCGACCGAACGCACCTCGCCGGTCAGGCTCTCGACGCTGTCCGGCGTCACGCAGGCCGCCGGCGGCTGGAGGCACACGCTGGCGCGCAAGAGCGACGGCACCGTCTGGGCCATGGGCACCAACGCTTTCGGGCAGCTTGGGGTGGGCAGCGGAGTGCAGTATTCCAGCGCGCCCGTCAAGGTCTCTGGGGTGAGCGGAGCCGTGGGTGTCGTCGCCGGAGGGGAGCACAGCATCGCCTTGCAGGGTGCGGCCGGGATCAGCGTCTGGGGGAAAAACTGGCTGGGCGCGCTCGGCGACGGTTCGACCGCCCACAAGTACGTCCCGAACCTCCTGTACTACCTCGACAAGGTTTACGCGGGAGCGGGCGGCGCCCACCACACCGTGCTTCTCTCCGGCTCGCAGCCGTGCTGGCTGACGTGCTCGGCCGCCGCCTCTCCCGCCTCCGGGAACCGGCCGCTCACGGTCTCGTTCACCGGCTCCGCGCCGTCCTTCGGCTGCATGGCAACGCCGACTTACGACTGGGACTTCGGCGACGGCTCGGCCCACAGCAGCGCGGCGAGCCCGACCCACACCTACACGTCCGACGGCGTCTTCACCTGGCGCCTGACCGTGACGGCCGGCTCCTCGAGCTGCGTGCGGACGGGAGAGATCGCGGTCGGCTCGACGTGCGTGACGCCGGATGCCCCTTCGATCACGCTCGAGAGCGCGGCGGCGAGCGGCGCCGACTACACGGTGAGGTGGACGCCGACCAGCCCGGACGGCGTCTACGAGCTGCAGGAAGCGACCGAGCCCGGCTTCACGGCGCCCGAGACTTTCCTCGTCGAGGCGGGGAGCCGAAGCTTCACGCGTGACGTGAGCGCGGAGACGACGTACTACTACCGGGTGCGGGCCCGGGCCGAGTGCAGCTCCGAGACGCGCATTTCGGCGTGGTCGGAGACGGCCAGCATCGTGGTCAGCCCCCCGGTCGGCCAGGTGCTGTACGTGCTGGCGGCAGCCCATCTTTCGGGCCTGGCGGGGACCAACTGGCGGACCGACCTCGAAGTTCACAACCCCACCGCCGCCGCGGTCACCTTCCGCCTCGAGCTGCTCAAGCGCGACCAAGAGAACTCGCAACCCCAAAGCGTGACCCGGACCCTTGCGGCCGGCCAGAGCGAGCGGTTTGTCGACGTGCTCGACACCGTGTTCCGGTTCTCGGGTGCGGCGACGCTCCGCGTGACGCCCACGTCGGGCCGGCTGCTGGTGACGAGCCGCACGTACAACGACCAGCCGGGCGGGACCTATGGCCAGTTCATCCCGGCCGCCGCCGTCGCGGAAGCGATCGCGTTCGGGCAACCGGCCAGGCTGGTCCAGCTCGCTCAGGCCACCTCCACCACCTCGGGGTTCCGTACCAACGTCGGGTTCGTGAACATCACCGGCGCCACGCTCGCCCTCGACGCGAGTCTGCGCGGCTCCGACGGTACGCTGCTCGGGACAAAGTCCTGGACGCTGCGGCCCTACGAGTTCAAGCAGGTCGACCGGGTCTTCAGCGGGCTTGCGCCCGGCGACGTGGAGGGGTACGTCGTCTTGACCACCCCCACCGTCAACGGCGCCTTTCTCGCCTACGCCTCGGTGATCGACAACCGGTCGGGCGACCCGGTGTTCGTTCCGGCGCGGGTGCCGGCCCAGGGCCCGTCGGGGCGGGCGGAGCTCACGTTCACGCTGCCGGGCGGCGTGCCGCTGAGGCTGGTGCGGGTTCCGGGCGGGAGCTTCCAGATGGGTTCGCCGGGAAGCGAGCGCTTCCGGCTGGCCAACGAGGGCCCGCAGCACGCCGTGACGCTGAGCCGCGAATACTTCCTGGGCGCCACCGAGGTGACGCAGGCGCAGTGGCAGGCGGTCATGGGCGCACTGCCCACGCAGGAGTGCGGGACCGGCGCCGAGCTGCCGGTCTGCAACGTGTCGTGGGAAATGGTGGCGGGTGCCGGCGGGTTTCTGGAGCGGCTCAACGCCCATCTGGAGACGACCGGACAACTCGGCGACGGAGCGCTTCGCCTCCCCAGCGAGGCGCAGTGGGAGCGCGCCGCGCGGGCGGGGACCGCGACACCCTTCTCGTTCGGCGACGACCTGTCGTGCGGCGAGGGCTGCGAAGCCTGCGCCCTGGCGAGCAAGTACATGTGGTGGTGCGGCAACAACTCGCCGGCTGGCGCCAAGCCGGTCGCCGGCAAGCGCCCCAACGGGTTCGGCCTGTACGATGTGCACGGCAACCTCTGGGAGTGGGTGAACGACTGGTACGGGCCGTACGAGTCGTCGTCCCAGGTGGATCCTGCGGGGCCGACGACCGGCACGTTGCGCATCGCGCGGGGGGGGAGCTTCCCCGGCGGTCTCGCCAACGCCCGCTCTGCCAGGCGTCTCGACCTGGAGCCGTCGAAAGGTTACCTGTACGTCGGTTTCCGGGTCGCTCTTACCCGCTGAGGTCGCGGCCTGGGTGGGATCAGGCCGCCGGCTGCAGCGTCAGGAGCCAGATTTCGGCTCGCCGCCACAGCCGCATCCGCGGGCCCCAGCCTCCGGTCCCGCGGGAGACCAAAACCTGCATGCCGTCAACCTCGTAGCGTCCGCCGACCAGGGGATACTGCAGGCGCACGAGCAGGCCGAACGGCCAGATCTGCCCGTCGTGCGTGTGTCCGGACAACATGAGACCGACCCCGCGTCGGGCCGCCTCGGCGGCCAGCCACGGCGTGTGCGAGAGCAGGATCGTCGCCCCGGCGGGCCGACCGTCGAGAGCGGCGCCCAGCACGTCCCCTCCGATTCCGAGCTGGCGCCGTGCCGTGAGATCGTCGACACCGGCCAGCACGAGGCCGGGTGCGACCTCCACCGCACGGTCGCGGAGGACCTCAAAGCCGGCCCGCTCCATGAGTGAAAGCGACGCCTCGATCCCGGCGTAAAACTCGTGGTTGCCGCTTACCGCCCAGACCCCGAGCGGCGCCGCCAGGCGCTGCAGCGCCGGCAGCATCGATTCGACGTGGCGGCTGTCCGAGTCTACGAGATCGCCCGTGATGACCACGAGGTCCGGGCGCTCGGCGAGGACCTGCGCGACTCGACCATCGAGCCAGCGCTCGCCGAGCAACGGCCCGAGGTGGAGGTCCGAGAGGTGAGCCACGCGCAGCCCGGCCGCCGCTTCAGGCAGCCCCGCGAGGCGGACCTCGGCGTGCCGCAGCGCCGGCGCGCGCAAGCCCTGGATGGTGGCCACCGCGGCCAGCGCCAGCGCCAGGGCTGCCGCCCCCAGACGTGCCGCCGGCACCCACGGTTTGAACCAGAAGCCAAGCCCTGTGAGCAGATCCACGAGCACGAGAGTGGTGAGCACGAGAAACAACACCCCCATCCACTGGGCTCCAACGAGTTCGAGGGCGTGGCCGGCGGCTCGCCACCCGAGCCGGTCGAGCACCCGCCCGAGCGGGTAGGCGAGCATGAGCAGCACGCCCGCGGCGACCAATGCCGGGCGCACTCCGGGCGCGCTCACCCCCGGCAGGCGCCAGAGCCGGTGCCCCACGTAGAGGTGCATCGACGTCCAGATCGCCAGTACCGCGGCGAGGAAGACGGCAAGGCGGGCAGTCTCGCTCATCGGCGTACCCTAACCCATCCGCGGGCACCGGTGTTCCCGGCGGGGGGTCGCCCGCCGGCGCTCGCGCGGTCTCAACCTGCCCCGGGCGAGAGTGCTACCATCCCTTGCCTGCCACCGCAGGCTGGAGGACCCATGCTGCAGCTTATCGTGCTCTCCCTTGCGCTCACACCGGTCGCCAACGTCTCGGCGCCGGTCCAGCCAACCCCCGGCGTGGCCGCGATTCCCAGGAGCGATTTGCCGCACCCGTTTTCGGTGCACGACATGCTGGCGATGGAGCGGATCAGCGACCCGCAGGTCTCTCCAGATGGCACGAGAGTCGCCTTCACGGTGCGGGTCACCGACCTCGAGGCCAACAAGGGGCGCACCGACATCTGGGTGTGCGACCTCGACGGCTCGAACTTGCGCAACGTGACCGGCACGAGCGGCGGCAACTCCAACCCCCGCTGGTCGCGCGACGGCGAGGCGCTGTTCTTCCTTTCCACCCGCTCGGGATCCTCGCAGGTATGGGTGGCGGGTGTCACCGGGGGGCAGCAGCGGCAGCTCACGCACCAGCCTCTCGACGTCGAGAACCTCGAGCTGTCGCCGGACGGCCGGCGGTTCGTTTTCTCGATGGCGGTGCTGCCCGGGCGCACTCCCGAGGAGACCAAGGCCGAGATGGACCGCCGTGCGGCCCTGAAGGCCACCGGGAGGATCTACGACGGCCTCTTCGTGCGGCACTGGGACACGTGGAAGGACGGGAGCCGCAACCACCTCTTCTCGTATGACCCGGCCACAGGGGAGAGGGTAGACCTGATGCCCACCATGGACGCCGACGCGCCCTCCAAGCCGTTCGGCGGCTCAGAGGAGTTCGCGTTCTCCCCCGACGGCAAGGCGCTGGTCTTCGCCGCCCGCGACGCCGGCCGCGGGGAGCCGTGGTCGACCAACTTCGATCTCTTCCGGGTCGAGCTCGCGCCGATTGCACCGCCCGTCATCTTCGCCGCCCGCCCTGCCTGGGACACGCACCCGCGCTTCTCGCCCGACGGCACGAAGATGGCGTACCTCGCCATGAGCCGGCCGGGCTACGAGGCGGACCGCTACGAGGTCGTGGTCCGCGACCTCGCGACCAACGCCGAAAAGGTGTACACGCTGCGGGCCCACCCCGGGCGTGACGGCGACCGCTCGCCCTCCGAGATCGTCTGGTCGGCCGACGGCAAGGAGCTGTACCTCACTGCTGACCACCTCGGCCAGCACTCGCTGTTCGCCCTCGACCCCGCGACCGGAAAGAGCCGCATCGTGGTCGAGACCGGCAGCGTGTCCAGCCCGCGGCCCCTGGCGGACGGGCGCATCCTTTTTCTGTCGAACTCCTTGCAGGGTCCTAACGAGATCTACGTCACGAGCCGCCAGGGCGACAAGGTGGAGCGGGTGACCCGGCTCAACGACCACAGGGTCTCCCTCGCCAAAACCGGCAAGGCGGAGCAGTTCAGCTTCACCGGCGCCAGGGGCGACAAGGTGTACGGCTACATCGTCTACCCGGCGTTCTTCGACGCCAGCCGCAAGTACCCCGTGGCGTTTCTCGTCCACGGCGGTCCGCAGGGCTCGATGGGCAACGATTTCCACTATCGCTGGAACCCCAACGCCTACTCCGGGGCCGGCTACGCAGCGGTGATGATCGACTTTCATGGCTCCACCGGCTACGGCCAGGCGTTCACCGATGCCATCAACGGCGACTGGGGCGGCGCCCCGTACGAGGACCTCATGAAGGGCCTCGACTACGTCCTCGAGAAGTACCGCTTCCTGGACGGCACGCGGGTCGGGGCGCTGGGCGCCTCGTTCGGGGGCTACATGATCAACTGGATCGCCGGCCAGACCGACCGGTTCAAGGCGCTGGTGTGCCACGACGGTAACCTGGACGAGCGTTTCGCGTACTTCGACACCGAGGAGCTGTGGTTCCCCGAGTGGGAGCACGGAGGTCCGCCGTGGAAGCCCGGCAGCACCTACGGCAAGCACAACCCGATCGACCACGTCGGCAAGTGGAAGACGCCGATGCTGGTGATCCACGGCCAGCTCGACTTCCGGATTCCGTACGCGCAGGGGCTGGCCACGTTCACTGCCTTGCAGCGGCAGGGGATCCCCTCCAGGCTTCTCATCTTCCCGGACGAGAACCACTGGGTGCTCAAGCCGGCGAACTCAATCCTCTGGCACGAGACGGTGCTGGATTGGCTCGACAGGTACGTCAAGCAGGGGCGGTGAAGCAGGGTTTCGGCGCCTCGCCCAGGCGGGCGGGGCGCCGTGGGCCGAAAGCGTGAGACGCGAACAAACCTTGCGTGGCGCGGCCGGGCTCGTGGTGCTGGCCGATGGCGTGCAGGCGGCGTTCGCCGCCGGGGCCGTGGCGACGCTGGCGCGCTCGGGGCGCCGGTGGAGCCACGGCCTGGGGGCCGGGCTCGGCGCCCAGGTCGCCCTGCTCGCGCTGCTCGGCGAGGCTGAGGAGGCAGCTCGGCGCTGGCGCCGGCAGGGGGAGCTGGGATGCCCGCTGCTGCGCTCCTGCCTCGCCGCCGCCCAGGAGCGCGTTGGCGCAGCGGAAGGTGTGCTTGTGTTGCCCGACGCCTGGCGGCTGGGAGGTTGGCTCGATGCGCAGGCGCTCGCGGAGCACCTGGCCCCGGAGGCGGCCGACCCCGGCGGCCGGCTCGAACGCGCCGGCGCGACGCTCGCCGTGGCGGTGGCCGACCTCGTGGCCGGCCGGTTCGAGTGGGCCGAAGTCCACGGCCAGCCGCCCCGCGAGGCGCTACAGCGGCTCGACGCCGCGGGGCGCTTTGCCGGGGGGTGGGCGCCGCTTCGGACCGGGAGCGAGCGCGATCACCGGGTGCTTTCGGGCGGCGTCGGCGCGGTGCCGCCCGGCCCCTTGCCGGGAGCGATTACCTGGGACGTGGTGTGCGGCTTTTCCGTCCCCGCTCTCCGCCGGCCGGGGGCCGGCGCGGCGATCTGGGACATCGCTCAGCGGCACGCGGAGATGAGCGCCGCCGCGCTCGCGGCGGCGTGGGGGGCGGGGGGCGCCAGGGTCGTCGCCCCGGACGAGGAGGCATTGCGCTCCGCTGCCGGCCGCCCTGACGCCGAGCTGGAGGTGGAGTACCCGCTGCCCTGGGAACGTAACGGGGAGCTGTGCAGTTTGCTGGTCCGGATGGGAGAGGCCGCGGCTGGCCGGGCCTAGGGTTTTTGGCGGCCGCTCGTCGAGGAGGTCACATGCGTCGCGTCGTCCCGCTTGTCGTGTTCTTGGCTTCAGCAGCCGCCGCATTCGCGGTCACGCCGATCATGCCCCGCCACCCCGCGCCGTCGCCGGATGCGAGCAAGATCGCATTTTCCTGGCAAGGCGACATCTGGGTCGTCTCGGCTGGCGGCTGGGCGGCGCAGCGCATCACCGCCAACCCGGCCTACGACCACCGCCCGCTGTGGCTGCCGGGCGGCCAGCAGCTGGCTTTTGTGTCGAGCCGCGAAGGCAACGAGGACATGTACATCGTGGATCTCGCGGCCGGGACGCCGCGGCGGTTGACGTTCCACGAGGCGGCCGATGTCGTGAGTGGCGTGCTGGGCGCCGACCTCGTCTTCACCTCGCGCCGCCACGAGGCGCACGACCGCATGCCGGCCGTGTATCGCATCCCCCTGACCGGTGGCACCGAGAGACTGGCGTGCGAGGTGCTCGCGCTGGAGGCGGTGCCCTCGCCCGACGGTCGCTACCTGGCTTTGGTGCGCGGAGGCACCCCGCCGCAGCGACGGCACTACCGCGGCGCCGCCAACCGCGACATCTGGCTGTACGAGATCGCGACCGGCAAACTCGAGGCACTCACTTCGACGCCTTGGGACGAGGATGGAGTCTCGTGGGCCGGAAACGAGGCCCTGGTCTTCCGCTCCGACAACGGCGGCCCGGACCGCAACCTCTTCCGCCTCGACCTGGGCACCCGAGCCCTCACGCAGCTCACACGCCACCAAGGCGTGGACGTGCGGTCGCCCCGCGCCTCCGAGAACGGCCGTCTCGTAGCGTACGAGCTGTGGGACGCGATCTGGACCGTACCCGCCGACGGCAGCGGCGAGCCCGTGAAGCTGCCCCTGGACGTCCCGGCCGACCTCATGCAACCGGAGATCGAACGCAAGACCTATACCGACCAGGCGAGCGAGGTCGTGCCCTCGCCCGACGGCAAGCAGGTGGCGCTCGTGGTGGCCGGGGACATCTTCGTGACCGCCCGGCGCCCCAAGGAGGCCGCCTCCGTCTCGGCCGCGCCAACCGTGCGCGTCACCTCCACCCCGGCGCGCGAGCGCGACGTGGCGTGGAGCCCGGACGGCAAGCAGCTCGTCTACGCCTCGGACCGGCACGGCCAGTACGACCTCTTCGCCGCCCGGCCCGCGGGGAAACCGGACGACTCGTTCGCGCGGGCCACGCGGATCGAGGAACGGCGTCTCACCGACACGCCCGAGGACGAATCGAGCCCCCAGTTTTCGCCCGACGGCAAGAAGCTGGCGTTCGTCCGCGGCCGCGGCGCCCTGCTGGTGGCAAAGGCTGACGCCTCCGATGCCAGGCAGCTGTTCGACCACTTCGACGCTCCGACCTTCGCGTGGTCGCCCGACGGCGCCTGGCTCGCCTTTTCGCGCCAGGACCAGTGGGCCAACTCCGAGGTTTTCGTCGTCCCGGCGCAGGGGGGAGCGCCCGTCAACGTTTCCCAGCACCCGGGCCGCGACACCACGCCCGTCTGGTCGCCGGACGGGCGCAGGCTGTACTGGCTGTCGCGCCGCCACGCCCGAACCATGGACGTGTGGGCGGTCTACCTCTCGCGCGCCGACCACGAGCGCAGCCCCGAGGAGTGGCTGCAGCTTTTCGAGGACGAGGACGCCAGGAAGAAGAACGACCCCGACAAGAGCGCCTCGGCCGGGAAGGACACCGGCCGCCGAGACGACAAGGCCAAGGGCGGCGACAAGCCGAAGGAAGCTCCCCCTCGACCCGTGGTCATCGACCTCGAGGGGATCCACGAGCGAGCAAGGCTGCTGCTGGCGCTGCCCGGCGACGAGGCCGGGCTCGCCCTCTCGCCCGACAGCCGGACCGTCGTCTTCACTGCCGAGCTCGACGGAGAGCGGGACCTCTACAAGGTGCGGTGGGACGGCAAGGAACTCAAGCGGCTCTCGACCGGCGGCACGAGGCCGAGCCAGCTCGCCTTTTCAAAGGACGGCAAGCTGGTCTTCTACCGCAGCGGCAAGGGCACGGTCGGGACCGTTGACCTCGAGGGCAAGGCCGGCGACCCCGTCTCGTTCGCGGCTCGCTTCGACGTCGATCGGGCGGCGCTGCGGCGGCAGGTCTACGAGGAGGCCTGGCGCGAACTCGACCGCCGTTTCTACGACCCGACGTTCCACGGCGCCGACTGGAAGGCGCTTCGCGAGCGCTACCTCCCCCTGGCGCTCGGTGCCTCCACCCGGGAGGATTTCGAGGAGGTGCAGAACCTGCTCGGCGGCGAGCTCAACGCCTCGCACATGCGCTTCCGCGCCGCCGGCGGCGAGGGGCGCTCCGTGAGCACCGGCGGCCTCGGGGTCGAGCTCGAGCCGGCGGCGGACGGCCGGGGGGTCGTGGTGCGCGAGGTCCTCCCGGGTACCCCGGCCGCCAGGGTCGACGTTGGCCTCCAGGTCGGCGACCGCGTGCTCGCTGTCAACGGCCGGCGCATTGGGCCAGATGTCAACGTCTTCGAGCTCCTGGCCGACACTGTCAAGCAGCGGGTCGTGCTCCAGGTCGAGGGCAAGGGCGGCGCGCGGGACCTCGTGGTTTCGCCGGTGGCCATGACCGAGATCCGCGAAGCGCGCTACCGGCAGTGGGTCAGGGAGCGGCGGGCGATCGTCGAGGCGCTGTCGGGCGGCAAGCTCGGTTACATCCACATTCAGGGGATGGACGAGCCGTCGCTCGAGGAGTTCGAGCGCGACCTCCACGCCGCCGCCAGTGGCCGGCAGGGACTGGTCATCGATGTGCGCAACAACGGCGGCGGCTGGACCACCGACTACCTGATGGCGATTCTCTCGGTGCGCCGGCACGCCTGGACCGTCCCGCGCGGCGCCGACCCCGCCGTGAAGGGGTACCCCGACGCGGAGCGCCTGCCGCTTCCCGCCTGGACCCGGCCGGCCGTCGCCCTGTGCGACCAAAACAGCTACTCCAACGCCGAGATCTTCTCGTGGGCGTTCCAGACCCTCGGCCGCGGCAAGGTGGTCGGCACCCCGACGTTCGGGGCGGTCATCTCGACCGGCGGCGCCCAGCTCGTGGACGGCTCGTTCG
Source organism: Thermoanaerobaculaceae bacterium (assembly GCA_035384965.1). Classification (GTDB taxonomy): domain Bacteria; phylum Acidobacteriota; class Thermoanaerobaculia; order Thermoanaerobaculales; family Thermoanaerobaculaceae; genus JAAYVZ01. The sequence continues at coordinate 224,840 of DAOOJE010000002.1, forward strand.
TGCGGCTGCCCGGCCGCGGCTGGTTCGTGGCCGGCAAGGGCGTGAATCAGGAAAACAACGGTTGTGTCCCCGACGTGGTCGTGCCGCAGCCCCCCCAGGAGGATCTCTCGCCCGACCGGGACACGCAGCTCGCGAAGGCCGTCGAAACCCTGGTTTCGGCGCTCCCCGCCGACCCCGCCGACCTGCCCTGGTAGGGCCGTCGAGACCGTGTCATCGCGGCAGGGGAGTGGCATGCGAGCGGCAGTCATCGGAGCGGGGATCGGGGGGTTGGCGGCGGCGCACGACCTGGCGCGAGCCGGCTGGGAGGTGACGATCTTCGAGTCGGCTACGCAGGTGGGCGGCCTCGCCAGCGGGTTCCGCGAGCCGCACTGGGACTGGTCGGTGGAGCGCTTCTACCACCACTGGTTTGCCTCCGACCGCCATATCCTGGGCTTCGCCGAGGAGCTGGGGGTCGGCCAGGGGGTGGTGTTCCGGCGCCCGACCACCGTCATGTACCACGGGGGGCGCTTTTACCCGTTCGACTCCCCGCTCGCGGCGCTGCGCTTTCCCGGGCTCGGCTGGGGTCTCGACAAGCTCCGCTTCGGCCTCGTCGGGCTGTACCTCCGGCGCACCCGCAACTGGCAGCCGCTCGAGCTGGTCACGGTCGCGGAGTGGATGCGGCGGTGGGCCGGACCCCGAGTGTGGGAGCGGATGTGGGAGCCGATGGTGATCGGCAAGTTCGGGGAGCGGTATGCCGGCCTCGTCAACATGGCGTGGCTGTGGGCCCGGCTGCACGTGCGCACGCCGAGCCTCGGCACCTACGAGGGCGGGTTCCAGGCGTTCGTGGACGAGGTGGTCGAGCGGCTCCGCCGGCGGGGGGTGCGCATCGAGCTGGGGGCGCGGGTGGAACGTATTGCGGCCCGCCCCGGCGGAGGGCTCGGGGTGGCCGTGGCAGGAGCCGGCGAACTCGCCTTCGACCGCTGCCTGGCGACGTGCTCGCCGGCGCTGCTGGCGCGGCTGGCGCCGGAGCTGCCGTCCACCTATCTCGATGGTCTGTTGGCCCTGCACAGTCTGGGTGCCGTGGTCATGGTGCTGGTGCTGGCGCAGCCGCTTTCGCCCGAGGGGTACTACTGGTACAACCTCCCGAAGTCGGCCGGGTTCCCGTTCCTGGCTCTCGTCGAGCACACCAACTTCGTGCCGCGGGAACGCTTCGGCGGCGACGTCATCGTGTACTGCGGCGACTACCTCGAGACCGACCACGAGTACTTCCGGCTCTCGCACGACGAGCTGCTCGGCCGTTTCCTGCCGGCCCTGGCGCGGGTGAACCCGACGTTCCGGCCAGAGTGGGTGAGGGGGAGCTGGTTGCATCGCACCACGTACGCTCAGCCGGTCCCGCTCGTCGGCCACTCGCGCCACGTGCCGGCCATCGCCACGCCGCTGCCCGGGCTGTTCTTCGCGTCGATGAGCCAGGTGTACCCGTGGGACCGCGGCACCAACTTCGCGGTCGAGATCGGCCGCCGCGCCGCACGGCTCATGACGGGCGGGCAGGCGTGAGGGTGGCCCTGGGCGCCGGCCCGGTCTTTGCTACGATGGATGCCGGCGAAGACCCATGGCGTGGCGACTGATTGCAGCGTTGGGCGAACGCACGGCGCGCTTCGACCTCGCACCCGGCGAGCACCTGCTGGGCTCGCAGCCCGACTGCGCGGTGCGGCTCGCCGACGCGAGCGTGTCGCGGCGACACGCGCTGCTGCGTGTGGGCCCGGAATCGGTGTGCGTCGAGGATCTCGGCTCGCGCAACGGAACGCGGCGCGAGGGGGAGCGGGTGGAGCGCACGTCCTGGCTGCCGGGGGAGACGCTGCAGTTCGGGCGGGTCAAGGTCCGTCTCGAGGACGTGACGGCTTCCGACTTGCAGGCGGCGGTCGCGCTCCGTGCGGGCGGCGCGGGCGAGGGGCCCGAGGCGCCGGGGCTCCAGCAGAGCACGCACAGCACGAGCCCCGTGGAGGTCTGGGCGCTCGATCGGCTGCCGGAAATCGCCCGGGCGCTGGCGCAGGGGTGCAGCTCGACCGAGCTGGCCGTGTCTTGCGGCACTTCGCTCGCCGAGTGCCTGCCGGGGTGCACAGTGGAAATCGCCGCCGGCGAGGGCGGCGCCCGCGGCGTGCTGTTCTCGACCGGGTGGTGCGCGGGCGGTGGCGTGAAGCCCGAGTGGACCGAGTCGCGCCACGGCCGCTTCGAGGTGCGGCTGGGTTTCCGCTCCCCGGCGCAGGCGCGGCGCCATGAGCCCCTGGCGCGGGCGGCAGCCGCGTTCTTGGCAGCGAGCGAGCGGGCAGAGCGGCCGGCCGCGCCGGCGAGACCCTGAGCGGACCGGAAGCGGTGCTGCCCGACCCTCCATCGGTGGAGCCACGGGTCCAGGAGATCTACGCGCAGGCGCGGCGCGTTGCGCGGGGTGATGTGAGCGTGCTCATCCTCGGGGAGTCGGGGACCGGCAAGGAGGTCCTGGCGCGCTTCATTCACGCGGCCTCGCCGCGGTGCGGGGGGGCGTTCCTGGGACTGAACTGCGCCGCTCTCGGGCGAGACCTGCTGGAGGCCGAACTCTTCGGCATCGAGAAGGGCGTTGCGACAGGCGTGGACGCCCGGCCCGGCAAGTTCGAGCAGGCGCACGGGGGGACGCTCTTTCTCGACGAGATCGGCGACATGGGCCCGGAGACGCAGGCGAAGATCCTGCGGGTTCTGCAATCGGGCGAGGTGTTCCGCCTCGGCTCCCGGGAGCCGCGGATCGTGAGCGTGCGGGTGCTGGCAGCAACCAATCGCAGCGTCGACCGGATGATGGCGGCCGGGGAGTTCAGGCGCGACCTCTTCCACCGCATCGCGGGTTGGGTGGTGGAGATGCCGCCATTGCGCGGCCGCCGCGGCGACATCCCCAACCTGGCGGCGTACTTCCTCGGCCGGGAAGCGGCCCGTCTCGGCGTCCGCATTGCCGGAATCTCGCGCGCCGCGGTGGAGGCGCTGGTCGCCCACGCCTGGCCGGGCAACGTGCGCGAGCTCGAGAACGAGATGGCCAGGGCGGCGCTCTTCCTCGAGGACGGCGAGCTGCTGGACCTCTCGCGCCTCGCCCCGCACATCGCCCGTTCCCGTCCGCGGCACGGTCGCACCTCCCTGGCCGAGGTGCTGGCGGTGGCCGAGCGAGGCGAGATCATGCGAGTGCTGAGCGCGACGGGCGGCGACATGGACGCGGCGGCCGGCGAGCTGGGGGTGAGCCGGGCGACGCTGTACCGCCGGGTCAAGGACCTGGCGATCGAGGTTCCGCGCGGCGGAGAGAGGTAGCGGCCGGCGTCGCGGCGGCGATGGGGCTGGCGCGCACGCTCATCGGCCTGGCGTTCGGGAGGGTGTTGATGCCCGACCTCGGGGAGCGTTTCGAGCGGGCGTTGGTGCTGGCGGCGCGGCTGCACCGGCGCCAGAACCGCAAGGGCACCAGCGTGCCCTACGTGGCGCACCTGCTGGGGGTGTGCGCGACGGTCCTCGAGCACGGGGGCGGGGAGGACGAGGCGATCGCCGCCCTGCTGCACGACGCCGTGGAAGACCAGGGCGGCGCGGCCACCTTCGAGCTGATTCGTTCCGGGTTCGGCGAGAAGGTGGCGGCCCTCGTCGCCGCCTGCACCGACGCCTGGACCGTGCCGAAGCCGCCATGGAAGCAGCGCAAGCAGGCGTACCTCGAGAGGCTGGCGGGGGAAAGCGACGGTGCGCTGCTGGTCGGGGCCGCCGACAAGCTCTACAACCTCCGGAGCGTGGTGGAGGCGTACCGGGTGCACGGCGAGGCTGTCTGGAGCCGTTTTTCGCGAGGGCGCGAGGAGCAGGTGTGGTACTTCGAGTCGGTGGTCGCCGTGCTGCGCGGCAGCGGCCGCCTGCCGCCCGCGCTGGCCGCCGAGCTGGAGCGCGAACTCGCCGAACTACGCGCCCTGCTCGGCGTTTGAAGCCTCTACCTCAGGGAGGAGAAAAACCGCCGCCAGCGCGGCCGCAAGCCACGGTCGAGATCACCGACACGGCCACCGGCCACGGCGCGGCCAGCGATCGCTCCCCAGGATGGCGGGTTTCATCGAGCCGGTCGGGACGTTGTTCCAGTCCGCCACGGCCGAGCGCAGCGACCCGACGGCGAGGACGACGACGAGGAGCCCGCGCGGCCACTCCCTCCCCAAGGACCCGAATCGTGCACGCCGTTGCATCGGCCACCTCGCCTCCACTCGCCGGGTCGGGGACGGTACGCGTCAGGAAGCGGCCGGGTTGCGAGCCACCACCGAGCCGGCATAGAACCCGGGGTAGCCACGCACACAGCGGTCGATGGCCCGCGGGACCACCTCCACCTCCTCGAACCCCGCCTGCCGCAACGCCTGCCTCCAGCCATCGACGGTGAGAAAGCCCGGGCGTGGCCGGATCGTCTCGGACAGGCGCACGTCGCGGTAGCTATCCAGCAGCACGAACGGCAGTTCGAGGTGGACGGCCCCGGTTCCAGCGGGCCGCAGGAGTTCGCCGAGGACCAGCGCGCCGCCGGGCCGGAGCAGCCCCCGCAGCGCCGCCAGCGTGGCCACGACGTCGGCGGCGAGGTGCAGGGTGTTGACGCCGAGGACCACGTCGAAGCGCTCGCCGCCCAGCTCCTCGATCGGGGGCACGCGATTGATGTCGAGCACCCTCGACACGACCTCGCACGAGGCGGGTGCAGCGGCCCGCACGACCCGCGCCCCGCGGCGCAGGAACGCCGGCTGCAGCTCGGTGAAACAGTAGACCGCCGCCGGTTTCCCGGCCGCGGCGAGGGCGACCAGGACAGCCTCGCCGCAGCTCCCGCCGCCTCCGCCGACCTCCAGGAGCCGCGCCCCGGCCGGGGCGCGACCGGCCACGGCCACCGCCGCGATGGCGTTGTTGGGGTAGTAGAGGGGGTTGGCGTTCGAGAAGTAGTCGAACCAGAGGGAGAGGGTCGCCGGCCCGAAGAGCGCCTCCTCGCCGTGCATCTCGCCGCGGAGCACGGCGGGCAGCGCTCCTGCCGCGCGCTCCATGACCTCGAACGAGGGACGCGTGGAGGGTAGCGCCGCCACCGCCTCGGCCCGGATCTCCGCCGGGTCGCGGGGCGGAGGCCCGGAGCGGACCACGTAGCCGTCGGCACGGCGCTCGGCGCGGCCGAACAGCTCGAGATTCTCGAGGAGCCACTCGACCGCCAGGGTCCCGCCTGCCGCCCAGCCGCGGGCCGTCGTCAGCTCCCCGGCGGTGACCGGCTCTCCCTGGGGGATCGCCAGCGTCGAGGCGAGCTCGACCAGCAGCCCCTCGACGAAGGCGTCGAGGCGGTGGCAGGCGTCGCGGAACGCGTCGCTGAACACCTCCGGAGGGATCTCCGGCGTGAGGTTGGCGAGATCGATCTGGATGCGGGCCGGCAGTCGTCGAGTCACGCGGAGCTCCGATCTGCAAAGAAGCTTTCCACCGCCTCGAGGACGGCGGCGGACGAGGTGAGGCTGGAAAGCCGGCGCCGCAAGGAGCGGCCGTCGGTCAGGCCGTGCGTGTACCAGCCGCAGAACAGTCGCAGCTTGTGCAGCGCGGTTCGCTCGTCGTCCCGCTCGGCGACCGTCCGGAAGTGCCAGAGCATGAGGTCGCGGCGCTCGGCCATGGTCGGGACCGGCGGCGCCTCGCCGGCGAGGGCCCGGCTGCACTGCAAGAAGATCCAGGGGTTGGCAAGGCTGGCCCTGCCGATCATCACCGCGTCGCACCCGGTCTCGCGCAGCATCCGGAGCGCGTCGGCGGGGGAGGCCACGTCTCCGTTGCCGATGACCGGAATCCTGAGCGCCTGTTTGAGTCTCGCGATGTGCGACCACTCGGCACGGCCACCGTACTGCTGGCGGGCGGTGCGAGGATGGAGCGTGAGCGCCTGCACCCCTTCCCCCACGCAGATCCTTCCGAGTTCCAGGTAGGTGTGGCAGTCGTCCCGCAGGCCGAGGCGCATCTTCACGGTGAGCGGCAGGGTGGTCGCGGCGCGGACGGCGCAAACCACCCGCCGCGCCCGCTCGAGATCGGCCCCGAGCGCGGCCCCCGCGCAGCCCTGTAGCACGCGGTGGGCGGGGCAGCCCATGTTGATGTCGCAAGCGTCGGCTCCGTGCTCCTCGACTGCCCGGGCGGCCGCCGCCATGCGGGCCGGGTCGGCACCGTAGATCTGGATGCTGATCGGGTGCTCTTCCGGGGAGAAGCGCAGGAGCTGCCAGGAGCGCGGATTGTCGCGCGTCAGGCCCTCGCTCGAGACGAACTCCATCGAGACGAGGCCGCACCCGCCGATACGGCGGACGAGCAGGCGGAAATCCCTGTCGGTGAGGCCCGCCATCGGCGCCAGCACCAACGGTGGATCGACGGCGAGCGTCCCGATCAGCACGGAGGGAGTATATCCGGGGCCCGGGGACCGGCCCCGGCCCGGCCGCCGCGCCGGGGTCACGAGGAAGGAGTGACGGCGAGCCGAGCGAGGAGTTGCCCCCGCGAGGTGATGCCGAGTTTGGCGTAGGCGTGCTTGAGATGGTCCTTCACGGTGTACTCGGTGATGCCGAGGCTGGCGGCGATCTCCGAGGCCTTGCGCCCCTTCAGGACGTGCGCGAGGACCTCGGCCTCGCGCCGCGAGATGCGCTGCTTCGCCAGGCGCCGCCGGAGATCCTCGGCGCGGGGCAGGCGCACCGGGCTGAGCGAGACCAGGCAGCACCCCCGTTTCCGCAGGCCCGGCAGCACCATCAGCTCGATCGTCCACCGCTCATCGCCCCACGCCGTGAGGACGTGGCGCCGCGAGCGCTCGCCGCTTTCGAGTAGAGCGCGGATCTGCTCCACGACCAGGTCGAGCAGCGGCACCGGCTGCGTGTCGCCGTCGAGGTGGGCCTGCGGCCGCTGGGTGTGCCGCGCCAAGACGTCCTCGCCCTCCTGGTTGGCCCAGATAATCTCGCCTGAGGAGCACATCAAAAGGATCGCATCTCCTGTAACGCCGAGGATCTGCGACAAAATTTCCGACTGCACTGCGGCGTTGGATCGCTCGGAGAGCGCAAGGAGCGCGCTTTCGAGCAGCGGCCGCACTGCCTCCAGCACCGCCGGGCTGGCCGCCGGCCCTGTCCCGGCGCCGTACAGCTCGCAACTGGCGTGGAGCGAATCGCCGGGCTGGAGCTGCAGCACGAGGCGAGCGCCTTCCCTCTCCCCGAAACGGTACATCGCGCCTGTCCCGTGCAACGGCCGGAGCGTCAGCACCGCGCCGCTCGCCCCGGTGGCGCGACACAGCCCGCCGAGCAGGGTGCGCATGGCCGCGTCATCGGCGGCGGGGAGCGCGAACTCCAGCACGACAGGGGCCCGTCTCACGCTGCGAGTGTAGGAGCCCGGCCCCGGAATGGGAAGGACCGGAGGCAGCGGGGCCGCACGCTTTCCGCGAACACCAGGGGGGCTTGCATCAACTGCTCTCGGGCAGTACACTCGAATTCGGCCGGAATTGGAGAAGCCATGGTGCTGCTTTCACTGGAGTCAGAAAACGGGGCGGTCCTGACCTATCGACTTGCCAAGGCGCAAATCAGCGTCGGCTCGTCGAGCCGCAACGACGTGGTGATCAAGTCGCCCGGCGTGGCCGACCGGCACCTGTCGATCGGCCGCAGCGGCGAGGTCTTCACCTTCGTGACCGTGGACCGGCAGACCGTCGTCCTCAACGGCGAGCGCCGCTCGCGCGGCGTGCTGAACCCCGGGGACAGGCTGCGCATCGGCGGCGCGACGCTGGTGTTCCGGGGCGCCGACGCCGTCGGCATGGAAGCGGTGGAAGAGACGTCCGCCACCGCAGCCGCGGCAGCGCCGGCCTCGCGGGAGCCCGTCGAGTCGTTCGTGCTGCGCAACGATCCGGCCGGCTACGCCGACTTCCGCCGCCGGACCGTGGACCTGCTGCGCGAGCCGCGCTTCGAGACCCTCCAGCAGGTCGTGGCCGTGATTCGCGAGGCGATGCCAGCCGTCGACCTCGCGGTGCTCGAGATCGGCGCCGGGGGCGAGCCGCTGGCTCTGACTTCGGTCTGGACCGGCGAACTGCCCAAGCTCCAGGAAAGCCGGCTCGCCGACCTGCGGCCGCCCGGTCGCCTCGCGGTGCAAAGCGACGCCAAGGGTGGGACGGTGTTGCTTCCGATTACCAACAGCGAGGGTGAGGTCGCGGCTGTGCTCGCGGCCCGTCCGGCCGGGGCGCTCGGCGACGAGGGCCTGCTCTGGCTCGGCGAGGTGGTCCGGCTGTTGGCCGTGTGCTGGTCCCGCATCGGTCGGCCAGGCGTGCCCGGGGCCGGGTGGGAAAGCGAGGCGGCGGCGCGGCTCGACGGGCTGCTGCCGGGCTCCTCGCAGGCGATTCAGGTGTTGCGGGCCGGGCTGCTCGCCGCGGCGTTCGGCAACGAGCCGGTGCTGATCTGCGGCGCCTCCGGCGTCGGCAAGACCGAGGTGGCGCGGATTCTCACCCGGATCGGCCCGGCGACCGGCAGGCCCGTGGAAGTCGTGGAGTGCCGGGGCATCGAGCCCGAAGCGCTCGCCAAGGAGCTTTTCGGGCCGACGGGGCACCCCTCGTTCGGGCCCGACGCCAAGGGCGCCGTGGGCCGCTGCCGCGGCGGCGTGCTGGTCCTGCGCCACGCTGACGCCCTGCCGGCGGCGTTGCAGTTGGAGCTGGCGAGCGTCATCTCGGCCCAGCAGCACCAGCCGATCAACGCCTTTTCGCTGCGCTGGGTGGCGACCTGCGGCGAGGACCCGCTCGCCCTCGTCCAGCAGGGCAAGCTCGCCATGCCGTTCTTCTTGGTGTTCTCGAGCCGGATGCTGCGAGTGCCCCGGCTGGCCGAGCGCCGGGAGGATCTGCCGCGGCTCATCGCGAGCCTCATCCGGACGGTTGCGCAGGCCCAGGAGAAGAACATTCGGGGGATTTCCCTGGAGTGCCTCAACTCGCTGCTGGCGCAGAATTTCACCGGGGAAATGGCGGAGCTGGTGATGGAGATCGGTCGCCTCGTGACGGCGACGCCCGACGGGGAGATGGTGCGCTCGGAGCACTTCCTCGGCGGCGGGGGCGCGCGAGGCGGGGAGGCGGTGGTGGAAGAGGCGGGCGACACCTCCGACCTGCTCGCCTCGGACGACCTCAAGCTGGTCGTCGAGCGCGTCGAGCGCCTGCTCATCGACCGCGTCATGCGGCGGGCCAAGGGCAACCAGTCCAAGGGCGCCCGGATTCTCAACATCTCGCGCGGCGCGCTCATCGCCAAGCTCAAGGAGTACCAGGTCCCCGACTACCGGTTCCTGCGCCGCAAGCGCAACTAGCCGCTCCGCCCCGGGACCCGCGACCCGGCGGGAAAACCTCACACGGGGCCGCAGGCCCGCGCCCGCTCCCCTCCCGACCGGCCTGCGGGAGGGCGGCCGTGCAGGCTACTCCGCCCGCACCAGGGGGCTGGGCGGCGGTGGGGGGTCGGTGGCCTCGTTGTATGGGGGGCGGGGGGAGGACTCTCGACTCTCGACCGGGTGGGCGGGGGGGGGAAGGCTACCCCCCTGACATGAGGTGGAGGATCCGCACGGCGGCCTCGTCCGGTACGGTCGTGGTGTCGTAGGCCTCGCGCGACACGAGGTGGCCGTTGACGGTGACGATGAGCAGCGGGAACTTGTAGTTGCGGGCCACGATCACGTCCCGCACCGTCATCCCCTCGCGCCACTCCACTGGATCGCCGTTCACCCGGATCATTGCCGCTCCCCCGCGCGGATGATACCGCACGGCCCTTCGGCGGGGACCCGCCGGGTGCAGCAGTCAACCGGCTTTGCTGGTCCGGAATGCGCCAAATGCAAGACGAATTTCAAGTTGACGCTGGGAGTCGGAGCCGCTACCCTGGCCGTCGTGCTGGCATGCCGGTGGCCGGCTCGCTCCGGAGTCGCCGGCCTTCTCGGCAGCGGACGGAACGACGAGCTAGACGCGCCCGGAGACCTCGAGGGAGGGGACCGATCGATGACCACAACCACGCCTACCAGACTCTCGCCGGCCGAAGCCTGGGCTCGCGTCCGCAGCCTCGTCAGCATCGACGACCTGCTCAGCGAGGAGGAACGGACGATCCAGGAGGTCGTCCGGCGCTTCGTCGAGCAGGAAGTGCTGCCGCACGCAGCGCGCCACTTCGAGGACGGCACCTTCCCGATCGAGACCAGCCGCCGCCTCGGCTCGGAGCTGGCGCTGTTCGGCTGTACCCTGCCGCACGCGTACGGGGGCTCGGAAGTGACACACACGGCCTACGGGCTGGCCAACCTCGAGCTGGAGTTCGGCGGCAGCGGGTGGCGCAGCCTGCTTTCGGTGCAGAGCGGGCTGGTGATGTACCCGATTTTCGAGTTCGGCTCCGAGGAGCAGCGGCGGGCGTACCTTCCCCGGCTCGCCTCGGGCGAGATTCTGGGCTGCTTCGGCCTCACCGAGCCCGGGTGCGGCTCGGACCCCGGCTCGATGCGCACCACGCTGCGGCGCAGCGGCAGCGGCTGGGTGCTGAACGGCGCCAAGGCCTGGATCACCAACGGCAGCGTCGCGGACGTGGCCGTGGTGTGGGCTCGCGACGAGTCCGGGCAGGTCAGGGGCGTGCTCGTGGAGAAGGGGGCGCCCGGCTTCACGAGCCGGGACGAGAAGCACAAGTTCTCGCTGCGGGCCTCGGTCACCTCGCACCTCGCCTTCGAGGACGTGCCGGTGCAGGAGCACCAGTTCCTGCCCGGGGCGAACGGCCTCGGAGCCGCCCTGAAGTGCCTCAACCAGGCCCGCTACGGCATTGCCTGGGGCGCCGTCGGCTCGGCCCTCTTCACCTTCTCGGAAGCGTTGCGCTACTCGCTGGAGCGGGAGCAGTTCGGCTCGCCCATCGCGGGCTTCCAGATCCAGCAGGAAAAGCTCGCCTGGATGCTCACGGAAATCCAGAAGGGGTTACTGCTGGCGCTGCGGCTGGGCCGCCTCAAGGAGGCCGGCGCGCTGCACCACGCCCACGTGTCGATGGGCAAGCGCAACAACGTCTGGATGGCCCGCGAGTGCGCCCGGATGGCCCGGGAGATGCACGGCGCCTACGGGATCTCGGGCGAGTACAACGTGTGGCGGCACATGGCGGACCTCGAGAGCGTGTACACCTACGAAGGCACCCACGATGTGCACGCCCTCGTGTTGGGGGAGGCGATCACGGGGATTTCCGCCTTCCGCACCCGGGGCGAGTGAGACGACGCACCGGTGAGGGTCGGTCCCCGCGCGCCGGGGCCCGACCCGTGGGCTCTCACCCTCCGTGGGCGCGCACGACCTCCACGAGTTCGGGGAAGTCGATGCCGAGTTCCTGGAGCTTGGAAACCGGCGGAACGCCGTCGGGGGTCCAGCCGCGCCGCTTGTAGACTGCGTCCACCAGCTTCTGGTAGCGCTCCTCGCGGTAGCGGCGGGTGATGGCGATCTTTTCCTCCACCGACAGCCCCTCGGGGTTGACGCCGATTTCTTCGCGCAACTGCGTGTCGTAGCGCTCGGCGCGCGACTCGTACTCCTCGCGCGTCACCGGGCCGACCGAGCGGTAGGGCGGGATGTCGTGCTGCCGCAGCCCCTTGCCCATGCGGATGTTGAACACGCGCTGGAAGTTGTAGACCTTCTCGGACATCGTGATGATGTCTTCCTTGGAGATCTCGCGGCCGGTGATGCCGGAGAACAGCTCGCAGTAGTTGTAGACGTGGTCGGGGACCTTGGCCGGCTCGTCGGTCTGGGCGTTGTCGGCGGGCTCGATGTCGTTCCACGGCAGCTTGCACAGCCCATTCAGCCCGAACCAGGTGCGGAAGAGCGGGAAGTAGTACAGCGCCTCGGCCTTGTCCTCGAAGGTCGGGATCTGCTTGTTGACCATGTCCATGAAGATGAGCCACGCCTCGTCGTGCTGCGGTCCCTTGTTGGTGAGGGCGTAGCCGCCCTGCTGGGCGAGCGACTCCTTGGACATGTACTGGCTGTACTCGAGGCCCTTGAGTTCCATGCCGATGTCGTGCAGGAGCTGGGGATCGCCCCAGCCGCGCTCGGCGAAGATCTGCTTCATGCGGTGCACGCCCTGCCCGGCGATCGCGCCGAACCCCTCGCCGCGAGCCATCTGGTGCAGCAGCTCCATCTGCGCCTCGGCGTTGCCCCACGTCATTTCCAGGCCGCCGGTCCGCTCCTTGTTCAGGATGCCGCGCTGGTAGCACTCCATGATGAAGGCGGTGAGGGTGCCGAAGGTGATGGTGCAAATGCCGTAAGTGTCACAGTAGAAATTGGCCTCGAGCAGCCAGTCGGGGTCGAAGATGCCGCAGTTGGCGGCGCAGCCGGCGGCGGTCTCGTACTCCGGGCCGTCGACGGTGACGATGTGCCCCTTGTACGGTCCGGTCCGGACCACGTGCCCGTCGGCGCCCTTGGCGCAGGCGAGAGAGCAGCCGTACCAGCAGCCGTCGGGGATGCCCTGGGTGAAGCGGGCGTCCCAGATCCAGGAGGCGATCTTCTCGGTGTCGGGGTGCTTGCCGAACTGGAAGTTGTGGACCGGCAGCAGGTCGTAGGCGTCCATGATCTCGATGAGGTGGGCCGTGCCCTGCCGCCGCATGTGGCACTGCTGGTCGTCGTAGTCGTGGATTTCCTTGTGCAGCTTGACGCCGACCTTCGTGATGCGGGCCATGTCGGCGGGGTGGTTCATGTCGCCCCGCACCTGCGGGCCGCGGCACACCAGCGCCTTGATCTTCTTGTCGCGGAAAACGGTGCCGATCCCGCCGCGCCCTGCCTGCTTCAGGCGCGTCGCCTTGCGCCGCACGTCGTACCAGGAAAAGTTGAGGCAGCCGATGAGGCTGTGCTCGGCGGCGGAACCGGCCGACACGATCGAGACGTTGCGGCGGTCGGCCTCGCTCTCGGCGTACTCGGCGGTGAAGATCTCGGCCGCGACGTGGCTGTCGGAAGGCTCGAGCGGCGCGGTCTCGATGCGGATCGCGCCCTTTTGCCCGTCGATGACGATGATCACGTCCTCGGATGCCTTGCCCTGGATCTCGAGGGCGTCGAATCCGGAGAACTTCATGAGGGGACCGAAGTAGCCGCCCACGTTGGAGTCGATCGGGATGCCGGTCTGGGGCGAGAGCGTGACGACCAGCGACTTGCCGGAGCCGGGGTACTGGGTGTTGCCGGCCAGCGGCCCCGGCGAGATGACGATGTCGTTTTCCGGGTCGTTCCACTTCGTCGCCGGCGTCACGGCCTGCCACAGGTACCACAGGCCGAAGCCGCGCCCGCCGATGAAGATGTCTTTCATGCGCTGGGTCACCGGCTTCTCGGTCACGGTGAGGGTCGTCAGGTCGATGTGGAGCGTGCGGTTGTTGTAGCCGAGCACCGGCAGCGACGGGGTGAACGGCACTTCCTTGAGGACGACGTGGGCCGCCTTGAGTCTGTCGACGTCGTGGGTGTACTCGGTGCGCTTGGTGTAGTCCTCGGCCATGGCGTCCTCCTTTACCTTCCGGCGGGGATGAGCGGTTCCGGCGCGGGCTTGTCGACGACCTGGAGCGCCCCGGTCGGGCAGGCCTTGACACAGGCGCCGCAGACGATGCACTTGACCGGCTCGTGCAGCCCCGCGACCGTGCGCATCGACAGCGTCGGGCAGAAGCCGGCGCACATGTAGCAGGCGACGCACGCCTTCTTGTCGAGCAGCACGACGCCTAGTTTGTTTTGCTTGAGCGCCTCGGTGGGGCATACCGCCACGCACACGCCGCACTGGTTGCAGACGTTGATGGCGAGCGTGTCGTGCTGTCCCGCGACGGGCAGCAGCCGGATCGCGGAGTACGCGACATCCTCGGTCCGGTACAGGGTCTTCGCGCACGCCACCTCGCATTCGCGCTGGCAGTGGCGCCCACCGTCACACTTCTCCAGGTCGACGTGCAGGTACCTCATCGCTCTCTCCCTGTCTCCCTGAGAGGCCCCGCCGAGGGCGGGAGCCGTCGTTCGCGGGAAGGTACCACTGCCCCCCGGCCCGGGCAAGAGCCTCGCGCCAGCAGTGTCAGCCGGCAACGCCGTCGGAGGCGCCCCGGCGCGCGGCCGAACCGCGTCCAGGGCCCTTCACGGCCTCGGCGACGTCATGGAACGCTTTGGCCAGCAGAGGGTTGAGTTTCAGGGCGCGAGCCAGTGAGGCGGCGGCCTCCTCTCGCTGGTTCCACGCCCGGTGTGGTGCAGGCGGCGCGACCGGGCGAGCCGGCCGGTTGGCGGCCTGCCGCCGGCTCGTGTACTCTGCCAGCATGCAGGGCAGCCGCGAACCGACCACGCCGAAGAACGCTTCGACCCCGGCGCGGTCCGCCATGCTCGGGCTGCTGCGCGGCTTTTCGAGCCTCAAGCACCTGGCCAGCCACCACCTCGGGGCGATCGGGCTGTGTGGCCAGGAACTCAACTTGCGAGCGGGCGGCGAGGCGTTTCACGAAGGCGAAGGCGGGGATGACGTCTTCATCGTCCTCAGCGGCTCGGCGACGGCGATCCGCCAGACGCCGCTGGGCGACCTTCTGGGCGCGGCGTTCCTGCGCGGCGACATCGACGGCGAGGTCTCGTACCTGGACGGCCAGCCGCGGTGCTGGAGCCTGCGGGCCAACGAGCCCACGACGCTGCTGCGGCTGCCGGGCGAGCAGCTCCAGGAGCTGGTGAGAGGCGAGCCCGGGCTTGGGCTCGAGCTGCTGCGCACATTCTGGAGCTCGCTGGCAGCCAAGGTCCGCTCCGCCAACCGGGTGATGAACGAGATCATGGCGCCGGGCCAGCACGCCTCACCCCCAAACCGCGGCGGCGCCGGCGTGGAGGTGGCTCTCCCCGAGTCCGCGAAGTGGTTCACGTTGCGGACGCTCGGGTTTTCCGGGGCCGAGCTGGGGTTGCTCGCGACCCAGCTGTCAGCGCATCGCTTCGAGGAAAACGCGTTCATCTTCGCGGAAGGGGAGCCGGGCGACACGCTGTACGTGATTCTCGACGGCCAGGTCCGGATCTCGCGCCGAATTCCGGGCCTTGGCGAGGAAGCGCTGGCGATTCTCGGGCGCGGCGGTGTCTTCGGGGAGATGGCCCTGGTCGACGAGAAGCCGCGCAGCGCCGACGCCATCGCCCATGGCGGCGAGTGCTCGCTGCTCGCCATCAACCGTGTCGACCTCGCCCGGGCGGCCGCCTCCGACCCCGCGTCGATGCTCGGTTTCTTCGCCCTCATGTGTCAGGTTCTCTGCCGCCGTCTGCGTGCCATGACCGAGCAGCTGGTCGCCTGGCGGATCATGGCGGGGTTCGGGTAGATGGCAGGTTCCCGTCAAAGTCGCGGGGGTCTGGGGAGTGGGAGGGTTCGGGCATGT